>JACAEF010000125.1 GCA_013388985.1 Rhodocyclaceae bacterium
CTCCAACGCATTCTATCACCCGATTGCGCGCACAGTTCAAGACATCGCCCGCCAGCATAATTATGATGTCATCATCGCGAGCAGCGACCATCGCTACGACAACGAAAAGCACTTCTGCGAGGCTGTCATCCGGCGTCCGGTGGATGGCGTCATCATGGTACCCACTCATCTGACCGATGAGGACATTGATCGGTTTATCGCCTTCACCCAGACGCCTGTCGTCGCGCTGGGCCAGCACATCAAGCACCCGGAAGTAGATGTGGTGTGGTCAGATGACGAAAAGGCAACGTGGGAAGCGGTCACCTGGCTTATCAAAGAACGAGGGTATGCGCAGGTCGGCTTCTTAGGGGTGCCAGATGAATATCCCCCAGGCCCGCGCCGCTGGCGTGGCTTCACAAGAGCCATAGAACACGCCGGATTATCCGTTGAACCAGATTTTATCTTTCAGGGTGACTTCACGCTCGAAAGCGGGCGCAGGGCTGCCCAGCAGTTATTAGCCCGGCGAAACTGGCCGCCCGTCTTGTTCGCGGTCAATGACCTGATGGCCATCGGGGTTATCCTCGAATTGCAGGATGCCGGATATAATGTCCCGGATGATATAGCCGTCATGGGGTTTGACGATATTCCGGAGGCCTTCATCATCCGGCCTCACCTGACGACGATTGCCCAGACCCCGGTTGATATTGGGCAAAAACTGGCAACCGCCCTCTTCGACCGCATCGAAGGCCGCGTCAGCGGATCCAAACGGGAGCTGGAATGCCCCTACGCCCTGGTTCCCCGCCAGTCGGCTTAGTTCACCCCTTTTCCCCTCGATCTTCACGGCGCTCCCTAACCCTTCACCGACACCCCCTGTGCGGCGTGCCCTGCGGGTTCATGAGGTGCGCGATACGTCCGCGATACGTCATGGTGTTGACAAACCATAATATTCATCCTAGAATACGATTAACTGAATACGATTTCCGCCGTTCTAAAATTGTTAGGGTGCTCTTTTGAAATGCCTCAGAAAACCGATCTCAACCGCGTTTTGACCCCACTTGGTTGGACTTGCCAGTCTATCCGCGCCAGAACACATGCTTCGCTGCCCAGCAGGGGAGCGTGCCCACATGAAAGGAGGCGATAAAGGCCACGACAGGTTTCACTTCGCTTACATCTTCACGGGCTTGCCGTTGTTGCGGCATCTACTCACAGGCAGGAAATTAGAGCTTCAATAGAAGGAGAGGGTCATGAACATGAAAAAGGTTGTTGTCAGCCTGAGCCTGCTGCTGGCGATGTTGCTGGCACTCGGCGGGGGCATGGCCTCAACGAAGGCCGTCGCACAAGAGGTTGTCGAAATCGACTTTCTCACGTACCTGACCGGCCCGGACGGGGCCTATTACGAGGCGCTGGTCAACCAGTTCAACGAGGAACATCCTGGCATCAAAGTCAACTTCCTGGTTGAGCCGGGTGGCGCCGAATATCAGTCCAAACTGGTGCTGTCGATCCGGTCTGGAGACGCTCCTGCCGCTGTCCTTCTGCATCTCGACGAAATACCGCGCTATATCAACAACGAGATGATCTACGGCTGGAGCAAGGCAGACTGGGAGAGCACGTTCGGCGTCAGCCTGGATGACTACGTGCCGGCCACCATGTCATATGCGATAGTTGACGACATGGTGTATGCTGTCACGTTCACCGTGTACCATCTGGCCCTGTACTACAACGTAGACCACTTTGTCGCCGCCGGGCTGGACCCCGACAAGCCGCCGCAGACCTGGGACGAGTTCATAGAATACGGCAAAGCCCTGACCCGAGACACCAACGGAGACGGTGAGATAGACCAGTGGGGTTACTTCTGCCATGGTGGTTGGGCCTTCCGCGTGCTCTGGCAGTGGTACTCGCTGTATTGGGAGATGGGCGGTGAACTCCTCAACGAAGACCAGACAGAAGTCGCCTTCAACAACGAGAAAGGCGTGGCGGCGCTTCAGTACTTTGTGGACCTGATCGAAAAGGACAAGATTTGTCCGGCAGAGCCGTCTGACGGCGAGCAGGCGTTCGCCCTCGGAACGCTCTCGATGCACACCAATGGTCCCTGGATGATCAACTACTTCGACAGCGTCGAAGGACTCAACTGGCGCGTGGCGAACCTGCCCGCGTTCGACGGCCATAAGGCGGCCTGGGGATCAACGCATAGCCTGGTGTTCCCCAAGGGCGTTCCGGATGCCGAGCACGAAGCGGCAGTCGAGTTCGGCGCATGGATGGCGGCTCATACGGTCGAGCTGGCCGCCGCCGGTGCGTATCCGGCTCGCCTGTCCGTGGTCGCGAGCGAAGAATTCCAGGCGCTGCCAGCGCATGCCGTCTTTGCCGCCGGTGCCGCGGATTATCTCCACCTGCCTCCGGCGCTAGAGATCTGGCCCGAGGCCGAGGCGATCTTCCTGGAG
>JACAEF010000012.1 GCA_013388985.1 Rhodocyclaceae bacterium
CCTTCGCCCCCTCTCGGGGGGTTCTCTCCAGCTCGCGCCGCCTCGCGGCGCTCGAAAATGTGGGTGTCTATCGTAGAGGACGCGTCGCGGTTCGCGCCTCCGGCGCGTGCCGCCTACGGGCAGGGAAACCCTGCCCTCGGCTGCCGTGCCCCTCGATCTGATTCCCCGCCCCCCTTCGCCCCCTCTCGGGGGGTTCTCTCCAGCTCGCGCCGCCTCGCTACAGGCCGAGACAGACGTATTTGATCTCGAGGAATTCCTCGAGGCCGTATTTCGAGCCCTCCCGCCCGATGCCGGACTGCTTGACGCCGCCGAAGGGCGCCGCCTCGTTGGCGATCAGGCCGACATTGACGCCGACCATGCCGTATTCGAGCGCTTCGGCGACGCGCCACACCCGGCCGAGGTCGCGCGCGTAGAAGTAGGCCGCCAGGCCGTATTCGGTGGCATTGGCCAGCCGGATCGCCTCGGCTTCGTCCCTGAATTTGAACAGCGGGGCGACCGGGCCGAAGGTCTCTTCCCGCGCACAGCGCATTTCGGGCGTGACATCCGCGAGCACGGTCGGCTCGAAAAAGGTGCCGCCCCGCGCGTGGCGATGTCCGCCGGTGAGCACGCGCGCGCCCTTGGCGACGGCATCGGCGACGTGCGCCTCGACCTTGGCGAGCGCATGCTCGTCGATCAGCGGCCCCTGATTGACGCCCGCCTCGGTGCCGGCGCCGACCTTCAGCTCGGCCACCTTCGCCGCGAGCTTGCGCGCGAATTCCTCATAGATGCCTTCCTGGATCAGCAGCCGGTTGGCGCAGACGCAGGTCTGGCCGGCATTGCGGTATTTCGAGGCCATCGCCCCGGCGACCGCGGCATCGACGTCGGCATCGTCGAAGACGATGAACGGCGCGTTGCCGCCCAACTCCAGCGAAATCTTCTTCAGCGTCGGCGCGCATTGCGCCATCAGCAGGCGGCCGACTTCAGTCGAACCGGTGAAGGAGAGCTTGCGCACGGTCGGGTTGGCGGTCAGCTCGCCGCCGATCACCGGTGCATTCGCCGCCGATCCGGTGACGATGTTGAGCACCCCGGCCGGGAAGCCCGCGCGTTCGGCCAGCGCTGCCAGCGCCAGCGCGGTGAGCGGCGTCTGTTCGGCCGGTTTGACGACCACGGTGCAGCCGGCGGCGAGCGCCGGCGCGACCTTGCGCGTGATCATCGCGCAGGGGAAGTTCCACGGCGTGATCGCCGCGCAGACGCCGACCGGCTGCTTGAGCACGACGAGGCGCTGACCGGCGATGGTCTGGGGAATCACATCGCCATAGGCGCGCTTCGCTTCCTCGGCGAACCACTCGACGAAGCTCGCCGCATACAGCGCCTCGCCGCGCGCCTCGGCCAACGGCTTGCCCTGCTCGGAAGTCATCAAGAGCGCCAGATCGTCGGCATGGGCGACGATCAGCTCATACCATCTGCGCAACACCGCGCTGCGCTGCTTGGCGGTCAGCTCGCGCCAGGCCGGCCAGGCGGCATCGGCCGCCTCGATCGCGCGGCGCGTCTCGGCCGCGCCCATGTCCGGCACCTCGGCCAGCTTCTCGCCGCTGGCCGGATCGTGGATCGGCACCGTGGCACCATCGTCCGCATCCACCCAGGCGCCGCAAATGAAGGCCTGGCGACGTAACAGCTCGGGATCGCGCAATTGCATGGTCTTGCTCCTTTTTTTCGCTCGCTCGGCAACGAGTCTACCGGATCAGAATCACGACATGCGCTGGCTTCTCCCTCTCGCCGTGCTGCTCCTTGCCGCCGGCTGCGGCACGCTGACCCAGGCGCCGCCGGCGTCGCGGTCGATCACGCCGGAAGACCGCCGTCCCGTCGATCCGCGCGCCCAGGAGGTGGCGATGTTCGCGCTCGGCCTGCTGGATACCGGGTATCGCTTCGGCGGCAAGAATCCGGAGGCCGGCTTCGATTGCAGCGGCATGGTCAGCTATGTCTTCGAGAATGCCGCCGGCCTGCGGCTTGCCGGCTCGGCCGCCGACATCGCCAAACAGGGACGACCGGTGAATGGCGAGGGGCTGCGCCCCGGCGATCTGGTGTTCTTCAACACCCGCAACCAGCCTTATTCGCATGTCGGCATCTATGTCGGCAACGGCCGCTTCGTCCATGCGCCCAGCAGCAACGGCAAGGTGCGCGTCGACAGCCTGACGTCCGGCTGGTTCGCGACGCGCTTCGAGGAAGCGCGCACTTACTTCGACTGACGCTCCTAATTGCGCCAGAGGTCAATAGACGGCAACCGGCTGCCAGCCTTCCGGGCAATAAGGCACGTTCGGATAGTAGGCCTGATAGCTCTGGCAGAACCAGGCTGTGCGCGGCGGCGGAGGCGCCACGACCACCGCTGGGGCGGCGACGACTGGCCGAGGCGGGGGCGCGATCGCGACGAGAGCGCTGCCGAGCGCGATGCCACCGAGCACCCAGGCGAGCGGCGCGCCGCGATGCGGGTGATGGTGATGCTCGACTGGTGGGCCATAGGAGTAACGCCCATGGCCGTGATGGTCCGCGAAGGCGGGCAGAGCGTTTACGAGCAACAGGCTGGCGAGCAGCCCGGTCAGCAGTTTTTTCATGGGTTCGACCTCCATGCCCGTAGAACGCCGGGCATGGGGGTCGTGCTGACAGGCTTTTTGTAAGCGTTTGTGACCGAGCCCGGCGCGCGCCGGCTTACTGCGAAAGTCGGCGCTGGTGAGACGGCACCCTCAGAGCTTATGCTCTCTGAACCAAGCCTGCAGCCGCTGCCAGCCGTCTTCGGCCTCCGCCTTGCGGTAGGTCGGCCGGTAATCGGCATGGAAGGCATGCCCGGCCTCAGGATAGACATGGATCTGCGAGCGGCCGCCTGCCTTCGCGAGCGCCGCTTTCATCGCCTCGACATCGTCGAGCGGGATGCCCTGATCCTTGCCGCCGTAGAGGCCGAGCACCGCGCCCTTGATCTCGCCGGCGACGTCGAGCGGCCATTTCGGTGTCTTCTCATTCACTTCGCCATCGATCCGCCCGTACCAGGCGACGCCCGCCTTGACGTTCGGATTGTGCGCGGCGTAGAGCCAGGTGATGCGCCCGCCCCAGCAGAAGCCGGTGATGCCCAGCCGCGCCGGATCGCCGCCGTTTTTCGCCGCCCAGGCCGCGCAGGCGTCGAGGTCGGCCAGCACTTCCCGGTCCGGGACCTTTGCGACGATCGCGGCGAGGATCTCCTGCACGTTGCTCATCTTCCTGGGGTCGCCGTAACGGTGGAACAGCTCCGGCGCGACCGCGAGATAGCCGAGTTTGGCGAGCCGCCGGCAGACGTCGGCGATGTATTCATGCACGCCGAAGATCTCCGAGACGACGAGGATGGTCGGCAGATTCCCGCCGCCGGCCGGCATGGCGCGATAGGCCGGCAGTTCGCCGATCCTGATCTCGCCGGCGACGAGTCCCTCGCTGTCGGTCTTGATCGCGGTCTGCGCCATGATGGGCTGCGCCGCGAGCGCGAAGCCCGCGCCGAGCGCGGTGGCGACGAAGCCGCGGCGATCCATCCGCGCGGCGGGCAGGAGGCTGTCGAAATCGGGGTTGCTGTTTTTCTTCATCATGGGCTTCTCCTCTCTCCGTTGGTTGGATTCATATCAGCACGATATCGTACTGTTCCTGAGTGTAGCTCGGCTCGGCGTGCAGCGAGACGGTGCGCCCGATGAAGTCGGAGAGCATCGCCAGCGCCTGCGATTCCTCGTCGAGGAACAGGTCGATCACCGCCGGCGCGGCGAGCACGCGCATCTCGCGCGCGTCGAACTGGCGCGCCTCGCGCAACAGCTCGCGCAGGATCTCGTAGGCGACGGTCTGCGCGGTCTTGACCACGCCTCGCCCGCCGCAGGTGGGGCACGGCTCGCAGAGAATCTGCGCGAGCGATTCGCGCGTGCGCTTACGGGTCATCTCGACCAGGCCGAGCTGGGTGAAGCCATTCACCGTGATGCGCGTGTGGTCGCGCGCCAGCGCCTTGTTGAGCTCGGCGAGCACGGCGGCACGGTGCTCGGCGGATTCCATGTCGATGAAATCGACGATGATGATGCCGCCCAGGTTCCTGAGGCGCAGCTGCCGCGCGATGGTCTGCGCCGCTTCGAGATTGGTCTTGAAGATCGTGTCGTCGAAATTGCGCGCGCCGACGAAGGCGCCGGTATTGACGTCGATGGTGGTCAGCGCCTCGGTCTGGTCGATGATCAGATAGCCGCCGGACTTCAGATCGACGCGCCGCGCCAGCGCCTTCTGGATCTCGTCCTCGACGCCATACAGATCGAACAGCGGCCGCTCGCCGGTGTAATGGGCGAGCAAGGGGGCCAGTTGCGGCATGAACTCCTCGGCGAAGGCGTGGAGCTTGTGGAAGTTCTCGCGCGAATCGACGAGGATGCGCGTCGTCTCCGGCCCGGCGAGATCGCGCAGCACGCGCTGGGCGAGCGTCAGGTCGTGATGCAGCAGCGCCGGCGCAGTCGCATTCTGCGCGCGGTGGCGGATTTCCTGCCAGAGACGGCGCAGATAGGCGATGTCGGCGGCCAGTTCCGCGTCCGTGGCATTCTCGGCCATCGTGCGCACGATGAAGCCGCCGGCCTCGTCCGCCGGCAACAGTTGCTGGATGCGCTCGCGCAGGCGCTCGCGGCCGCTCTCGTCTTCGATCTTCTGCGAGATGCCGATGTGCTTTTCCTGCGGCAGATAGACGAGCAGCCGGCCGGCGAGCGAGATCTGCGTCGACAGGCGCGCGCCCTTGCCGCCGATCGGATCCTTCAATACCTGGACCATCAGCGTCTCGCCCTCGTTGATCAGGCGTTCGATCGGCCGGCCGTTGCCGTTCTTCTCGCCGAAGATGTCGGCGACGTGCAGGAAAGCGGTGCGTTCCAGGCCGACCTCGATGAAGGCCGACTGCATGCCGGGCAGCACGCGGACGACGCGGCCGAGATAGATGTTGCCGACGATGCCGCGCCCTCCGGCGCGCTCGATGTGCAGCTCCTGCACGGCGCCTTGCAGCATCAGCGCGACCCGCGTCTCCTGCGGCGTGATGTTGATCAGGAATTCTTCGCTCATCGATTGCCCGTCCATCCCCAGCCCTTCCCTCGCGGGAAGGGAGACTTCGTGCTCGCTTCGCCAGTGTTCATATCGGATACCCGAATTCGCGCAGCAGCAATGCCGTTTCGCACAGCGGCAGGCCGACGATGCCGGAATGGCTGCCGCGGATTTCCGCGACGAAGATTGCCGCCCGGCCCTGGATGCCATAGGCGCCGGCCTTGTCGCGCGGTTCGCCGCTGGCGACATAGCGGCGCACTTCCGCCTCGTCGAGCGCGCGGAAGCGCACCTCGCTGATCGACAGCCGCGATTCGATGCGCGCCTGATGCGCTACCGCCACCGCCGTCAGCACACGGTGGGTGCGGCCGGACAGGCGCCGCAGGATCTCCAGCGCGTCGGCGTCGTCACGCGGCTTGCCGATGATCTCGCCGTCGAGATCGAGCGTCGTGTCGGCGGCGAGGACGATGCGTTGCGGCAAGTGGCGCAGCGCCTGGATCTTTTGGCCATGACGCGCCTTGGCCATCGCCACGCGCAGCGCATACACCTCGGGCGCTTCGCCGGGCAGGGCATCCTCGCAGGTTTCAGGGTCACTGCGCGAGCCGCCGCGGAACAGCAGCAGATCGAAGCGCACGCCGACCTGCGTCAGGAGTTCGCGCCGGCGCGGGCTCTGCGAGGCGAGATGGATGCGCGTCTCCAGCGTCGACATGTCAGAGTTTGTGAAAAATTTCGTCGCGAGCGGCCCGAGGGCAAGGCGCACGGAGCGCAGCGACCAAGACATAACAATGAGTTAGGCGCGGGAGCGAGCACCGCGCAACGCAGCCATCGGGACGCATAGCAGAAATTTTCACAAGCTCTCAGTCGCGGTGGTAGGGGTGGCCGGCGTCGAGGCTCCAGGCGCGATAGAGCGCCTCGGCGAGGACGACGCGCGCGAGGCCGTGCGGCAAGGTGAGCGAGGACAGGCGCAAGGTCTCATCAGCACTCGCCTTCAGCGCCGGAGCGAGGCCATCCGGGCCGCCGATCAGCAAGGCGACATCGTCGCCGACGCTCCGCCAAGCGCAAAGGCGCCGGGCGAGCGCACGGGTATCCAGCGCTTCGCCGCGCTCGTCGAGGACGACGCGGCGGCAGCGGGCAGGGAGCGCCGCCTCGATGCGCCGGGCCTCGGCGGCCATCATGGCCTCGACCGTCTTGCCGGTGCTGCGCGGTTCGGGCTTGATTTCGACGAGTTCCAGCGGCAGCTCGCGCGGCATGCGCTTCGCGTATTCGGCGAAGCCGGCATTCACCCAGTCCGGCTGACGCTGCCCCACGGCGACCACGACGAGTCTCACGCCTTCCCTGCCGGCGCCGCAGCACGCTTCGGTTTCGTCTGCCAGAGCGATTCGAGGTCGTAATAGGCGCGGGTTTTCGGCAGCATCACATGGCAGACGAGATCGCCGCAATCGACCAGCACCCATTCGCCGACCTCCTCGCCCTCGACGCCGAGAATCTCGCCGCCCGCCGCGCGCACCTGCTCCTCGACGCTCTTCGCCAGTGCGCGGACGTGGCGGGTGGAATCACCGGTGGCGATGACGACGCGCCCGAACAGATCCGAGAGCTTGCGCGTGTTGAGGACCTCGATGTCCTTGGCCTTGACGTCTTCGAGCGCATTGACGACGATGCGCTGCAGTTTGCGGATGTCCATGAATCAGCGGCGATAAAGATGATGTTGGCGAATATAGTCGAGAACCGCCGGCGGCAGCAATTCGAGCAGCTGCGCGTCTGGCGCGCCAGCATTGATCAGCGCGCGCACCTCGGTCGCCGAGACGGTGCCGGCGACCAGCTCGAAGGCATGGATGCCGCCGGCGGGCGAATGCGAAAAGTCGGCGCTGGCGAGGCGGCACCGGCCGAAAAGATCGGCGAGCGGGCCTGAGAGTCCCGACAACGGATAGCCGGGGCGCGTCGCCACCGCGATGTGGGCGAGCCGGAGAATATCCTCCCAGCGGTGCCACTTGGGCAGTCCGTAAAAGGCGTCGGCACCCATCAGCAGCACCAGCGGCCGTTCGGGGCCATAATGCCGGCGCAGGCGTTCGAGCGTCTCCACCGTGTAACTCGGCAGCGCGCTCTTCGCTTCGCTGTCGTCGAGCCGGAAACGCGGCTCGCCGGCGATCGCCAGCCGCACCATCGCCAGCCGATCCTCGGCGGTGGCGTACGGTGGAGCGCGATGCGGCGGGTGGCCGGCGGGGATCCAGACGACCTGGCCCAGCCCGAGCCGGTCGAGCCCGGCGCGTGCGAGCGCCAGATGGGCGCGGTGGACCGGATCGAAGGTGCCGCCCATGATGCCTAGCGCATCATTTCCCGCGGTGCCGAGCGGATCAGGCATGGGTGTCGGCGTCGGCCCTGAAGATATCCCGGTAGCTGATGTAAATGCTGGCGGTGAGCACCGGCGCGACGAGGAAGATGAGCAGCATGCGCAGGACGACGAGCGCGGCGGACAGCGCCATGCCCGAGAACTGCCCGATGACGATCAGGATGAAGCCCGGCAGGATGCCGGCGACGGCGACGGCGGCCAGTGAAAACATGGCCATCGCGCGCCAGTTGCGCAAGGAAGCCACGGTGCTGAAAAACAGCGACTTCGCCGGCGCGACGCGGTCCCAGCCGACCAGGAAGGGCGCGAACCAGAAGGCGATGATCAGCGGCGTGGCCAGCAGCAACACCTGCGCGAGCTTGCCCAAAAGCGCCGCTTGGGCGGCCGTGTCTACGTTCGCTTCGCCATCCGGCGCGGCGCTGTCCGACATGAGGGAGGTGGCGAAAGGGTCTTCACCCCCACCAATCAGCGTCGAGAGCATCACGACGACCAGCGCGCCCGCAAGCTGCAATCCCCCCAGCCGCAGCAGCGCGGGGAAATTATTGCCATGCCCGGCCAGGCCAAAGAGCAGCGTGGCCTTGCCTGGGGTTTGCTGTAGGTCGATGACGCGGCAGCCATTGGCGACGATCAGCGTCATCGCGGGCAATAGCAAAGGGAGCAGCACGGGCCCGATCAGCGGCAGCATGGCAAGCAGCTGCACGGCGAGCAGATAGACGAGCGTCAGCGCGGTGATCAAGGGCGGGTTGCGACGGAACAGCCGGAACCCCTCGAACAGCCAGAAGACACCGCGGGCAGCAGGCAGGCGGCGCGCTTGCATAAAGCAGCGTCAGAAGCTCAGAACGAATGGATGACCCACATCGGCACGGAGATGCCCTTGTCGCCGACCGCGGACTCTTCCTGGGTGAAGCTGCCGGTGCCCTTGCGGTCGACGAGGTAATACGGCTTGCCGTGCGGCGGGGTCACCTTGATCATGTAGAGCCGGCCGTTGATGCGGTATTCCTCGACCTTGTCCTCGCCCTGCTTCCTGATCGTCACCTGGGGTTCGAGCGTGGCATCGTCGACCAGTCCGGGCGGGGGCGGCGGCGGTTCTGGGAGCGGCTCGAGCGCAGGCTTCGTCTGGGCGGCGACGGACCACGCAGTAAGCCCAAGCAATGTGGCAAACGAGATGCGGTGCGGTCGTGGAAAACTCATGAGCTGCTTTCGTGTCGTGAAAGGAGATCAGGCCGCCAGACGATGCTCAATGGCCGCCCGACAAAGATCGGGAACGTAGGCGCCCTCGTCGAATGCGGGGAAGTACAAATCGAAGCCGCCGCCTTCCACCCGGACATCGGAGAGATCGGCATTTGCGGGTAGCCCAAGGACCGCCGCCGGCATGGCAATTTCTACGTTGCCGTCGAGCGTCAGCACCAAACGGCGTGAGGCGGCATCATAGCGTGCCGCCAACGCGCGCGGCTCGCGGCGTAATGCGGCTTCGCCACGAGCAAACGCACGCGCGATGGTTTCGTCAAGTGCTTCCATGCAGCTGCCTCCATGCTTCGCAGAGACTGTCCTGTCGTTCGGCCACCGCATCGACCAGCTTCGTGAGCAGCACCGCATCCATACCAAAAGCGGCGATCGGCAGCGGCCTGCCATTCTGGCAGTTTAAGGCAATTTTCGCCCGGCCGTTGGGACCGACGACATGAACATGCGCCGGAGGATGATCGAGGGTGTAAATCATGATGCGCCAGACGCCGAAGCGAAACAAGGTGCCCATCGGCTACAGATTCAGCAGCAGATCGTGCTCGGCCGGGATGCGCTCGAAGCCGCGCCCTTCGTAGTGGCGGAAGATCGCCGCGACGATCGCCTCGGGCTCGTCGATGATCTGGATGAGGTCCATGTCTTCCGGGTTGATCATGCCTTCGGCGACGAGCCGCTCGCGGAACCAGTCGATCAACCCGTCCCAGAAGCCGTTGCCGACGAGGATCAGCGGGATGCGCGGCGACTTGTTGGTCTGGATCAGCGTCAGCGCCTCGACCAGCTCGTCGAGCGTGCCGAAGCCGCCGGGCATCACGACATAGGCGGAGGCAAAACGCACGAACATGTATTTGCGCGCGAAGAAGTGGCGGAAGGTCTGCGAGATGTCCTGGTACGGGTTCGACTTCTGTTCCATCGGCAGCTGGATGTTGAGGCCGATGCTGGGGCTCTTGCCGAAATAGGCGCCCTTGTTCGCCGCCTCCATCACGCCGGGACCGCCGCCCGAGATCACCGAGAAGCCCGCGTCGGACAAAAGCCGCGCGATGCGTTCGGTCAGGTCGTAGTAGGGCGAGCCTGGCTTGACGCGCGCGGAACCGAAGATCGACACCGCCGGCCGGACATTGGCCAGACGCTCGGTCGCCTCGACGAACTCTGACATAATGCCGAATACCCGCCAGGCCTCGCGCGCCGAGTTGGCGGGCGCCGCCAGCCGGGGGTCGGCGATCTTCGGCAGCTTGTCCTTCGCGCTCATCCCAGCATTTCCTTTCTCACCTCATGCTCCTGCTCGTAGACGGTTCGTCGTATTTATACCGCGCTTTTCATGCGCTGCCCGATCTGAGGAGCCGCAGCGGTCAGCCCACCGGCGCGGTCTATGGCGTGATCAACATGCTGCGCCGGCTGCTCCAGGACTATCCCGAGGCCCGCCGCCGCGCCGTGGTCTTCGACGCCAAGGGCAAGACCTTCCGCGAGGACTGGTATCCCGACTACAAGGCGCACCGGCCGCCGATGCCCGAAGAGCTCGTCGCCCAGATCGAGCCGCTGCATGCGCTGATCCGCGCGCTCGGCTGGCCGCTGTTGATGATCGAAGGCGTCGAGGCCGACGACGTGATCGGCACGCTCGCCAGCACGGCTGCCGCGCGCGGCGAGGATTGCGTGATTTCCACCGGCGACAAGGACCTCGCCCAGCTCGTCGATCGTCATGTCACGCTGGTCAATACGATGAGCAATGAAACGCTCGACGTCGCGGGCGTGATCGAGAAATTCGGCGTGCCGCCGGAACGCATCGTCGATTATCTGGCGCTCGTCGGCGACACCGTGGACAACGTGCCGGGCGTGGCCAAGGTCGGCCCCAAGACCGCGGCGAAGTGGCTGCAGCAATACGGCTCGCTCGACGGCGTCATCGCCCATGCCGATGAAATCGGCGGCGTGGTCGGCGAAAACCTCAGGAAGCATCTCGACTTCCTGCCGCTGGGCAAAAAGCTCGTCACCGTGCGGCGCGATCTCGAACTGCCGCCGCTCGACCTCACGCCCACTCCCCCGGACATCGAAAAGCTGAAAACGCTCTACGCCGAGCTCGATTTCAAGAGCTGGCTGCGCGAGCTCGACGGCGCGAAAGTCGGCGCTGACGGGACGGCACCTTCGCCGGCGCCGCCCGACCCCACCCACCCCGACCGCTCGGCCTACGCCTGCATCCTCACCGAGGCGCAGCTCGATGCGTGGCTTGCGAATCTTAAGACGGCCGAGTTGGTGGCTTTTGACACCGAAACCACCGCGCTCGAGCCGATGCAAGCGAAACTCGTCGGCCTCTCGTTCGCCATTGCGCCCGGGCAGGCGGCCTACCTGCCGCTCGGCCACGCCTACCCCGGCGCGCCCGCGCAGCTGCCGCTCGCGGCGACGCTGGAGAAGCTGCGGCCCTGGCTCGAATCCGACCGGCACAAGAAGCTCGGCCAGCACCTGAAATACGACCGCCACGTGCTCGCCAACCACGGGCTGCGGCTCGCCGGCGTGCAGGACGACACGCTGCTCGAATCCTACGTGCTCGAATCGAACGCCACGCACGAACTCGGCGCGCTCGCCAAGCGCCATTGCGGGCTCGAGACGATCAGCTACGACGACGTCACCGGCAAGGGCGCGGGGCGGATTCCTTTCTCGCAGGTGGCGATCGAACGCGCCACCGAATACGCCGCCGAGGATGCCGATGTCTGCCTGCGCGTCCATCACGTGCTCGCACCCAGGCTCGCCGCCGAGGAAAAGCTCGCACGCCTCTACCGCGAGATCGAGCTGCCGATCGCCGAAATCCTCTTCCGCATGGAGCGCCACGGCGTGCTGATCGACACCGCGGCGCTCGCCGCGCAGAGCGAAGCGCTCGGCCGGCGCCTGCTCGAGATCGAGGCCGAGGCCCATCGGCTCGCCGGCCAGCCCTTCAACCTCAATTCGCCGAAGCAGCTCGCCGAGATCCTCTTCGACCGGCTCGGCCTGCCGGTGATCAAGAAAACCGCCTCGGGCACGCCCTCGACCGACGAGGAGGTGCTCGCCAAGCTCGCCGAGGATTACCCACTGCCGAAGCGCCTGCTCGAACACCGCACGTTGGCCAAGCTCAAGGGCACTTACACCGACAAGCTGCCGAAGATGGTCAATCCCGCCACCGGCCGCGTGCATACCAGCTACTCGCAGGCGGTGGCCGTCACCGGCCGGCTCGCCTCATCCGACCCGAACCTGCAGAACATCCCGATCCGCACGCCGGAGGGCCGCAAGATCCGCGCCGCCTTCGTCGCCCCGCCCGGGTGCCGTCTCGTCAGCGCCGATTATTCGCAGATCGAACTTCGGATCATGGCGCATCTGTCGGCGGACCCCGGGCTGCTCGCCGCCTTCGCCCAAGGCGAGGACATCCACCGCGCCACCGCCGCCGAGGTGTTCGGCATCACGCCGCTCGAAGTCACGAACGAGCAGCGCCGCGCCGCGAAGGCGATCAATTTCGGCCTGATCTACGGCATGAGCGCTTTTGGGCTGGCGAAGCAGATCGATGTTGAACGCAGCGTTGCACAGGCCTACATCGAGCGTTATTTCGCCCGCTATCCCGGCGTGGCGCGCTACATGGAAACCACCCGCGCGCAGGCGCGCGAGAAGGGCTTCGTCGAGACCGTGTTCGGCCGCCGGCTGTGGCTGGCGGGGCACC
>JACAEF010000036.1 GCA_013388985.1 Rhodocyclaceae bacterium
CGTGCAGATGACGGTGAAGCTGATTGCGCCGATCGCGATGGAAGAGGGCCTGCGCTTCGCGATCCGCGAGGGCGGCCGCACCGTCGGCGCCGGCGTCGTCGCTAAAATCATCGAGTAAGGCTTGCTTTTTTCAACGAAGGGCGGGATAATTCCGCCCTTCGTTTTGAGCCTTTTCAAGGCTTCCTGTTCTTTAAGGATCGTTACATGCAGAATCAGAAAATCCGTATCCGCCTTAAGGCCTTCGATTATCGATTGATCGATCAGTCGGCGCTTGAAATCGTGGATACCGCTAAACGGACAGGAGCCGTGGTACGCGGGCCTGTGCCGCTGCCGACGCGCATCGAGCGCTTCAATATCTTGCGCTCTCCTCACGTCAATAAGACATCCCGTGATCAGTTCGAGATTCGGACGCATTTGCGTCTCATGGATATCATCGATCCGACCGATAAAACGGTCGATGCGCTGATGAAGCTGGATCTTCCGGCGGGTGTCGATGTAGAAATTAAGTTGCAGTAAGGTGTCGATGGGCATCCCGTGCGACGGATGTCCTATCGTCGTTGTTGGCCGGCCAATCGCAGCCGGAAGTTAGGAGAAAAAAATGAGTCTAGGCCTTGTTGGTCGCAAGGTCGGCATGACGCGCATTTTTACCGAAGACGGTTCTACCGTGCCGGTAACGGTGCTTGATGTGTCGACTAATAGAATTGCACAGATTAAAAAGCTTGAAGCTGACGGCTATTCAGCAGTGCAGGTAGCGTTTGGTGGACGTAAAGCGTCCCGTGTCAGCAAGCCTGCAGCGGGCCATTTTGCCAAGGCGGGCATTGAGGCAGCTTCTTCCCTCGTCGAGTTTCGAGTGGAAGAGGCGCATCTGGATGAGTTGAAGGCGGGAGCTCCGCTGGATGCCTCACTATTTTCGGTTGGGCAGTTGGTGGATGTCTCTGGGATCTCGATTGGCAAGGGCTTCGCGGGCTCTATCAAGCGCCATAATTTCGGCTCCAATCGTGCCTCTCACGGTAATTCTGTATCGCATAACTCGCCTGGCTCCATTTCAATGGCTCAAGACCCAGGTAGGGTATTTCCAGGCAAGCGCATGGCGGGCCATTTGGGAAATGTCAGAAAGACGATCCAGAATCTACAAATCGTGCGTGTGGATAAGGAGCGTCAGCTATTGCTGATCAAGGGGGCGGTACCGGGTGCGCGTGGCGGCCAAGTTGTGGTTCGTCCTGCAGTGAAGTCGCAAGCGTCTACCAAGTAAGAGGTCCTTATGGAACTTAAAATTATCAATGAAGAGGGCCAAGCGGGCGCGACCATGAGGGTCTCGGATGGGCTTTTTGCTCGGGAATACAATGAGCCGCTGGTGCATCAATTAGTTGTTGCTTATCAAGCGAATGCGCGTTCCGGTAATCGTGCGCAACTAAACCGATCTGAAGTTCGGCATAGCACCAAAAAGCCATGGCGGCAGAAGGGTACGGGGCGCGCCCGGGCGGGTATGACGTCTAGTCCTTTATGGCGGGGTGGCGGCCGGATTTTCCCAAATAGCCCGGAAGAGAACTTCTCGCAAAAAATCAACCGGAAAATGTATAGGGCCGGACTGGCTGCGATCCTCTCGCAATTGGCGCGCGAGGATCGGTTGGCTGTAGTCGAGGAGTTTCAGGTAAGTGCTCCGAAAACCCGACTTGTCGCGGAAAAACTCAAGAAAATGGGGCTGGAATCGGTGCTGCTGGTTACGGACGATCTGAATGAAAACCTGATACTGGCTACGCGCAATCTTCCGAATGTGCTTGCATTGGAACCCAAGCATGCCGATCCATTGTCTTTGATCCGTTTCCCGCGGGTTTTGATGACAAAGGGTGCGGTATCCAAACTCGAGGAGATGTTCGCATGAGCAACAATGGATACAGCCAGGAAAGATTGATGCAAGTGCTTTTAGCGCCACAGGTTTCCGAAAAGGCGACCATGCTAGCGGATAAGGCAAACCAAGTGGTCTTCATCGTGGCGCCTGACGCTACCAAGCCTGAAATCAAGGCTGCTGTCGAGATGCTTTTCAAGGTGAAAGTGGGGGCTGTCCAAGTGGCTAATGCCAAGGGCAAGGTCAAGCGTTTCGGCCGTTTCACCGGACGGCGCAGCAACCTTCGTAAGGCGTTCGTCTCGCTCCTGCCTGGTCAGGAAATCAACTTTGCTGAAGGGGTTGCGTAATGGCGATCATCAAAGTCAAGCCAACATCAGCCGGCAGGCGCGCCCTCGTCAAGATCGTCAATAAGGAGCTTCACAAAGGGGGTTCCTTTCCGGCTCTGACGGAAAAGAAAGCTAGCAAGGCGGGGCGTAACAACCATGGCCACATTACGACGCGTCACAAAGGTGGCGGTCACAAGCAGCACTATCGCATCATCGATTTCAAGCGCAACAAGGATGGAGTTGTAGCAAAAGTCGAGCGTTTGGAATATGACCCGAACCGTTCGGCAAATATCGCATTGCTTTGTTATGCTGACGGCGAGAGGCGATACATCATTGCACCACGGGGCTTACAGGTTGGGCAGGAAGTGATCAGCGGTCCTGAAGCTCCGATCAAACCGGGCAATACATTGCCCATTCGTAACATTCCCGTGGGCAGTACGATTCACTGTATCGAATTGATGCCCGGGAAAGGGGCCCAGATGGCTCGCGCTGCAGGCTCGTCGGTGCAGCTGCTTGCTCGGGAAGGCGCTTATGCCCAGGTACGTTTGCGGTCGGGTGAGATTCGTCGTGTCCATGTCGATTGTCGTGCCACGATTGGTGAAGTAGGCAATGAAGAACACAATCTTCGTAAGATTGGCAAGGCAGGGGCGAATCGTTGGCGCGGTATCCGTCCAACAGTACGTGGTGTTGCGATGAACCCAATCGACCACCCGCATGGTGGTGGTGAGGGGCGCACCGGCGAGGGACGTGTTCCCGTCAGCCCTTGGGGGCAACCGACCAAGGGATATCGTACCCGCAGCAACAAGCGCACTGACAACATGATCGTACAGCGCCGTCACAAGCGATAAGAGGTGATAAATAAATGGCTCGTTCTATCAAAAAAGGCCCCTTCGTAGATGATCACCTTCTGAAGAAGGTGGAAGCAGCACGGGCTTCAAATGACAAGCGTCCAATCAAGACATGGTCGCGACGCTCTACGATCCTGCCTGAGTTTATCGGATTGACGATCGCAGTCCATAACGGCAAGCAGCATATCCCGGTATATGTGTCGGAAAACATGATTGGCCATAAATTGGGGGAGTTCGCCCTCACTCGCACATTCAAGGGGCATGCTGCTGGTAAGAAAGCGGCGAAAAAGTAAAAGGATCTTTGAGAATGGAAACTAACGCGGTATTGCGGGGAGTGCGGTTATCTGCACAGAAAGGCCGCCTAGTGGCTGATCTCGTGCGTGGTAAGACCGTCGATCAGGCGCTGAATATTCTTGCTTTCACCCCTAAAAAAGGGGCCGGCATTGTCAAAAAGGTACTCGAATCAGCCATTGCAAATGCAGAACATAACGATGGCGCGGACATCGATGTCCTGAAAGTGACGCGTATCCATGTAGAGCAAGGTCCGGTGTTGAAGCGATTTACAGCGCGCGCCAAAGGACGCGGGAACCGTATCAGCAAACAAACTTGTCACATCTATGTGACGGTCGGGGATTAAGGAAAAGTCATGGGACAAAAAATTCATCCGATCGGCTTTCGTCTTTCTGTCACGCGCGATTGGTCATCCCGTTGGTTTGCCAATACGAAGTCGTTTCCCGTGATGCTGAGAGAAGACATTGCGGTGCGCGAGTACATCAAGAAGAAATTGGCGCATGCCTCGATCGGGCGCGTGGTGATCGAACGTCCGGCAAAGAATGCGCGTGTCACCGTCCATAGCGCCCGACCGGGAGTAGTTATTGGTAAGAAGGGTGAAGACATCGAGCAACTCAAGCAAGATCTGCAACGGCGCATGGGAGTGCCCGTACATGTAAGCATTGAGGAGATTCGCAAGCCTGAGATCGATGCGCAACTGATTGCAGATTCGATCGCGCAACAACTCGAAAAGCGCATCATGTTCCGCCGGGCGATGAAGCGGGCTATGCAAAATGCGATGCGGCTGGGTGCCCAAGGCATCAAGATCATGAGCTCCGGGCGTCTAAACGGTGCAGAGATCGCTCGCACCGAATGGTACCGAGAAGGGCGTGTTCCTCTTCATACCCTGCGCGCCGAGATTGACTACGGTACTTCCGAAGCCAAAACGACTTACGGGGTTATCGGTATCAAAGTCTGGGTATTCAAAGGCGAGGCGACTGGACGCGAGGAGGCCGCTGTGCCCCCGGTCCAGGAGAGAGAAGAGCCGGCGAAACGACCAAAGCGTCAAAGCAAGGCTTCAGGTGCTGCGGCTGAATCCGAGGCTAAGCCTGCGGCTGTGAAACCTCACAAGAAGCCTGACACAACCCCAGCAGAAGCCAAGGCAGGAACCGAGGCTCCAAAGCCGACTGCAAAAAGAGTGCGTAAAACTTCGGCTGCCCAACCTGTTGCGGGCAAAGAAGTCAAGGAGTGATTAAATGCTGCAACCAGCTCGCAGAAAATATCGTAAAGAGCATAAAGGCCGCAATACCGGCTTGGCAACGCGTGGTGCCACCGTGAGTTTTGGTGAATACGGGCTCAAGGCTATAGGCCGTGGCCGACTCACGGCTCGACAGATCGAAGCCGCGCGCCGTGCTATGACTCGCCACATCAAGCGGGGGGGCAGAATTTGGATCAGGATTTTCCCGGACAAGCCCATTTCCAAGAAGCCAGCCGAGGTCCGGATGGGGAACGGCAAAGGCAACCCGGAATATTGGGTAGCCGAGATTCAGCCTGGCAAAGTGCTTTATGAAATGGATGGAGTAGATGAGGCATTGGCACGGGAGGCATTCGCGCTTGCTGCCGCAAAACTACCTATATCCACCACCTTTGTTACACGTCACTTGGGATAAGCAATGAAAGCCAGTGAATTGAGGATGAAGAGCGTAGAAGAGCTCGGTAAGGAGCTAATTGAGCTGCGCAAGGCGCAGTTTTCGTTGCGGATGCAGTTGGCTACTCAACAATCGAACAACACCGCTCAGCTGGGCAAGTTGCGTAAGGATGTTGCGCGAATCAAGACAATCCTGAGTGAAAGGGTCATGGCCAAATGAATGAGACCAGCAAGGCTATGCGCCGCACGCTTGAAGGGCGGGTGGTGAGCGACAAAATGCAAAAGACCGTTACGGTATTGATCGAGCGTCGCGTAAAACACCCAGTGATTGGGAAAGTGATCATTCGCTCGAAGAAATACCACGCTCATGTCGAGGGTTTTGAGGCAGCGGCTGGTGACCTGGTACAGATCGAGGAATGCGCACCGGTTTCCAAGACCAAGGCATGGCGTGTCAGCAAAGTAATTCAAAAGGCGGTCGAGGCGTAACTTTTTTCTTGACACCCGGCGCGGGGCGGTTATAATCCCGCTCCTTTATTTCTTCCGGTAAGTATATCTGCCGGTTCTAGTATCCCCTGGCTTTCTGTGGGGTCCAAAACTGACTGTGCCTACATGCGTAGGGGCAGGAGAAGTTGGAGATATGTAGATGATTCAAATGCAAACCCGGCTGGATGTGGCCGACAATACCGGTGCTCGCTCGGTGATGTGTATCAAGGTGATGGGGGGTTCCAAGCGTCGTTATGCAGGAATCGGGGACATCATCAAGGTCAGCGTCAAAGATGCGGCGCCTCGTGGTCGTGTAAAAAAAGGCGAAGTTTACAGTGCTGTCGTCGTAAGGACGGCTAAGGGCGTGCGCCGTCAAGATGGTTCTTTGATTCGGTTTGACAGTAATGCAGCGGTGTTGCTCAACAACAAACTGGAGCCGATTGGCACGCGTATTTTTGGCCCGGTAACGCGTGAATTGCGGACAGAGCGTTTCATGAAGATTGTTTCGCTGGCCCCGGAAGTCTTGTAATACGGCGGACTGCTTTGTGGCTCAGGAGCGGGAATATGGAAAAAATTCGTAAAGGCGATGAGGTGGTCGTAATCGCTGGCCGTGACAAAGGAAGAAGGGGCACGGTAGTGCAGTGTTTGGCAGGTGATCGCCTAGTCGTTGGGGGGGTCAATCGTGTCAAAAAACATACGCGCCCTAACCCCATGAAAGGTCAGCCTGGTGGCATTCTTGAAAAAGAAATGCCTATTCATGTCTCGAATGTGGCTTTGTTCAATCCGAACACGCAGAAAGCCGATCGTGTCGGGTTCAAGGTGCTCGAGGATGGCACCAAGGTGCGAGTATTCAAATCGACCGGCGAGCTGGTGAAGGCGTAAGGAAGTTCCCATGGCACGTTTGCAAGAATTTTATCGGCAAGAAGTTGTCCCGAATTTGCGGGAACAGTTCAAATATGCCTCCATCATGGAGGTTCCTCGGATCACGAAGATCACGCTAAACATGGGTGTTGGTGAAGCGGTCGCGGATAAAAAGGTTTTGGAAAATGCCGTTGCCGACATGACGAAAATCGCGGGGCAGAAGCCGGTGGTGACGAAGGCGAGGAAGGCGATCGCGGGTTTCAAGATTCGCGAAGGCTATCCTATCGGTTGCATGGTGACGCTGCGTGGCGCGCGCATGTACGAATTTCTCGATCGGTTCATAAGCATTGCCATTCCGCGTATTCGTGACTTTCGTGGGGTGCCTGGAAACAAAGGGTTCGATGGGCGCGGTAATTACAATATCGGCGTCAAAGAGCAGATCATTTTTCCGGAAATCGAGTATGACAAGATCGATGCGTTGCGGGGGATGAACATCAGCATAACCACAACGGCCAAAACCGATGCGGAGGCAAAGGCTTTGCTTTCGGCATTCAAATTCCCGTTCAAGAATTGAGTGACTCATGGCGAAACTTGCACTTAAAAATCGTGAAGCGAAACGGGCGCGGCTGGTAGAGAAGTATGCCGCCAAGCGTGCTGAATTGAAGGCGATCATTGACAATGCCAAGCTGAGCGATGAGGAGCGCATGCAGGCTCGGCTCAGTCTGCAATTGCTACCGCGCAATTCCAGTCCGGTGCGGCAACGCAACCGTTGTGTGCTGACGGGTCGTCCGCGTGGTGTATTCAGGAAATTTGGCCTGTGTCGTAACAAGCTTCGTGACATTGCCATGCGTGGCGAGGTTCCGGGCATGATCAAGGCGAGCTGGTGAGGAGCTGACGATGAGCATGACAGATCCGATCGCCGATATGCTGACTCGTATAAGAAATGGGCAGATGGCCGAGAAACTCTCCGTCTCAATGCCATCCTCGAAAATCAAAGAAGCGATAGCCAGGGTGCTATTGGACGAGGGATATATCGAAGATTTCTCGGTTCGCAAAGAGGGTGCCAAGGCAGAGCTCGACATTAGGTTGAAGTATTACGCAGGCCGTCCTGTGATAGAGCGCTTGGAGCGGGTGTCACGCCCTGGGCTGCGCGTGTATCGTGGCAAGGAAGAATTACCCAAGGTCATGAATGGATTGGGTGTCGCCATAGTCTCCACTCCCAAGGGAGTGATGACTGATCGCAAGGCACGCAGCGTCAATGTTGGCGGCGAAGTGCTTTGTATCGTGGCGTAAGGAGTAGGCTATGTCCCGTATCGCCAAGAATCCAGTTGTGCTCCCCAAGGGGGTCGAAGTCCTGCTGTCGGGGAATGAGATTACCGTCAAAGGACCCTTGGGGGCATTGACCCAATCAGTATTACCGTCTGTCGAGGTTCGCCTCGACGAGGGTAGCATTCGTTGCGCAGCCCTTAAAGGCAAGCCCGAGGCTTCTGCCATGTCGGGCACGATGCGCGCACTGTTGAATAACATGGTGATCGGCGTCACCAAGGGGTTCGAAAAGAAGCTGACGCTAGTCGGAGTTGGTTATAAGGCGCAGGCGCAGGGGAACAAGCTCAATCTCTCATTGGGCTTTTCTCACCCGGTGGTGCACGAAATGCCCAATGGGATCAAGGTCGAGACGCCGACTCAAACCGAGATTCTCGTCAAAGGCATCGATAAGCAGTTAGTCGGCCAGGTGGCAGCAGAGTTGCGTGCTTATCGTTCTCCGGAACCTTACAAGGGCAAAGGCATCCGCTATGCGGATGAGATCGTGGCTATCAAGGAAACCAAGAAGAAATAATTCTTCTCGGCGCTTTTTTTAAGGGCTATTCATGAACAAAAAAGAATCTCGCTTGCGCAGGGCGCGCAAAACCCGCGCCAAGATTGCGGAGTTGAAGATTGCGCGTTTGTGCGTCCATCGCTCGAATTGTCATATTTATGCGCAGGTTTATTCGGGTAGTGGTAATCAGGTTCTTGCTGCTGCCTCTTCCGTTGAGCCTCAAATGCGCGCGGCCATTCCTAATGGCGGTAACGTCGAGGCAGCCAAGGCAGTCGGAAAATTGATCGCCGAGCGCGCGTTGGCAAAAGGCATCCAAGAAGTCGCGTTTGATCGTTCCGGCTTTAAATATCATGGACGAGTCAAGGCGCTGGCGGAGGCGGCCCGCGAGAACGGACTCAAGTTTTAACGTCGGTTGAAAGAGCGAAATAATGGCGAAACCGCAGACCAAGAAGCAGCAGCAAGCCAGCGAGGAGCGTGATGATGGCTTGCGTGAAAAAATGGTGGCGATCAATCGTGTCACCAAGGTAGTGAAAGGTGGGCGAATTCTCGGATTCGCGGCGCTGACCGTCGTGGGTGATGGCGATGGTGGGATTGGCATGGGCAAAGGCAAGGCGCGCGAGGTTCCTGTAGCCGTGCAAAAAGCCATGGATGAAGCTCGCCGCAAACTGACGAAAGTCAGTCTCAATCAGGGCACTTTGCACCACCCCGTGGTTGGGAAACACGGTGCGACAACGGTCCTGATGTCACCTGCGGCAGCGGGTACTGGAGTCATCGCGGGCGGACCAATGCGGGCAGTTTTCGAAGTGATGGGCGTTACTGACGTCGTTGCCAAGGCGATTGGATCGACCAATCCCTATAACCTCGTGCGTGCAACGATCAAGGGTCTGATGGCGATGAGCACTCCAGCGGAGATCGCCGCTAAGCGCGGTAAGACCGTTCAGGAAATTCTGGGAGCCTGAACATGAGTGAAAAGAAGATCAAGGTCACGCTGATCAGAAGCCTCATCGGCACCAAGCAGGATCATCGTGCTACCGTCCGCGGACTGGGCCTGTCGCGTCTTAATCAAACCAGAGAGCTTCAAGACACTGCTGCCGTACGCGGAATGCTGAAAAAGGTTGCTTACCTCGTGAAGTTTGAAGGATAAAACATGCGTCTCAATAACCTGAAACCGGCTGATGGCGCCAAGCGTGCATCCAAGCGGGTCGGTCGTGGAATCGGTAGTGGTCTGGGCAAAACGGCCGGACGCGGTCACAAAGGACAGAAGTCGCGTGCGGGCGGTTTCCACAAGGTTGGGTTCGAGGGTGGCCAGATGCCCTTGCAACGTCGTTTGCCGAAACGCGGTTTCGTTTCTCTGACCGCTGGTAAGCATGCAGAGGTGCGGTTGTCCGATCTCGAGAAACTTCCGGTCGAAGATATCGATTTGCTCACCCTGATGCAAGCAGGGATCGTTCCCTATGGGAGTCTGTCGGCAAAAGTAATCCTGTCCGGAAAATTGTCGCGGAAGATCAATCTGAAAGGGGTGGGAGCCACCAAGGGCGCTCGTGCAGCAATCGAGGCTGCTGGAGGAAGCGTCGCAGAGATTGCAGCTGCATGACAGTCTTCTGAACAACCGGTGGGGAAATAACTAGTGGCCACAACGAGCGATCAAGCCATTACGCTAGGTAAATCCGGCAAGTTCGGAGATCTCTGGCGCAGATTGTGGTTTCTGCTGGGGGCACTTGTCGTCTACCGGATTGGTGCTCATATTCCCGTGCCCGGAATCGATCCCGTCAGGCTTGCTGAGTTATTCAACTCCCAGCAAGGCGGGATTCTAGGTGTTTTCAACCTGTTCTCTGGTGGCGCACTTTCGCGGTTCACCATTTTTGCTCTAGGGATCATGCCCTACATCTCTTCGTCGATCATCATGCAATTGATGACGATCGCTGTTCCTGCTCTGGAGCAGTTGAAGAAGGAAGGGGAGGCTGGGCGCAGAAAGATCACCCAATACACGCGTTATGGCACGGTCGCACTGGCTCTGTTTCAAGGCATAGGCATTGCAATTGCCTTGGAAACACAGCAAGGACTGGTACTCGATCCAGGCATCATGTTCCGTTTGACGACTGTGATGACCTTGGTTACCGGCACCATGTTCTTGATGTGGCTAGGAGAACAGATCACTGAACGTGGTTTGGGTAATGGTATTTCGATCATCATCTTCGCAGGGATAGCGGCTGGGTTACCGAATGCGCTGGGTGGTTTGTTCGAACTCGTTCGCACGGGTGCCATGCATCCATTGACGGCCATCGTCATCTGCATCCTGGTGGTGGTGGTCACCGGCTTCGTTGTCTTTGTCGAACGCGGACAGCGCAAGATCCTTGTTAATTATGCGAAGCGTCAAGTAGGCAACAAGATCTATGGTGGTCAAAGTTCCCATCTACCGCTCAAGTTGAATATGGCGGGTGTGATCCCACCAATCTTTGCGTCATCGATCATCCTGTTCCCGGCTACTGCAGCCGGCTGGTTTGGTGCAAGCGGAGGAATGACCTGGCTCAAGGACATTGCTGCGACACTCTCTCCTGGCCAGCCGATCTACGTGCTGCTCTATGCAGCTGCGATCGTATTCTTCTGTTTCTTTTATACCGCCTTGGTGTTCAACTCCAAAGAAACTGCCGAGAATCTCAAGAAGAGCGGCGCTTTCGTACCTGGTTACCGCCCAGGCGAGCAGACCGCACGTTACATCGATAAGATCTTGATGCGTCTGACTTTGATTGGTTCGATCTATGTCACGCTGGTCTGCCTGTTGCCAGAGTTCCTGATATTGAAATGGAATGTTCCCTTCTATTTCGGGGGCACGTCACTTCTGATCATAGTTGTCGTAACGATGGATTTCATGGCGCAAGTCCAGGCTTATCTGATGTCGCACCAGTATGAGAGCCTGTTGAGGAAAGCCAATTTCAAAGGTACGGGTTTGCCCGTTCGTTGAGCTGGATTCGCGGGGTTCGATGGCAAAAGAAGATGTAATTGAAATGCAAGGCGAGGTTCTGGAGAACCTCCCGAACGCTACGTTTCGAGTCAAACTGGAAAATGGGCATGTAGTCTTGGGGCACATTTCCGGGAAAATGCGGATGCATTACATCCGCATCCTTCCTGGTGACAAGGTGACGGTTCAGCTGACACCCTACGACTTCAACAAGGCGCGCATCGTATTCCGGGCAAAGTAGAAACCATTGAAAATTTCTGGAGAACAAAATGAGAGTTCAAGCATCCGTCAAGCGCATTTGCCGTAAATGCAAAATCATTCGCCGGCATAACGTGGTACGTGTCATTTGCTCGGATCCGCGCCACAAGCAGCGCCAAGGTTGAGTTTAGATCGCGATCCCCATATAATTCTCGGTTTCCCCCGAACCGGCTTAGGCAATATCAGACTCTGAAGGTAAGCGTATGGCCCGTATTGCAGGCGTAAATATTCCGAATCACCAACACACCGAGATTGCCCTGACGGCGATCTATGGAATCGGGCGTTCTCGCGCGCAGAAGATTTGTGACGCGGCGGGTGTGGCCCGAACAGCCAAAATCAAAGACCTGACCGAGACAGAGATGGACCGGCTGCGTGAAGAAGTTGCCAAGTTCACGGTCGAGGGCGATCTGCGGCGCGAGGTCACGATGAGCATCAAGCGCCTGATGGATCTTGGCTGTTATCGGGGTGTGCGGCATCGCCGTGGTCTGCCCGTACGCGGTCAGCGTACCCGTACGAACGCACGCACGCGCAAGGGTCCGCGCAAATCGGTTGCGGGCAGCAAGAAATAATCGGGCAGGATAATCAGACATGGTCAAACCGACAAGCAAAATTCGCAAGAAGGTCAAGAAGAACGTGGCGGACGGCATTGCCCACGTTCATGCTTCTTTCAACAATACCATCATTACCATTACGGATCGTCAAGGCAATGCATTGTCTTGGGCGACATCTGGAGGCGCAGGATTCAAGGGTTCGAGGAAATCGACGCCCTTTGCCGCCCAGGTTGCGGCAGAAGCCGCCGGCAAGGCGGCGCAGGAGTGCGGCATCAAGAACCTCGAAGTCCGTATCAAGGGCCCCGGCCCGGGTCGAGAGTCCGCTGTGCGCGCCCTGAATGCCCTCGGTATCAAAATCAGCAGTATTACCGACATCACGCCGATTCCGCACAATGGGTGCCGGCCGCCCAAACGGCGCCGCATCTGAGCCCGGAAAGAGCAATCTAGGAGAAATAGCCAAGTGGCCCGCAATCTTGATCCAAAATGCCGTCAATGTCGCCGTGAGGGAGAGAAGCTGTTCCTCAAGGGTGAAAAGTGCTTCACTGATAAGTGCTCGATCGAGCGCCGTTCTTATGCGCCAGGCCAACACGGTCAAAAATCTGGTCAGCGCCTGTCGGGCTATGGTCAGCAGCTGCGCGAAAAGCAAAAGATCCGCCGCATCTACGGCATCCTCGAGCGTCAATTCCGCAAGACCTTCGTAGAAGCGGATCGTCGCAAGGGACAGACCGGTGAAAATCTGCTGCAGCTGCTCGAAGGGCGTCTCGACTCGGTGGCCTACCGCATGGGGTTCGGTATTTCACGCGCCGAAGCGCGCCAGATCGTTCGCCACAACGGCGTTCTTGTCAATGGCAAGCGCGTCAATATCCCTTCCTATAACTTGAGTCCCGGCGATGTGGTCCAGCTGACCGATGCTGCCCGCGCTCATCTGCGAGTCAAGGCTGCGCTCGAGGCGGCTGAATCGCGAGGCTTTCCCGAATGGGTCGAAGTCGACGTCAAGGCCGGCAAGGGTGTGTTCAAGGCCTATCCAGCGCGCGAGGATCTGCCCCCTTCGATCAAGGAAGGTCTGGTCGTCGAGCTGTATTCGCGCTAATTTCATCCCCGCGTGCGCCCGAGGTGCTGCCTTGGGCGCATTGATTTCTTTTGAGGAACGAAGATGCAATTTCAAGCGCTATTGAAGCCCCGCATCATCGATGTTCAGGCCTTGTCCCCCGTCCATGCCCGTGTCGTCATGGAACCTTTCGAACGCGGCTTCGGCCATACTTTGGGGAACGCCCTGCGTCGTATCCTGCTTTCTTCGATGCCAGGAGCAGCGCCTACCGAGATCACCATCGAGGGCGTCTTGCACGAATATTCGACTCTGGAAGGTGTGCGTGAAGATGTCGTCGATATCATGCTCAATCTCAAGGGCGTGGTCATGCGCCTGCACAATCGTGCTGAAACCACGCTGACTCTGGCCAAAAAGAGCGAGGGGACCGAAACGGTCGTGACCGCCGCTGACATCGAGGCGAATCACGATATCGAGATCATCAATCCTGATCATGTGATCGCCCACCTCGCGCCTGGCGGCAAACTGAACATGCAGATCAAGGTCGAAACCGGTCGTGGCTACGTTCCCGCCAACGCACGGTCTGCCAGCAAGGAGAACAAAGCGATCGGCCGTATCCTCATGGACGCCTCGTTCAGCCCGGTGCGCCGTGTCAGTTACCAAGTCGAGGCGGCCCGCGTCGAACAACGCACCGATCTGGACAAGCTGGTAATCGATATCGAGACCAATGGGGCCATCGATCCCGAAGAGGCCATCCGTTATGCGGCAGGAATCCTGATGGATCAGCTCTCGGTGTTCTCCGATCTGGAAGGCACGCCAGTGTCCGTCGAAACGCCGAAGCAATCCGCCATCGATCCGATTCTGCTGCATCCCGTCGATGATCTGGAACTGACCGTTCGTTCGGCGAATTGTCTGAAAGCTGAAAACATCTACTACATCGGCGATCTGATCCAGCGCACGGAGACCGAGCTTCTCAAGACACCCAACCTCGGGCGCAAGTCGCTCAACGAGATCAAGGAAGTCCTTGCCTCACGCGGTTTGTCCTTGGGTATGAAGCTGGAGAACTGGCCTCCGCCCGGGCTGGCGAAAATGGGCTGAATCTCACTCACGACGACAATCAACCGGCCGCTTGCCGTTCGACGTAAGCGGCGGCCGCAAAAAAGTGAAAGGAAAATCGAATGCGTCACGGAAATGGCCTGCGGAAACTGAACCGCACCTCGTCCCATCGTCAGGCGATGTTGCGCAACATGGCGGTTGCACTGTTGCGCCATGAAGCCATCAAGACCACGTTGCCCAAGGCGAAAGAATTGCGCCGGGTCGTCGAACCGCTGATAACCCTCGGTAAGAAACCGTCGCTTGCCAACCGTCGCTTGGCCTTCGACCGTTTGCGCGATCGTCAGATCGTCGTCAAGATCTTCGACGAACTCGGTCCGCGATACGCCAACCGAAACGGCGGTTATCTGCGCATCCTCAAGATGGGATTCCGGGTCGGCGACAATGCGCCGATGGCGTATGTCGAGCTTCTCGACCGGCCTGAACAGCCTGTTGAGGAAGCGCCGACGGTCGAGGAGTGAGCGATCGATTCGCGTCACGTTAGGAATCGCTGCTTAGCGAGGGCGGCCTTGCCCGTCCATGACCGAATTCAAAGCCCCCGTTGCGGGGCTTTGTCTTTTTTCAGCAATTCGTTCCGTTTAGCCGGCTAGTAGAGCGATCAACGCGCCTGCCCCGCCATCGGCGCTACGTGCCTGGCAATAGGCGAGCACTTCCTTGCGCTGCGCTAACCAGCTGAGCACCAGGTGCTTGAGCACCGGGATACGTCCTGGTGAGCCGAGTCCTTTGCCATGCACGATGCGCACGCAACGTCGGCGTCGTGCAAGGCATTCCGCGAGGAACGACGCTACTTGATGACGCGCTTCGTCGCGGTTCATGCCATGCAGGTCCAGCTCTGCCTGCACCACCCAGCGACCCCGGCGCAAATCCCTGAGCACCCTGGGAGACATTCCTGGTCTGAGATAGGCCGGTTCGTCACCTCCTTCGAGCGCCAGTGCCAAGGGGTCGCGATCGGAAAGGGATTCGCGAAGGGCGGTGTGTTCGTCGCGCAGCCGTTGCCGGGGGATCGGCGGGGGCGGGACAGGCTCGTGATGGATGCGGTCGAACGTCAATGGCACGACGTCGGCGACGGCTGCCTGGAACAGGGCGTGTGCCGATTCGGTGTCCGCTGCAGCCTTGCCGCGCGGTTTGCTCGGCGGCAAGGAGTCACGCGAGGGCGTCGAGATATTTCTCGGCATCGAGGGCAGCCTGGCAGCCGGAAGCGGCGCTGGTGACAGCCTGCTTATAGATCATGTCCTGCACGTCGCCCGCGGCAAAAACACCGGGCACGGAGGTGGCAGTGGCATTGCCGTCGCGGCCGGCACGGGTCACGATGTAACCATTCTGCATCTCGAGCTGGCCGGTGAAGATCTCCGTGTTCGGTTTGTGGCCGATGGCGATGAAGATGCCCATCAGTTTGATCTCTTCGGTGACGCCGCTCTTGACGTTCCTGATGCGCATCCCGGTGACGCCGGTTTTGTCGCCGAGCACTTCATCGAGCACCGAATCCCACTTGATGGTGATCTTGCCAGCCTTTTCTTTCTCGAATAGCTTGTCCTGCATGATCTTTTCGGCACGCAGTTTGTCACGCCGATGTACCAGCGTCACATGACTGGCGATGTTGGCGAGATAAAGCGCTTCTTCGACGGCAGTATTGCCGCCACCGATCACGGCCACGGGCTGATCACGATAGAAAAAGCCGTCACAGGTCGCGCAGGCGGACACTCCTTTACCCATGAAAGCCTGTTCCGAAGGCAAGCCGAGATATTGTGCAGAGGCACCTGTGGCGATGATCAACGCATCGCAGGTGTATTCGCCCGCATCGCCGACGAGGCGGATCGGCTTCTCGGTCAATCGGGCAGTGTGGATCTGGTCGAAGATGATTTCGGTGCCGAAGCGCCGTGCATGCTTTTCGAAGCGCGCCATCAGGTCCGGTCCCATGACGCCATCGGCGTCGGCCGGCCAGTTGTCAACTTCGGTGGTGGTCATCAGTTGTCCGCCTTGTGCCATGCCGGTGATCAGAACCGGATGCAGATTGGCGCGCGCGGCATATACCGCTGCCGTGTAACCTGCGGGGCCTGAGCCCAGAATCAATAATTTGGAGTGGCGTGTGCTCATCGTGACATCCTCGAAGTGAACTTGATGGATTATAAGCGGCGGCAAACGCGGAAAATGTTCCTCTATTCCAATGATTTCGCCGCGTGCGCGCGCCGAAAATGGGCAGGATAGGCAAAGTGTCCCAGCGCCGTAGCACCGGCTTCGCGCTACCCGAGCGGATGATCGACCATGGGTAGCGCCGGTATGAGGCGTCACGACCATCACACCGGAAAACATCATGTCCCTCGCCACGCTTTCCTTCCGCTCGCGGCCGCGCGTTCCGGCCCAGGCGCTGCCGGAGCGCATTGCCACGCTGTTGCATGAGGCACGCTGGCTGCTCCTCGCGGCAATCGGCCTCTATCTCGCGTTGATCCTGTTCGGTTATCACAAGAGCGATCCTGGATGGTCGCAGGCGGCGGATGCCGATCGCATCGCCAATCCCGGTGGTCGTTTTGGCGCCTGGCTGGCGGATTTGCTGCTTTATCTGTTCGGCGTGTCGGCCTGGTGGTGGGTGGGATTGCTGTTCCTGCTGGTCGCCATGGGCTATCGGCGCGTGAATCATTTGTTCGGCCCGGATCGTCGTCCGCTGACGATTTGCCTCATCGGCTTCGTGTTTCTTCTCGCTGCCAGTTGCGGCCTGGAGGCGATGCGTTTCTGGAGCCGCGGCGCGAATCTGCCGCTCTTGCCGGGCGGGATGTTCGGCTACGAAATAGCCCGTTTGACAACCACATACCTAGGCTTTACCGGCGGAACGTTGCTGCTGATGGCAACGATGGCGGCGAGTTTCAGTCTCGTCTCGGGCATGTCCTGGATGGTGTTTTTTGAAAGGCTGGGGGCATTGCTGGAGCTTGGTTGGACCGGCGTGAGGCGCATCTGGGAAGCATGGCAAGACCGCCGCTATGGGCGAGTCGTTGCCGGCAAGCGCGAGGAGAAGGTCGAAAAGGCGTTGAAGAAGCTCGAAGAAGCGCCACCGGTGAAAATCGAACCCGTCGCGCTCGAGATTCCGCTGGCGAAGAAGGCGGAGGTGCGCATCGAGAAGGAGCGGCAGACGCCATTGTTCCCCGACCTGCCCGGCGAAGGGTTGCCGCCGCTGCGCCTGCTCGACGAGGCAAACCATGCGAAAGAAGATCTGCCGAGTGCCGAGACGCTCGAATTCACCTCCCGTCTGATCGAGCGCAAGTTGGCCGATTTCGGCGTGCAGGTGCAGGTGGTGACGGCCCATCCCGGGCCGGTGGTGACGCGCTATGAGATCGAACCGGCCACGGGGGTGAAGGGAGCGACCATCGTCAATCTGGCCAAGGATCTGGCGCGCGCGCTCTCATTGGTGAGTCTGCGTGTCGTCGAGACCGTGCCGGGTAAATCCTGCATGGCGCTCGAGCTGCCGAATCCGCGTCGCCAGACCGTACGCCTTTCCGAAATCCTCGGCGCCAAGGTCTATCACGACATGCATTCGCATTTGACGCTCGCGCTCGGCAAGGACATTTCCGGCCAGCCGGTGGTCGCTGATCTGGCCAAGATGCCGCACCTTTTGGTCGCCGGCACCACCGGCTCGGGCAAATCCGTCGGCATCAACGCGATGATCCTCTCGCTGCTCTACAAGTCCGAGCCGAAGGACGTGCGTTTGATCCTGGTCGATCCGAAGATGCTCGAACTCTCGGTCTATGAAGGCATTCCGCACCTCTTGGCGCCGGTGGTCACCGATATGACCAAGGCCGCCAATGCGCTGCATTGGTGCGTGGGAGAAATGGAGCGTCGCTACAAGCTGATGAGCGCGCTTGGCGTCCGTAACCTCGCCGGCTTCAACGCCAAGATCAAGGAGGCGGAAAAATCCGGCACTTTCATCGCCGATCCGCTGGCGTTGCCGGGCGATCCGGAAGTCGGTCCGCCGCCGCTCGAGGGCCTGCCTTACATCGTCGTCATCATCGACGAGCTGGCAGATCTGATGATGGTGGTCGGCAAGAAGGTCGAAGAATTGATCGCGCGGCTCGCCCAGAAGGCGCGCGCGGCGGGCATCCACCTGATTCTCGCCACCCAGCGGCCGAGCGTCGATGTCATCACCGGGCTGATCAAGGCGAATATCCCGACACGCATCGCCTTCCAGGTCTCATCGAAGATCGATTCGCGCACCATCCTCGACCAGATGGGCGCCGAGGCGTTGTTGGGCCAGGGCGACATGCTCTATCTCGCGCCGGGAACCGGGCTGCCGGTGCGCGTGCATGGCGCGTTCGTCTCGGATGAAGAGGTGCATCGCGTCGTCGAGCATCTGCGCAAGATCGGGAAACCGGAATTCGAAGCGGACATCCTTTCCCCGCCGGCGGGAGAGAACGCCGAAGCCTCAGGCGAGGAGGGGAATGATGCCGAGGCCGATCCGATGTACGACCAGGCGGTGCAGATCGTGCTCAAGACGCGCCGGCCGTCGATCTCGCTGGTGCAGCGGCATCTGCGCATCGGCTACAACCGCGCCGCGCGCCTGATCGAGGCAATGGAGCGCGCCGGCCTCGTCTCGCCGATGAATGCTGCTGGCCAACGCGAAGTGCTGGCGCCCGAACCGGCCGAGTAAGCACGCATTCCAAAGCGTGCAAGAAACTCGGCGCTGGCTAAACGGCACCCCGCATGGTGGGATAATGGCGACATGCGTACCTTCATCTTCCTGGGCGGCATGCTCGCCTCCGCAGTGGCCAGCGCCGCCGGCATCGATCAGCTCAAAGCCTTCTGGGCGAACACCCAGTCGGCACAGGGGACGTTCGTTCAGACCGTCGTCGCCAAATCCGGCAGAAAGCCGCAGCATTCGAGCGGTAGTTTCGCGCTCGCGCGGCCCGGCAAACTGCGCTGGGCGTATGAAAAACCGATGCGTCTGTTGCTGGTGGCCGATGGCGAGAAGCTCTGGACCTATGACATCGATCTGAATCAGGTCACGGTCGGCAAGATCGACAAGGCGCTGGGCGCCAGTCCGGCGGCGCTCCTGACCGGCGAGGCGCTCGACAGGCATTACACGCTCACCGAGGCCGGTACGGCGGACGGGCTGGAGATCGTCGATGCCGTGCCGAAGGAGGCCGACAGCAGCTTCGCCCGCGTGCGCATCGGGCTGGCCAACAACCTGCCGCGCCTGATGGAGGTGCAGGACAACTTCGGCCAGACCACGACGCTACTGTTTACCGAATTGCAACCGAACCCGTCATTGCCTAAGGATGTCTTCCGCTTCGTGCCCCCGAAGGGCGCGGACGTCGTCGGACAATGAGCGATCTGTTCGCCACCACGCCGCATGCGCCGCTGGCCGAAGTCTTGCGGCCGAGAACCCTCGATGAGGTGATCGGCCAGCAGCACCTGCTGGGCCCCGGCAAGCCTCTGCGGCTCGCCTTCGAATCCGGGCGTCCGCATTCGATGATCCTCTGGGGGCCGCCGGGCGTGGGCAAGACGACGCTCGCGCGATTGATGGCGGACGCCTTCGACGCCGAGTTCATCGCGCTCTCGGCCGTGTTCTCGGGCGTCAAGGACATCCGCGCCGCGGTCGAACAGGCGCAGCTGACGCTGGCGCAAACGGGCCGGCGCACGCTCTTGTTCGTCGATGAGGTGCATCGCTTCAACAAGGCGCAGCAGGACGCCTTCCTGCCCTACGTCGAGCAGGGCCTGTTGACCTTCATCGGCGCGACGACCGAGAACCCTTCGTTCGAAGTCAATTCCGCGCTGCTCTCGCGCGCGGCGGTGTATGTGCTCAAGCCATTGACGGCGGATGAGCTGCGCGAACTGTTCCAGCGCGCCCAGGCACGCGCCTTCCCCGATCTCGAGTTTGCGCCGGAGGCGGTCGACCGCATCGTCGGCCATGCCGATGGCGATGCGCGGCGCCTCTTGAACGTGCTCGAAACCCTGCGCACGGCGGCGCAGGCAGCAGGGTGCCGTGTCGTCAGCGCCGACTTTCTGGAGCAGGCGCTAGCAAGCGATCTGCGCCGTTTCGACAAGGGCGGCGACGCCTTCTACGATCAGATCTCGGCGCTGCACAAGTCGGTGCGTGGTTCCAATCCCGACGCATCGCTCTACTGGTTCTGCCGCATGCTCGATGGCGGTGCCGATCCGCTGTATCTGGCGCGGCGCATCATCCGCATGGCCTCGGAGGACATCGGGCTGGCCGATCCGCGCGCGCTCTCGATCGCGCTCGAAGCCGCACAGACTTACGAGCGGCTCGGCTCGCCGGAAGGCGAGCTGGCGCTGGCCAACGCCGTGATCTACATGGCGGTGGCGCCGAAGTCGAACGCGGGCTATGTCGCTTACGGCGCGGCGCGACGCTTCGTCGCCCAAGACCAGAGCCGCCCGGTGCCGGAGCACCTGCGCAACGCACCGACGAAGCTGATGAAAGAACTCGGTTTCGGCCGCGAATACCGCTATGCGCACGACGAACCGGAAGCCTATGCGGCGGGGGAGAACTACTTTCCAGAAGGCATGCCGAAGGTGGAGTGGTACCGCCCGACGCCGCGCGGGCTGGAGCAGAAGATTGGCGAGAAACTCGCCCACCTGCGCGCGCTCGACGCGCAGGCAAAGCGTCGGAAAGCTTAGGGTCTGTTCTCACTCATGCGCCGGCGGCGCGGCGCCGTGACCTCATCAAGCCGAGCAATCCGAGTCCTGCGAACGCAAGGCTGAAAGTCCCGGGCTCGGGAATGTGCTGCTGCTCGAAAGGACCGAGCCCAAGCCCTGCCAGATCGGCATCCGAGAACTTGAACACGTAGAAGAGGTTGTCGTAAGGCTGGCCGCCGAAGTCGTAGAGGAAATCGTTGTCGTTGGCGAGGTAGAGCGTGTGATACAAGATGCCATCCTCGACGATGTCCTGCCCGAATGCGATGCCCTCCAGCTTGGCGGGGATTTTGTCGTCGGTAATGCCGAAAGCATTGAGCGCCGACTTGATGTCGAGGAATAGTTTCTTTGTCGGCGCCTTGGCCAGCAACGCAGCCTGGCCAGACAGATTCGTGACATCTTCTGCACCTGTCAAATCGACCGCCCAGATTTGTTTGATTTTCGCATCCGAACCGTCGCCCATGCCCTTGCCGTCGCGTTCGAGGACGAGGAGCTGGTGATCGTTGAGCGCCAGGATCTCGCTGCTGTTGTAGCTCTTGCTGCCGATGACGTTGTTGTAGGCATACTGTTTGGTCGCGCCGCTGGCGATGTCGATCGTCACGATGCGGTTGGCCTTGGCGCCATCGCCGCCATCCTGTAGTAACGCGCTTTGCATGAACCCGATCAGGGTCTTGCCATCTGGCGTGATGGCAAGGCCCTCCATGCCCTTGTTCGCTACGCGGCCTGAGGTGTTGCTGCTGATCTCGGCGGCTCCGTTGGCGCTCAGGTTGGCAACTGCCAGGTTGGCAGGCAAAGCGAAAGTGCGGATGCGTTCGCCGGTGGCACGATCGAACTGGTAGATATAGGGGCCATATTCGTCGGCGATGAAGACGCTCTTACCATCATTTGAGACGCGCAAGGCTTCAGGATCAAACCGGGCATTGTTGGGATTGAGCGAATTCCCAGCCGCGAATCCATCCGAACGGCCAGTGAAATAATACTTCCCGTTCGAATTCAGGGCCGGCGTGCCATCGGGCAGGCCAGGCGTATTGCCGTAGTTGAGAGGGGTGCTGCTGTAGAGGAGTGTCGTGCCGGTCAGCGTGGGCGTCAGGCTGTAGCTGTAGGCGCCGCTGCTGTAGGTTTGCTGCAAGGCAAGATTCAATGTTTGAAAGCGCGCGATATACGAGGTCGTGTTGTCGACGAGGTTGCCGTTGGTGTAGGACGTGGCATTCGGACCGCGATCGGGAAGAGCCAGGAAGGTGGTGCCCCCTGCCCAGGCGAGGCCGGAACCGAGGCCGCCCAGCAAATTCGCACTGACACCGCTTTCCAGCGTATTGGTCAGCCCGGAAAGGTCCGAGGCGGCGCCATCGAGGCCGCCGATGGCGATCAGGGAAATATTGGCGGCGTGAGCCGATGGGGCGCTGAGCGCCAGGGAAAGACATCCGAGGGCGAAAATCTTGCGCATGATGGAGACGAATGTGGTTGAGGACGAAGCGCAACATAGCGTTTGGTCTTTTCAATTCCATGACGGCTTCGTTACGGCAAAAAAATGCACAGTTGGGCAAGGTGATGGCGTCACTTCGTCTTGGGCCAGATCGTTGTGGTCAGATACCCTTTAGCGCCGGCATTGGCTTTCCTTCGTAAAATGCGCGCCGATCCGTAACCAATCATGTGGCCGCCCGGTCACGTCAAGGAATTCCCATGCTCGACATCCAGCTGTTGCGCAATCAGCCCGATCTCGTCGCCGCCGGCCTCGCCCGGCGCGGCATCGCGATCGATCTCGCCCCCTTCGAGGTGCTCGAAGCCGAACGCAAGGCGGTGCAGACCCAGACCCAGGAAATGCAGGCCAAGCGCAACGCGCTCTCGAAGCAGATCGGCATGCTCAAGGGCCGGCAGGCCAAGGGCGAGGATGTCGCGGCCGAGATCGACCGGCTGATGACCGAAGTGGCCGGCCTGGGCGATGCGCTGAAGGCCAACGAGGAGAAGCTCGCGGTACTGTTGGCCGAGCTCGATGCCTTCGTCTCGCGGCTACCCAACCTGCCGCACGAGAGCGTGCCGGAGGGCAGGGACGAAACCGCCAATCTCGAGGTCTCGCGCTGGGGTGCGCCACCCGCTTTCGATTTCGCGCCGAAGGATCACGTCGATCTCGGCGAGGGGCTGGGCGGCCTCGATTTCGAACGCGCCGTGAAGATCGCCGGCAGCCGCTTCACCCTGATGAAGGGCGGCATCGCCCGGCTGCATCGCGCGCTCGCCCAGTTCATGCTCGATACCCACACGCGCGAGCACGGCTACACCGAGGTCTACGCCCCTTATCTCGTCAATCCGGACAGCATGTTCGGCACCGGCCAGCTGCCGAAGTTCGAGGAGGATCTGTTCCGCGTCGAGCGCTCGGACGGCACCCGGCTCTATCTGATCCCGACTGCCGAGGTGCCGGTCACCAACATCGTGCGCGGCGAGATCCTGGAGGTGGATCAGCTCCCCTTGAAGTTCGTCTGCCACACGCCTTGCTTCCGTTCCGAAGCCGGCAGCTACGGCAAGGACACGCGCGGCATGATCCGCCAGCACCAGTTCGACAAGGTCGAGCTGGTGCAGATCGTCGCGCCGGAAACTTCCTGGCAGGCGCTCGAAGAGCTCACTGGCCACGCCGAGGCGATCCTGCGCAAGCTCGGCCTGCCGTATCGCAAGGTGGCGCTGTGCGCAGGCGACATGGGTTTTTCCGCCGCGAAGACCTATGACCTCGAAGTCTGGCTGCCGGCACAGAACACTTATCGCGAGATTTCCTCCTGCTCGAACTTCGAAGCCTTCCAGGCGCGCCGCATGCAGACGCGCTGCCGCGAGAAAGGCGGCAAGCCGCGCCCCGTGCACACCCTGAACGGCTCGGGTCTGGCCGTCGGCCGCACGCTGGTCGCCGTGCTGGAGAATTATCAGCAGGCCGATGGCAGCATCGTGGTGCCGGAGGTGCTGCGTCCCTATCTGGGCGGGCAGGAGCGGCTCACTGCATAGCCAGGCTGGCCTGCAAGGGCGGCAAACCCCGGCGCGGCTCGAGACGGACCAGGATGTCGTAGTAATTGCGCACGTTCTCGACCATGATCACCGTCTCACCGCCGCGCGCGCGGCCGCTTTTCAGCCGTCTGTAATACTCCGGCCGCGCGAGCAAAGGGAGCACGTCCTTCATGTCGGCCCAGTGGTTGGGGCTCTTCTTGAGGCCGGCCGCGAACTGGCGGCCGCCGCGCAGATGCCCCATGCCGAGGTTGTAGGCGGCAAGCGCGAACCAGAGTCGTTCCGGTGGGAGGATCTCGGCGGGCAGCTCGTCCATCAGCATCGTGAGGTATCGGGCGCCGGCGAGGATGCTCTCGCGCGGATCGAGACGGTTTTTCACGCCGAGCCGGTCCGCGGTCTCCTCGGTGAGCATCATGATGCCGCGCACGCCGGTCGGCGAGGTCGCCAGCGGCTCCCACTTCGATTCCTGCCAGGCGAGCGCCGCGAGGAGCCGCCAATCGATGCCGCTGACCGTCTGCGCCTCTTCGAAATGGCGTCGCAGCGCCGGCAGGCGGGTTTGCACCGCATCGAGGAATTTCCCCACATCCTGGCTGTCGAGGCGCTCGATATGGCCGAAATAACGGTCGTAGAGGCGGCGCAGGGTGCCATTTTCTCGAATCGCGGCGATGAATTCGGCCGCTTTCTGGCGCAGCTCGGGATGCGCCGGCGAAAACGCCCAGCCATAGGCGAGCGCCTCGGGCAGCTTCAGGGCGATCGCCAGGTCGGGGCTGGTATTGGTCGCGAGATTGAAATGCAGTTCGTCGCTGGCAACGAGTTCGTGACGGAAGTCGGCGATGCCAGAGAGCAGTTCCAGTTCGTTCGTATCGCCCTGTTCGACGAGGCGCGGCGGTGGTTTTATGCCCAAGGCGGCAAGCGCGCGCACTTGCGGCGCGCCCGGCAACAGCTCGATTTCCCGTCCCGCCAGTTTTTCTGGCGTGTCCAGCGGCAGGGCGTTCGCATGCTGCACGATCACCTGGGAGGTCTCGAACAAGGGCGGGCTGTAGATCAGGGTCGGATCGTCCGGACGGATCGGCACGGTCGCGATCATGTGCGCCTGATTTTTCATCACCAGATCGGCCGGACCGCTCCGGCCGGTGACCGTGACGAAACGGACCTTGACGCCGAGATGCTGGGCAAACAGTTCGGTGAGATCGCGGCTGATGCCATTCATGCCTTCGCTGTCGGTTGCCGGTTGCTGGAAGGCAGGATCGGCAGACAAGGCGACGACGAGCGGCTGATCTGGCCCCGGCGGTTTCAATGCCGCCGGAGGGGCGATCAGCTCGCAGCCATTGAGCAGCAGGCCGATCAGCAAGGCGCCCGCGAGCGAGCGAAACGAACCGATGAGAGATTTTTCCTGCACGCGATGGATGTTCCCTGTCGGGATGGGAGGTATAATCACCGGCGCCCGGAGAGGTACCGAAGTGGTCATAACGGCGCCGACTCGAAATCGGATGGTCAGGGAAACCTGGCACAAGGGTTCGAATCCCTTCCTCTCCGCCAGCGCTGCATTATATTCCCCTCCCTTTCATTAGTTGATTTGATGCTTTGTCGAATAATTTTTATTCGACGCCGGGAATTTTATGCATAAAATCTTGACTAAATAGGTCAAGTAATAGACCGGGACACATACCCCCAACCCTTACAGAGAGGATTTGCAATGATCAACGTGAATGGCAAGGAAATCGCAACCGACGCCGAAGGCTATCTGGCCGATTTGTCCGACTGGAGCGAGGAGGTCGCCGAGTTTCTCGCGGCGCAGGACGAATTGAGGCTCGACGAGAAGCGCTGGCAGGTCATCAACTGGATTCGCGACTATTACGCCGAAAACGGCACGGCGCCGAACCTGCGCGTGATGACCAAACTGATCGGCAACGATCTCGGCGAGGAATTCGCCGACAAGAAATTCCTCTTCGACCTCTTTCCCTACGGACCGGCCAAGCAGGCGGCACGTTACGCGGGGATGCCCAAGCCGACCGGCTGCGTGTAAATCTACCGGCTGCGTTTGATCTTCGCGGCGGAGTGCCGTTTCGCCAGCGCCGAGTTTTTCGGCACGGTGCGAAGCGGCGTTTGCGCCTCCGCCGGCTGCCAGGCCGGCACGAGATGCCGCTTGCCGTTGCCGATCAGGTCGGCGCGGCCCATGCGCTTCAAGGCTTCGCGCAGCAGCGGCCAGTTTTTCGGATCGTGGTAGCGTAGAAACGCCTTGTGGAGTCGTCGTTGCTTGAGTCCGCGCGCGACGGCGACCTCTTCGCTACCCGGATCGCGTTTGAGCGGATTCTTGCCCGTGTGCCACATGCCGGTGGCGATGGCCAGCGGCGTGGGCAGGAAGGTCTGCACCTGGTCGAGACGGAAGTCGTTGCGCTTCAACCACAGCGCGAGTTCGAGCATGTCCTCGTCCGTCGTGCCCGGATGCGCGGCGATGAAGTAGGGGATCAGATACTGCTCCTTGCCGGCCGCTTGCGAGGCCTGATCGAAGAGGCGCTTGAACTTGTCGTAGGCGGCCATGCCCGGCTTCATCATTTTGGAGAGCGGACCCGCTTCGGTGTGCTCCGGCGCGATCTTGAGATACCCGCCGACGTGGTGAGTCACCAATTCCTTCACGTATTCGGGCGAGCGCACCGCGAGGTCGTAGCGGAGCCCCGAGCCGATCAGCACCTTCTTCACGCCGGGGATCGCGCGCGCCTTGCGGTAAAGGTGAATGAGCGGCGTGTGGTCGGTATCGAGGTTCGGGCAGATGTCCGGGTAGACGCAGGAAAGCCGCCGGCAGGCGGATTCGATCGCCTTGTCCTTGCAGGCCATGCGGTACATGTTGGCGGTCGGTCCGCCCAGGTCGGAGATGATGCCGGTGAAGCCCGGGGTCTTGTCGCGGATTTCCTCGATCTCGCGCAGGATCGACGCTTCCGAGCGGCTCTGGATGATGCGGCCTTCGTGCTCGGTGATCGAGCAGAAGGTGCAGCCGCCGAAGCAGCCGCGCATGATGTTGACCGAGAACCTGATCATCTCCCAGGCGGGAATCTTCGCGCTCCCGTAGCTCGGGTGCGGCGCGCGCGCGTAGGGCAGGCCGTAGATGTAATCCATCTCGGCAGTGGAAAGCGGGATCGGCGGCGGGTTGAGCCAGAGGTCGCGGTTCGCATGCCTTTGGACGAGCGCCCGCGCGTTGCCCGGGTTCGATTCGAGGTGGAACAGCCGCGAGGCTTCGGCATAGGCGAGCTTGTCGGTCTTCACCGTCTCGTAATCGGGCAGGCGAACGTAGGTCAGCGCCCGGTCGTCGTGGGCGTGGCGGGTCGCGGCGTCGTGCCATTCTGGGGCGGGCGTCCAGCCGGCCGGCGCCATGAAGGCGGAGCCACGCAGGTCGCGTATCTCATCGATGGACACACCCTTGGCGAGACGGTGCGCCAGTTCCACGAGCGCACGCTCGGCGTTGCCGTAGAGCAAGAGGTCGGCCTTGCTGTCGGCGAGCACCGAGCGCTTCACGGTCTCCGACCAGTAGTCGAAGTGGGCGATGCGGCGTAATGACGCCTCGATGCCGCCGAGCACGACGGGAACGTCCTTGAACGCCTCGCGCGCGCGCTGGGCATAGACGGTGACGGCGTAGTCGGGCCGCTTGCCCGGTTCGGCGTTGGGCGTATAGGCGTCGTCGGAGCGGATCTTCCTGTCGGCCGTGTAGCGGTTGACCATCGAATCCATGTTGCCGGCGGTGATGCCGAAGAACAGCTTTGGCCGCCCAAGCCGACGGAAGTCGTCGGCCGATGTCCAGTCCGGCTGGCTGATGATGCCGACGCGAAAGCCCTGTGCTTCGAGGAGCCGGCCGACGAGCGCCATGCCGAAGCTCGGGTGGTCGATGTAGGCGTCGCCGGTGACGAGGACGATGTCGCACTCGTCCCAGCCGAGTGTTTCCATCTCGGCGCGCGACATCGGCAGGAAGGGGGCGACGCCGAAGCGTTTGGCCCAGTAGGGGCGGTAGGCCGTCAGGGCCTTCACGGGTTGCATCGGTGGAGTTTACAGCCCAATCAAAGACGCACGCGGCTCTGGCTGGAGACGTGCTGCGCCAGAAAGTCCATCTGGTCGGCAAGGATGTTGCGGTTCGAGAGGATCAGCCATTCGGCCTTGTTCGGCACATAGGGCGCGTAGAGCAGCTGCATGCCGGCCTGTTCGGGTGTGCGCCCGCTCTTCCTCTGGTTGCAGCCGCGGCAGGCGGTGACGACGTTCATCCAGGTGTCGCGTCCGCCTTGGGAAACCGGGACGATGTGGTCGCGCGTCAGCTTCGAACTGGGCAGATTGTCACCGCAGTAGGCGCAGATGTGGCGGTCGCGGTGAAAGAGCTCGCGGTTGTCGAGCGGCGGCACCTGCTGGAACTGGCGGCTGGAGATCGCCCGCCCCTTGATCGCGATGATGCTGTTGGCGCGGATTTCCGAGCGCCGACCGGTCAGCCGGTTGAGGCCGCCGTGGATCACGAAGCTGTTTTCGCCGATCGCCCAGGCCACCAGGTTCTTCGCGTAATAGAAGCACGCATGCTGCCACGTCACCCAGCGGTGGGGGACGCCGTGCGGGTCGAGCGTGAGGATCAGCGGGTAGGTGTTCATGGAACTAGAATGGTGCCGTGCTCCCTTTCAGACCATTGTGACAGCGTTAAGTTTATTCCAGTCAGCGGAAAAAGCCGGCAAAAGTGCATTGCCGCCACAACAGGCGCTGCTGCTGTCGCTGGTGCTGCATGCACTGGTGCTGGCGGCGCTCGCCGATCTGTCAGTCTCGAGTTCGAATGGCGTCGCGCCAGCGGAGCCCTTGCGTGTCAGCGTGCGGGTGCTGGCGGAAGCCGGCGAAGCGCAGGCGGACGCGGATCGCCACACCGTGCCACCGCGGCGATCGAAGCCGCAGCACACGCTCGCGCGTCCCGCAGCGCCGGCGCAGGGTGCCGTCTCACCAGCGCCGACTTTGCACGAGGCGCCTTCGCCTGTCGAAAACGCGGCGAGCGGGCATGCGCCCGGTGGCATTCCCCAGCAGACGAATGCCGGCGTGCCGGCTACGGTGGCGATGGCCGCGCCGGCCGAGGTACGCGGGCCGGATGCCGCGGGCTTGCGCCAGTTCCGCTTGTCGCTGGCCAGCGAGGCGCGGCGGGTGCGCAATTACCCCGAGGCCGCGCGGCGCATTGGTCTTACCGGCACCGCCGAGATCCGCGTGCGCGTGGATGCCCTGTCTCAACGGCACGCCGAACTGGCCCGCTCCAGCGGCCATGCCTTGCTCGACGAGGCGGCGCTCGCCATGCTGCGCATCGCGGCCGAGCGCAGCCCCTTGCCGGAATCGCTGCGCGGTCAGGAATTCGCCGTGCTGCTGCCGGTGGTCTTCGAGGTGGAGGAGTAAGGCGGGGATTGCTTCGGTAGCGCGAGGGATTCGACGTGCAGGTCGAAGCTGCCCCGGCGGCGGTCGGCGAAGAAATGCCGCAGCGTCATCGCGATCGTGGGAAAGGCGATGTCCTCCCAAGGCATGCCGGCTTCCTCGAACAGGGCGACTTCGAGGGTTTCATGGCCGGCCGCGAAGTCGAGGTCGAGCAGCCGGGCGCGGAAGATCGCATGCACCTGGCTGATGTGCGGCACCGAGATCATCGTGTAGAGGGGATCGAGCTCGACGCGCGCGCAGGCTTCCTCGCGGGTTTCCCGCAGCGCGGCGGCGGCCAGTGTTTCCTGGTTCTCCATGAAGCCGGCCGGCAGCGTCCAACAGCCGTGGCGCGGCTCGATCGCGCGCCGGCACAACAGGATGCGGTCTTCCCAGACGGGCAAGGTGCCGACCACCAGGCGCGGATTGCGATAGTGGATCGCGCCGCAGCGCGTGCACACGTGGCGCGGTAGTGTGTCGCCGGGCGGGATGCACACGCTGATCGGCGCGCCGCAGGTGCAGCAATAATTGATGGCCGGCTCCATAGCGGGCGATTTTAGCGTCTGATCGAAGGATAGGCCTGCTGACCGGGTGTTATAAAAAAACATTCGAATTTCATGTTCCCGCTCTTCCGGATGTCATCTGCTCTCGCGACCGAAACGCTTGCCCGTGCACGGCGCCGTGTCCGAACCCGCGGACAGCGCGAGCGCATGCGGCTGGCCTCGCTGCTGAAGACGGCGATCCAGGAAATGACCGACCCTGCGGCGCTCTCGGCCGCGACGCCGGGCATGGGCTCCTTGGCGGCGCCGTCTGCTGACGAGGAGGCGCTGTGCATCCTGATCGTCGCTCAGGATGAGCGGACGCGTGCGCAGCTCGCCGCGGCGCTCACGGCCGCCGGGCATCGCATTCGGCTGGCCGACGATGGGAGGAGAGGGTTTTTGCTGGCATTGCAGGAGCGCCCTCACATCCTCATCACCGAATGGGACATGTCCGGCATGGGCGGCATCGGCATGATCCGCGCGTTGCGCCAGACCAAGTTCGGTCGCGGCATCTACATCCTGATCACGACCGCGCGGGAAACCGAGGAAAGCCTCGTCGCGGCCTTCGCTGCCGGCGTGGATGATTTTCTCGCCAAGCCCTTGAATCATCGGGTGCTGAAAGCGCGCTTGCGCGCGGCCGAGCGGGTCGTGCGCCTACAGCGGGAGGTCGAGCGCGACCGCGACGAAATCCGGCGTTATGCGGACGAGCTGGCCGAGGCCAACCGGCGGCTGCGCGAGGCGGCGCTGACCGACGTGCTGACCGGTTTGCCGAACCGGCGTTACGCGATCGAGTTTTTCAGCCACGAGTGGCAGGTCGCCAGCCGCGGCGGGCGACCGCTGGTGGCGATGCTGATCGATGTCGACCACTTCAAGGAAATCAACGACAGCCACGGCCATGGCGGTGGCGATGTGGTGCTCAAGGAGATCGCCGCGGCGATCAAGCATGCCCTGCGCGCACAGGACGTGGTCTGCCGCACCGGCGGCGACGAATTCACGGTGATCTGTCCCGATACCGATCTGGCCGCCGGGCTGGTCTGCGCCGAACGGGTGCGCAAGGCCGTCGCCGCGCTGCGCTTCACGTTAGGCGGGTTCTGCCGCCACGGAAGCGTCAGCATCGGCGTGGCGATGCGCGATGAAACCACCGTGGATATCGAGTCCCTGATCGAGTGTGCCGACAGGGGGGCGTTCCTGGCCAAGCAGCGGGGCAGGAACCGTGTGGCGAGCGTCCAGTTGCCATGAAAAATTTCATTCAAATACATGAAGTAAAGTCTGTTTTGTAATGTTTTTTCTTACAAGGTTTTCCCATCCTGTTCTTACAAAAGGATGGTTTTTTCATTGATTTTCTTCTTGCCATGCGATCGAGAGAATGGCATGACTGCCAGACGGGTATGCGCTGAAAACAGTCTTCGTCGCGCATTTCCGGGATTGGCGGCAACGCAAGGAGAGGAAAGATGAAAGCGACCGACACCTACAACGACATCAAGGAGGTCAATCTCGCCTATCTGATGCTGGCCCAGAGCATGATCCGCTCCGATCGCGAGGCGGCGGTGTTCCGGCTGGGCATCAGCGAGGAGATTGCCGACATCCTGGAAGCGCTCACGCCGGGGCAGATCCTGAAGATGGCCAGCTCCGACATGCTGCTGATGAGCTTCCGTTTCGACGATTCCCTGTTGATCGACCTGTTGGCCAATCACGAGCGCGAGCGCGGCGTGGGCCACATCCACGCCGCCATCCTCGCCGCCGGCAAGCCGGTCGAGTCCGCGGCCTGACGAGCCGTTCGTAACGCACCTTCAGGGAGGTCGTTCCATGCGCAACAAATCCGTGATCTCGGAGGCGAGGGATATTCGCCTGGCGGTCGAGCTCATCGAGCTCGGCGCGCGTCTGCAGCTGCTCGAGGCCGAAACCAATCTTTCCCGCGAGCGCCTGCTCAAGCTCTACAAGGAGGTGCGCGGCGTCTCGCCGCCCAAGGGCATGCTGCCGTTCTCGACCGACTGGTTCATGACCTGGCAGCCGAACGTGCATGCCTCGCTGTTCATGGCCTACTACAACTTCCTCGAACGCCACACCAAGCTCTCCGGACTCGAACGCATCATCAAGGCCTACCGCCTGTATCTGGAACAGACCCAGCGCTGCGGCATGGAGGCGGTGCTGTCGCTGACGCGCGCCTGGACGATGGTGCGCTTCTTCGATGCCGGCATGCTGCAGATGACGCGCTGCAAGAGTTGCGGCGGCGAATTCGTCGCCCATGCGCACGATCCGCAGCACGACTACGTCTGTGGCCTGTGCCACATGCCGGCGCGCGCCGGCAAGACGCGCCGCGCCGCCGAGGCGACGGACGTGAAAGGCGTGGCCGCGGCCTGACGCGTTTCTTCTCCTTGCTCGTGCGGGGCGCCCATTCCGGAGAATAGGAAGGGCGCCCCGTGTGTTTTTGCGTGACGCAGCCCGGGGTGAGCCGTTATCATGCTGAGGTGAAAGAGGCGTCGCGGCTCTGTAGGCGGCGCTGCTGAACAACCGGGATTGCTCATGCTACTGCTCGTCGGCTATGTCATCGTTCTGGCGGCTTCCGTCGGCACCTATGCGGTGCACGGCAGCCTGGGCGCCCTGTGGGTGCCGCTCGAATATCTCGCCATCATCGGCTTGACCATCGGCTATCTGGTCGCTTCGAACGGCCCGCGTTCGCTGAAGGCGGTGCTCGGCGCGATCCCGTCGGTCCTCAAGGGCTCGCCGTACGACAAGGCACTCTACATGGACCTGCTCGCGCTGTTGTTCGAGATTCTCAGCAAGGTGCGCAAGGAGGGCTTGATGTCGATCGAAGGCGACGTCGAGAATCCCGAGGCCAGCCCGATCTTTTCCAAATACCCCTCGATCATGAAGGATCATCACGTGGTCGAGTTCATCACCGACTACCTGCGCATGATGGTCGGCGGCAACCTGAACGCCTTCGAGATCGAAAACCTGATGGACATCGAGATCGAGACCCATCACGCCGAGGCGCATTATCCGGCACACATGATGCAGACGACCGCCGGCGCGATTCCCGCGATGGGTATCGTCGTCGCGGTGATGGGCGTGGTCAATGTGATGGGCTCGGTCGGCGCGCCGCCCGCGGTGCTCGGCAAGATGATCGGCGGCGCTCTGGTCGGCACCTTCCTCGGCATCCTGCTCTCCTATGGCTTCGTCGAGCCGATCGCCAACCAGCTCAACCGGAAGGTCGAGGAGGGCAGCAAGATCTACCATTGCATCAAGGCCGTGCTGCTGGCCAGCATGAACGGCTACGCTCCTCAGGTGGCGGTCGAATTCGGCCGCAAGGTGCTCTATTCCGCCGACCGCCCGGGCTTCGCCGAGCTCGAGGAAGACTTGAAGAACCGGAAAGGCAAGTGATGGCCGCCACGGGTGCCGTCCTGCCAGCGCCGATTTTGCCAGCCTGAACCGTCATGAGCGACGATTCCCAACAGCCCATCGTCGTCAAGCGCGTCAAGAAAGGCGGCGCGGGCGGACATGGCGGCGCCTGGAAGATCGCCTACGCCGACTTCGTCACGGCGATGATGGCCTTCTTCCTGCTGATGTGGCTGCTCGGCTCGACCACCAAGGGCGATCTGAAGGGCATCGCCGATTTCTTCCAGACGCCGCTGAAAGTGGCGCTGTTCGGCGGTTCCGGCTCCGGCGATTCGTCGTCGGTGATCCAGGGTGGCGGCGAGGATCTGACACGCACCCACGGTCAGGTGAAGAAAGGCGAGGTCGAGTCGCCGGCCAAGAAGATCAACCTGCAGGCGCTCAAGGCCGATTTCGAGCGCTTAGAGCGCGAGCGGCTCGAAGCGCTGAAGAGCGACCTGGAAAAGCTCATCGAGGCGAGTCCCGCGCTCAGGCAGTTCAAGAACCAGCTCTTGCTCGACATCACCACCGAGGGCTTGCGCATCCAGATCGTCGATGAGCAAAACCGGCCGATGTTCGATTCGGCCAGTTCCGAGCTCAAGCCCTACACGCGCCAGATCCTGCGCGAGATCGGGCCGCTGCTCAATCGCGTCGAGAACCGCATTTCACTCTCCGGGCATACCGATGCCACGCCCTATGCCGGGGGCGACCGGGGCTTTGGCAACTGGGAGCTGTCGACCAACCGCGCCAATGCCTCGCGCCGCGAGATGGTGGCGGCCGGCCTCGACGACCGGAAAGTGCTGCGCGTCGTCGGCTTCGCATCGACGCTGCCGTTCGACAAGGAACATCCCGAGGCGGCGATCAACCGCCGCATCAGCATCGTGGTCCTGAACAAACGCACCGAAGATGCCATACTCAGCGACGGACGCGAAGCGCCCATCGAATCCGTGGCTGGAGATACGGCGGCGCCCGCTCCGCCGCGCGAGTGAAGCGGATGCGGCGTAATGCGGCCAGAGCCGAAAATCGGCGCTGGCGACACGGCACCCGATGTGAAGCGAAGAGGAGGACAGGGGAATGACACTGCGACAGCGCATCTACGGCGTGCTGGCCATCCTGGTCGGCGTGACGGTACTCGCCAACGGCTTCTCGTTTCTGATGTTCCTGCGGCTCGCCGAGGCGGCCGGGCAGGCGGATGCCCGGTTGCTCGCCGAGGCGGAAACGATGCGCGGGGGGATGATCGGCGTGATCCTCATCGCCTCGGTGATCGGTCTGGGCGCCTTCCTTCACCTGGCGCGCTTGCTGTTCCGTTACCTGGGGGGCGAACCGCAGCAGGTGGCCGAGATCGTCAAGACCATCGCCGCCGGAAATCTGGCCACGCGAATCGACCTGGCGTCTGACGATCAAGGCAGCCTGCTCGCGGCGATCGCCGGGATGCGGAAGAATCTGGCCGACATGGCGGGGCAGCTGACCGCGGCGGCTGGACGGCTGCATCGCGCGGCCAGCGAACTGACGGTTATCGCCACGGAGATGCAAGACGGCGCGCATGAAGAAAGTGCCGCCACGGAAGATGCGACGGCCGCGCTGGCACGACTGACGGGGGGAATCGCCGACATCGCCGCGCAGACCGCCGAAGTCGAACGTCTCGCGGCGACGAGCGTGGAGCGCACCCAGGCCGGCAACGAAAGCCTCTCGCGCATGATCGGCGAGCTGGCGCAGGCCGAGAGCGCGGTCACCGAGATGACCGAGACGGCGCGCGAGTTCATCAGCAGCGCCGCTTCGATCTCGGGCATGACGCGCGAGGTGCGCGACATCGCCGATCAGACCAATCTGCTGGCCCTGAACGCCGCGATCGAAGCCGCGCGGGCCGGCGAGCAGGGACGCGGCTTCGCCGTCGTCGCCGACGAAGTCCGCCGCCTGGCGGAAAAATCCGCCACGACGGCGAGCGAAATCGACACGGTGACGCGCAATCTCGAACAGCTGGCCGCCAAGGTCCGCGAAACGCTCGAAAACGGCCTTGCCGCGCTCTCCAGCTCGCAGGAGTATCTCGAGACCGTGGCGATGAGCCTCGGCGAGGTCAATGCCTCGGTGGCCGAGACGACCGCCGGCATGGAACACATCAACGTGGCGGTCGACGCCCAGAGCCGCGCCAGCCAGGACATCAGCGCGAACGTCGAACGCATCGCCCGGCTCGCCAAGGCGGGGGATGCCGGCACGGGCCGGATGGCCGAAGCCGCCCGCCAGCTCGAAAGCCTGGCCGTCGAGCTCGAAGCGAGTCTGCACCGCTTCCGGATTTAAGCGCAGAGAAACGCGTAATATCCTGGGCTGAAATTGCCGCCGACCGGGGCTGGCGCCGGTAAACTCCACTTCACGTCACCCTCGCTGTCGTTTGCGACGAAAGGCTGCGTCATGTCCGAATTGCTCAAGAATGTCGATGCCCGCACCCGCCTGGCGGGCACCAACAAGCTGGAAATCCTCCTCTTTTCGCTCGGCAAGGATCAGCGCACCGGGCGCACGGAAACTTTCGGCATCAACGTCTTCAAGGTGCGCGAGGTGATGAAGACGCCGCCGATCACCGCCGCGCCGGACATGCCGCAGGCCGTGAAGGGCATGGTGTCCTTGCGCGGCGTGCTGGTGCCGGTCGTCGATCTCTCCGAATTCATCGGCATGCAGACCGAGACCCCGCGCGAGATCATGATCGTCACCGAATACAACGGCCATACGCAAGGCTTCCTGGTCGAATCGGTGGACACCATCCTGCGGCTGGACTGGTCGAAGATGCGCGTGCCGCCGGAAATGCTCACCGCCCACATGGGCGGGCTGGTCACCGCCGTCACCGAATTGCAGGACGGTCGGCTGGTGATGCTGCTCGACGTCGAGCGCATCCTGTCTGAAACCGCCAGGTACGATGACGAAATGGTGTATAGCCAGATCAAGCCGCTTGGCAAGGAGGGGTTGACCATCGTCTATGCCGACGATTCGTCGGTGGCGCGCAACCAGATCGAGAAGACCCTGAATGCGCTGGGCATCCGCGGCATCGCCACGATGAACGGTCTGCAGGCCTGGCAGGAACTGCAGAAACTCGCCGACTATGCGGAGGCCACCGGCCGGGAAACCCGCGAAGTGGTGCAACTGGTGCTCACCGATGTCGAGATGCCGGAGATGGATGGTTACATCCTCACCAAGAACATCAAGGCCGATGCGCGCTTCGCCGGCATTCCCGTCGTGATGCACTCCTCGCTGTCGTCGAGCTCGAACGAGCAGCTCGGCCGCTCCGTCGGCGTCGACGAGTATGTGCCGAAATTCGAGGCGCAGCGGCTGGCCGAAACCCTGAGCCGGCGGCTGCTGGGAAGCCAGACAGTGGCGCAGGCGGCCTGACAGGAGCGAACGAGGAATGAATCAGACGTCCATGATCGACAGCATCGATGCGCGTACCAAGCTGGCGGGCTCCAACCGCATGGAGATCCTGCTGTTCTCGCTCGGCACGCACGAGTCCTTCGGCATCAACGTGTTCAAGGTGCGCGAGGTCTGCAAGACCCCGGCGATCACCAAGACGCCGCACATGCCGGCCGGCGTCGAAGGTTTGATCAGCCTGCGCGGCAACGTCATCCCGGTGCTGTCGCTGGCGAAGGTGATGCATCTGGCCGATGCGCCGGCGGCGCTCGGCGGCTCGATGATGGTGACGGAATACAGCAAGCGCACGCTCGGCTTCCTCGTCAGCGACGTCGACCGCATCATCCGTGTCGATTGGGACAAGGTGCGCGCGCCCGAATCGGTCACCAACGGCGGGCATCACTACATCACCGCCATCACCGAGCTCGACAACGGCCGCCTGGTGTCGATCGTCGATGTCGAGCAGATCATGGCCGATACCTTCGGCGAGGCGATGATCGGCCAGATCGAGCGCATCAGCGACGCCGAGGACTACAGCGTGTTCTTCGTCGATGATTCGGCCATCGCGCGCAAGAAGATCATCGAGGTGCTCGAGCGCATGGGGGTGCGCCACAAGCACGCGCAAAACGGCATGGAAGCCTGGACGCGGCTTTCCAGCATGGCCGCCCATGCGCAGCAGTCAGGCCACGACCTGAAGGAGGAGATCAACCTGATCCTCGTCGATGCCGAGATGCCGGAGATGGACGGCTACGTGCTCACCAAGCACATCAAGTCGGACAAGCGCTTCGCCGGCATCCCGGTGGTGATGCACTCCTCGCTCTCATCCGAGGCCAACCGCGCGATGGGCAAGGCGGTGGGCGTCGATGCCTATGTCGCGAAGTTCGACTCCGAGGCGCTTGCCGATACCATGCGCCCCCTGCTGCTCAAGTCACGCGGCGGCTGACCGTAAAATTATCAGGTTCCATCCGGAGAACGTTTTCATGCCTGCAGACCCGAGCAAAATCAAGTTTCTCGTCGTTGATGATTTTTCGACGATGCGCCGCATCGTCCGCAACCTCCTCAAGGAGCTGGGCTTCACCAACGTCGAGGAAGCCGAGGATGGCGCGGTGGCCTGGCAGAAGCTGCAGGGCGGCGGTTTCGACTTCGTCGTCACCGACTGGAACATGCCGAACATGGACGGCCTGACACTGCTGCAGACGATCCGCGCCCATCCGGCCACCAAATCGTTGCCGGTGCTGATGATCACCGCCGAGGCGAAAAAGGAGAACATCATCGCCGCGGCCCAGGCCGGCGCTTCCGGTTACATCGTCAAGCCCTTCACGGCCGCGACGCTGAACGAAAAGCTCGGCAAGATCTTCGAGAAGCTCGGGTGGTGAGGCATGGCCAGACCGATCAAATTCGATGAATCCGGCGATTCGGCCGATCTGCAGGCGCTGTTCGACAGCATCGCCGCTGCCGCGGTGCCTCAGGCCGCGGTGGTCGCCCAGCCGGACGCCTCCGGTGATTCCGAAGAGCTCCAGGCCTTGTTCGACAGCGTCGCCGCGCAGGTCGAGGCGGCGCCGCCAGCCCCCCCAGCCCCGCC
>JACAEF010000123.1 GCA_013388985.1 Rhodocyclaceae bacterium
GGACCAGATCGCCCATGCCGATTTCCCGGCTGTCGAATATGCCGACCTTCCGGCCGTCGCGAAGAACCATGATCTTGTCGGTTATTTCGAAAACCTCGTTCAGATGATGGGATATGTAGATGACGGCATAGTTGTTTTCCTTGAGCGTGCGAATGAGCTTGAACAGTTCCCGGATCTCCTCGCCCTCGAGCGACGAGGTCGGTTCGTCGAGTATGAGGAGCTTCGGCTTCAGCGCGACCGCCTTGAGGATTTCGACGATTTGACGGTTCCCGATGGACAAATTTCCGACCACATCGTCGGGTCTAATCGGCACGCGGAATCGTTCTATCAGTTCGCGCGTGACCCCAAAGAGCGCGGGCCGCTGCATCATCCCGAGCGAGTTCGACGGAAGACGGCCCACGAAGATGTTTTCCGCAACCGTCAGGTTCGGGGCGAGACTGAGTTCCTGGAAGACGACGCTGATGCCCAGCTTGCGGGCTGTTGCGACGTCGTTGATCGCCTTCGGCTGCCCGTCGATATAGATCGTTCCCCGATCGGGTCTGTACACGCCGGTGATGATCTTGATGAGCGTGCTCTTTCCGGCCCCGTTCTCCCCCACCAACCCGAGCACTTCGCCGTACTCGAGATCGAAGTCGACCGAGTCGAGGACCGGGTTCCCGAAGAACGATTTCGAGAGAGCTTCCACGCGCAGCACTTTCGCCGAGTCCATCGGCATGACTCCTCGACACACCCTGTTGTATCGCTCGATGCGAAAAAACGGGAGGGTTATCCGTTCGGACCGCCCTCCCGATCCGTCTGCCGGCGTCAATGATAGAAGAACTTCGCGTTTCCCTTGTCGATGATGATCGTGCCCGTGTCGATCGTAAGAGGCATGGAAACGATCCCTGCTTTTTCGTCGTTCTGGGTTATGGGGACCCGCGCATGGTTGTAGTAGTACATGAGCTTGACGCCCAGGTAGCTCATGAGGGCGGTGCGCTGCGCCACCGAGGCGTGAATCACCCCGTCCTCGATCAGCTTCAGCGTCGTGTCGTCCCGGTCCATCGATACGATCGCCACCTTCCCCACCCGGTTCATCTCCTTCACCGCCGTCGCGGCCCCCTTGCCCCCCGTCGCCTCCACCGACGCCACACCCGCAAGATCCGGATTGGCCTGAATCACTGCCTTCACCCCGTCGGCCGCCTTGTTCTCGTCCGACTCGTCGTTGATCACCTGCACAAGCCGCACGTTCGGGTAGTTCTGCGCAAGCTCGTCCTTGAACCCCCTGACCCGCTCCTCCAGGTTCGTCTGCCCAACGATCGTCGTCACCGCCACCTTCCCGCGCTTCCCGATCGCTTCGGCCAGAATCCGCGCGCTGGTCCGACCCGCATTGTAGTTCCCCGTGCCGATAAACGTGTGGCGCTTGGAGGTCGCCGTGTCCGCGTCCAGCGTCACCACCGGAATGCCCGCCTCAACGGCCTTGTTGATCACCGGCGCAAGCTCCTCCACGAAGCCGATCACTTCTATCCCCGCCGGCTTCTGGGCGATCACCTGCTCGATCGTGTTGATCATCGCCGCCATGTCGTAGCCC
>JACAEF010000030.1 GCA_013388985.1 Rhodocyclaceae bacterium
CCGTTATCCCATAGGGTGTATAGGTCGACAGACCTTGGGTGAAGGTGACGTTGCCATTGTTATTGACATAGAGCTGGCTCCAGTTGTTGCCGAAGAAGTTCAACGTGAAGCCGATACTCACAGGTCCGACATAACCATCGTCGTTACCTGGAAACACCGTCGTAAAGAGATTGGAATCGTGTATTGCCCCTGCGTGAGCCGCAGGTAACGAAAACGCCGTCGCAAGCGAAATGGCAATCACAGAAAAAGCCAGCTTGCTCGTTTTTTGGATTTTCATGGTTATCCTCGCCAGGTTGTTTGAAGGCAACAAAGACAAGCAAGATATGCGCCAAAACAAATTTCTTTTTTTATTACAATAAATTGCAGATATGAGCGTCAATGCCCTTGGCGTTAAATGTAAAAAATATCGACATATTTTCATTGTGTCGAGATGAGCCGTCTGGGTCGAAACCGGCCATCGGCGCAATACTCTCCCAACCCAATGAATCCTCGAGGGCCGGCGATTCGATATAAGCCAAAGGATCGGCGTTGGCCTGGCTGCCCCTCGCCAGGCCATCTGATCGCCTGGCCTCGCAGCAGTTGGGCCGCCTCGTCAGCTGAAAGCATAACACCGGGCAGATCGGCCACCAGGGCATCGACGGGCATCAGCAGTCGGTCGCGCGCCTCGGTCGGCATGTTTTCGAGGGTGTCGAGCGTCACCGCCTGCGCGATGTCTACCGCCCCGACCCGGGTGCGGCGCAGCGATGCGAGATGCGCGCCGCAGCCGAGCGCCGTACCGATGTCGGCCGCCAGCGTGCGAATGTAGGTGCCCTTGCTGCATGTCACGCGCAGGTCGAAATGTTCGCTCTGCCAGGAAAGCAGTTCGATGGCATGGATCGTCACGCGCCGCGCCTGCCGCTCGACCTCGATGCCCTCGCGGGCGAGTGCGTAGAGCGGCTTGCCCTGGTGTTTCAACGCCGAATACATCGGCGGCACCTGTTCGATCTCGCCGATGAAGCGCTCCAGCACGGCGCGCACCCCGGCTTCGCCGACTGCTACCGGATGGGTAGCGATCACCTCGCCCTCGGCATCGGCGGTCGTGGTGACGATGCCGAGCCGCACCGTCGCCTCGTAGGTCTTGTCGGCATCGAGCAGCATGCCGGAAAACTTCGTCGCCTCGCCGAAACAGAGCGGCAACAGGCCCGTCGCCATCGGGTCGAGAGTGCCGGTGTGGCCGGACTTTTCCGCATTGAACAGGCGCCGCGCCGCCTGCAGCGCGGCGTTGGAACTCATCCCCGCCGGCTTGTCGAGCAGCAAGACGCCATCGACGCGCCGACGCGGAGCACGTCGCGGCTTATTCACCTTGGTGGGGATCGGATGCCACCGCCTCGTCGATCAGATGCGACAGGCGCATGCCACGCTCGACCGAGGCATCGAAGACGAAAGTGAGCTCGGGGATGTGATGGATGTGCAGGCGCCGCCCGAGCTCGCGGCGCAGGAAGCCCGCAGCATGCGCGAGGCCTTGCGCGATCTCGCCGGCGTGCTCGCTGCCCGCCAGCGAGGTGTAGAACACCTTGGCATGCGCGTAGTCGGGCGTCACCTCGACGGCGGTGAGCGTGACGAGCGGCAACCATTGCGCGACACGTGGATCCTTGACGTGGCGCAACAGATCGACCAGATCGCGGTGGATCTGCTCCGCGACGCGCTCACCGCGCGAGAAACCGTGAGAAGAGTGCCGTCCCGCCATCGCCGACTTTTAGAGGCTTCTCGCCACTTCCTGGATTTCAAACACCTCGAGCTGGTCGCCCTCCTTGATGTCGTTGAAGTTCTTCAGGCTCAGACCGCACTCGAAGCCTTCCTTGACCTCGCGCACATCGTCCTTGAAGCGCTTGAGCGAATCGAGCTCGCCGGTGTGGATGACGACGTTGTCGCGCAGCACGCGCACCTGTGCTCCGCGCCGCACCACGCCGGAGAGCACCATGCAGCCGGCCACGGTGCCCACCTTCGAGATGCGGAACACCTGCCGGATCTCGACCAGGCCGATCACGTTCTCGCGCTTCTCGGGCGCGAGCATGCCGGAGAGCGCCGCCTTCACGTCATCGACGGCATCGTAGATGATGTTGTAATAGCGGATGTCGATGCCGAAGGTTTCCGCCGCCTTGCGCGCGCCGGCATCGGCGCGCGTGTTGAAGCCGATGATCACGGCCTTCGAGGCCTGTGCGAGGTTGACGTCGGACTCGCTGATGCCGCCGACCCCCGCGTGGATCACATTTACCTTGACCTCGTCGGTGGACAGCTTGGTCAGCGCATGGGTGAGCGCCTCCTGCGAGCCCTGCACGTCGGCCTTGATGATCAGCGGCAGCACCTTGGTCTCGCCCTCGCCCATCTGCTCGAACAGGTTCTCGAGCTTGGCGGCCTGCTGCTTGGCGAGCCGCACGTCGCGGAACTTGCCCTGGCGGAAGAGCGCGATCTCGCGTGCCTTCTTCTCGTCGAGCAGCACCACCGCCTCGTCGCCGGCCGCAGGCACGTCGGAGAGGCCCTGGATCTCGACCGGGATCGACGGCCCCGCCTCTTCGACCGGCTGGCCGTTCTCGTCCAGCATCGCGCGCACGCGGCCCCAGACCTGGCCGACCAGCAACACGTCGCCGCGCCGCAGGGTGCCGGACTGCACCAACACCGTCGCCACCGGACCCTTGCCCTTGTCGAGACGCGCCTCGATGACCAGCCCCTTGGCCGGCGCGTCGCGTGGCGCCTTGAGTTCGAGCACTTCGGCCTGCAGCAGCACGTTTTCGAGCAGGTCGTCGATGCCCTGGCCGGTCTTCGCGGAAACCGGCACGAACGGAGAATCGCCGCCGTATTCCTCGGGCACGACCCCTTCGGCGACCAGCTCCTGCTTGACGCGCTCGGGATTGGCATCGGGCTTGTCGATCTTGTTGATCGCCACGACCAGCGGCACGCCGGCGGCCTTGGCGTGATGGATCGCCTCCTTCGTCTGCGGCATCACGCCGTCGTCGGCCGCGACCACCAGGATGACGATGTCGGTGGCCTTGGCGCCGCGCGCGCGCATCGCCGTGAAGGCCGCATGGCCCGGTGTGTCGAGGAGAGTAACCATGCCGCGCGGCGTCTCGACGTGATAGGCGCCGATGTGCTGCGTGATGCCGCCCGCCTCGCCCGCCGCGACCTTGGTGCGGCGGATGTAGTCGAGCAGCGAAGTCTTGCCGTGGTCGACGTGACCCATCACCGTGACGACCGGCGCGCGCGGCAGGGCCGGCACGTCCTTGAGGCTGGCCTGCGCCTCGTCGAGGAAGGCATCGGGATCGTCAAGCTTCGCGGCAATGGCCTTGTGGCCCATCTCCTCGACGACGATCATCGCCGTCTCCTGGTCGAGATGCTGGTTAATGGTGACCATCATGCCCATCTTCATCAGCACCTTGATCACCTCGGTGGCCTTGACGGCCATCTTGTGCGCGAGATCGGCCACCGAGATGGTTTCAGGCACATGCACCTCGCGCACCACCTGCTCGGCAGGTTGCGGCGCGGCGCGTTCCTCTTCGTGCGAACGGCCATGACGCCCTTTCGGTCCGCCCCGCCAGCCTGCCGTGCCACCACCGACGTCGCCGCGCGTCTTCAGACCACCGCGCCGGCTGCGGACCTCTTCGCCCTTGGGCACGGCCTGCGCACCCTTTTCCTTCTTCTCGGCCTTGCGAGGCGCTTCGGTGGGTTTGGCGGCCGCGGCCGGCTTGTGCAGCGTACCGCTGACCCCGGCCTCGGCCGTCGTTGCCGGGGTTGCGGTGCTCTCCGGCTGCTGGGCTTCTCTCTGCGCCAGTCTGGCCTCGGCTGCGGCGCGCGCCGCGGCTGCCTTGGCCTCGCGCTCCTGCTTTTCCTTGAGCTCGGCGGCCTGGATCGCCGCCAGCTCGGCCTGGCGCTTAGCTTCCGCCTCGCGCAGCGCGGCCTGCTCGGCGTCGATGACCGGTGCGGTCGGAGCGGCAGGCTTGGCGGCAGGCTCGGGGGCCGGCGCCTCCACGGGCATCTCGATGTCGCGCTTGACGAAGGTGCGCTTCTTGCGCACTTCGACCTGCACGGTACGCGCCTTGCCTGTCGCGTCGGTCGCCTTGATCTCGGTGGTCTGCTTGCGCGTGAGCGTGATCTTCGACTTGGGCGCGGTCTCGCCGTGGGCGCGGCGCAAGAACTCGAGCAGGCGCGCCTTGTCCTGCTCGGTCAGGGTATCGGTGCTCGACTGTTTGACGACCCCCGCCTTGGCCAGCTGCTCGATCAGGGCCATCGGCGGGATCTTCAGTTCGGCGGCGAACTGGGCAACACTCATCTGGGCTGACATGGGCCCTCCTTACTTCGTTTCATCGGCGAACCAGTGCGCACGCGCGACGGTGATCAGGGATTTGGCACGCGCTTCGTCGATGCCGGTCATTTCCATCAGCTCATCGACCGCCAGATCGGCGAGCTCGTCGCGGTTGTGGACGCCATGCCGGGCCAGCTTGGCGGCCAGCGGCTTGTCCATGCCTTCGAGTTCGAGCAGGTCCGCGGAGACTTTCTCGAGCTCTTCTTCGTTGGCGATCGCCTCGGTGAGCAGCACGTTGCGCGCCCGCTCGCGCAGCTCATTGACCGTCGCCTCGTCGAAGGCCTCGATTTCGAGCATCTCGGCGAGCGGCACATAGGCCACCTCTTCGAGAGTGGAAAAGCCTTCCTGCACGAGGATGTCGGCCACGTCCTGATCGACGTCGAGCTTGTCCATGAACAGCTGGCGGATGCTGGCGGTTTCCTTCTCCTGCTTCTCCTGCGACTCCTCGACGGTCATCAGGTTGATCGTCCAGCCGGTGAGCTCGGAGGCGAGACGAACGTTCTGACCGCCGCGGCCGATGGCGATCGCCAGATTGTCCTCGTCGACGACCACGTCCATGCTGTGCTTTTCCTCATCGACGACGATCGAGCGGACTTCCGCGGGCGCCAGGGCGCCGATCACGAACTGGGCCGGATCGGGCGACCAGAGCACGATATCGACGCGCTCGCCGGCGAGCTCGTTGGTCACCGCGGTGACGCGCGAGCCGCGCATGCCGACGCAGGTGCCGATCGGGTCGATGCGCGGATCGTTCGATTTGACGGCGATCTTGGCGCGCACGCCGGGGTCGCGCGCGGCCGACTTGATCTCGATCAGACCGTCCTCGATCTCGGGCACTTCGAGCTCGAAGAGCTTGATGATGAACTGCGGCGCGGTACGCGAGAGGATCAGCTGCGGGCCGCGGGCATTGCGGTCGATCTTCATCAGCCAGGCGCGCACGCGGTCGCCGGGACGCAGGTTTTCCTTCGGGATCATCTGGTCGCGCGGCAAGAGCGCCTCGACCCGGCCGGCTTCGATGATCGCGTTGCCGCGCTCCATGCGCTTGACCGTGCCGGTGACGATGTGCTCCTTGCGCTCCAGGAAATCGTTGAGGATCTGCTCGCGTTCGGCATCGCGGATCTTCTGCAGGATCACCTGCTTGGCGGTCTGCGCGCCGATGCGGCCAAACTCGACGGCTTCGAGCTGTTCCTCGATGTAATCGCCGATCTGCACGTCCGGGTCGTCCTTGCGCGCTTCGGAAAGGCCGATCTGCTGGGCGGGGATCTCCACCTCGTCGTCATCGAGCACCAGCCAGCGCCGGTAGGCCACGTAGTCGCCGGTATTGCGGTCGATCTCGACCCGCACGTCGGCTTCGTCGTGGATGCGCTTTTTCGTCGCCGAGGCGAGCGCCTGCTCGAGGGCGGAAAACACGAGCTCCTTGTCGACGTTCTTTTCGCGTGCCAGCGCATCGACCAGCAACAGCAGCTCACGGCTCATTTCGATCTCCTGTACGAATATTCAAAACTTCGGCACCAGGCGGGCCTTTTCGATGTTCTCGAGCGCGAACGCACGCTCGCCGCCCTCGACGGCGAGGCGCAGCTGATCTTCGCTGCAGCCGAGGATCGTGCCGGAAAAATTGCGTTGCAGCGGCCCTGCCGCCCCCTTCTCCCCGGCCGCCGCGACGCGCAGCTTGATCTGCACTTCCTGGCCGGTGAAACGGACGAAGTCGGCCGGCTTCTTGAGCGGCCGGTCGAGGCCCGGCGAGGATACTTCGAGGCGGTCGTAATCGACATTCTCGACCTCGAACAGGCGCGTCAGGTGATTGCTCACCGCGGCGCAGTCCTCGACCGTCACGCCGCTACGCGGGCCGCCGGCATCATTCACCGGCCGATCGATGAACACGCGCAACAGACGCGCGCGCGGACTCGTCTCGAAATCGACGAGTTCGTAACCCAGTCCAACGACCGCCTGTTCGATCAATCCTGCCAGATCCGCCATGCTTTCCCGCGCCACAAATAAAAAATGGGCGGACCGCCCATTTTTCTTCTCGCCCCCGTCTCCGCGACCATGACGGGTGCCCTGTAAAGCCGTGCATTATACAAGCCGCTGCACGGCAAAGCAATCAATTGCTTGGCTCGTCGCCCAGCACTTTGAGCAAAGCCTGCACCTCCTCCGGCGCCAGCTCCCGGCACTGGCCACGCTTCAGGTTGGCCGGCAGGACGATCGGCCCATAGCGCACGCGCATCAGGCGGCTCACCGTCACGCCGACGGCGGCGAACATGCGCCGCACTTCACGGTTGCGCCCCTCCTCCAGCGTCACGCGATACCAATGGTTGGCGCCCTCGCCGCCGGCCGGCTGCAGGCGGATGAACCGCGCCATGCCATCCTCGAGCTCGATGCCCTCGGTGAGCTTCCTGAGCGAGGCTTCGTCGATTTCGCCCAGCACCCGCACCGCGTATTCGCGCTCCAGCCGGTAGCGCGGATGCATCAGCCGGTTGGCGAGCGTGCCGTCGGAGGTAAACAGCAGCAGGCCGCAGGAGTTGAAGTCGAGCCGGCCGATGGCGATCCAGCGCCCGCCCCGCAGACGCGGCAGCGCATTGAAGACCGACGGCCGCCCCTGCGGATCGTCGCGCGAGACGATTTCGCCTTCCGGCTTGTGGTAGATCAGCACGCGCGGCACCCGCTTGGCGAAATGGAGATTCACCAGCCGGCCGCCGACCTTGACCTTGTCGGCGGGCGAAACCCGCTGGCCGAGGTGGGCCGGCTCGCCGTTGACCTGGACACGGCCGGCGGCGATCCATTCCTCGATCTCGCGGCGCGAGGCGAGGCCGGCGTCGGCGAGCGCCTTTTGCAGCTTGACGGTCGGCGCAGCGGTTTCCCGCCTAGCCGGCCGGGCCGAAGAGGCCGTCTTCTGCGGCGGCCGGAATGGCGTCGCCTTGCGCCGGGGGCGTGGCGGCGTCGTCCGCGATGTCTGGGGTTGCCGGGATTTCCGGGGCTTCGTTGGCGTGGGCATCGATCATTCGTTCGATCTCGGCGAGGGGAGGCAGTTCCGCAAGACTGCGCAGGCCGAGATCATCGAGGAATTTGCGGGTGGTGGCATAGAGTGCCGGGCGGCCCGGCGCGTCGCGGTGGCCGACGATGTCGATCCAGCCGCGACCCTCCAGGGTCTTGAGGACGTTCGGCGAGACGGCCACGCCGCGGATCTCCTCGATGTCGCCGCGCGTCACCGGCTGGCGATAGGCGATGATCGCCAGCGTTTCCATCACGGCGCGCGAATAGCGCGGCGGGCGCTCGTTCTTGAGGCGATCGAGAAACACCTGGTATTCCGGCCGCGTCTGGAAACGCCAGCCCGAGGCCAGCTGCACCAGCTCGACGCCGCGGTCCGCCCAGTCGCGCTTCAAATCGTCGAGCAGGGTGCGCCAGGTGTCGTCGTCGAAGTCCTCGTCGAAGAGCTTCTTCAGATCGGCGAGCGAGAGCGGTTCCGGGGCGGCGAGCAGCGCCGTCTCGAGCACGCGCTTGTAGTCTTCAGGCTTGTAGAGTTGCAACATCCCGGCATTTTACGTAAATCGGCGCCAGCGCCTCGCTCTGGGTGATCTCGATCAGGCTTTCGCGCGCCAGCTCGAGGATCGCCAGGAAGCTGACGATCATGCCGGCCATGCCGGCCTGCGCGGCGGTCGCGGCGAACAGATCCTCGAACATCACGTAACCGCGGCCCTGCAGGTGACGCAGCACGACGCCCATCGTCTCGCGCACCGAGAGTTCCTCGCGCTGCACGCGGTGATGCTGCTTGACGCGGGCCTTGCGCATCAGCGCGAGCCACACTGCCTGCAGATCGTGCAGGCTCACTTCGGGGGCGCGTTCCGCGACTTTTTCCGCCACCCAGACGGTCGCCCATTCGTAGTCGCGATGCACCTGCGGCAGCGCGTCGAGGCGCGCGGCGGCGAGCTTGATGCGCTCATATTCCATCAGGCGGCGCACCAGCTCGGCGCGCGGGTCCTCGGCTTCGCCCTCCTCCGTCTTCGCCGGCCGCGGCAGCAGCATGCGCGACTTGATCTCGAGCAGCATCGCCGCCATCAAGAGATAATCGGCTGCCAGCTCCAGGTTGCTGCGCCGCATCGCCTCGACGTATTCGAGATATTGCGCCGTCAAGGGCGCCATCGGGATGTCGAGGATATTGACGTTGGCCTTGCGGATCAGGTAGAGCAGCAGGTCGAGCGGCCCTTCGAAGGCGTCGAGGAACACCTCCAGCGCGTCCGGCGGGATGTAGAGGTCGCGCGGCAGCTCCGGCAAGGGCTCGCCGTAGAGTTTCGGCACGTGCGTCTCTGCCGGTGCCGTGTCGCCAGCGCCGACTTTGAGGGTTTCCGTCATGACACCGTGTAGGCCGCGGTGCCCACCGCGATCAGCTCGCTGCGGTCGTTGAACATTTCCATGCGCGCCACCGCGACCTTGTTGCCGGTCCTGAGCGGATAGCCGCGGGCAAGGAAGCGTGCCCCATCGCCGGGACGCAGGTAGTCGACGCGCAGATCGATGGTGCCGATGCGCGCGAAGCGTTCGAGCACCTCCTCGACCGGCTTGCCCTTGAGCTTCTGCTGTACGCCGAGAAAGGCGACCAGGCCGCCGGTGACGTCGAGCACCGCGGAGATCACGCCGCCGTGCAGGATGTTGCGCACGTAATTGCCGACCAGCTCGGGCCGCATCGCGAAGGAAAGCTCCGGCCGGTCGTGATGGAGCGACAGCACGTCGATGCCGAGGACGCGGTTGAACGGCATGCGCTCGACGAAGCTCTCACGGATGATCCCGAAGAGCCGCGCCTCTTCCGCCGTCATTCCGTCCGCCTCGCGCTTCACGAGTAGTCCAGCCCCATCGCCTCGCGCACGTCGCGCATGGTCTCCTGCGCGAGCTTACGCGCCTTCTCGCAGCCGTCGGCGATGATGCTCCTCACCAGCTGCGGGTCTTCCTCGTAGCGCCGCGCGCGTTCGCGCATCGGTTCCTGTTCCTTGAGCACGCCCTCGATCACCGGCTGCTTGCATTCGAGGCAGCCGATGCCCGCCGAGGTGCAGCCCTGGCGCACCCAGGCCTTCACCTCGTCGTTCGAATAGATCTGGTGGAACTGCCAGACCGGGCACTTGTCGGGATCGCCCGGATCCGCGCGCCGCACGCGCGCCGGATCGGTCTGCATGGTGCGGATCTTCTTGCGGATCGACTCCTCGTCCTCCCTGAGCGCGATCGTGTTGCCGTAGGATTTCGACATCTTCTGGCCATCGAGCCCCGGCATGCGCGAGGCGGCGGTGAGCAGGGCATCGGGTTCGACGAGGATCATCTTGCCGCCGCCTTCGAGATAACCGAACAGGCGCTCGCGATCGCCATGCGAGAGACTCTGGGCTTCCTCGAGGATCGCATGGGCCTGTTCGAGCGCGGCTTCATCGCCTTTTTCCTGAAAGCGCGTGCGCAGTTCTTCGTAGAGCTTGGCGCGCTTGCCGCCGAGTTTTTTCACCGCCTCTTTCGCTTTTTCCTCGAATCCCGGCTCGCGGCCGTAGAGATGGTTGAAGCGCCGGGCGATCTCGCGCGCGAATTCGAGGTGCGGCACCTGGTCCTCGCCGACCGGCACCTTGTCGGCACGGTAGATCAGGATGTCGGCGGCCTGCAAGAGCGGGTAGCCGAGGAAGCCATAGGTCGTCAGATCCTTGTGGGCGAGCTTTTCCTGTTGGTCCTTGTAGGTCGGCACGCGCTCCAGCCAGCCCAAGGGCGTCATCATCGACAGTAGCAAATGCAGCTCGGCATGCTCAGGCACGCGCGACTGGATGAAGATCGTCGCCTGCGCCGGGTCGACGCCCGCCGCCAGCCAGTCGATCACCATGTCCCAGGCATTCTGCGCGATGCCGCCCGGCTCGTCGTAGGCGGTGGTCAGCGCGTGCCAGTCGGCGACGAAGAACAGGCAGGGATACTCGTGCTGGAGCTTGACCCAGTTGGCCAGCACGCCGTGATAATGGCCCAGGTGCAGGCGGCCGGTGGGACGCATCCCGGAGAGGACTCGTTCGACGAACATGATTTACAGGGCGAACAGGTTTTTGATGAAGAAAAGGAAAGCGCGCATCAGCGGCGTCAGGATCAGATCCAGCCCGCCGAAGAACAGCAGCGCGAGCAGGATCACGAAACCGAAGCGCTCGAGCTGCGCGAAGCGCCAGGCTAGCCGGTGCGGCAAGAGGCTCACCGCGATGCGTCCGCCATCGAGCGGCGGGATCGGCAGCAGGTTCAGGAGCATCAGCACCGCATTCACGTTGATGCCGGCGCGGGCCATCTCGGCGAGCGGCAGGCTGTAGACATTTTCGGGCATCACCACCGCCAATTTGAGCACCAGCGCCCAGGCGAAGGCCATGAACAGGTTGGCGCCCGGTCCCGCAGCCGCGACCCAAAGCATGTCCTGCTTCGGATGGCGCAGGCGGCTGAAATCCACCGGCACCGGCTTCGCCCAGCCGAACAGGAACTGCCCCTTGCTGAAAAACAGCAGCAGCGCCGGCACCAGCAGCGTGCCGAGCGGATCGACATGGCGGAGCGGGTTGAGCGTGATGCGGCCGAGCAGCCAGGCGGTCGGATCGCCGAAATGGCGCGCCACGTAGCCGTGGGCGGCCTCGTGCAGCGTGATCGCGAAAATCACCGGGATGGCGTGGATCGCCAAGGCTTGGATCAGATTGTCCATGGGAGTGTAATTCTAGTCGCCCGCCATTCCGAAGGGTTCGAGCGGCCCTTTGCCGGCGCGCAGCAGTTCCGGCGCGCCGCCAACCAGATTGATCACGGTGGTCGCCCCGCCACCACATGCGCCCGCATCGATGATCAGATCGACCTGCCGGTCGAGCCGCGCGCGGATCTCCTCGGGATCGGTGAGTGGCTCATCCTCGCCGGGCAGGATCAGCGTCGAGCTCAGGATCGGCTCGTCCAGCGCCGTCAGCAGCGCGCGCACCACCGGATGGTCGGGCACGCGCAGGCCGATGGTCTTCCGCTTCGGATGCAGCACGCGGCGCGGCAGTTCCTTGGTGCCTTCGAGGATGAAGGTGTAGGGGCCGGGCGTGGCGGCCTTGAGCAGCCGGTATTGCGCGTTGTCGACGCGCGCATAGGTGGCGATCTCGGAAAGATCGCGGCACATCAGCGTGAAGTGATGATGCTCATCGACGCCGCGGATGCGCCGGATGCGCTCGAGCAGCGCCGCGTCGCCGAGATGGCCGCCCAAGGCATAGGCCGAGTCGGTCGGGAACACCGCCAGGCCGCCACTGCGGATGATCTCCGTGGCGCGCGCGATCAGGCGCGGTTGCGGATTTTTCGGATGGATTTCGAGACATTCCGCCAATTCAATCCTCCCAGGCGGACCACACCGGGTCCAGCCCCTCCGGCAAGGCGGGCAGGCGGCCGAGATCGGCATAGCTCTCGCCGGGGCCGTGGAAATCCGAGGCGCGCGAGGCGAGAAAGCCGAATTCGCGCGCGATGGCGGCGAATTCGCGGATGTCGGCATCAGCGCCCGCGCCGGACACCACCTCGATGCCCTGCCCACCGCAATCCTTGAAAGCACGATACAGGGTGCGCCGCTCCGTGGCCGACAGGCGGTAGCGTCCCGGATGGGCGATCACCGCAATGCCGCCGGCGCCCCGGATCCAGCCCACCGCCTCGGCAAGCTCGGCCCAGGCATGGCGGACATAGCCGGGCTTGCCCCTGGCGAGCCAGTGCTCGAACACGGTCTTCACGTCCGGCGCAAAGCCGCGCTCGACGAGGTAGCGGGCAAAGTGGGAGCGGGAAATCAATGCCGGATTGCCCACATATTTGAGCGCTCCTTCGTAGGCGCCGTCGATGCCGGCCTTTGCGAGCTCCTCCGCCATCAGCACGGCGCGCGCGTCGCGGCCGCTCCTGACGCGCTCCAGGCCGGCGACCAGCGTCGCGTCGCGAGGATCGATGTTCAGCCCGACGATATGGATGGTATGGTCGTCGCCCCAGGAGACCGAAATCTCGACGCCGGTGACGAAGCGCAAGCCCAGCGCGGCCGCCGTCGCCGCGGCCTCGTCGAGGCCGCCGATCTCGTCGTGGTCGGTGAGTGCCAGGAGGTCCACGCCGTTGGCATGGGCCCGCTCGACCACCGCGGCCGGCGCGAGCAGCCCGTCGGAGACGGTCGAATGGCAGTGCAGATCGGGATTGACCGGATTCATTGCGACAGACCGGCGGCTTTCAGCCAGGCCGCGAACTCCGCCCCGACCTCGGGATGGCGCAGCGCATATTCGACCGTGGCGCGCAGATAGCCGAGCTTGCTGCCACAGTCGTAGCGCACGCCCTGGTAACGATAGGCCAGCACCTGCTGCTCGGCGAGCAGCGCCGCGATCGCATCGGTGAGCTGGATCTCGCCGCCCGCCCCGGCCTGCGCTTTTTCAAGATGATCGAAGATGCGCGGGGTGAGCACATAGCGCCCCACCACCGCCAGCGTCGAGGGCGCCGCCTCGGGTTTGGGCTTCTCGACGATCGCCTCGACCCGCTCGACCCGTTCGCCCAGAGGCTTGGCGGCGACGATGCCATAGCTCGCGGTGTCCTCGCGCGGCACGTCCTGCACCCCCAGCACCGAGCAGCGGTAGTAGTCGTAGGCCTCGACCATCTGCTTCATCACCGGCACCTCGCCATCGAGCAGGTCGTCGGCCAAGAGCACCGCGAAGGGTTCATCACCGACCACCGGTTTCGCGCACAGCACCGCATGCCCGAGACCCAGCGCCTCGGCCTGGCGGATGTAGATGCAGTTGATGTTCTTCGGCAGCAGATGGCGCACGAAGTCGAGCAGTTCGGTCTTGCCGCGCCGCTCCAGTTCGCTCTCCAGTTCGTAGGCCTTGTCGAAGTGGTCTTCGATCGCGCGCTTCGAGCGGCCGGTGACGAAGATCATGTCGGTGATGCCGGCGGCGACCGCCTCTTCGACCGCATACTGGATCAGCGGCTTGTCGACGATCGGCAGCATTTCCTTCGGGCTCGCCTTGGTCGCGGGCAGAAAGCGCGTGCCCATGCCGGCGACGGGGAAGACTGCTTTCTTGACAGATCTCATTTTTCCAGTAGCTCCCTCAATTGATCTTCGTCGAGAATGGTAATGCCCAATTCCTGCGCCTTGGCGAATTTGCTGCCGGGATCGGCGCCGACGACGACGTAATCGGTCTTCTTCGACACCGAGCCGGCCACCTTGCCGCCCTGGGCCTCGATCAGTTCCTTCGCTTCCTCGCGTGTCAAGCCGGGCAGGGTGCCGGTGAGCACGAAGGTCTTGCCGGCGAGCGGCGCGGCGGCCGCGTGCCGTCGGCCTTCCTCCGGCCAGCGCACGCCGGCGGCCAGTAGCGCCTCGATCACCTTGCGGTTGTGCGGCTCGGTGAAAAAGTGGGCGATCGATTCCGCCACCACCGGCCCGACCTCGGGCACCTGCTGCAGCGTCCCCACATCCGCCGCCATCAGGGCGTCCAGCGTGCCGAAATGACGCGCCAGATCCTTCGCCGTCGCCTCGCCGACGTTGCGGATGCCTAAGGCGTAGATGAAGCGCGCCAGCGTGGTGTGGCGGCTCCTGTCGATCGCGGCGAGCAGGTTGGCGGCCGATTTCTCGCCCATGCGTTCGAGCTTCGCCAGCGTCGGCAGGTCCAGCCGGTAGATGTCGGCCACCGTCGCGACGAGGCCCTGATCGACGAGTTGATCCACCAGCTTCTCGCCCAGCCCCTCGATGTCCATCGCGCGCCGCGAGGCGAAGTGCAGCAGCGTCTGCTTGCGTTGCGCCGGACAGAACAGACCGCCGGTGCAGCGCGCGATCGCCTCGCCTTCGGGCTTCTCGACCGCCGAGCCGCACACCGGGCAGTGCGTAGGCATCACGAAAGGACGGGTATGGGGCGGGCGGCGTTCCGGCACGATGGCGACCACCTCGGGGATCACGTCGCCGGCGCGGCGCACGATCACCGTGTCGCCGACGCGGACGTCCTTGCGATGCACTTCGTCTTCGTTGTGCAAGGTGGCGTTGGTCACCGTGACGCCGCCGACGAACACCGGCGCAAGCCGCGCCACCGGCGTGAGCGCGCCGGTGCGCCCCACCTGCACGTCGATCGCCAGCACCGTGGTGAGCGCCTCTTCGGCAGGGAATTTGTGGGCGATCGCGAAGCGCGGCGCGCGCGCGACGAAGCCGAGGCGTTCCTGATCGGCGAGCTCATCGACCTTGTAGACCACGCCGTCGATGTCGTAGGGCAGACTGCGCCGCTGGGCGCCGATGCGCTCGTAATAGTCGAGCAGCCCGCGCGCGCCGCGCACCACCGCCCGTTCGCGCGCGACCGGGATGCCCCAGCCGGCGAGCCGTTCCATCATCTCGGAATGCAAAGTCGGCGCTGGCAAGACGGCACCCGCGTCGGCCACGCCGTAGGCATAGAAGCGCAAGGGCCGCTGCGCGGTGATCTTCGGATCGAGCTGGCGCAGACTGCCGGCCGCGGCATTCCTCGGGTTGGCGAACTCCTTCTCGCCGGCGGCGCGCTGGCGCTCGTTGAGCTTTTCGAAATCGCGGCGCAGCATCAGCACCTCGCCGCGCACCTCGAGCAGCGGCGGCACGCCCTCGCCCATAAGGCGCAGCGGGATGTTGCGCACCGTGCGCAGGTTCTGCGTCACGTCCTCGCCGGTGAAGCCATCGCCGCGCGTCGCGCCCTGCACGAAGAAGCCGCGCTCGTAACGCAGCGTGATCGCCAGGCCGTCGAATTTCGGCTCACAGGCATAGCCGATGACATCCTTGCCGAGCCCCTCGCGGCAACGGCGGTCGAAGGCCTCCACCTCCTCGGCGGAAAAGGCATTGTTGAGCGAGAGCATCGGCACCGCATGGCGCACTTCACGAAACGCCGCCAGCGGCCTGCCGCCGACGCGCTGCGTCGGCGAATCGGGGGTGACGAGCTCGGGATGCGCCGCCTCGATCTGCTGCAATTCACGGAACAGCCTGTCGTATTCCGCATCGGGAATGGTCGGCGCATCGAGCACGTAATAGGCGTAATTGTGACGCTCGATCTCGGCACGCAATGCAGCCGCGCGGGCGGCGAGGTCGGCTGGCGCGGCCATCAGGCGAACAGGCGCAGGGCGCGCACCCCGCCGGGCAAGATGCCGCGCTCGGCCATGCGGCTTTGCAGCTCGGCGATGCGGCTGCGGATCATCGCGATCGTCGCCTCGGGCAGCGGCTTGCGATGGGCGTCGGCGAGCTGGCCGCCGAGCGTCTCGGCGCACTGCCGCGCGAAGCCGAGCAGATGCTCGAAGGCCTGTGCCCCGGCGGCCACGCGCGGCACGTCGAGACTGAAGATCAACTCGGAGAGCTGCATCGCCGCCACCCGCTCGGCCGGAAACGCATTCGCCGAGCGGCAGATCAGCGCGAAGAGCTCGCTGCCGTCTGGATTGCTGGCGACGAAGCGTTCCCCTTCGAGCCGCAGACCGGCACGGTCGAGCAAGGGCTTGAGCAGCGCGCCGGACAGGTGGGCAGTGTTCTTGGGCAGCACGTGCAGCGTCAGCTGCAGATCCACCGAGGCGCAGAAAGCGTCGAGCTCCTGCGCGCGTTCCAGCAGCGCGGCGGTTTCCGGCACTTCGATGCGGCCGACGAAGCGCTGCGCGAGCCGGGTCATGTCCTCGACGAAGGCGCTCAGGGTCTGGGCGCTGACCGCGCCGAGACGATCGACCAATTGCAGTGCGACGGCGAGGTGCTTGATGCTGCCCGGATCGTCGGGCAGCAGCGTGCGCCAGTGGCCGGTGCGTTCGTCGAGGCCCAGCCATTGCACCGGCTTGTCGATACGGCCCGTCCCCTCACGGCATTCCTCCCGCAGCACGCGCACCGGCACCGGCTCGGCGAATTCGATGCGCACCAGGCAATCGACGCTGCCGTCGCCCCATTCGGCCGGCACGGCGGGCATGCTCGCTTCCTCGACGTCCAGCAGCAGATCCACTTCGCCGGCAGCGCTGGTGGCCTCCGGTTCGAGCGGCAGATCGGCATCCATGAAACTCGGCTCGGGCGCACCGGCATCCGCAGGCGGCAATGACAGGCTGGGCTCGGCTCTTTCCTCGGGCAGCCGAACGCTCGCCCCCGACTCCGACCCCGCTGCGGGGGTCTTTTCCACTGGGGCGCTAGCAGCGGGAGGTTCGGCCTCGCGGCGCTGGCGTGCCCGGTAGCGCTTTTCCTGCGCGCGGTTGTAGAGCCAGACGGCGAGGACGAGCACCACGCCGAAGACGATCATCGCGATCTGCAAGTCCTTCATTGCCTGCCCCCCGTCACGCCGTCTCTTTGTCGGCCATGCGCAGCGCCTCCTCGATGTCGACCTCGACGACGCGCGAGACGCCCTGTTCCTGCATCGTCACGCCGATCAGCTGCTGCGCCATCTCCATCGTGATCTTGCTGTGCGTGATGAACACGAACTGCGTGACGCGCGACATGCGCTTGACCATTTCACAGTAGCGCACCGTGTTCGAATCGTCGAGCGGCGCATCGACCTCGTCGAGCATGCAAAACGGCGCCGGATTGAGCTGGAACAGCGCGAACACCAGCGCGATCGCGGTCAGCGCCTTCTCGCCGCCGGAGAGCAGATGGATCGTGGAATTGCGCTTGCCCGGCGGCTGCGCCATGATCTGGATGCCGGCGTCGAGGATCTCTTCGCCGGTCAAGATCAGCTTCGCCTCGCCGCCGCCGAACAGCTCCGGGAACAGCGCGCCGAAATTGGCATTCACCTGGTCGTAGGTTTCCTGCAGCTGCGTGCGCGTCTCGCGGTCGATGCGGCGGATCGCATCCTCCAGCGTGCCGATCGCAGTGGCGAGATCCGCCGACTGCTCGTCGAGGAAGCCTTTGCGTTCCTGTGCGCTCGCCAGCTCTTCGAGCGCGGCGAGGTTGACGGGCCCGAGCGCCTCGATCTCGTTGGCCAGCCGCGTGATCTCGCCTTGCAAGGCGGCATCGCGCAGGCCGGGGGCGAGCTCGGCGGCAAGCGCCGCCTCGTCCTCGGGGCTGACGACATGCGCTTCCCGAAGCCGCTCCTGGAACTGCTCGACGTTCAGGCGCGCGGCCTGCGCCTTGAGTTTGAGCTCGTTGATCCGCTCGCGCGCAGGCTGAAGGCTCTGCTCGATCTTCAGCCGCTCCTCGTCGAGGCTGCGCAGCGCCGCGGCCGCCGTTTCGAGTTCATTGCGCCGTTCGGCGAGCACGGATTCCTGACCACTCTTCGCCGCCAGCGCGGTCTGCAGCTGCTGCTGGAACACCTCATCGCTGATCGCCGCCAGTTCCTGCGTCACCTGGGCGCGCTCCTGCGCCACCTGGGCGAGCTGGCTGCGCGCGGTTTCCGCGGCGCGCGCGTTGTCTTCGAGCTTCGAGCGGCACTCCTTCTCGGAGAAACCGGCCTCCTGGGCATCGCGCGCGAGCTGATGCTCGAGCGCGCGCGCCTCGCGCAACGCGGTGTCGCGCTGACGCTGCAATTCCTGCGCGGCTTCCATGCGCGCTTGCGCCACCGCGAGCGCCTCGCGGGCGCGCGCCGCCTCGTCCTCGGCATTGATGAGCGCCGCCTTTTCGTCTTCCTCGACGCGAGCGATCTCTTCGAGATCGCGCGCCAGCTGACCCGCCCGCTCGTCGAAGCGCGCCTGCGCCTGGGTGAGCTTGAGGGCCTCGACCTGCGCCGCGTGCAGGCGGCTCTGCGCCTCCTGCAGCGCGCGCCGCGCCTCATTGAGCTGCAGCTGGCCGGCGGACACGGCCTGCTCGGCCTCATGCTGCGTCTCGCGCGCGGCGTTCTCCGCCTCTTCCAGCGCGGCGAGCTGCGCCGCCAGGGCCTCGATCTCGCGCTGGCGCTCGATCACGCCATGCGTCTTGACGTCCGGTACGTAGAGCGTGAGTCCGGTGGATGTCGCCAAATGGCCGCCGCGGCCGATGCGCGCGCCGGTACCTGCGAGCAGGGCCGCGTCGTCCTCAGCGACACGCACGTCGCCAAGCCATTCGTCGAGCACCGGCGCCCAGCGCGGATCGCGGCAGCGCACCTTGGCGCGCAGGCTGTCCGCAGGCGGCGTGTGCGCAGACGCATCCGCCGGCAACGCCAGCGCGACGGTGACCGGCGGCGGCGCCGTCAGCGCTTTCTGCAGCGCCTCGCGGCTGGCCGGCACCGCCATCAGCCGCTCTCGCAACACGGCTTCGACGGCGGTTTCCCAGCCCGGCTCGACCTCCAGCGCCTGCCACAGCGGCTCGGCAGCGGAGAGCCCCAGGCCGGCGAACCAGTCTGCCAGATCGCCGCCTTGACCGACACGGGCCTGCAACTGAACGAGGGCATCGTGACGCGCCCGCGCCGTGGTGACGGCGCGATGGGCCGCGGCGAGCGCTTCGCGCTTCTCGCGCAATGCTGCTTCGAGAGTGGGCTGGCGGGCCTGCAATTCCGCGAGATTCGCCTGACAGGCCGCAAGCTGCGCCTCGGCCTGCGCTTCGGCCTCCTGGGCGCTGGCCAGAGCCGCCGCATCGGGCGCGATCAGCGCGGCGCGCTCGGCTTCGATGCGGCTCCTGCGCTGGGCGAGGTTGTCCAAGGCGCGCTGCGCATGGCTGCGGTCGGCCGAGGCCAAGCGCAACGCCTGCTCGGCGGCATTCAGGTCGCGGCGCGCCTCGGCGAGCTGCGCCTCGGCCTCGCGGACGGCCTCTTCGGCCTCGGGCAGGCGCGCGGCCGCTTCCTCGTGACGGGCCGCCGCGGTGGCGGCGCGCTCGCGTGAGTTTTCCAGCAGCGCGGTCCAGCGCAATTCTTCTTCCTCGACGCGGCGCATCTCGGCCGACCAGTGCGCTTGCTGCGCATCGAGCTGGGCCAGCCGCGCTTCCAGCCGCGCGCGGGCATTGCGCAGGTGGGCGATCTCGCCTTCGAGGCGCTTGACCTCGGCGTTCGCCGCATACATCTCGGCCTGCGCGGCATGCAGCGCGTCGGAGGCGGCGAAATGCGCCTCGCGCGCCTGTTCGACGCGCACCTCGATCTCACGCAGCCGCGCGGTCTCGGCCTCGACCGCGTTGATGCTCTCGGCGACCTGGCGTTCGAGCCGCTCGGCCTCGGCTTGCGCATCGTTGCGCTTCTTGAGCCAGAGCAGGCTCTGACGACGGCTCAACCGGGACTGCAGGTCGCGGTAGCGGCGTGCGACTTCGGCCTGCGCTTCGAGGCGCTCCACCTGGCCGGCGAGCTCGTTGCGGATGTCGTCGACGCGGGCGAGATTCTCGCGGGCGTCTTCGAGGCGACCTTCGGTCTCCTTGCGGCGCTCCTTGTATTTCGTCACGCCCGCCGCCTCTTCGAGGAACCAGCGCAATTCCTCGGGCTTCGATTCGATGATGCGCGAGATGGTGCCCTGGCCGATGATCGCGTAAGCCCGCGGCCCCAGGCCGGTGCCGAGGAACAGGTCGATCACGTCGCGGCGGCGCACGTGCAGGTTGTTGATGTAGTAGTTCGAATTGCCGTCGCGGTCGAGGGTGCGCTTGACGGTGATCTCGGCGTATTGCCCCCACTGGCCGCCGACCCGTCCCTGAGAATTGTCGAAGAACAGCTCGACGCTGGCGCGGCCGACCTCCTTACGCGTGCCGGAGCCCTTGAAGATCACGTCCTGGATCGACTCGCCGCGCAGCTCGGAAGCCTTGGATTCGCCCAGCACCCACCGCACCGCGTCGATGATGTTCGACTTGCCGCAACCGTTCGGCCCGACCACGCCCGCGAGCTGGTTCGGGAATACCACGGTGGTCGGCTCGACGAAGGACTTGAAGCCGGCGATCTTAAGCTTGGTGAGGCGCACGTCAGAGGAAAATGTTGTCCGGGGAAGGGAATGAACGGAGCATTATAGACGGTGCCAAAGTACAATCCGTCGCCCAGCCATCTTTGGAACGAGCATGACGAATCCGACACTCCCCCTGCCCACCCCGATCGATACCGCCGCCGTCGAAGCCCTCTTCGCCCTGCCTTTCAACGATCTCCTCTACCGGGCCCAGACCGTCCACCGCCAGCACTTCGACCCGAACAAGATCCAGCGCTCGACGCTGCTGTCGATCAAGACCGGCGGCTGCTCGGAGGATTGCGCTTACTGCTCGCAATCGGCGCGGCGCGACCAGGAAACCGGCATCGAACGCGGCAAGCTGCTCGATCTCGAAGAAGTCAAGGTCGCGGCCAAGGCCGCCAAGGAAAAGGGCGCGACGCGCTTTTGCATGGGCGCCGCCTGGCGCGGGCCGAAGGACGGCGATCTCGACCGCGTCATCGAAATGGTGCGCGTCGTGAAAGACTTGGGGATGGAAGCCTGCCTGACCCTGGGTCTGCTCGGCCCCGGGCAGGCCGAAAAGCTCGCCGCGGCGGGGCTCGACTACTACAACCACAACCTCGACACCGGCGCCGAGTTCTACGACCGGATCATCACCACGCACAGCCAGGAGGCGCGCATGGAAACGCTGATGAGCGTGCGCCGGGCCGGCATGAAGATCTGCTGCGGCGGCATCATCGGCATGGGCGAATCGAGAAAGGTGCGCGCCTCGCTGATCGCCCAGCTCGCGAGCCTCGATCCGCCGCCGGAATCGGTGCCGATCAACCATCTGGTCGCGATCCCCGGCACGCCGCTGGAAAACGCGCCGCCGCTCGATCCCTTCGAGTTCGTGCGCACCATCGCCGCAGCCCGCATCGCCATGCCCACCTCCTACGTGCGGCTCTCCGCCGGCCGCCAGCAGATGTCGGACGAATTGCAGGCGCTCTGTTTTCTTGCCGGCGCGAACTCGATCTTCTACGGCGACAAGCTCTTGACCTCGGGCAACCCGGACGTCGCGCACGACGAGGCGCTGTTCGCGCGGCTCGGTCTCACAGGCTGCTGACTTCATGGAGCGGCCGACTTGAGGACCAAGTCTCGCCACGCAGTTGCACCCCCCACGGCCAGGGAATTGTGTGGTGGATACTCGGCGGTAGTCGGTTGGGGCTAGGTTTTGATGCCCCGGCTGGCGCGCACCTTCAGCAGCCTGGCTGCATGCAAGAGCCCCTCGTCCAGGGTGTAGAGGGCCTTTGCACCGTTGTTATGGGCGATAGCCAGATGCAGCGCGTCACCCGCCCGCAGCTTGGTGGCGAAGTGCTGGATGTACTCCTTGGCGAGTTCGTAATCGCCAACATTGGGGGCCACCACGTGGAATGACTCGGACACCAGTTCGTCGAACTGGGCAATGGCCAGCAACGCGTCCGACTCCGCGAAACCGCCCATCCTGACTTCGCGCGCGATGAGGCTGACGAACTCGACGCGGGTCCAGTGGCTGACATACAGTTCCCCCACTGGGAGCTTGACGAGAAAGGCCTCGATTTTGGCGCTGGTGGCTTCTTCGAGAATGAGGGGGGCCAGAAAACTGGTATCGAAGTAGAGCATCAAAGTCCCTCGTCGCGCATCTCGCGCAGCAGCTCGGCACTCGATTTGCGCCAGCGAACCATGCGACTGCGAAACTCGGCAAGGGACTTGATCGGATGTTTCGGTTTTTCGACCGGGGTGATGCGCGCGACCGGCTGTCCACGACGCGTGATAACCACCTCCTCCCCCGCTTCCACCTGGTCCAGGAGGTGGCTGAGGTGGGTCTTGGCTTCTGCGAGAGAAACAGTGCTCATGACATCCTTGCGATTAGTCATTGAATTGATCATATCGTAGCGCGGCGGGTGGAGCCAGTCTATCAGTAGCGTAGGTCAGCGCAGCGGGTTTCTCCCTCATCCAGCCGACTGGCAAGCCGTCTGAGGCCCACCCAGTCGTCCCGTCGCAGCACTACGAGCGATAGGTCGCCGAGGTGGGGCACGAGCGAGGCGAGCGTGTCCTCGACGCTCACCGAACTGCCCGCCGACTCATTGACGACGAGCAGCGCCGGCGTCACGCCCACCTCGCGCAACGCGGCGAGCGCGGTCAGCGTGTGCGAGAGCGCGCCCAGGTAAGTGCCGCAGACGAGCAGCGTCGGAATCTCGAGCGCCGCGATCCAGTCGCGCACGGTATGGCGCGGGGTGAGCGGCGCCATTACGCCGCCGACGCCTTCGATCAGCAAGAGGCCGTCGTTGGCGGCGATCTCGTTCCGGCACCAGGCCACGAGCGCGTCGAAGTCGATGCTTTTGCCCTCCTTCGCCGCCGCGAGGTCGGGCGAGAGCGGCGCTCTAAAGCACCATGCCGTCCTGCCAGCGCCGATTTTCGCGGCATCCGAGTTTTCCGCATGCGCGGGATCGTAGCCCGACATCACGGGCTTCAACCCCCGCGCCGGCCGCCCCTGCTCACGACACGCCGCGATGAGGCCCGCCGTGAGCCAGGTTTTGCCGAGGTCGGTGCCGGTGGCGGTAATAAAATAGCTTTTGCTCATCCCAACATTTTCTCATGGCCTGCATCGACGCCCTTTGGCTCCCCTACACCCAGATGGCCACCGCGCCCGCGCCCTTGCCGGTGGTCGGTGCGGAAGGCGTGCGGATCCGGCTCGCCGACGGGCGGGAACTCATCGACGGCATCTCCTCGTGGTGGACGATGTGCCACGGCTATGCCCACCCGCACATCGTCGCGGCCGTTAAAGCGCAGCTTCACACCCTGCCGCATGTGATGTTCGCCGGGCTCGTCCATGAGCCGGCTTTGAAACTCGCGCGGCGGCTCGCCGCGTGGCTTCCCGGGGAATTGAATCGCGTCTTTTTCTCCGAATCCGGCTCGGTCGCGGTCGAGGTGGCGCTCAAGATCGCCGTGCAATACTGGAAGAACCGCGGCGAGGACCGCCACCGTTTCCTCGCCTTCCACGACGGCTACCACGGCGACACGCTCGGCGCGCTCTCGGTCACCGATCCGGCCTGCGGCTTCCACGATGCGCACGCGGCCTACCGCGTGCCGCAGCACTTCGCCGCGCTGCCGCGCGATGCGGCGAGCCGCGCCGCGCTCGAAGCCTTGCTCGACCGCCACGGCCGCGAGATCGCCGCCATGATCGTCGAACCGCGCGTGCAGGGCGCCGGCGGCATGCGCTTTCACGACGTCGCAACGCTCGAAGCCCTCCGCGCCGCCTGCGACGCGCACGGCATTTTGCTGATCTTCGATGAGATCATGACCGGCTTCGGCCGCACGGGCACGCTCTTCGCCACGCCGCCTACGGCCGTGCCGGACATCCTGTGTCTATCCAAGGCGCTCACCGGCGGCACGCTGCCCTTGGCCGCCACGGTCGCAACGGATGCCGTCTTCGCCGCGTTCTGTTCCGAACGCAGCGAGGACGCCTTCATGCACGGCCCCACCTTCATGGCCAATCCGCTCGCCTGCGCGGCGGCGAACGCCTCGCTCGACCTCTTCGAGCGCGAGCCGAGGCTGCAGCAGGTCGCCGCGATCGAGGCGCAATTGAGGCGCGAACTCGAACCCTGCCGCCATCTGCCTGGCGTCGTCGATGTGCGCGTCATGGGCGCGATCGGCGTCGTGCAGCTCGATCGCCCCATCGCCGCCGCCTTGCGCCCGGCCTTCGTCGAGCGCGGCGTCTGGGTGCGGCCCTTCGGCGACATCGTCTATCTCGCGCCGCCCTTCGTCATCGACACCACCGACCTCGCCACGCTCACCGCAGCGGTCTGCGAGGTCGTCGCCGACTGGTCGAAAAATAATCCTTGCGCGCCATGCCCGATCTCGACGCCCTGATCCTGCCCGCGCTCGCGGAACTCGACGCGGCGGGCTTGCGGCGTCGGCTCGTCGCCCACGATGCGGCGCTGATCGACGTCACCTCGAACGATTACCTGGGGCTCTCGCGCCATCCGCGGCTCATCGAGCGCGCCTGCGCCTGGACGAAAAAACACGGCGCCGGCAGCCGCGCCTCGCGGCTCGTCACGGGTACTTCCGAAGACCTGCTCGCGCTCGAAGAGCGGCTCGCGCGCTTCAAGGGCACCGAGGCCGCCCTGATCTTCGCCACGGGCTTCCAGCTCAACAGCTCGGTGTTGCCGGCGCTCCTCAAGCTCGGCGCAAATCCTCTCGTCTTCACCGACCGCCTGAACCACGCAAGCCTGCATGCGGGTCTCGCCGGCGTCAAGCAGATCCGCTTCCGCCACAACGACCTCGCCCATCTCGAGGAACTGCTGGAACGGCATCCGGGAACGACACGCTGGATCGTCACCGAATCGGTGTTCAGCATGGATGGCGACGTCGCCGACGTCGCCGCCCTGTCGGCGCTGGCTCAGCGGCACGGCGCCTATCTTTATCTGGATGAAGCGCACGCCACCGGCGTGCTGGGGCCCCAAGGCAGCGGCCTTGCGCAGGGCCGCGCGACGGTGACGATGGGCACGCTGGGAAAAGCGCTCGGGGGCGCGGGCGCCTATGTCGCCGGCTCGCGGCTGCTGATCGACTGGCTCATCAACGCGTGCGCCGGCTTCATCTACAGCACCGCGCCGGCGCCGGCCGCCCTGGGCGCGCTCGATGCCGCGCTCGAGCTCGTGCCGGCGATGGAGAACGAACGCGCACGGCTGATGCAAATGGCCGCGGCCTTGCGCGGCGCCTTGCAGGCGCGCGGCTTCGACACGCTCGCCTCGACGACGCAGATCGTCCCCGCCGTCCTGGGCGACACGCACCGGGCGCTCGCGGCGGCTGAAAAGCTGCGCGCAGCCCGGATACTGGCCGTCGCCATCCGCCCGCCGACGGTGCCCGCCGGTACAGCGCGGCTCCGATTCTCGCTGTCGGCCGCCCTGACGGATGGCCAGTTCGAGCGCCTGATCGACGCGGTGACGAGGCTGTGACGACGGTCGTCCTCCTGCATGGCTGGGGCTTTGATGCCTCGCTCTGGGATGCGGTGCGCGCGCGGCTGCCCGCGCGCCTTTCCGTCACGGCCCTCGACTTCGGCTTCTTCGGCGAGGAACGCCTGAAAGTCGGCGCTGGTGAGACGGCACTCGCCGTGGGCCACTCGCTCGGCGCGCTCTGGTGGCTCGTCCAAAGCGACATGCCTTGGCGACGGCTGCTGTGCATCAACGGCTTTCCGCGCTTCACCGAAACGGATGACTTCGCGCCGGCCGTCGCGCCGCGCGTCCTTTCCCGCATGCGGCAGCAGTTCCAGCGCGACCCCGCCGGCGTGCTCACCGATTTTCACGCGCGCTGCGGCGGCCACGCGCCGACGGGCGCACCGAATGCCGCGCGGCTTGCCGCCGGCCTCGGCTGGCTCGCCGAGTGGGACGGCCGCGCGACACTCGCCGCGCGCCGCAGCGATGTCGTCGCGCTCGCCGGGGCGCACGACCCCATCGTGCCCGCCGCGATGAGCGCGATGGCCTTCGGCGCGGAGGGCGCGGTCGAATTCATCGACGCGCCGGGGCATCTCTTGCCGCTCACCCATCCCGAGGTGTGCGCCGACTGGATCGAAAGACTCACGAATGCGTAATGGAGAGAAGGAAGCGCCGGCGCCGGGCCGTCCCAAGCCGGCGCGGCACGCGCCGAATGGCGCAATCCGCGACGATCGAGCCACGGAGGCGCCCGTGATATCGAGCGCAGCGAGCAAACAAGAACCCCCCGCGAGGGGGGGGAAGGGGGGCGGGCCCAGCATTGCGGCGCGTTTCGCAGCCGCCGCGCCGAGCTACGACGCCCACTCGGCGGCGCAGCGCCACGCCGCGCAAAAGCTCGCCGAGCGCCTCGTCACCCTCGCGCTGCCGCCGCGTCCGCGCGTGCTCGAAATCGGCTGCGGCACCGGGCACCTGACCGAGCTGCTCGCGCTGCACCTGCCGGGCGCGTGGATCCTCGCCACCGATATCGCGCCGGCGATGGTCGCGGCCTGCCGGTCGCGGCTCGACACCAATCCACGCATCGACTTCGCCGTCATGGACGGATGCCGTCCTGCCAGCGCCGACTTCGACGCGCGCCGTCCCGCGCGTTTCGCCGGTTTCGACCTGATCTGCGGCAACCTCGTCGCGCAATGGTTCGACGATCTGCCCACCGCCCTGGCCGGACTCTCCGCCCTGCTCGCGCCCGGCGGCGTGCTGCTCCTCTCCCTGCCCGGGAGCGCGACCTTCGTTGAGTGGCGCGCGGCCCACGCGGCGCACGGTCTCAAGTCCGGCACGCGGATCTTGCCCAGCCGGGAGGCTTGCCTGGCCGCCCTGCCGCCGGGCGATAATCGCATCGAAACTGAGCAATGGCGCGATACTCATGCGCATGGCATCGACTTCCTGCGCGCCTTGCGCGCGATCGGCGCCGATACGCCCGCCCCCGGCCATGTGCCGCTCACGCCCGGCCAGCTGCGCCGCGTGCTTCGCACGCTGGGGCCCGCGCCGCGGCTGACCTACGAGCTCCTTTATCTCACGCATCGCCGGACATGACACGAAGCTCGGCCTTCCTCCTCGGCGTGCGCGCCCTCCTGCCGATGCTGCTCGGCGTCGCGCCCTTCGGCGTGATCTACGGTGTCGTCGCGCTGCAAAGCGGCATTCCGCCTTTGGCGGCCTTTCTGATGTCCTCGCTGGTGTTCGCCGGCTCGGCACAGTTTCTGCTGGCGCAACTGATCGGCGCCGGCGCCCCGGCCTTGTTGATGGTCGGCGCCGTGGGGCTCATCAACCTGCGCCATGCGCTCTACAGCGCCTCGGTCGCGCCGGCGCTCGCCGCCTTGCCGCGCCGCTGGAAGCTCCTGCTTTCCTACCTGCTCACCGACGAGGCCTATGCCGCCGCGATCCCGCATCTGTTGGCCCAGCCGCGTTCGCCGCAGGCGCACTGGATTCTTTTCGGCGCCGGGTTCGCGCTCTGGGCCGGCTGGCAGCTTGCGACGCTCGCCGGCGTGCTGGCGGGCAGCCTGCTGCCCGGCGATCTCGGCCTCGACTTCGCGCTGCCGCTCACCTTCATCAGTATCGTCGTGCCGCTCGTCGACAGCCGCGCGCGGCTCGTCGCCGCGATCGTGGCCGGCACGGCCGCCGTGCTCGCCGCCGGCCTGCCTTACAAGACGGGGCTGTTCGCCGCCGCGCTGGCCGGGCTGGCCGCCGGTGCGCTGATTGGAGAGAAGAAATGAGCTGGCTGCCGCTGTGGCTCGCCTGCGGGCTCGTCACCTTCCTGATCCGCTATTCGTTCATCGCGCTCGAAGGCCACTACCGGCCGCCGGCCTGGTTCATCCGCATGTTGCCCTTCGTGCCGATCGCGGCACTCACCGCGATCACCGCGCCGGAGCTGCTGCTGGTCGCGGGCAAGCTGCAAGTCGCCGACAACCCGCGCTTCTGGGCCGGTCTCGTCGCGATCGCCGTAGCAGCCGTCTGGAAAAACACGCTCGCCACCATCGCCAGCGGCTTCATCGCGCTCTGGCTGCTGCAGCGGCTTACGTGAAACTCGGCGCTGGCAAGACGGCACGGCTTTGAATAGACTTCGCGTCTCGTCACTTTCAGCCCTGCCGACAATGAACAACGACAAGGCAGATCGCCTGCTCACCCTCTACCGCACGATGGCGCGCATCCGCGCCTTCGAGAACGCCGCCGAGGAAGCCAGCCGCGGCTGCGTCGCCGCCTTTGGCAGCAGCGTCACCGGCACGGCGTCGGTGCGCGGCCCGCTGCACCTGTCGACCGGGCAGGAAGCCGTCGCCGCCGGCGTCTGCGCCTGCCTCGACAAATCCGATTATCTGACTTCGACGCACCGGGGGCATGGACACACGCTCGCCAAGGGCGCGGACACCACGGCGATGATGGGCGAGCTCTTTGGCCGCGCGACCGGCACCAACCACGGCAAGGGCGGCTCGATGCACATCGCCGACTTCTCGGTCGGCATGCTGGGCGCCAATGGCGTCGTCGCGGCAGGGATTCCGATCGCCGTCGGCGCCGCGCATTCGGCGAAGATCCGTGGCAGCGGCCAGATCGTCGCCTGCTTCTTCGGCGACGGCGCGATCAACCGCGGTCCCTTCCTCGAAGGGCTGAACTGGGCGAAGGTCTATGAACTGCCGGTATTGTTCGTCTGCGAGGACAACCGTTACTCGGCGACCACCGCGACGCAGACGATGACCGCCGGCGCCGGCGCCGCCGCGCGCGCCGAGAGCCTCGGCATCCCAGCGGTCAGCGTCGATGGCAACGACGTGCTGGCCGTGCATGAAGCCGCCGTGCAACTCGTCGCCGAGATCCGCGCCGGCTTCGGGCCGCGTCTCCTGCATGCAGTCACTTATCGCGTCAAAGGCCATGTCTCGGTCGACCCGGCCGCCTACCGTGACCCAGGCGAGGTCGAGGCGGCGCTGGCGAGTGACCCGTTGCGGCTCGCCGCCACGCGGCTCGCGGCGCTCGGCATCGACGTCGCCGCGATCGATGCCGAAGCGAAGGCGGAGATCGATGCCGCCGTCGCCGCCGCGCTCGCCGCGCCTTATCCGCCGCCGGAAGCGGCTTTCACCGACATCCAGGACACCGGAGCGGGCCAATGGCAGTGATGAGCTATGCCCAAGCCGCCTGCAACGCACTCGCGAGTGCGATGCGCGCCGATCCCGCCGTCGTCGCGCTCGGCGAGGATATCGGCCGCGGCGGCATCTTCGGCCAGTATGCCGGCCTGCAGCAGGAATTCGGCCCTGAGCGCGTGATCGACGCGCCGATTTCCGAGGCGGCGATCATGGGCGCGGCCGTCGGCATGGCGCTCACGGGCATGAAGCCCGTGGTCGAGATGCGCGTCGCCGACTTCGCGCTCTGCGCAATCGACGAGATCGTCAACCAGGCCGCCAAGAACCGCTACATGTTCGGCGGCCAGGGCCGCGTGCCGCTCGTCGCCCGGCTGCCGATCGGCATCTGGGCTGCTTCGGCCGCCCAGCATTCGCAATCCTTCGAAGCCTGGTTCGCCCACATCCCCGGCCTCGTCGTCGTCGCGCCGGCCACGCCCGCCGACAACCATGCGCTACTCACGGCAGCGCTCGCCTGCGGCGATCCGGTCATCTACATGGAGCACAAGATGCTCTGGGGCATGACGGGCGAGGTCGATACCACCGCCACCGCCAAGCTCGGCAAGGCAGAAATCGTGCGCCCCGGCCATGATGTCACGCTGGTGAGCTGGTCGAAACAGGTGCATGTCGCGCTCGAAGCCGCGCAGCTCGCCGAAGCCAAAGGGCTGTCGGTCGAGGTGATCGACCTGCGCACGCTCTGGCCCTGGGACCGCGCGACGGTGCTCGGCTCTGCTGCCCGCACCGGCCGGGCGCTGGTGACACACGAAGCGGTGCAGGCGGCCGGCTTCGGCGCCGAGATCGCCGCGACGATCGCCGAGGAACTCGGCATCCCGGTCAAGCGCGTCGGCGCGCCGCGCATCCCGGTCGGCTATGCACCGACGCTCGAAGCCGCCGCCCACGTGCCGGCGGCGCGGATCCTCGATGCGCTCTGCAAACTCAAGCCATGCTAGGCTGCATGGCCATCGCTCAACGCCAACACAAAGGAGACCCTTCATGCTGCGCAGAACCCTGTTGATGACGCTTTCCGCCGTCGCCTTGACCGCCGCCCTTCCGGCTGCCGCGCAAACGAAGTACGCACCCGAATACCGCCTCTCCACCGTCGTCGGTACCGCCTTCCCGTGGGGCAAAGGTGGCGAGATCTGGGCCAATCTGGTGCGCGAGCGCACCCAGGGCCGCATCAACATCAAGCTCTACCCGGGCGTCTCGCTCGTCGCCGGCGACCAGACGCGCGAATTCACCGCGATCCGCCAGGGCGTCATCGACCTGGCGATCGGCTCGACGATCAACTGGTCGCCGCAGGTCAAGGAACTCAACCTGTTCTCGCTGCCCTTCCTGATGCCCGACTACAAGGCGATCGATGCGCTGACACAGGGCGAGGTCGGCAAGGAGATCTTCAAGACGCTCGAAAAGAACGGCGTCGTGCCGCTCGCCTGGGGCGAGAACGGCTACCGCGAGCTTTCCAACTCGAAGCGGCCGATCCGCACGCCCGAGGACATGAAGGGCCTCAAATTCCGCGTCGTCGGTTCGCCGATCTTCAACGAGACCTTCACCGCGCTGGGCGCCAACCCGACGCAGATGAGCTGGGCCGACGCCCAGCCCGCTCTCGCTTCCGGCGCCGTCGATGGCCAGGAAAACCCGCTGACCATCTTCACCGCCGCGAAACTGCACACCGTCGGCCAGAAATACCTCACCCTCTGGGGCTATGTCGCCGACCCGCTGATCTTCGTCGTCAACAAGGAAGTCTGGGCGAGCTGGACGCCGGAAGACCAGAAGATCGTGCGCGAAGCCGCCGTCGAGGCCGGCCGGCAGGTCATCGAGATGGCGAGAAAAGGCCTCGTGCCGCCCGATTTGTCGATGATCGCCACGGTCGAAGGCCTCGGCGTCAATGTCGTCAAGTTGACGCCGGAAGAGCGTGCCGCCTTCGTCAAGGCGACGCGCAAGGTCTATGACAAGTGGGCCAAGACCATCGGTCCCGATCTCGTCAAGAAAGCCGAACAGGCGATCGCCGCCCGCTGAGCCAGGAGAGGATGGCGGAAACGGCCCGCCATCCAACGGTTTCGATGAACGACTCGCCGCACCCGGCCGGCCACGCCGGCCCTGACCGCCCCCGCATCCCGGTTCGCTTCGAAGAGTTTTTCGCCGCGCTGGCGATGGCGCTGATCTGCCTGATCACCTTCGCCAACGTCATCGTGCGTTACTTCACCGACGAATCCTTCGCCTTCACCGAGGAGTTCTCGGTCTTCCTGATGGTGGTGCTGACCTTCTTCGGCGCCGCGGCGGCCTTCGCCAAGAATACGCACATCCGCATGAGCTTCTTCGTCGACAAATTGCCGCCGCGCCTCGCACTCTGGATCGAGCGCCTGGTGATGCTCGTCGCGCTCGCGTTGTTCGCGTTGATCGCCTTCTACGGCGTGCGCCTGCTGATGGACGACTGGAATTACGAGACCACGTCGCCCGGCATCGGCATCCCGCAGTGGCTCTACACGCTCTGGCTGCCGCTGCTGTCGGCGCTGATCGTCTTGCGCATCGCCGGGCGCCTTGTGCGTCTGTGGCGCCACCGTCCATGATCGCTGGCAGCCTGATCCTGTTTCTCGGCTTCGCGCTGCTCTTGGCGCTCGGCGCGCCGCTCGCCGTCGCCCTCGGCGCCGCCGGCACCGCCGTGATCCTGGCCGAGGGGCTCGGCATCATGTCGGTGCCAACCAACGTCTATGCCGGCATCGCCAAGTATCCGCTGCTCGCCCTGCCGGTGTTCGTGCTCGCCGGCATGATCTTCGAGCGCGCCGGCGTGGCGCTGCGCATCGTCAATTTCACCGCTGCCGTCGTCGGCAACCGGCGCGGCGCCCAGGGCCTCGTCGCCGTGCTGGTCTGCATGTTCCTCGGCGGCATTTCCGGTTCCGGCCCGGCCGACGCCGCCGCCGTGGCGATGGTGATGATCCCCGGCATGGCGAAACAGGGCTACCCGCGCGCCTTCTCGGCAAGCCTGATCGCGGCCGCCGGCTCGACCGCGATCCTGATCCCGCCCTCGATCGCCTTCATCGTCTATAGCATCCTCGTGCCTGCCGCGAGTGTGCCGGCGCTGTTCGCCGCCGGACTGATTCCGGGCATGCTGGCCGGCCTGGCCCTGCTGATCCCGGTGTTCTATCTCTCGCTGCGCGAAGGCTGGGGCGCCGGTGCCAGCGAGGACAAGACCCCGGTCTGGCAAAGCTTCCGGGAGGCGAGCTGGGGACTGCTGGCACCGGTGATCATCCTCGGCGGCCTGCGCTCGGGGATGTTCACGCCCACCGAGGCCGCGGTGATCGCGGTGTTCTACGGCTTTTTCGTCGGCGTGTTCGTCTATCGCTCGCTCTCCTGGCGCGACGTCTATGACGTGCTGGTCCAGTCGGCGGAAATCTCCGCCGTGGTGATGATCATCATCTCGCTGGCCGGCGTGTTCGCCCATGCCGGCGCGACGCTCGGCGCCTTCGACGCCTTCGCCCGGGCGCTGATCGGCATCACCGCGAACGAGACGCTGATGCTGGCGATGATCATGGTGATGCTGCTCATCGCCGGCATGCTCCTCGACGCGGTGTCGATCTTCCTCGTCTTCCTGCCGATCCTGATTCCCATCGCCCAGGCGTTCCACTGGGACCTGGTCTGGTTCGGGGTGCTGATGACGATGAACATGGCGATCGGCCAATTCACTCCGCCGATGGCGGTCAACCTGATGGTGACCTCGCGCATCGCCGGCATCTCGATCGAATCGACCGTGCGCTGGGTGCTCTGGTTCGTCGTCGCGATGCTCCTCGCCTTGATCCTCGTCGCCGCCCTGCCCCAGCTCGCCCTCTGGCTGCCACGCACGCTCGGCTACTGAAGGCAGACGTACGAAACTCGGCGCTGACAGGACGGCACCCTATAATCCCGGTTCGCTTTTCGATCCCTGCCCGCCATGCCCTCCCAGCCCTCGAAGACCCTCGAAACCTTCCCCAATCCGGCCCCGCAGCGCGATTACCGGATCCACATGGAGATCCCGGAATTCACCTGCCTGTGCCCGAAGACCGGCCAGCCCGATTTCGCCGTGCTCACCCTCGACTACGTCCCGGACAGGCTGTGCGTCGAGCTCAAAAGCCTGAAGCTCTATATCTGGAGCTTCCGCGACGAGGGGCATTTCCATGAGGACGTGACGAACCGCATCCTCGACGATCTGGTCCGCGCCACCAAGCCCCGCTTCATGCGGCTCACCGCCCGTTTCTTTGTTCGCGGCGGCATCTTCACCAACGTCGTCGCCGAGTATCGCAAGAAGGGCTGGAAACCCGCGCCGAGAGTCGAGCTCGACGACTTTCCGCCGCAATCGAACACGCGCGGCTGAGCATGCTTCCTCGCCCCTTCGGCTTTGCGGACATCGCTCGCGCGCTGGCCGAGGGCTGGACGCTGACGAAGGCGACGCTCGGCGCCAGCCTCGCCTATGCAGGCCTGTTCACGCTGATCGGCGCGCTCATCCTCGGCGGTCTGCTGCTGCAGGGTTTCACGCCTTTCGTCGTCGCAGCGGCGGGCGCCTTCATGCTCGTGGGCCCGGCCATCCTCGCCGGCTTCTTCGGCATCGCGCGCGCGCATGAGGCCGGCGCCAAAGTCGGCGCTGGTGACACGGCACGGGGTTTCGCTTCCGCCGCCCCGGCGCTCTGGGCGCTTGCGCTCGTCTGCGCGCTGCTGTTCATGATCTTCGTCACCGATGCTGCGATCCTCTACAGCTATATGGTCGGTGGCGCGCCGGTCTGGCTCGCCGACCTGATCCCGGTCGCACCGGGCGTGGCGAGCTTCCTGTTCTGGGGCGCGGTCTCGGGCTTCGCGATCGCCTTCCTGCTCTACTGCGTCTCGGCCTTTTCGGCGCCACTTTTGCTCGAGCGCCGCGCCGGCCTGGTCGATGCCGTCGTCGCCAGCGTGCGCGCCGTGTTCGGCAATTTTTTGCCGGCGATGGCTTGGGCCCTCCTTCTCTCCCTGATCATCATCGGCAGCATCCTGCTCTTGCCGCTGTTGCCGCTCACCCTGCCGTGGCTCGCCTACGCCAGCCGCGCGCTCTATCGCCGCGTTTTCCCATGAATCCCAATCTCGACAAGCTCCAGCCCTACCCGTTCGAAAAGCTGCGCGCGCTGCTTTCCGGCTGCCATCCTCCTGCCGACCTGACAGAGATCAAGCTGCACATCGGCGAGCCGCAGCATCCCACCCCACAGCTCATCAAGGATGCGCTGACCGCGAACCTCGCCGGCCTGGCGAGCTATCCGGCCACCAACGGCTCCGATGCGCTACGCCAGGCCATCGCCGCCTGGATCGCCCGGCGCTATCGTCTGCCGGCGCCGGATGCCGCGAGCCAGGTGCTGCCGGTCAATGGCTCGCGGGAAGCCCTGTTCGCCTTCGCGCAGGCCGTCGTCGCGCCGCGCCGGCACGAGCAGCCGGTGGTGATCTCGCCCAACCCCTTCTACCAGATCTACGAGGGTGCGGCGCTCTTGGCCGGTGCGCGGCCCTTCTACCTCAACACGCTGCCGGAAAACGACTTTCGCATGGATTTCTCGCGCGTGCCGGAGGAAGTCTGGCAGCAGACCCAGCTCATCTACGTCTGCTCGCCGGGAAATCCGACCGGCAAGGTGATGCCGCTTGCCGACTGGCAGACGCTGTTCGAGCTCTCCGACCGTTACGGCTTCGTGATCGCTGCCGACGAATGCTATTCGGAAATCTACTTCGACGAGACGCAGCCGCCGCTCGGCGGGCTGGAAGCGGCACGCCGGCTCGGCCGCGACGACTACAAGAATCTCGTCATGTTTTCGAGCCTGTCGAAGCGCTCGAACGTGCCGGGCCTGCGCTCCGGCTTCGTCGCCGGCGATGCGACGATCCTGAAAAAATTCTGGCTCTACCGCACCTACCACGGCTGCGCGATGAGCCCGCCCGTGCAGGCGGCAAGCATCGCCGCCTGGAACGACGAGGCGCACGTCGCGGCCAACCGCCGCCTCTATGTCGAGAAGTTCGCCCGCGTCACGCCGATCGTCGCGCGCCATCTGCGAACCGCCGTGCCCGATGCCGGCTTCTATCTGTGGGCCGACGTCTCGCCCACCGGGCTCTCCGACACCGAATTCACCCGCCGGCTGCACGATCAATATAATGTAAGTGTCCTGCCTGGCAGCTTTCTGGCGCGCGACGCCGCCGGCGCCAATCCGGGACGCGATTTCGTCCGCATCGCGCTGGTCGCCGGTCTCGAAGAATGCCAAAGTGCGGCCGAGCGCATCGCCGCCTTCTGCTCCTCACTCTGAACACAAGGAACCGCCATGTCCGAACTGCAAAGCCTCATCGAACAATACTGGGAAGATCGCGCCAACCTGAAGCCCGGCTCCGCGCCGGCGCGCCTGGGCGAAGCCGTCAAGACCGTGCTCGACGAGCTCGACGCCGGTCGCCTGCGCGTCGCCGAGAAGATCGACGGCCAGTGGGTGACCCATCAGTGGATCAAGAAGGCGGTGCTGCTGTCGTTCCGCCTCGAGGACAACGTCGTCATGGACGGCGGCTGCCTGCGTTACTTCGACAAGGTGCCGACCAAGTTCGCCAAGTACGACACCCACCTGTTCCAGAAAGGCGGCTTCCGCGTCGTGCCGGGCGCGGTGGTGCGCCGCGGCGCCTACATCGCCCCGTCGGTGGTGCTGATGCCGAGCTTCGTCAACATCGGCGCCTACGTCGGCGAAGGCACGATGGTCGACACCTGGGCCACCGTCGGCTCCTGTGCGCAGATCGGCAAGAACGTGCATCTCTCCGGCGGCGTCGGCATCGGCGGCGTGCTGGAGCCCTTGCAGGCCAACCCGACCATCATCGGCGACAACTGCTTCATCGGCGCGCGCTCCGAGGTCGTCGAGGGCGTCATCGTCGAGGACAACTGCGTGATCTCGATGGGCGTGTTCATCGGCCAGAGCACCAAGATCTTCGACCGCACCACCGGCGAGATCATCTATGGCCGCGTGCCTGCAGGCTCTGTCGTCGTCAGCGGCAACCTGCCCTCGAAGGACGGCAGCTACAGCCTCTACTGCGCGGTGATCGTCAAGAAGGTCGACGCGCAGACCCGCTCGAAGACCAGCATCAACGAACTGCTGCGCGACTGAAGGACATCGGCATGAGCGCGATGCACAAGCTGTTCCGGCTGATGGCGGAGAAGAACGCCTCGGACATTTTTGTTTCGGTAGGCGCGCCGATCAACATCAAGATCAACGGCGTTTGCATGCCGGTGAACCAGCAGGTCATGGACAGCGCCACGGTGATGGCGCTGTTGCAGGAGATCCTCACCGAGCGCCAGCTCGCCGAGTTCGAGACCACCCTCGAGCTGAACACGGGTTATGCGCTCGAAGGCGTCGGCAATTACCGCATCTCGGTGATGCGCCAGAAAGGCACGCCGGCCTTCGTCGTACGCTACATTCCGATGCAGATTCCGCGTCTCGACACGCTCAACCTGCCGCCGGTGCTGGCCGACCTGATCATGGAAAAGCGCGGCCTGGTGCTGATGGTCGGCGCCACCGGCTCGGGCAAGACGACCTCGATCACCGCGATGCTCGATCATCGCAACGAGCGCATGACCGGTCACATCCTGACGCTCGAAGACCCGATCGAATTCATCTTCACGAACAAGAAGTCGATCGTCAATCAGCGCGAGATCGGCTCCGACACGCGCGCCTTCCAGGTCGGCCTGAAGAATGCGCTGCGCCAGGCGCCGGACTGCATCTTCATCGGCGAGATCCGCGACAAGGAGACGATGACGCAGGCGATCGCCTATGCGCAATCGGGCCACCTGTGCCTGGCGACGCTGCACGCCAACAACAGTTACCACACGATGAGCCGCATCATCAGCTTCTATCCGCTGGAGAACCGTCCGGCGCTGTTGGCTGACCTCGCGGTGACGCTCAAGGCGATCATCTCGCAGCGGCTCGTCAGAAAGCCCGACGGCACGCGCATCCCGGCCGTCGAAGTGATGCTCAACTCGCGCTACATCGGCGAGCTGATCGAGAAAGGCGATCTGAACGCAATCAAGGAGGCGATGGAGCAAAGCATGTCGCCCGGCTCGCAGACCTTCGAGCAGGCGCTGCACGCGCTCTACCGCGCCGGCACCATCACGCTCGAAGAAGCCCTCGCCAACGCCGATTCCGCGAACAACCTGCACTGGCTGATCAACAACACCGAGCTCGAAAAGAAGAGCGAAGAAAAGCCGCGCGTGCCGCTCGCCGATCCGGGCGCGATCCAGACCACGACCGAGAACGGCGCGAGCTTCGCCGAATTCACGCTGCGGATGGAATGATGTCCGGCGCCCTCGAACTGGCGAAAAACCTGATCGCGCGCCGCTCGATCACCCCCGAGGATGCCGGCTGCCTCGACTTGATCGCCGCGCGGCTGGCGGCGCGGGGCTTCGTCTGCGAGCGCCTGGACAGCACCGGGCCGACCGGCCGCGTAGCGAACCTCTGGGCGCGGCGCGGCACGGCGAGGCCGCTCGTCGTCTTTGCCGGCCATACCGATGTCGTCCCGCCGGGGCCGCTCGAGCGCTGGCATTCCGATCCGTTTCAGCCCACCGAGCGCGAAGGCCGGCTCTACGGCCGCGGCGCCGCCGACATGAAGACCTCGATCGCCGCCGCGATCGTCGCCGTCGAGCGCCTGCTGGATGAAGGCGAACCCAACGGCTCGCTCGCTTTCCTGCTCACCTCGGACGAGGAAGGCGATGCCACCGACGGCACGGTGAAGGTCGTCGAGACGCTCAAGGCGCGCGGCGAAACCCTCGATGTCTGCATCGTCGGCGAACCGACCTCGGTGACCCGCTTGGGCGACACGATCAAGAACGGCCGGCGTGGCTCGCTCTCCGGCAAGCTCACGGTGCGCGGCGTGCAGGGCCACGTCGCCTATCCGGAAAAGGTGAAGAACCCGATCCATCGCGTCGCGCCGGCGCTCGCGGAGCTGGCCGCCGCGCACTGGGACATCGGCAACGAATTCTTCCCGCCGACTTCCTTCCAGATCTCGAACATCCATGCCGGCACCGGTGCGACCAACGTCGTGCCCGGCACCTGCGAGGTGCTGTTCAATTTCCGCTTCTCGACCGCCAGTACTGCAGAGGGTCTGCAGGAACGCGTGCACCAGATCCTCGACCGCCACGGCCTCGAATACGATCTCGTCTGGACGCTCGGTGGCCGCCCCTTCCTCACCCCCCCCGGCCGGCTGGTGGCCGCGCTCTCCAGCGCCATCGAGGCCGAGACCGGTCTCGCGCCGGAACTATCGACGTCCGGCGGCACCTCGGACGGCCGCTTCATCGCCGAGATCTGCCCCGAGGTGGTCGAATTCGGGCCGGTGAATGCGACGATCCACCAGATCGACGAATGCGTCGTCATCGCCGACATCGAGCCGCTGACGCGCATCTATCAGAGCGCGCTCCGCGCGCTGCTGTCCTGACCGTGCCGTCCCACCAGCGCCGATTTTTCACGTGTCCGAACTCCTCGACGACCTGATCACGATCCGCGACTGGCTGCGCTGGGGCGTAAGCCGCTTCCACGAGGCGAAGCTCTTTTTCGGTCACGGCTGCGACAACGCCCACGACGAAGCCGCCTGGCTGATCCTCCACGCCCTGCACCTGCCGCCGGACCGCCTCGATCCCTATCTCGACGCGCGACTGACCCGCCACGAGCGGCTGGCCGTGCTGGAACTTTTACAGCAGCGCATCACGCGGCGGCTCCCTGCCGCCTATCTGACGCACGAAGCCTGGCAGGCGGGCCTGCGCTTCTATGTCGATGAACGCGTGCTGATCCCGCGTTCCTATTTCGCCGATCTGCTCGTCGAAGGTTTCTCGCCCTGGGTCGAAGATCCGGAGGCGATCGAATCCGCGCTCGATCTATGCACCGGCTCGGGCTGTCTCGCGATCCTGATGGCGCACGCCTTCCCGAACGCGAAGATCGACGCCGCCGACCTCTCCGCCGACGCGCTCGAAGTAGCGAAACGCAACGTCGCCGACTACGGTCTCGAAGACCGCATCCGCCTCATTCAGGGCGATCTGTTCGAGAATTTAGGCAAGCGCAAATACGATCTGATCATCAGCAACCCCCCCTACGTCACCGCGCAGGCGATGCGCGAGCTGCCGCCGGAATACCGCCACGAGCCGGCGCTGGCGCTCGCGGCGGGCGAAGACGGCCTCGATATCGTGCGCCGCATCCTCGCCGGCGCGAAGGCGCATCTGAAGCCGCACGGCCTGCTCGCCGTCGAAGTCGGCCACAACCGCGATCTCGTCGAAGCCGCCTTCCCGCAGCTGCCGCTCACCTGGCTCGACACCGAGAGCGGCGAAGGGAAGATCTTCCTGCTGCGGAGGGAAGATCTGGTCGCCTGAAGCAGACTTTCGGCGCCCAAAAAAACAACGCCCACTTGAAAGTGGGCGTTGAGCGGTTCAGACGAAGTAGTCAGCGATCACGCTGTCTTACGGCGTCTCACCGCAAGGCCGGCCAGTCCAAGACCCATCAAGGCGAGCGTCGCGGGTTCCGGGACCGTACCACCGCCCGAGCCGTTGTCGCCACCCCCACCCTGGACGGTGCCGAAACCATCGAGATACACATATCCCCAGTGCCCGCCATAGGGGCAGTCGGACGCCAGCAGGCTGATTTCAAAGTTGTGGCCTTGGGTGACGTTCAGGGAAACCTCGGTCCAATTGTTCCAGTAGATATACCCAAATGCCACATTGAAGAGCCCAGGCGCAGTCGCTGACGAGTAAGCGACGTTGTACAGGACGCTGTTCGTCGTCAGATCGGTGATCTTGAGACCGAAAATATCGGAATCCGTCACGCCATGCGATGCTTCGAGCACGGCAGCCCACGCGAAGTTGATCGAGGTGCCGTCGTAATTATTGACGACCTGGCGAATCACATTGACCGAGTTATCGTTCCAGTCGTTATTGATGCGTGCGGAATAACTGCCATATTTGACCATGCTCTGCCCGGTGTAGGGATCATTGCCAGCAGAGACGATGGCGCCTTGCCAATTGGTGTTGCTGCCCATATAGCTCGCCGGGTCGAGCGCCAGGGAACCATCGGGGTTGCCAGTAGCCTGGTTGTACGGAAGGGTACCAGACCCCAGTTGCCAGCCGGAATAGTCACCGTTTTCGAAACCCCCATTCAGAAAACTCGCCGCATTCGCCGACCCGATGGCCCCCATCGACAGAAGCGCGATTGCCAATGCCGTTTTTTTCATTTTTAAACCCCTTTCGACTTGTCCGTGGTAATCATGCGTATTAGGAAAATCGCATACCCCAAAGCGCAAAAGGGATAAGCATAGCGCGTGCCACAAAAGATTATTACATTAGTATCAATTAGTTATCAAAAACACGATTGCCTGGACGATGTCATATGTAAAAGATTTCGACATACTGGTGCGCTCAGTGGAGCGTAGCGTTCGTCATGACTGCGTTGGATTCAGACCGCCGCAGACGCTGTCGTTCGCCAGGATCATCTGTCTTCTCCTCAAAACCGTTCGTCCGGGCGCAGGTAGCGCCACTGCCCCGGCGGCAGATCGCCGAGCCTGACTTTGCCGATGCGCACGCGCTTCAAGCCTACGACGCGCAGGCCGACGAGCTCGCACATGCGGCGGATCTGGCGCTTCCGGCCTTCCTTGAGGATGAACTGCAACTGGTCCTCGTTCTGCCAGCGCACCTTCGCCCGCCTCAAGGGCTTGCCGTCGAGGGAGAGGCCGTGATTGAGCAGCGCCAGGCCGCGATCGATGAGCCGGCCTTCGACACGGACGAGATATTCCTTCTCGATTTCGCTGTGTTCGCCGATCAGCTGCCGCGCGATGCGGCCATCCTGCGTCAGCACCAGCAAGCCCGTCGAATCGATATCGAGCCGCCCGGCTGGCGCCAGCCCTTTGAGAATGGACGGTTGGAAACGCCGTGTATCTCCGACCATCTGGTTTTCGGGCCTCACCAGCACGACCGCAGGCAAGTAGCCGTCCTCGGCCTGCCCCGAGACATAGCCCACCGGCTTGTTGAGCAGGATCGTCGCCTGCTGCGACTGCCGGTTCTGCGCGCGGGAGGCGAGTTCGATCTTGGCGTCGGGGGCTGCGCGTGTGCCGAGCTGCGTCACCTTTTCGCCATTGACGAAGACCAGGCCCTGCTCGATGTAGGCATCGGCCTCGCGGCGCGAGCACATGCCGCGCTGCGCCATCAGTTTGGAAATCCGCTCGCCTGCTTGCGTATCATTCATGGCCCGATTGTAAAGGTCTGCGATGCTTTCCTACCGTCACGTCTTCCATGCCGGCAACCACGCCGACGTCCTCAAGCACACGGTGCTGCTCGCAGTGCTCGATTACCTGAACCAGAAAGACAAGCCCTATTGGGTCATCGATACCCATGCCGGCGCGGGCGGCTATGTGCTCACGGCGGGTCGGGCGAAAACGCATGCCGAATGGTTTGAGGGCATCGGTCGGCTGTGGCAGCGCGCCGACCTGCCGCCGCTCATCGCCCGTTACGTCGCCGCGGTGCGCGCCGACAACCCGGAGGGCAAGCTCAAGCGCTATCCGGGCTCGCCGCTCCTCGCCTTGCGCGCGACGCGGCCCATGGACCGGCTGCGGCTCTTCGAGCTGCATCCCGCCGACGTGAAATTGTTGGCACAGGCCATCGCCGCCGCTGCGCCGGATGCGCAAAAGCGCGTGCAGATCCGGCAGGAAGACGGCTTTGCCGGCCTGAAAGCCCTGCTACCGCCTCCGCCGCGCCGCGGTCTGGTGCTGATCGATCCCTCTTACGAGGACAAGCGCGACTACGCGGCGGTCGTCACGGCGGTCAAGGAGGGCCTGCAGCGCTTCGCCAACGGCACGTTCATGGTCTGGTATCCGCTCTTGCAGAAGAACGAGAGCATTCAGCTTGCCGGCAAGCTGAAGAAGCTCGCGCCCGAGTGGTTGAATGCGACGCTCACCGTCCAGCCGCCCTCCTCCGATGGCCTGGGCATGCACGGCAGCGGCGTGTTCCTCGTCAACCCACCGTGGACGCTCGCCGCCGCGCTGAAGGACACGCTGCCGTGGCTTGCCGAGGTGCTGAAAGTCGGCGCTGGAGGGACGGCAGCCTGGACGGTCGAAGCCTCAGGAAGCTAGCTCGGGCCGGTTCCTGAACAGTTCGAGCGCTTCCGGGTTCGCCAGCGCCTCGATGTTCTTCACCGGGCGGCCATGCACCACCTCGCGCACGGCGAGTTCGACGATCTTGCCGCTCTTGGTGCGCGGAATGTCGGCGACCTGCAGCACCTTCGCCGGCACGTGGCGCGGTGTGGTGTTGGCACGGATCTGCTCCTTGATGCGCTTGACGAGATCGTCGTCGAGCGTCAACCCTTCTTTCAACTTGACGAACAGCACGACGCGCACATCGTGATCCCAATCCTGGCCGATGACGATGGATTCGAGCACTTCGGGCAGCTTCTCGACCTGGCGGTAGATCTCGGCCGTGCCGATGCGCACGCCGCCGGGATTGAGCGTCGCATCCGAGCGGCCGTGGATGATGAAGCCGCCATGCACGGTTTTCTCGGCGAAGTCACCATGACACCAGATACCGGGAAAGCGCTCGAAATAGGCAGCGCGATACTTCTTCCCGTCGGGATCGTTCCAGAAGCCGACCGGCATCGACGGGAAAGGCTTGGTGCACACCAGCTCGCCCTTTTCATTCACCGGCGCGGGCCGGCCCTCCTCGTCATAGACATCGACGGCCATGCCCAGCCCCGGCCCCTGGATTTCGCCGCGCCACACCGGCTGCCACGGGTTGCCGAGCACGAAGCAGGAGACGATGTCGGTGCCGCCGGAGATCGAGGCGAGCTGCACGTCCGCCTTCCAGTCGCGATAGACGTAGTCGAAGCTCTCGGGCGCCAAGGGGCTGCCGGTCGAGAAGATCGTCTTGAGCGCCGAGAGATCGTGCGTCTCGCGCGGCTTCAGTTCGATCTTCGCGCAGGCATCGATGAATTTCGCCGAGGTGCCGAAGTGCGTCATACCCTCGGCCTGTGCGTAATCAAACAGCACCCGGCCGCGGCCGACGAAGGGCGAGCCGTCGTAGAGCAAGAGCGTCGCTTCGGAAGCCAGCGCCGAGATCAGCCAGTTCCACATCATCCAGCCGCAGGTGGTGAAGTAAAAGAGCTTGTCGCCGGGCCGGATGTCCGATTGCAGCCGGTGCTCTTTCAAGTGCTGCAAGAGCGCGCCGCCGGCCGAATGCACGATGCATTTCGGCACGCCGGTGGTGCCCGACGAATAGAGAATGTAGAGCGGATGGTCGAAGGAGAGCCGATTGAATTCGATCTCGCGCACACCACGCCAGGGCGCGACGAAGTCGCCGCGCGTCAACGCATTCGGGATGGCCGACAGATCGTGCCCCGTCTCATGCCGATAGGGCGAGACGATCACCTTCTTCACCGACGGCAGTTGCGCGGCGATCTCGCGCGTCTTGCCAAGCGTGTCGATCTCCTTGCCGTTGTAGAAGTAGCCATCGGCGGCGAACAGGAGCTTCGGTTCGACCTGGCCGAAGCGGTCGAGCACGCCCTGCACGCCGAAGTCGGGGGAAGCGGAAGTGAAGATCGCGCCGAGCGACGAAGCGGCCAGCAGGGTAATCAGCGTTTCCGGCAGGTTGGGCATGTAGGCGGCGACCACGTCACCCGGCCCGATGCCCTCGGCCTTCATCGCCGCCGCGAGCCGCGCCACACGCAGGTAAAGCTCGGCATGCGTCATGCGCCGCGCGACCTTGTCTTCGCCGCGAAAGACGATCGCCGTCGTCTCGTCGCGCCGGCGCAGCAGGTTTTCGGCGTAGTTGAGTCGCGCCTCGGGAAACCAACGCGCGCCAGGCATCTGGTCGGCATCGGCGAGGATGCGCTCGCCTTTCTCGCCGCGCACTTCGGCGAAGTCCCACAACAACGACCAGAACGCAGCGGGTTCTTCGATCGACCAGCGGTGCAGTGTGCCATAGTCGGTGCTCGCGGGACGGCACGCCGCTTGAGCAAAGGCGGTCAGTTGGGCGGACGCGACGCGTTCCGCGGAAGGCTGCCACATCATTCGTTCGGTCATGGTCGATATCCTGCGAGCGCCAGGGAAGTTAGCGTGGAACGCCTTACTGGCCGACCGCCCCCTTGGACGTTCCATCGACTGTGGGTGCCCGAGACCGGCGATGCGGCGTTCGAAATTATAATTGTGCGCTGCGCCACCGAAGGGAGTGAAAAAATGGAACGAGAAGCGATGGAATTCGACGTGGTGGTGGTCGGCGGCGGGCCGGCGGGCCTCTCGGCTGCGATCCGGCTCAAACAGCTCGACCCGGGCATCAATGTCTGCCTGATCGACAAGGGCGCGGAAATCGGCGCCCACATCCTCTCCGGCGCGGTGATGGACCCGCGTGCGCTGACCGAACTGTTCCCGGACTGGCAGGAACGCAATGCCCCGCTCGACACGCCGGTCACCGAAGACCGGCTGCTGTTCCTCTCCGAAAAAAGTGCCTGGGCCCTGCCGGCCGCGCTCTTGCCCGCCTGCTTCCACAACGAAGGCAACTACGTTATCAGCCTCGGCGAGGTCTGCCGCTGGCTGGGGCGCGAGGCCGAAGCGCTCGGCGTCGAGGTCTATGCCGGTTTCGCCGGTGCCGATGTCCTCTATGACGGCGACACGGTGGCCGGCGTGATCACCGGCGACATGGGGATCCTCAAGAACGGCGAACCTGGACCGAATTTCCAGCCCGGCATGGAACTGCGCGCGAAATACACGCTGTTCGCCGAAGGCTGCCGCGGCCACCTGGGCAAGCGGCTCGAACAGCGCTTCAATCTGCGCGCCGGCGCCGGCCCGCAGGTCTATGGCATCGGCATCAAGGAGCTATGGCAGGTGGCACCGGAACGGCATCGCAAGGGCCTCGTCATGCACACCGCCGGCTGGCCGCTGGACAATGACACCTACGGCGGTGGCTTCTGCTATCACTATGGCAACGAGGCACAGCCGCACCTCGTCTCCTTCGGCCTCGTCGTCGGTCTCGGCTACAGCAACCCATGGCTTTCACCCTTCGAGGAGATGCAACGGCTCAAGACCCACCCGGCGCTGCGGCCCCTGTTCGAAGGCGGCACACGGCTCGCCTATGGCGCGCGCGCTCTCGTCTCGGGAGGGCTGCAAGCCCTGCCCAAGCTGATCTTCCCCGGCGGGGCGCTGATCGGCGACGACGCGGGTTTTCTCGTCGCCTCGCGCATCAAGGGCTCGCACGCGGCGATCAAGTCGGGCATGCTCGCCGCCGAAGCCGTGGCCGCCGCGCTCGCTGAAGGACGCAGTGGCGACGAGCTGACCGCCTACCCGGAAGCCTTCCGCAATTCCTGGCTGTTCGACGAACTCTACCGCGCGCGCAACTTCAAGCCGCTGATGGCCAAGGGGCTCTGGAAAGGCTCGCTGCTGTTCGGCATCGACCAGCAGCTCTTCCGCGGCAAGGCGCCCTGGACGCTGCGGCTCACGGCAGACCACGTCAAGCTCAAGCCCGCCGCGCAATGCCCGCCGATCGACTATCCGAAACCCGATGGCGTGATCACCTTCGACCGGCTCTCTTCGGTCTTCCTCTCGAACACCAACCACGAAGAGGATCAGCCCTGCCATCTGCGTCTGAAAGATCCCGATGCGCCCGTGCGCCACAACCTGCCGCTCTATGCCGCGCCCGAGCAACGCTACTGCCCGGCGGGCGTCTATGAGATCGTCGAGGAAGGTAGCCAGCCGCGCTTGCAGATCAATGCGCAAAACTGCGTGCATTGCAAGACCTGCGACATCAAGGACCCGTGACAGAACATCGACTGGGTGCCGCCGCAGGGCGGCGAGGGGCCGATCTATCAAGGCATGTGAAAGTCGGCGCTGGTGAGACGGCATTCAAAAAGAGAAGGCCCTCAGCGGGCCTTCTCCATTCGATCTTTGAATCTTTGATTTTCCGCCGCTCAGTTATTCTTGACACGCCGGCGCAGCGCGGCAAGCCCGAGCAATCCCAGTCCGGCGAGCGCCAATGCCTGGGGTTCCGGCACTTGACCGGTGACCGGGCCGGCCATCAGGAAGACATCTCCGTATCCGCCCCCATCGCAATGCGTCGTCGGCAGACCGTCGGCCAATGCAGGACCATTCTTTCTATCCGTGCCGCCGAAGCAGCCCATGCGCAGCTGCACCGAGATCGTATCGTACCCTTGCGCCAGCAACGCTTCTAGATTGCTGTTCAGCTCGGGAATGAAATTGACGAATTCGGTGCTGTTGGTGGCCTTCGAGGTCGGATATTCGACATACCCGCTGAAGCCGTTGCTCGCGCACGTGCCGCTATAAATGGGCTGGATGTCGGTGATCACGCCGCCGACGTATTTCACGCAGTCGGCCGCCACCACGGTGACGAAATCGGTCGATTTGGGCACGGTGCTGTTGGTGCCATCGAAGTCATAGGAGGAATTGAAGCTGCCGTATCCCACCGTACTCCGGTTCAGCTCGTAATTGATGTTCGTCTTGACGCCTTGCAGATCGCGCACCGTGATCAGCGCCCAGACATCGAGGGAACCCAGGCCGTTCTGGGGCTGGTTGAAGTCGAAACCGATCAGCAGATCGCGCCGGGTGCCGCCGATGGTCAGGGCCTGGATCAGATAATCGATGCCGACATCCCAGCTTTTCGCCGTATCGCCCGCCGGGCCGCCGGCGGGATCCGGGAACTGGGTATCCCCGGTCATGAAATAGTGGTTACCCTGCGTATTGGCGAAATAGCCATTCTCCACTTGCCCATTGACGGGATTGGTATCGGAATTGTCGAGAGCCGCGCTGCCGCCCGCATCGACGACGATGTAACTCTTCAATGCCCCTTGCGGCGTCGGAATCGCATAGCCCGTCGGGATGTCGGTTTGATTGCCCAAGCCGGCGAGCAGATTGAGCAGGCTCGTCGAGCAGCTCACGACGTCGCCGTACGAGGCGCAGCCGGGAGAAGTGTTGTAATCGATCGCCTTCGGATAGACAGGCAATGGGTCTGCCGCTGCAGTTCCAGAAATCCCCAGCGTTGCAAGCAGACTGATGAGGGGAAGGATTTTGTATATCGCTTTGGTTTTCATGATTCGCCTCATGAGACGCTATTTCGACGATCTAACCAAAGCAATATCTGCGCCCAAAAACCAACTACCTGATCGAATATGATTTTTCGCAAACCACCGACAGGCGGTGTCAATTTTGTCGACACACGCGAGCGGGCATGGGTCAGGGGCGAGGCTCCTTCTTCTTCCAGAGATAGCGGCGGTCGTCGAAGCTGCCGACCCAGCGCGGGAAATAGACGACCATCAGCGTGATCGCGGCGCCGTTGAGCCAGCCTTCGGCGAAGCCGAGCAGGATGTAGAACGGCAGGTAATCCGAGAACAGCAGCTCCAGCGTATAGACACCGCTTCCCCACAGAACCAGGCCGCTGAACACCCCGCTGGCGATCACGGCCAGCGCCCCGCCAAAGAAAGCGGCGACGAAGAAAAAGACGAAAATGTTGGGCGGCAGGAAGCGTTCGACGAAGCGCCATACCCCGTGGGCGACGAAGATCGGCACCACGGCGAACGCCAGCATGTTCAACGCGTAAGCCTGCCAGCCGGCGACGCCTTTGAGCCCTGCATTGAAGGTCACCGCCGCGAGCACCACCGACAGCCCGATCAGGGCCAATTGCCGGCCGAACATCAGCGTGAAGGCCGTGGCGCCGAGCAGGTGCAGATGCAGCCCGGGTTTAGCGCCGGCCTTCAGGCTCCAGACCAGCGTGAGCACGACGATCGTGCCCATCCAGACATGCATCTGGCCGTTGTCGGCGAGACGCTTCCAGGGCGCGGTGCGGACGGCCCACAGCAACAGCAGGGCATACGGGAAGAAGGCCCCGTAAGCCCAGAAGTCGCCGAACAGGCCGTCGGTGAAGTTCATAGCGCCGCCGTCAGTTCCGGCACGGCCTGGAACAGATCGGCCACCAGACCGTAATCGGCCACCTGGAAGATCGGCGCATCCGGATCCTTGTTGATCGCGACGATCACCTTGCTGTCCTTCATGCCGGCCAGATGCTGGATCGCGCCCGAGATGCCGATCGCGATGTAGAGCTGCGGCGCGACCACCTTGCCGGTCTGGCCGACCTGGTAGTCGTTCGGCACGAAGCCGGCATCGACCGCGGCGCGGCTGGCGCCGAGCGCCGCGCCGAGCTTGTCGGCCAGCGGTTCGAGCAGCTTGTGGTAATTCTCGCCGGAAGCGAGCCCGCGCCCGCCGGAGACGATCACCTTCGCCGCGCCGAGTTCCGGGCGCGCGGATTTCGTCAGCTCGCGGCCGACGAGCTGCGTGAGACCAAGATCAGGACCGGCGGCGAGGCTCTCGATGGCAGCATTGCCCCCCTGCCCGCAGGCATCGAAGGCGGTGGTGCGCACCGTGATCACCTTCACCGCATCGGTGGATTTCACCGTCGCCAGCGCGTTGCCGGCGTAGATCGGCCGCACGAAGGTGTCGGGGCCTTCGATGCCGCAGATTTCGGAGATCTGCGCGACGTCGAGCAGCGCGGCGACGCGCGGCAGCAGGTTCTTGCCGAAGGTCGTGGCCGGCGCGAGGATGTGGCTGTAACCCGCAGCATGGGCGACCACCAGCGCGGCGAGGTTCTCGGCGGTCTGGTCGGCATAGTGCGTGGCATCGGCGTGCTTCACCCGGGTCACACCCGCGAGCGTCGCGGCCGCCTGGGCGACCGCGGCGCAGCCGCTGCCGGCGACCAGCACGTGAATCTCGCTCCCGAGCTTCTGCGCGGCGGCGACGGTGTTGAGGGTAGCGGCCTTCAGGCTCGCGTTGTCGTGTTCGGCAATGACGAGAATGGCCATGATCAGATCACCTTCGCTTCGTTCTTGAGTTTGGCGACGAGCTCGGCGACGTCCGCGACCTTGGCGCCGGCCTGGCGCTTCGGCGGCTCGGTCACCTTCAGCGTCGTCAGGCGCGGCGCGATGTCGACGCCGAGATCGGCGGGCTTCATCACGTCCAGCGGCTTCTTCTTCGCCTTCATGATGTTCGGCAGCGTCGCATAGCGCGGTTCGTTCAGGCGCAGGTCGGTGGTCACCACCGCTGGCAGCTTGAGCGCGAGGGTTTCCAGCCCGCCGTCGATTTCGCGCGTCACCGTCGCCCGGCCGTCACTGATCACGACTTTCGAGGCGAAGGTCGCCTGCGGCCAGCCGAGCAATGCGGCGAGCATCTGGCCGGTCTGGTTCGCGTCGTCGTCGATCGCCTGCTTGCCGAGGATCACCAGTCCGGGCTGCTCCCTATCGCACACCGCCTTGAGCAGCTTGGCCACGGCCAACGACTGCAGGGTCTCGGCCTGCGCCGCATCGGTCTCGACGAGGATCGCCCGGTCGGCGCCCAGGGCCAGCGCGGTGCGCAACTGCTCCTGACAAACCGCGGCGCCACAGGAGACGGCCACCACCTCGGTGGCAACGCCCGCTTCCTTCATGCGCACCGCTTCTTCCACCGCGATTTCGTCGAAGGGATTGAGCGCCATCTTGACGCCCGTGAGTTCCACGCCGCTGCCATCGGCCTTGACGCGCACCTTGACGTTGTAATCGATCACCCGCTTGACGGCTACCAGCACTTTCATGCACAGCTCCTCTGGATCGTGAAATGACATTCTACGACCGTGAATCTAGCCCGGGGGCGCCGCTTGCGTTGTCGCCGGCAAGACAATCGTGCCGTCCCACCAGCGCCGATTTTCAGGCCGGCGGCGCGTCGTGTCCACGGTCGCCGAACGCCAGCTCCTTCAGGCGAAACAGCTCGTCACGCGCCGCGGCGGCGGCTTCGAACTCGAGATTCTTCGCGTGCTCCTGCATCGCCTTTTCCAGCCGCTTGATCTCGCGCGCGAGCGCCTTCTCGCTCATTGCCTCGTAGCGCGCCTGCTGCTCGGCCACTTTCAGATCGGTGACGGCGATTTCGTGATCATAGACACCGTCGATGATGTCCTTGATGCGCTTCTTGATCCCCTGGGGCGTGATGCCGTGCGCGGCGTTGTAGGCGAGCTGCTTCTTGCGCCGTCGCTCGGTTTCCGCGATGGCCCGCTGCATCGAGTCCGTGATCTTGTCGGCGTAGAGGATCGCCGTGCCGTTCAAGTGCCGCGCCGCGCGGCCGATGGTCTGGATCAGCGAACGCTCGGAGCGCAGGAAGCCCTCCTTGTCGGCGTCGAGGATCGCCACCAGCGACACCTCGGGGATGTCCAGGCCCTCGCGCAACAGGTTGATGCCGACCAGCACGTCGAAGACGCCGAGCCGCAGGTCGCGGATGATCTCGACGCGCTCGACGGTGTCGATGTCGGAGTGCAGATAGCGCACCTTGACGCCGTTGTCGGCGAGGAACTCGGTGAGCTGCTCCGCCAATCGTTTCGTCAGCACCGTGACCAGCACGCGCTCTTCCTGGGCAACGCGCTTCTTGATCTCGGAGAGCAGGTCGTCGACCTGGGTGGAGGCCGGCCGCACTTCGACCTTCGGGTCGACGAGGCCCGTCGGCCGCACCACCTGCTCGACCACCTGCCCCTGGTGCTGCTGCTCGTACTCGGCCGGGGTGGCCGAGACGAAGATCGTCTGCGGCATCAGGCGCTCGAACTCCTCGAACTTGAGCGGCCGGTTGTCGAGCGCGGAAGGCAGCCGAAAACCGTAATTGACGAGATTTTCCTTGCGCGAACGGTCGCCCTTGTACATGCCGCCGACCTGCGGAATCGTCACGTGCGATTCGTCGATGAACATCACCGCATCCGGCGGCAGGTAGTCGTAGAGCGTCGGCGGCGGCTCGCCGGCTTTTCTGCCCGACAGGTGCCTTGAATAGTTCTCGATGCCCTTGCAAAACCCCAGCTGGTCGAGCATTTCGATGTCGAAGCGCGTGCGCTGCTCGATGCGCTGCGCCTCGACGAGCTTGTTTTCCCTGATGAAGAAATCGACACGCTCTCGGAGCTCCGCCTTGATCTTCTCGATCGCCTTCAAGACCGTGGCGCGCGGCGTCACGTAATGGCTCGACGGGAACACCGTGAAGCGGAACAGGCGCTGCTTGATGTGGCCGGTGAGCGGATCGAAGAGCTGGAGCGCCTCGATCTCGTCGTCGAAGAGCGTGACGCGCAGCGCGCTCTCGGCGTTTTCCGCCGGGAAGATGTCGATCACGTCGCCGCGCACGCGGAAGGTGCCGCGATGGAAATCCGCTTCGTTCCGTTCGTACTGCATTTCGGTAAGCCGCCGGATGATCTCGCGCTGGCCGGTCTTCTCGCCCTCCCGCAGATGCAGGATCATCGCGTGGTAATCGACCGGATCACCGATACCGTAGATCGCCGAGACGGTGCACACGATCACCACGTCGCGGCGTTCGAGCAGGCTCTTGGTGGCGGAGAGCCGCATCTGCTCGATGTGCTCGTTGATCGCCGAATCCTTCTCGATGTAGAGATCGCGGCTCGGCACATAGGCTTCGGGCTGATAGTAATCGTAGTAGGAGACGAAATACTCGACCGCGTTTTCCGGGAAGAATTCGCGGAATTCGGCATAGAGCTGCGCCGCCAGCGTCTTGTTGGGCGCCAGCACCAGCGCCGGCCGACCGAGACGAGCGATGACGTTGGCCATCGTGTAGGTCTTGCCCGAACCGGTCACGCCGAGCAGCGTCTGGAAGGAAAGGCCATCGCGCACGCCCTCGACGAGCAGCCGGATCGCCTCGGGCTGGTCGCCGGCGGGCGGGAAAGGCTCGTGCAGCCGGAACGGGCTGCCGGGAAAGGTCACAACTTCTTCATTCATCGGAAACTTCTATAAAAGTCGGCGCTGGCGGGACGGCACCATCCGGTATTATTACGCTTTTGTCTTTCCACCCTTTCCGGAGCCTTGTCCAAATGAGCACTTCCCTCTTCGCCAACGTCGAAATGGCCCCCCGCGATCCGATCCTTGGCCTCAACGAAGCCTTCAATGCCGAAACCAATCCGAACAAGGTCAACCTCGGCGTCGGCGTCTATTTCGGCGACGACGGCAAGATTCCGCTGCTCGCCTGCGTCAAGCAGGCCGAGAAAGCCCGCCTCGAAGCCCAGCCGCCGCGCGGCTACCAGCCGATCGAAGGCACGCCCGCCTACAACGGCGCGGTGCAGAACCTGCTCTTCGGCAAGGATTCCGAACTGATCAAAGCCGGCCGCGCCGTCACCTGCCAATGTCTGGGCGGAACCGGCGCGCTCAAGGTCGGCGCGGATTATTTGAAGCGCCTGCTGCCGGACGCCACTGTCTACATCTCCGACCCGAGCTGGGAAAACCACCGCGCGCTGTTCGAGGCCGCAGGCTTCCCGGTCAAGGATTACAAATACTACGACCCCGCCACCCGCGGCGTCGATTTCGCCGGCATGAAGGCGGCGCTCGCTGCGATGCCCGCCCGCAGCATCGTCGTGCTGCACGCCTGCTGCCACAACCCGACCGGCGCCGACCTGACCACCGAGCAGTGGAAGGAGATCGTCGCCGCGATCAAGGAGCGCGATCTGGTCGCCTTCATCGACATGGCCTACCAGGGTTTCGCCGACGGCATCAAGGAAGACGCCGCCGCGCTCGACTTGTTCGCCGCCTCGGGCCTGCAGTTCTTCGTCTCCAGCTCGTTCTCCAAGTCCTTCTCGCTCTACGGCGAGCGCGTCGGCGCGCTGACCATCGTCACGGCGAACAAGGACGAATCGGCGCGCGTGCTCTCGCAGGTCAAGCGCGTGATCCGCACCAACTACTCGAACCCGCCCACCCACGGCGGCGCGATCGTCGCCGCCTGCCTGTCGAGCCCCGAACTGCGCCAGATGTGGGAAGACGAGCTCGCCGGCATGCGCAACCGCATCCGCGCGATGCGCACCAGCCTGGTCGAGAAGCTCACTGCCAACGGCGCGACCGGCTTCGAGTTCATCAACGTGCAGCGCGGCATGTTTTCCTACACGGGGCTTTCCGCCGCGCAGGTCGAACGGCTGAAGAGCGAATACGGCATCTACGCCGTCTCCACCGGCCGTATCTGCGTCGCCGCGCTGAATACGCGCAACATCGACTACGTCGCGAAGGCTATCGCCGCCGTGATCAAGTGAGGCTATAATCCGCGCCACGCTATCGGGCCGACAGTCCGATAGACCGCGCCAAGGAAACGCTGAAGAAAGTAGCGAGCGGGATGCAGCGCAAGGCGCACGGAGCGCAGGATACGAGACATATCAAGACGATAGGCGAGTATCCGAGCACCGCGCAACGCAGCGATGCGCCCGCGCAGCAATTTATTCAGCGTTTCCCTAACCGGGCGGTTAGCTCAGCGGTAGAGCACTGCCTTCACACGGCAGGGGTCACTGGTTCGAACCCAGTACCGCCCACCAGTTCCAAAGACCCGGCCCCATCGGCCGGGCTTTTTTCGCCCCATTCCTTTCCTAGGCCAGCAACGAAACGATTGACATCGTAGTTGAATTGGCTACATTTGTAGCCAATCATGCTTCAATCACTTTCCAACATCCTCTTCCCCGATTACCGGCGCCGCGTAATGGAGCTCTTGCTCCTCCATCCGGAGCGGTCGGCGCACGTGCGCGAAATCGCCCGCCTGACCGGCACCTCCGCGGGCACGCTGCACAAGGAGCTGTCCCGCCTCGCCGAGGCGGGAATCCTGCAGCGAAACGGCCAGGGCAGGCAGGTCTATTACGCCGCCAACCGCAGTTGTCCGATCTTCGAGGAGCTGGCAAGCATCCTGCGCAAAACCTCGGGGCTTGCCGACGTATTGCGCGAGGCACTGGCGCCGGTCGCGGACAGGCTGCGCGCCGCTCTCGTCTTCGGCTCCGTGGCGAAAGGCACTGAACAGGCAGGCAGCGATGTGGATGTGCTCGTGGTCGGCGACGTGGGATTCGCCGAAATCGTGCGCCTGATGCATCCAGCACAGTCGACCATCGGGCGCGAGATCAATCCCAAGGTTTTCAGCCCAGACGAATGGCAGGCCAGGCTTGCCGCGAAAGATCCGTTCGCGCTTGATGTGTTGGTCAACCCCAAAATCCTCCTAATCGGCAACGGCCATGACCATGCAGAAGTTGGTGGGCATCAGCCTTGATGCGGTCACGCCCAGCCGGGATACGGTGGCCCGGCTGCTCACTGCGGCGGAACGCAACCTCGTCGATGCTGCCCTCCCGACCCTGAGCCCGGAAAACCGCTTCGATGCCGCTTACAAGGCCATCATGCAATGCGCGATAGTGGCGCTGCACGCCAACGGCTATCGCACGCTGACGAGCCGGCCCGGCCATCATCAGACGGCAATCCAGACGCTGCCGCTGACGGTGGGCCTGCCAACGGACCAGATGGTCGTTCTGGACGCCTTGCGCAAGCAGCGCAATCTCTCTGACTACGATGGCGACCCGGTGCCGGATTCGGCAGTCAGGGAGTCCATCGCCAGCGCCCGGGGGCTTCTCGCGCACGTCAGGCGATGGCTATCGGAGAATCGGCCGGACCTGCTTTGAGTCGAGATATCCCGTGCCGTCCCGCCAGCGCCGACTTTCAGCAGCGCTCACAAGCGCATCGGCCGGTGGTAACCGACCAGCTCGAGATAACCGCGACCACGGCGCTTGCCGTCGCCCAGCAGCGTTACTGCGCCCTCCCAATACACCGCGCCGGTCGAACGACGCGCGTCGAGCTCCTGATCCTCCATCAAGGGTTCGATCTCGTAACGCAGCGCATCGGCGCCGCGGCCCAGCGTCAGCCGGCAACGCACCGGATAGCGCGTGCCGGTGCGCGGCGAGAGCCAGTGGGCCTCGGGCTCGAAACGCACCTCGTCCGGACCGAAACTGAATTCGCGGCCCCCCGCCGTGCGCAGCCGCGCCGCGGCCCACAGGCTCGCCCCGCCCGCGCGGGCACGGATGCGGAAAGCCATCAGCGCGCCGCCATCGTCGAGATCGATGCCCACCCAGTCCCAGCCCGCCGCCGACTCGTCGAGCACCTGCGACGACCATTCGTGATCGAGCCAGGCGCGACCGCCGACCTCCAGCCGCTCGCTCCCTTGAACGACCGAGCCGGAGACGACGAGCTGCGGCTGGCTGTAGTAGTAACTGGCCTGCTGCGGCCGCGCGCCTTTGCGCGAATATCCCCCCTCGCCTTGCAACAGCACCGGCTGCGTGGGCGAGAAGCGCAGATCGAGGGCGAAGGTTTCGGCGTCGATCCTTGCGTCATAGCGTCCCTCCGGCGTGCGCCGCAGCTGCCAGCCGGCGAGGATCAGGTCGGTATCGGCCAGCGAGAAGCGGGCAGTCGGATCGTCGCGCACCACGCGCGCCGCCCGCTGGTCATGCAGCAGATGCCCCAGCCGCGGGCGCGCCAGCGCGGCATGCGCGAAGAGGAGCTGATGCGGCGCGAAGCGCGAGGGATTGGCCGGATCGTGGGTGGTGCGGGAACGGAAGAAGGTGATCTGGAAACCGAGCGCCTCGGCCGCCGCGGTTTCGAGCCAGCCCGTGAGATACCACCATTCGGTGCGAAATTGCGGATGCGCGCCATGGTCGCGCGGAAAGGCGAGCGGCCTCGGCTCGACGGCCGGGAACGACGGCGCCGCCGCAAAAAGACGCCGCGGCAGCATCGCGCTCAGGAGCAGCGCCTTCAGCCAGCGGCGGCGCTGCATTACCAATCCTCCCTCACCGCGCGCACCGGCCCGGTTCCTGTCGCCTGGCGCGTCGCCAGCAGCGCGGTGCCCACCGCAGCGGCGAGCAGCAACGCCGTGACCGCGCCGAGCAGACGCCAGGGCACGGCCAGATCCATGTTCCAGTGGAAGGACTGCGGGTTGACGACGTGGATCAGCACCAGCGCGATCGCCAGGCCGAGCGCGCCGCCGGACGCGATGCCGAACAACGTCAGCCCGCCGGCCTCGAAGCCGAGCAGACGCAGCAATTCGCGGCGCGTCATGCCCAGATGGCGCAGCATGCCGAACTCGCGGGCGCGCGCGAGCGCCTGCGCCGAGAAGCTCGCGCCGATGCCGGCCAGGCCGATGACGATCGCCACGCCTTCGAGCAGATAAGTGACGGCGAAGCTGCGGTCGAAGATGCGCAGCGAGGCGGCGCGAATCTCCCCCGGCTCGGCGAAGTCGAGATGGCGGGTGGCCGGCGTGGCACGCTGGATCGCCGCCGCCAGCTCAGCCGGCGTGATGCCCGCCCGCGGCCACAGGGCACCATCGGTGATGCCTTCGTCGCCCGTCAGGCGCCGGTAGTCGTCGAGCGCCATCGTCACCGTGCCATGCTGGCGCGCGAAGTCTCGCCACACGCCGGCGACGGTGACGTCGACCGCACGGCCGGCGAGCGGCAAGCGCTGGCGACTGCCCGGCGACCAGCCGTAGAGATCGACCATCGCTTCGGACACCCAGACCGGCACGCTGCCTTCCGCCACGGCTTCGGGCGGCAGCGCGGCGCCGGTGAGCGGAATGCGCCGGCCGGGATCGCGCTTGTCGAGCGTGCGCGCCATGAGCGTGACGGGCGGTCGGCGCGGATCGAGATCGAGCTGCTGGATGCGCAGCCACTCGAAGCGTTCCAGACCCGGCTGGGCGGCGATCGCCGCGAGCGTCTCGGGCGGCACGAAGGCGCTGTTGCCCCCCGCCGGCACGCGGACATACAGCGGCGCGGCCAGCACCCGCCCCAGCCAGCGGTCGACCGAATCGCGGAAGCTGCCGACCATGATCGCCATCGCCACCATCAATGCGAAACTCGCCACCACGCCGGCGAGCGCGATGCCAGCCTGCCCGGGCGCCGCGGCAAGGCGCTGCAGCGATAGAAAGGCAAGCGGCCGGCGCGCGGCCAAAGGCTCCAGCCATCGTGCGCAGAGCGAGAAGACCCTGCCGGCGAGTCCCGGCATCAGGCCGATGCCGCCGATCAACCAGCAGACGATGGCGAGATAGCCGGCGATGGGCAGGCCGTCGATCGGCGGCAGCTGCGTGAGAACGGCACCGATGCCGAGCAGCGCGATTCCCGGCCCGTGACGCCCGACAGTGCCTCCCCTCCCGGATTCCGCGCCGCCCTTGAGCGCCTGGGCCGGCGCGGTCCGCGCGATCTCCAGCGCCGGCGCGAGGCTGCCGGCGGCGGCCGCGAACGTGCCGAGCAGCACGAAGCCGATGATCACCGGCGTATCGACGACCAGCTCCGGCACGATGCCGGCGAAATAACCGCCGCCCAGATCGCCGCCGAGCAGTTCGAGCGCGAAGCGCGCCACGGCGATGCCACTGATCGCGCCGAGCAGGCCGCCTGCGAGCCCCAGCGTCGCCCCCTCGGTGACGAGGTAGGCGATGAGCCGGCTGGCTGGCCAGCCGAGCGTGCGCAGCAGCGCGAACTCACCGCGCCGGCGGGCGACGGCGAGCGTCTGCGTCGAGAACACCAGGAAGGCGCCGGTAAACAGCGCGACGAGCGCGAGCACGTCGAGATTCACGCGGTAGGCGCGCGACAGGTTGCTGGCGCGCACATCGGCATCCTCGGGTGCGGCGACGAACACGCCCGCCGGCAGCGAGGCGGTGATGCGCGCCTTGGCCGCCGTGACCTCGCTGCCAGATTTCAACCGTACCGCGATGCGCGTGAGCAGGCCCAGCCGCGCGAGCCGCCATTGGGCGGCGCCGATGTCCAACGTCGCGATGCGCTGACGCGGCCGCGCGCCCGGCAGGCCGCCGGCGATGCGCAGCGTCACGGCCTCTAGGCCGCTTTGCAGCCGCAGCGTCTGGCCGGGCGAGACGCCGAGCCAGGCTTGCGCGGCCGGCGAGAGGAACAACGCATCGTCGGCGAGCAGCGCGAGGCCATCTCCCTCGTCCGCGGGCACGCCGAGCAGCGCCGGCGTCACCTGCGCAGCACGGAACGGATCGATGCCGATCAGCTTGAGGATGCGCGTTTCGTTCGGACCGGCATCCGCGGCATCGAGCACCCGCGCATCGACTTCGACCATTGGGCTGGCCACCGCGACCGCCGGATCGGCGGCGACGCGTTCGAGCACGCGGTCGTCGAAACCGCCGCGCGGGCCGCGGATCTCGAAATCGGCCTGGCCGGTCGTGGCGCGCACCGCCTGGGAAAACTCCGCGGCAGCCGAGGCGTTGATCAGCTGGACGGCCAGGCCGAGCGCGACGCCGATCGCAATCGCTGCCAGCGCGACGAGCAATCGCCCCGGATGCGCGCGCAGCTCGCCGAGCGCCAGCCAGAAACCGAGTTTCATGCCGCCAGAGACCTGGGCCGCAGGCCGGCCGAGGTCAGCTCGAACGCCCGGTCGGCGCTTCCCGCCGCCTGCAGGGAATGCGTGACGAGGATCGCCGTCGTGCCGTTGGCGCGTATCTCCTCGCGCAGCAGGCGGAGGATGTCCCGCGCGGTCTCCGGGTCGAGATTGCCGGGCGGCTCGTCGGCGAGCAGCAGCGAGGGACGATGCACCAGCGCCCGCGCGATCGCGACGCGCTGCAGCTCGCCGCCCGAGAGTTCCCGCGGATAGGCGTCGAGCCGATCGCCCAGGCCGACGGCCGCCAGCATCGCCGCCGCCCGCCCCGGATCGTCGCGTCCCAGCAAGAGCAACGGCACGCGCACGTTCTGCAGCAGCGTCAGATGCGGCAGGACATGGAAGGCCTGGAAGACGAAGCCGAGCATTTCACGGCGCAGCCGCGCCGCGTCCTCATCGGGCAGGCCGGAGATCTGCCGGCCGGCGACGCGGATCGTGCCGCGGTCGGGCGCTTCGAGCCCGGCGATCAGGTTCAAGAGCGTCGACTTGCCGACGCCCGACTCGCCCATGATCGCCACATACTCGCCCGCCGCCAGCGAAAACGAGAGATTCTCGAACAGCGGATGACCGCCGGGATGGGTCTTGGCGAGGGAATGAATCTCGAGCATCGCGCTCATCTGTCCCCGTCTGCCCGCCAAGAGATGAATTTCATTTCGTCAATACCGCTCCGCGAAAACACAAGCGCATGTTATCGCCGGTTTCCGCACCGAAGCCGCCAAATGCGCGAAAATCCACTTCCCCGTCACCGACGTGAAGCCATGTTCCGTCTTTCGCCCCCTCCCCACTCCGCGCGCCGATGCGGCGGACGCATCCTGGCCTCCTTGTTGATCGCGCTCGCGCTGGCCGTGGCCGGCTGGTTCGGCTGGCGCGCGCTCGGCCCCCCGCCGCCCGCAAAGAAAGCTGCCGGCGCGGTGCCGGTGGTCAGCGCGCAGGTCATCGCCGGCGACGTTCCGGTGCGGCTTGCGACCACCGGCACGGTCAGCCCGCTCCAGTCGGTGGAGGTGCGCGCCCAGCTGAGCGCGACGATCCGCGCAGTCCATGTGCGTGAAGGCCAGACGGTGCGCGCGGGAGAACGGCTGTTCACCCTCGACACGCGCAACGAGGAAGCCAATCTCCACAAAGCCGAGGCCCAGCTGGCCAAGAGCCGGGCCGATCTGGCCAACGCCGAACGCACGTTGCAGCGCCAGCGCGAGCTCTTCGCCCGCAAATTCATCTCGCAGGCCGCGCTCGACGCGGCGCAAAACCAGGCCGACAGCCTGCGTGCGCAAGTGGCCGCCGACCAGGCCAGCGTCGCGGCCAGTCGCGTGGCGCGCGCCTACGGCGAGATCGTCGCGCCGATCGGCGGCCGCATCGGCGCGATCCCGGTCTATCCCGGCAGCCTCGTGCAACCGAACGGCGCGGCGCTGGTGACGGTCACGCAGATCGATCCGATCAACGTCGGCTTCTCGCTGCCCGAGCGGGAACTGCCTGAGTTGCGGCGGGCTCTCGATGCGGGCGGCGTCGAGGTCACGGCGCAGCTCGACGGCGGCGGGACGCGTGTCGGCCAACTGGTGTTCCTCGACAACGCGGTCGATGGCGCCAGCGGCACGATCCGCCTCAAGGCGCGTTTCGACAATGCCGATGGCCGGCTGTGGCCCGGCATGTTCGTCGCCGTGAGCCTGGCGCCACGCACCCTGCGCGACGCGCTCAGCGTGCCGGCGCAGGCGGTGCAGACCGGGCCGGAACGCAAGTTCGTGTATGTGATCGGCGCGGACGACAAAGTGAGCATCGCCCCGGTGAAGGTTCTCCTGATCCAGGACGGCCGCGCCGTCATCGAAGGCGTTGCCGCCGGCACGCGCGTCGTCGTCGAAGGCGCGCAGAACCTGCGCCCCGGCAGCGCCGTGGTGGAAGCGCGCAGCGAGCGGCAGAAGTCATCGTGAATCTCTCCGAGCTGTGCATCCGCCGTCCGGTGATGACGGTGCTGCTCTCGGCGGCGGTGATCCTGGCCGGCCTGCTCGCCTACCGCGACCTGCCGATCGCCGCGCTGCCAAGCTACGACACGCCGACGATCTCGGTCACCGCGACGCTTCCCGGCGCCAGCCCGGAAACCATGGCATCCTCGGTCGCCACGCCCTTGGAGCGGCAGTTCTCGACCATCTCGGGGCTGGCGGTGATGAGCTCTTCCTCGACGCTCGGCAACACCTCGATCACCCTCGAATTCGACCAGTCGCGCGACATGGACAGCGCCTCGATCGACGTGCAGGCCGCCCTGTTGCGCGCCCAGCGCGCGATGCCGGCCGAGATGACCACGCCGCCGGCCTACCGCAAGGTGAACCCGGCCGATGCGCCGATCATCTTCCTCTCGCTCACCTCGCCGTCGCTGCCGCTCTCCGAACTCAATGATTTCGCCGACAAACTGATCGCGCCGACGCTGTCCACTCTTCCCGGGGTGGCCCAGGTCAATATCAACGGCCAGAAGAAATATGCCGTTCGCATCCAGGTCGACAGCGCGGCGCTCGCCGCGCGCAACCTGACGCTGGAAGACATTGCCTCCGCCTTGCGTAGCGCCAACGCCAACTCTCCCGTCGGCGTGCTCGACGGCCCGCGCCAGACGCTGACGATCCAGGCCAACCGTCAGCTGGAGAATGCCGCCGCCTTCGCCAACCTGATCGTCGCCACCGCGCCCGGCGGCCGCCCGGTGCGTCTTTCCGATGTCGCCACGGTCGCGGACAGCGTCGAATCGCTGAAGACGGCGAGCTGGGCCAACGGCGAGCGGGCGATCACGCTGTCGGTGCTGCGCCAGCCCGGCGCGAACACCGTCGCCACGGTCGATGCGATCCGCGCCGCGATCCCCGGCATCGTCGCCCAGCTCCCCGGTTCGGTCGAGCTGAAACTGCGCAACGACCGCTCGATCTCGATCCGTCAGGCGATCCACGACGTACAGGTGACGCTCGCCTTCACCGTCCTGCTGGTGTTGTTGACGATCCTGCTGTTCCTGCGCAAGCCCGGCGCGACGCTGATCCCGGCATTGTCGCTGCCGATCTCGCTGCTCGGCACGATGGCATGCATGCGAGTGCTCGATTACAGCCTCGACAACATCTCGCTGCTCGCCATCACCCTGGCAGTCGGCCTGGTGGTCGATGATGCGATCGTCGTGCTCGAGAACATCGTGCGCCATGCCGAGAATGGCGAGAAGCCGCTCAAGGCCGCATTGCGCGGCGCGCGCGAGGTGGGCTTCACGATCGTCTCGATCTCGCTGTCGCTGGTCGCGGTATTCATCCCGATCTTCTTCATGCCGGGCGTGATCGGCCTGCTGTTCCATGAATTCGCCGCCGTCGTCGGCATCTCGATCCTCGTTTCGGCGCTCGTGTCACTGACGCTGATCCCGATGCTGGCGAGCCGCTTCGTCCGCCAGGAGACGCAGGAGAGCCGCAGCCTGCGGCTGACGGCCTGGTTCGAGCGCGGCTTCGCGAAGACGCTGGCGGGCTACGAGCGTATGCTCGACTGGGCGCTCGCGCACACTCGCAGCGTCCTCGCCCTCGCGGTGGCGACGCTCGCCGCCACCTGGGCGCTGTTCGCCGTCTTGCCCAAAGGCTTTTTCCCGGACGAGGACATCGGCCTGGCCCTGATCACCGTCGAGGCCGCCGAAGACATTTCGTTTCCCGCGATGGTCGAACTCCTGCAGCGCACCAGCGAGACGATCCGCGCCCATCCCGCCGTGGAGACGCTGATCGTCAACGCCAGCGACGGCAACAGCGCGCGCCTGTTCATGAACCTCAAGCCGCGCGAGCAGCGCCCGCACATGACCCGCGTCGTCGAAGACCTGCGCAAGGCGCTGCGCGCGATTCCCGGCATCACGGCCTACATCAACCCGATCCAGAACCTGCGGCTCGGCGGTCGCCCCAGCAAGAGCCGCTACCAGTACATCCTGCGCAGCGTCGAGGGCGGCGCCCTGCGCAACGCGGCGGACGGCATGGTGGCACGGCTGCGGGAAGACCCGCTGTTCCGCGACGTGACCACCGACGCCCAGCTCAAAGGCTTGCAGGTGCGGCTCGACATCGACCGCGACAAGGCCAGCCTGCTCGGCGTCGCGATCGGCGACATCCGCGCCGCGCTCTACAGCGCCTTCGGCGAGCGGCAGGTATCGACGATCTACACCTCGAGCGACAGCTACCAGGTGATCATGCAGGTCGGCGCCGGGGATCGCGCCGCGGAGGACGCCTTCGACAAGCTCTATGTGCGCGCCAAGGGTGGAGCGCTCGTGCCGCTCTCCAGCCTCGCCACCGTGCGGCGCGAGGTCGGTCCGGTGGCGATCAACCACGTCGGCCAGCTCGAAGCGATGACGATCTCGTTCAACCTCGCTCCCGGCGCGGCGCTCGGCGATGCCGCCCAGGCGATCGAGAAATATCGCCAGGAACTCCACTTCCCGGCCAGCATCCTCACCAGCTGGGGAGGAGATGCCGCCGCCTTCCAGTCCTCGCAGCGCAGCCAGATCGTACTGATCGTCGCCGCGCTGCTGGTCATCTACGTGCTGCTCGGGGTGCTCTACGAGAGTTACATCCATCCGTTGACGATCCTCGCCGGCCTACCCTCCGCCGCCGTCGGCGCGTTCGTCGTGCTCTGGCTGTTCGGACTCGACGTATCGCTGATCGCGATGATCGGCATCCTGATGCTGATCGGCATCGTCAAGAAAAATGCGATCATGATGATCGACTTCGCGCTCGCCGCGCAGCGCGAACAGGGCATGGAGCCGCGCGCGGCGATCCGCAGCGCCTGCCTGATCCGCTTCCGGCCGATCATGATGACCACCGCGGTGGCGCTGATGGGCGCCCTGCCGATCGCCCTCGGGCTGGGCGCCGGCGCCGAGCTGCGCCAGCCGCTCGGCCTCGCCGTGGTCGGCGGCCTGCTGCTCTCGCAGCTCGTGACGCTGCTGATCACGCCGGTGATCTATCTCGCCCTCGACCGTTACTCCGGCCGCGGCCCGCTGCGGATCGACGAGGAGGAAACGGCTTGAGGTGCCGTCCCGCCAGCGCCGACTTTTCGAGGCGAGGCGGCGCCCGGCGGGACGTTCCCCCTTTTCCCGCCAGCGCCGACTTTTCGAGGCGAGGCGGCGCCCGGCGCGAAACCCGTTCATCCATCAATGCCGACTTTCGCGCGATCTGCTAAGCTTCGTGATCATGGCGCAAGTCAACCCCACCCACCTGTACCTCGATGTCGATTATCTCGGCAGCGCCGAGGCTTTCGTCGACGAAGTCCTCACTGCGATCAACAAGGAAGTGCTGTTCGACGAGTTCTACCGCTACGAGATCGAAGAACTCTGTCAGTTCATGCACTGCTTCGGCGCGCCGACGGGAACGGTGCTGCTGCAGGAGGGCGAGGCAGGCGATCATCTGATCCTGCTGCTGTCCGGGCGGGTCATCGTGCGCAAGACCGATCTGGCCGGCAAGGCGCACAGCCTGGCGATGGTCGGCGAAGGCAGCATTCTCGGCGAGATGTCGCTGATCGACGGCCAGCCCCGTTTCGCCACCTGCATCGCGGCGGAAGCCACGCGCTTCGCGGTGCTGTCGAAATCCGACCTCAACGAAATCCTCGCCCTCCATCCGCGGCTGGCGAACAAGTTCCTCACCATGCTGCTGCAGATCATGGTCGAGCGGCTGCGCGACCTGGGCACAAAGGTCGTCTCTCCCTCCAGCCGGCCGCTCGTCTAGACGCCAGCCTCGACCAAGCTCGCGTCATGCCATCTCAACCCAGCATTCACAGCCGGTTCGGCGAGCTCGATCTCCATCTGTTCCATGAAGGCAGCCACAGCCGCGTCTATCGCTGCCTGGGCGCCCACCCCGAGACCCGCGACGGCGTCGCCGGCTGCCATTTCGCCGTCTGGGCGCCCAACGCCCATGCCGTCTCGGTGATGGGCGACTTCAACGGCTGGCACCGCCATTCCCACTGGTTGCGGCAGATCCATCCCGGTTCCGGCATCTGGGAAGGCTTCGTCGTCGGCGCCAGGGTCGGCCAGCGCTACAAGTTCCACATCGAATCCGCCCTGCATGGCTACAAGGTCGACAAGGCCGATCCCTTCGCCTTCGCTGCCGAAGCGCCACCCGCCACCGCCTCGGTGATCGCCGATCTCTCGTATCGATGGAACGATGCCGAATGGATGGCGCGGCGGCGCGAGAAGAACGCCCTCGACGCGCCCTTCGCCGTCTATGAAGTGCATCTGGGCTCCTGGCGGCGTTCGCCGGAAACGCCCGACCGGCCGCTCGGCTACCGCGAGCTTGCGCCGCAGCTCGCCGACTACTGCCTCGAAATGGGTTTCACGCACGTCGAGCTCTTGCCGGTGATGGAACACCCGTTCTACGGCTCCTGGGGTTACCAGGTCACCGGCTATTTCGCGCCCACCGCCCGCTATGGCTCGCCGCAGGACTTCATGGCCTTCGTCGATCACCTGCACCAGAAGGGCATCGGCGTGATCCTCGACTGGGTGCCCTCGCACTTCCCGAACGACCAGCACGGGCTGGCGTATTTCGATGGCACGGCGCTCTATGAACACGCCGATCCGCGCCAGGGCTACCATCCCGAGTGGTCGAGCCAGATCTTCAACTACGGCCGCCACGAGGTACGCTCCTTCCTGCTCTCCAGCGCCCTGTTCTGGCTCGACCAGTATCACGTCGACGGCCTGCGCGTCGATGCGGTGGCCTCGATGCTCTATCTCGATTACGCGCGCAAGCCGGGCGAATGGGTGCCGAACGAACACGGCGGCCGCGAGAACCTCGCCGCGATCCATTTCCTGCGCCAGCTCAACGAAGCGGTGTATCGCGACTTCCCCGACACGCAGACGATCGCCGAGGAATCCACCGCCTGGCCGATGGTCTCTCGCCCGACCTGGCTCGGCGGCCTGGGCTTCGGCATGAAGTGGAACATGGGCTGGATGCACGACACGCTCGACTATTTCGGCCACGACCCGGTGCATCGCAAGTATCACCACGACCAGATCACCTTCAGCATCTGGTATGCCTTCCACGAGAACTTCATGCTGCCGATCTCGCACGACGAGGTCGTGCATGGCAAGGGCTCGCTGGTCGGCAAGCTGCCGGGCGACGAATGGCAGCGCTTTGCCAACCTGCGGCTGCTGCTCGGCTACATGTGGACCCACCCGGGCAAGAAACTCCTGTTCATGGGCTCCGAATTCGGCCAGACGGCGGAGTGGAACCACGACAAGAGCCTCGACTGGCATCTGCTGCAATACGGGCCGCATGCCGGCGCGCAAGCATGGCTGCGCGATTTGAATGCCGTCTACCGCTCACGCCCGGCGCTGTATGCCCGCGATTTCAGCCACGACGGCTTCGAGTGGATCGACTGCCACGACAGCGACGAGAGCGTGCTCTCCTTTTTGCGCCGCGGGCCGCAGGGCGAGACGATGCTGGTGGTGCTCAACTGCACGCCGGTGGTGCGCGAGAAGCACCGCTTCGGGGTGCCCCGCGGCGGCTGGTGGCGCGAGGTGCTCAACAGCGATGCCGCCTGCTACGGCGGCAGCGGCGTCGGCAATGCCGGTGGTTGCCAGGCCGAGGCGATCCCCAGCCACGGCCGCGCTCACTCGCTGGAGCTGCGCCTGCCGCCGCTGGGCGTGCTGCTGCTGGAACCGGAAAACTGAAAACTCGGCGCTGGTGGCACGGCACCGTCAGCGGCTCAAGCCGGCAACATCCGCCACAACGTCTTGCCGCCGCTCGCCTTGTCGATCTCGGTCAGCACCCGTTCGTGCTCGGCGAGCTCTTCGGCGCTCGGTGCCACGACCCGGATCGGCGGATGCTCGCCACCGACGAAGGCGCTCGCCGCCGCGCCGCCGTCGAGCGCGATCATCAGGCTCTCCTGGCCGCGCGTCATCGCCAGATAGACCTCGGCGAGCAGTTCCGCGTCGAGCAGCGCGCCGTGCAGCTGGCGGTTCGAGTTGTCGATGCCGAATTCCGCGCACAGCGCGTCGAGGCTGTTCTTCTTCCCGGGCCGCAGCTCGCGCGCCATCTTCAGCGTGTCGATGATGGCATCGCAGACCGCCTCGATCGTCCCCCGCTCGATCAGTCCCAGCTCATAGTTGAGAAAACCGAGATCGAAAGGAGCGTTGTGGATGATGACTTCCGCGCCCGAGACGAATTCGAGCAGCTCGTCGGCGATGTCGGCGAATCTCGGCTTGTCGGCGAGAAACTCGTCGGTCAGGCCATGCACCGCCTGCGCGCCGGCGCCGATCGGACGTTGCGGATTCAGGTAACGGTGAAAGCGCCGCCCGCTCGGCCGGCGGTTTACCAGCTCGATGCAGCCGATTTCGATCACGCGGTCGCCCTGACGCCATTCGAGGCCGGTGGTTTCGGTATCCAGGATCACTTGCCGCTCGGCGCTCATTTTCCTCTCCCTTTTTCGATCGCTGCGCGGGCCAGCGCATCGACGCGTTCATTTTCCGTATGCCCAGCGTGACCCCGCACCCAGACCCATTCGATGCGGTGTTGCGCGGCCAGCCGGTCGAGCGTCTGCCACAGGTCGGCGTTCTTCACCGGCTGCCGGTCGGCGGTTTTCCAGCCGCGCCGCTTCCAGCCGTGGATCCACTCGCTGATGCCTTTCTGCACGTATTGCGAATCGGTATGCACACGCGCGGTGACCGGCCGCTTCAGCGCGCGCAGGGCTTCGATCACCGCGATGAGCTCCATGCGGTTGTTGGTGGTGGCCGGCGCGAAGCCCGACAGTTCCTTTTCCTTGTCGCCGAGGCGCAGCAGCGCCCCCCAGCCGCCGGGGCCGGGATTGCCGCTGCAGGCACCGTCGGTGAAAATCTCGACGACCTCGCTCATTGTCCTTCTTTCCGTTTCTGCGCCAGAGGCTTTTGCGGCAGCAGCGCCAGCGCCTTCGCCCGCGCGATGCGGTCCTTCCACTTCGGCGTGACCAGCCGCATGCCGTGCTGGCGCTTGATCGCCTGCAGCACATAGACGGCGCCGAGATAAGGCCACCAGCGGTCGCCCGCCGCCTCGATGAAATGCCAGCGCGTCAGCCACTTCTCCTGTCGCAGCGGTGGTGCATAGCAGCCGAAGGCGCCGCCGCGCGTCTCGAAGCCGAGCAGCGCGAACCAGTCCCGCAGGCGCGGCACCGACAGATAGCGCCCCTGCCACGGCGGCATGCCCCGTCCCCGGGCGAACAGCCGCCGCAGGCCCCAGAGGCTGAATGGATTGAAGCCGATCACCAGCACGCTGCCCTCGGGCACCAGCACGCGGTCGACCTCGCGCAGGATCTGGTGCGGATGCATGTCGAATTCGAGGATGTGCGGCAATACGACGAGATCGACGCTGTTGGTCGCGAACGGCAGATGATGCGGATCGGCACGCGTGGTGCATTCGCCCGTCTCGCAGCAGGTAAAGCGGAAGGGCATGCGGTTGGCGCGCAGGAAATCGATCTGCGGAAAGCCGATCTGCACCGCGTTGAAGCCGAAGATGTCGGCGGCCAAAAGATCGGTCTTCGCCTGCTCCCAGGCCAGCGCATAGCGGCCCTGCGGGGTTTCCAGCCAGTCGGCGAAGCTCTCCACAGCCATTACAATCCTCCGCCATGCAGATCGAACCGATTCCGGCCTTCGAAGACAACTACATCTGGGCGCTGCGCCACGCGGGCCAGGTCGCCGTCATCGATCCGGGCGAGGCTCAGCCGGTGCTGCGCTTCCTCGACCGCAGCGGCGAGCACCTGGCGGCGATCCTCGTCACCCACCGTCATGGCGATCACATCGGCGGCATCGCCGAGCTCGTCGCCCGGCATCCGGTGCCGGTGTATGGGCCGGCGCTGGAAGCCGCCGAGGTCGTCACCGAGCCTTTGCAGGACGGCGAGCGGCTGACGGTGCTGGGCATCGACTTCGAAGTGCTGCATCTGCCGGGACATACGCGGGGCCATGTCGCCTATTATCGCCCGGGGAGCCTGTTCTGCGGCGACGTGCTGTTCGGCGCCGGCTGCGGCCGCGTCTTCGAAGGCACGCTCGACGAGATGCATGCCTCGCTCGCGCGCCTCGCCGCGCTGCCGCCCGAGACGAAGATCTACTGCGCCCACGAATACACGCAATCCTGCCTGCGCTTCGCCCAGCGCGTCGAGCCGGACAATCCGGCGCTCGGCCGACGCATCGCGGCGGTCGCCGCGCAACGCGCTGCCGGCGAGCCTTCCGTGCCCTCGACGCTCGCCGAGGAACTCGACACCAATCCCTTCCTGCGCTGGCGCTCGCCCGGCGTGATCGCCGCGGCGACGCGCTGGCTCGGCCGTGCGCCGGCCAACGATGCCGAAACCTTCGCCGCGATCCGCCTGTGGCGGGACAGCCTGTGAGTCCATGAGGAATCGGCCGGGCGGCGAGGCGATTTGAGAGCGTTCGTCGGGCTTCGTCGGCGAAGCGCACGGAAAAGCTGCCCACTTGTTCGAGCGAAGCGAGTTGTGGGCAGCCCGCGCGCGAGCCTTACGAGGCCCCCGAACGCGAACCATGAGCCGAACCGCCCAGCCGACTCCTCAACTCCTCTCGACGATCCTCGATCAGTGACTACAGCCTACAGCCCCAACATCTCCCGCGCGTGCTGGCGCGTCGTCTCGGTGATCTTCACGCCGCCGAGCATGCGGGCGATCTCCTCGACGCGAGCCTCGGCGTTAAGCGGCGTCACGCGGCTCACCGTCTGCCCGTCGCGGCTCTCCTTGCGGATCGACCACTGCCAGTGCGCGCAGGCCGCGACCTGCGGCAGATGGGTGACGCACAGCACCTGCCGGTCGCCGCCGAGCTGCCGCAGCATGCGGCCGACGATCTCGGCGACGCGTCCGCCGATGCCGACATCGACCTCGTCGAAGATCAGCGTGCCGGCGGTGTGGGCCTGGCTGGCGATCACCTGCAACGCCAGACCGATGCGCGAGAGCTCGCCGCCCGAGGCCACCTTGGCGAGCGGGCGCAGCGGCTGGCCGGCATTGGCGCTGACGAGGAATTCGACCGCTTCGAGCCCGTGCGCGCTGCCCTCGGCGAGCGGCACCAGCTCGACGGCGAAGCGGCCGCCGGGCATCGCCAGTTCCTGCATCGCCTGTGTGACCGCGGCGGAGAGTTTCTCCGCGGCCTGCCGCCGCGCCGCGCTCAACGGCTGCGCCACGGCCCGCCACGCGGCTTCCGCCTCGCGCTCCCGCTCCGCGAGCAGCGCCGGATCGGCGGCGAGCTGCAGTTCGGCAAGCCGCGCCTCCAGACGCGCCAGCACCGCCGGCAGCTCTTCGGGCGGCACGCGATGCTTGCGCGTCAGTTGCGTCACGGCATCGATGCGGGCATCGAGCTCGGCGAGCCGCGCCGGATCGAGGTCGAGGCGCTCGCGGTAGCGGCGCAGGGCCAGCGCCGCCTCGTCGAGCTGGATCAGCGCGCTTTCGAACAGCTGGGCCGCTTCGCCGAGATCGGCATCGACCGCGGTGAGCTCGCCAAGCCGGCTGCTGGCCTGCTGCAGCAGCGGCAACGCGGGCAGCTCGCCTTCGTCGAGCGCCGCGAGCGCCGCGGCGCTGGCTTCGAGCAGGCTCGCCGCATGGGAAAGCCGCCGCTGCTCGGCCTCCGTCTCCTGCCAGCCGCGCGGGTCGAAATCCAGCGCGCGAAGTTCCTTGACCTGCCATTCGATGAGCTCGCGCTCGCGCGAGGTGGCGGCGACATCCTGCTCGGCCGCGGCGCGCGCTTCCCGCAGCTTGCGCCACGCGGCATGGCGTTCCGCCACGTCGCGCGCCAGCGCCTGCGCCTTGGCATGGGCATCGAGCAGCTCGCGCTGCGCGTCGGCGCGCAGCAGCGAATGATGCGCGTGCTGGCCGTGGATGTCGCAGAGGAAGTCCGCCGCTTCGCGCAGCTGGGCAAGTGTGGCCGCCGCGCCGTTGATCCAGGCGCGCGAGCGCCCGCTCGCGTCGACGACACGGCGCAGCAGACAGGCGTCGGCGTCGAAATCGTTGGCGGCCAGCCAGGAGGCCAGCGGCGAATCGGGCGCGACGGCGAATTCGGCCGAGATTTCCGCCTTCGCGGCACCACTGCGCACCACGCTGGCGTCGGCGCGCTCGCCGAGCGCGAGCGAGAGCGCGTCGACGAGGATCGACTTGCCGGCGCCGGTCTCGCCGGTCAGCGCGCCGAAGCCGGGCGCGAATTCGAGTTCGAGCCGGTCGACGATGACGAAGTCGCGGATCGCCAGATTGAGCAGCATGTTACTTGTGCGGCGTGGCGCTCCAGTGCAGCTTCTCGCGCAGCATCGCGAAATAGCTGTAGCCCGGCGGATGCAGCAGGGTCAGCGGATGCCGGGAACGCGTCAGCTGGATGCAGTCGCCGGCCTTGGCATCGAAGAAATCCTGGCCGTCGCAATGCACCCGGCCGTCGTAAGAGTGCACCAGCCTGAGCTCGACCGCACAGCTGTCGGCGATCGTGATCGGCCGATAGGTGAGCCCATGCGCGCACAGCGGCACCAGCGCGATGCCCGGCACCGCCGGCTGGAGGATCGGGCCGTTGGCGGAGAGCGCATAGGCGGTCGAGCCGCTCGGCGTGGCGACGATCATGCCGTCGGCGCGCAGCACGTAGAGGAACTCGCCATCGACGCGCACCTCGAGCTCGATCATGCGGCCGAGATCGCCCTTGTTGACCACGACCTCATTGAGCGCGAGCGTGCGAAACACCTCGACGCCGTCGCGCAGCACGCGCGCCTCGAGGCGCATGCGCCGGTCGGGGGTGAATTCACCGGCCAGCAGCCGGTCGATCGCCGAGAGCATGTCGGCGCGCGCGATGTCGGTCATGAAGCCCAGCCGCCCCTGGTTGATGCCGACCAGCGGCACGTCGGCGGCGCCGAGCTTGCGCGCGGCGGCGAGCAGCGTGCCATCGCCGCCGACGACGACCGCGACATCGGCCTGGCGCCGGATCGCCGCGATGTCCGCGCAGCTCGCGCCGAGGCCGGCCGTGCCGCGGAAGGCGTCATCGACCAGCACCGTGCGACCGCGCTCGACGAGATGCCCGCGCAACGCGACCAGTGCCTCGGCCACCGCGTCGCTGTCTTGCTTGCCGAACAGCGCGAGGGTGCGATAGCCGCTCATGCCGCCCTCCGGCGCTGCACCTGCGCGTCGGCCATCTGGCGCAGCCTGTCGAACACCGGCGGCAGCAGGCAATGCTGCAGCGAGCGCTGGGTGAACAGGAAGCGGCCATCGCAGACGAAGCCGAGCTCCGCCCAATCGACCGCGTCATTGAGCATGTCGGCGGCGAGCGCGACATCCAGCCCGGGGATGCGCGGAAACAGCGCCAGCACCGCGCCATCGTAATTCGGGCAGTCATGCACGAAGAAAGGCCGCGGCCGGCGCGTCTTGCAATTCACATACACGCGCGGCGCCTCCGAGACATGGTGCAGCCGCCCCCACTGCCACCAGTTCGACTCGTCGAATGGCCGCACACGCCGCGCCAAGAGCCGTTCCTTGAAGGCTTCGAGATGCGGATGCGGCACGTTGAAGATCATGCGCCGCGTGCTACCGTCATCGACCGTGCGGGAGCAGACGAACTCGGCGTTGCCTTCGGGATGCTCGAACACATCGTCGGCGCCGGAGACCGCGCCGACCCGCACTTCGAACAGCTCGGCGAGCGGCACGCGATAAGCGCCGCGCAGGAACATCAGCTGGCCATCGATGAGCGCGAACTGCCGGCCATCGGCAAGGCGCCGCTCGCGGCGGCCGCGCTCGAAGCGGAAGATCGCGCAGTTCGGCGTGTGCGCGCCGAAGACGCGCGCGTCGCCGAGCTCGATGAAATCGGTGATGTCGCCCTCCTCGAAGAGAAAGGCGTTGAGCCTTCTGGCCGCGGTGAGCTTGGTGAATTCGCGCGGCACGATGAAGATCAGCTCCCCGCCGCGGCGCAGATGGCGCACCGCCTTCTCGATGAAATAGAGGTAGAGATTGCTGCGCCGGTCGAACATTTCATGGTCGAGCAACGCCAGCGTGCGCGCCGGGATGTCCTGGTAGCGCACATAGGGCGGGTTGCCGATGATCGTGTCGAATTTCTCGTCCAGCGGCAGCGCGAAGAAATCCATCACCCGCGCGCCCGCGGGCGCCACGGCCGGGTCGATCTCGATCGCCTCGCAGCCGGGGATGCGCGTCGAGAAGGCCCCGTCGCCGGCGGCCGGATCGAGCGTGCGGCCGCGCCGCCGGCGCAACGCGAGCATCTGCTCGACCACGGCGGGCGGTGTGAATACCTGACCCAGGTTCTGAACGTCGCGTTTTTTTTGCATGAAAGTCGGCGCTGAAGGCACGAGCAGCGGAGGGGGGCCCGACGCAAGCGGGGGCGTAGCGACCGCGAGCGCCGCCGGGACGGCACGATTGTAATCCAGAGCTTCGCTACAATCTGTGCATCATGCTCGACGCACGCGCCAAAACCCTGCTCAAGACCCTGATCGAACGCTACATCGTCGAAGGTCAGCCGGTCGGCTCGCGCACGCTCGCCAAATATTCCGGCCTGGAGCTGTCGCCGGCGACGATCCGCAACGTGATGGCCGACCTCGAGGAGATGGGCTTCATCGCCAGCCCGCACACCTCGGCCGGCCGCGTGCCGACGCCGCGCGGCTACCGCCTGTTCGTCGATACCCTGCTCACCGTGCAGCCGCTGGATCCGCAGCACGTCTCCGAGCTCAAGGAAGCGCTGCTGCCGGACGTGCCGCAGCGCGTGCTCAGCCATGCCTCGCAGATGATCTCGGAGCTCACCCACTTCGCCGGCGTCGTCATCGCGCCGCGCCGCCAGGCGCCGAAAATCCGTCAGATCGAGTTCCTCAACCTGACCGAGACGCGCATCCTCCTGATCATCGTCACCACCGAGGGCGAGGTGCAAAACCGCATCCTCCTCACCCAGCGCCCCTACGCACAGAGCGAGCTGGTCGAGGCGGCGAACTACCTGACGCAGAATTTCGCCGGCCTCGACTTCATGCAGATCCGCCAGCGCCTGCATCACGAGCTGCAGCAGTTGCGCAGCGACATGACCGAGCTGATGAACGCCGCCGCCGACGCCGGCGCCCAGGCGGCCAGCGAGGCGAGCCAGCAGTACGTGATCAGCGGCGAGAAGAACCTGCTCGACAGCGAGGATCTCGCCGCCAACATGGCGCGGCTGCGGCAGCTCTTCGACCTGTTCGAGCAGAAAACCGGCCTGATGCAGCTCCTCGACCTGTCCTCCCGCGCCGAGGGCGTGCATGTCTTCATCGGCGGCGAGTCGGGCATCGCGCCGCTCGACGAATGCAGCGTCGTCGCCGCGCCCTACGAGGTCGAAGGCCAGGTGGTCGGCACCATCGGCGTGATCGGCCCGACGCGCATGGCCTACGAGCGCGTGATCCCGATCGTCGACATTACCGCGCGCCTGCTTTCCTCCGCGCTGAGTCCGAATTGAGCCACCAAGCCATCCTGCTGATCAACCTCGGCACGCCGGACGCGCCGGACGCCCCGGCCGTGCGGCGCTACCTGGCCGAGTTCCTCGGCGATCCGCGCGTCGTCGAACTGCCGCGGCTCCTTTGGCTGCCGATCCTCCACGGCATCATCCTCAACACCCGGCCAGCGAAATCGGCGGCGAAATACGCGACGATCTGGACGCTCGAGGGCTCACCGCTCAAAGTGCATACCGAACGCCAGGCCAAGCTGGTCAAGGGCCTGCTCGGCGAGCGCGGCCGCAAGGACCTGCTGATCGACTGGGCGATGCGCTATGGCAACCCGTCGATTCCCGCCGTGCTCGACCGGCTGGTCGCCGCTGGCGCCGACGACATCCTGATCCTGCCGCTCTATCCGCAATGGGCCGGCAGCACCACCGGCAGCACCGAAGACGCCGTCGCGGCCTGGTCGAGGCGCCGAGCGAGCCCGCCGGCGATCCGCTGGATCGAGGCATTCCCGACCGATCCCGGCTACATCGGCGCGCTCGCCGCTTCGGTGCGCGAGCATTGGGCCGCGCACGGACGCGGAGACAAGCTCGTGATGAGCTTCCACGGCATCCCGCAACGCTCGGTCGATCGCGGCGATCCTTACGCCGACCAATGCCGGGCCACCGCGCAGGCGCTTGCCGCCGCACTGAATCTGCCGCCGGATCAGTGGCTGGCGACTTTCCAGTCGCGCTTCGGCGCGGCCAAGTGGCTGCAACCCTACACCCAGCCGACGCTGGAAGCACTCGCGCGCAGCGGGACAAAAAGCGTCGACGTGATCTGCCCCGGCTTTCCCTCCGACTGTCTGGAAACGCTCGAGGAAATCGCCATGGAATGCCGCGAAGCCTTCCTGCATGCGGGCGGCGAAGCCTTCCACTACATCCCCTGTCTGAACGAACGCCCCGACTGGATCTCGGCACTGACCGACCTATGCCTTTCCCGACTCGGCGATTGAAATCGCGGCCCGGATACCTATATCAGCCAGAACCGATATAGGAGATTCATCATGTCCGATCCGCTCATCATCGTCTGTCCGCACTGCCATGCGCCGAACCGGGTTCCCGCCGAAAAGCTCACGGCCGGCGGCACCTGCGGCAGATGCAAGCAGCCGCTCTTCGCCGGTCATCCGGTCGAACTCGACGAGGCGAGCTTCGACCAGCACATCGGCCGTTCCGACATCCCGGTGCTGGTCGATTTCTGGGCGCCCTGGTGCGGCCCCTGCCGCATGATGGCCCCCGCCTTCGCGCAGGCCGCCCGTCAGCTCGAGCCGCATGTCCGGCTGGCGAAGCTGAACACCGAGGAACACCCGGGCATCGCCGCGCGCTACGGCATCCGCAGCATCCCGACGATGATCCTGTTCAAGGGCGGGCGCGAAATCGCCCGCCAATCCGGTGCGATGGACGCCGGCAGCATCGTACGCTGGGCGCGCGGCATGTTCTGATCCAGTCTCGCCCTCCGGTGGAGTAAACTCCCTTCGAATCATCGATGGGAGTGGAGTGCATGCGCCTTTCCGACATGAAAATCTGGCTGCGGCTGACCGCCGGCATCTGGTTGATCCTGGTGATCGTATGGACCGGGATGATCTTCTGGGAAAGCCAAGTGAATCGCGAGACGGCGATCGAGCAGGCCACGCGCTTCTCGCAATCGATGCACGAGGCGACGCTGGCAGGCCTCACCGGCATGATGATCACCGGCACCATCGGTAGCCGCGAGGTGTTCCTCGACCAGATCAAGCAACTGTCGGTGATCCGCGATCTGAATGTCATCCGCAGCGAAGCCGTCAGCAAGCTCTACGGCCCCGGCAAGTCGAACGAAAGCCAGGCCGATGCCATCGAACAGCAAGTGCTCGCCACCGGAAAGGAATTCCTCGCCGTGCAACGGGACGAGCGTGGCGAATTCCTGCGTGTGGTGCGCCCGACGCTCGCCAGCAAGAATTATCTCGGCAAGGATTGCATCTCCTGTCACCAGACGCCGGAAGGCACGGTGCTCGGCGTCGTCAGCATGAAGGTTTCGCTCGAGGATGTCGAAGCCGCCGTCTCCGCGCAGCGCTACAAGACCCTGCTGGCGGCCATCCTCGTCAGCATTCCGGTGCTGCTGTTCATCTGGCTGTTCGTCACCCGCGTCGTGACGCGGCCGCTCGACGGCATGGTGGCGGGCCTCTCGGCGATCGCCAGCGGTGAAGGCGACCTGACGCGCCGGCTGGAAGTGAAAAGCCAGGACGAGATCGGCCATGCGAGCGGCGTCTTCAACGAGATGATGGCCAAATTCGCCAACCTCGTGCGGCGCGTCGGCACTTCGGCCCAGCAAGTCTCGGAGGCGGCGCACGATCTGGTCAGCAGCGCGCAGCAGGTCGCCGAAGGTTCGCGCCGACAGGCCGAAAAGTCCGATGCCGTGGCGCAGGCAGTGGAGCGCATGGTCAAGAGCATCGTCGCCGTCGCCGAAAGCGCCGAGCGCGTCCATGCCCAGTCGCAGGAAAGCCTCGCCCGTTCGCGCGAAGGCAAGGAAACCCTGGAGCGCCTGATCGGCGAGATCGGCCGCGTCAAGACCGCCGTCAATGAGATGGCCGAAGCCGTCAATGAGTTCGTCAGCAGCATGGCCTCGATCACCGACATGACGCGCGAGGTCAAGGAAATCGCCGACCAGACCAATCTCCTGGCGCTCAACGCGGCGATCGAAGCCGCACGTGCCGGCGAGCAGGGCCGCGGTTTCGCGGTGGTGGCCGACGAAGTGAGAAAGCTCGCCGAAAAATCCGCCGCCTCGGCCAACGAGATCGACGGCATCACGCGCACCCTGAGCAGCAAGTCCGATCTGGTGCGCACGGCGATCGAAGGGGGTCTCGCCGACCTCGCCTCCAGCGAACGATCACTCGCCGCCGTCGCCAGCGCCATCAACGAATCCAACCGCTCGGTCGAGCAAGTGGATCTCGGACTCGATACGATCACTGCCGCCACCGAGGAGCAACGGCAGGTCAGCGCCGAAGCCCTGGCGGACATCGAGGCGATCGCCGCGATGGCGCGCGACAACAGCAAGGCCGTGGAGCGGAACGCCGCGGCGGCGCAACGTCTCGATGCGCTGGCGAGCGAGCTGCAGGATACCGTCGGCCGCTTCCGCACCTGATGCCCGGCTCGGGGCATCCCCGATACGCCCCTTGAAAACGGGGGCGGTATCCTCATTTACGACAAGGTTTAATTTCCCGAGGGATTTCCATGCAGGACGAACAGAACACTCAGTCTGCGGCTGACGCGCCCGAACTCGAAGCCAAAGTCGGCGCTGGCGAGACGGCAACCGAGGCGACGGATGCCGCCCAGGATGCTCCGGAAGTCATGCCCAGCCTGGAAGAGCTGCTCAAGGCCGCCGAACTGAAGGCCGCCGAGCATCACGATGCCTGGCTGCGCGCCAAGGCGGAAACCGAGAACGTGCGCCGCCGCGCGCAGGAAGACATAGCCAAGGCGCACAAGTTCGCCAGCGAGAAATTCGCCAGCGAATTGCTGGCGGTGAAGGACAGCCTGGAAGCCGCGCTCGCCAATGAAGCGCAGACCGTCGAGACGCTCAAGGCCGGCGTCGAGCTGACCCTGAAGCAGCTCGCCGCCGCGTTCGAAAAATCCGCGATCGTCGAGATCAACCCGGTCGGCGAGAAATTCGACCCGCACAAGCATCAGGCGATCGCGATGGTCGATGCCGAACAGGAAGCCAACACCGTGGTCAGCGTGCTGCAGAAAGGCTATGCGCTGCACGAGCGCATCCTGCGGCCCGCGCTGGTGACGGTGGCCAAACCCAAGGCTTGAAGCGCCACGCCATAACCCCATATTGAGCGCAGGTTAATTTTTCTCCACAAAATTCGACAAAGGACACGAACATGGGCAAGATCATCGGCATCGACCTGGGCACGACCAACAGCTGCGTCGCCGTGATGGAAAACGGCAAGCCCAAGGTCATCGAAAACTCCGAGGGCGCGCGCACGACGCCTTCCATCGTCGCCTACACCGAAGACGGCGAGATTCTCGTCGGCGCGGCGGCCAAGCGCCAGGCGGTGACCAACGCGAAGAACACGTTGTATGCGATCAAGCGCCTGATCGGCCGCCGTTTCGAAGAAAAGGAAGTGCAGAAGGACATCGACCTGATGCCCTTCAAGATCGTCAAGGCCGACAACGGCGACGCCTGGGTCGAAGTGCGCGGCAAGAAGATGGCGCCGCCGCAGATCTCGGCCGAAGTGCTGAAGAAGATGAAAAAGACCGCCGAAGACTATCTCGGCGAACCGGTCACCGAAGCCGTGATCACGGTACCGGCCTATTTCAATGACAGCCAGCGTCAGGCCACCAAGGATGCCGGCCGTATCGCCGGTCTGGAAGTCAAGCGCATCATCAACGAGCCGACTGCGGCCGCGCTCGCCTTCGGCCTCGACAAGCAGGAAGGCGACCGCAAGATCGCCGTCTATGACCTGGGCGGCGGCACCTTCGACATCTCGATCATCGACATCGCCGAAGTGGATGGCGAGCACCAGTTCGAGGTGCTGTCGACCAACGGCGACACCTTCCTCGGCGGCGAGGACTTCGACCAGCGCCTGATCGACTACATCATTGACGAGTTCAAGAAGGAATCCGGCGTCAACCTCAAGACTGATGTTCTGGCGTTGCAGCGCCTCAAGGATGCCGCCGAAAAGGCCAAGGTCGAATTGTCGTCCGGTCAGCAGACCGAAATCAACCTGCCCTACATTACCGCCGACGCCTCCGGACCGAAGCATCTGGCGATAAAGATCACTCGTTCCAAGTTCGAGTCGCTGGTCGATGAGCTGATCGAACGTACTATCGAGC
>JACAEF010000031.1 GCA_013388985.1 Rhodocyclaceae bacterium
CCGCATGGAAGAGAAGTGCGCGGAAGCTTATGGCGAAGGCAAGATCCGCGGCTTCCTGCATCTCTACATCGGCGAGGAGGCGGTCGCCGTCGGCGCGCTCGCCGCGCTGCGGCCGGAGGCCAACGTCGTCGCCACCTACCGCGAGCACGGCCACGCGCTGGTGCGGGGGCTCTCGATGAATGCGATCATGGCCGAGATGTATGGCAAGCAGGAAGGCTGCTGCCGCGGCCGTGGCGGCTCGATGCACCTGTTCGATGCGGCAACAAGGCTCTATGGCGGCAATGCGATCGTCGGCGGCGGCCTGCCGCTCGCCACGGGGCTTGCGCTCGCGGCCAAGATGCAGCGCGAAGAGCGCGTCACCGCCTGCTTCTTCGGCGACGGCGCGGTGGCCGAGGGGGCCTTTCACGAGGCGATGAATCTCGCCGCCTTGTGGAAATTACCGGTGCTGTTCTGCTGCGAGAACAATCTCTACGGCATGGGCACGGCGATCGAACGCGCCGAGGCACAGACCGATCTCGTCGCCAAGGCCGCCGCCTACGGCATGCCCGCGCTGCGCTGCGACGGCATGGACATCGTCGCGGTGCATGACACCACGCTGGCAGCGTTGGCACAGATACACGAGACCGGCGGGCCGGTGTTCGTCGAATACCAGACCTACCGCTTCCGCGCCCACTCGATGTTCGATGCCGAGCTGTATCGCGACAAGGACGAGGTCGAAGCCTGGAAGACGCGCGGGCCGATCCACACCTTCACCGCGCGTCTCAAGGCCGAGGGCAAACTGACGGAAGACGAATTCCTCGCCCTCGACGCCGCCGCGCAGCGCGAAGTCGAGGCGGCCGTCGCCTTCGCCGAAGCGGGGACCTGGGAGCCGGTCGAGACGATGCTCGGGGACGTCTACACATCATGAGCCTGAGCCGCCGACTCACCTACCGCGAAGCCGTGCGCGAGGCAATGCAAGAAGCCCTGCGTGCCGACCCGCGCGTGTTCCTGATGGGCGAGGACGTCGGCCGCTATGGCGGCACCTATGCGTTCTCGAAAGGCTTCCTCGATGAGTTCGGCCCAGAGCGCATCCGCGATACGCCCTTGTCGGAGCTCGGCTTCGTCGGCACCGGCATCGGTGCCGCGCTGGGCGGGTTGCGGCCGATCGTCGAGGTGATGACGGTGAATTTCAGCCTGCTCGCGCTCGACCAGATCGTCAATACCGCGGCGCTGTTGCGCCACATGTCGGGTGGGCAGTTCTCGGTGCCGCTGGTGATCCGCATGGCGACCGGCGCGGGGCGTCAGCTCGCCGCGCAACACTCGCACAGCCTCGAGGGCTGGTATGCGCACATCCCCGGCATCAAGGTGCTGACGCCGGCGACGATCGAGGATGCCCGCCACATGCTTTGGCCCGCGCTCGCGGACCCCGATCCGGTGGTGATCTTCGAGCATGCCGGCCTGTTCAATATGGAAGGCGAGTTGCCGGACATCGACGGCGTCGACATCACCACCGCGAAAGTGCGCCGCGCGGGCCGCGACGTCGCGCTGATCACCTACGGCGGCTGCCTGCCGAAGGCGCTCGCCGCCGCGGAGACGCTGGCCACGGAAGGCATCGAGGCCGAGGTGCTGGATCTGCGCGTGCTGCGGCCGCTCGACACGGCGGGCATCGTCGCCGCGGTGGCGAAATGCCACCGCGCGGTGGTCATCGACGAGAACTGGAAGAGCGGCGGCTTCGCGGCCGAGGTGATGGCACGTATCATGGAGCATGCCTTCTACGAACTCGATGCGCCGGTCGCGCGCGTGTGCAGCGAGGAGGTGCCGATCCCCTACGCGAAACACCTCGAGGAGGCGGCGCTGCCGCAGCCGGAGAAGATCGTCGCCGCCGTGAAAGGACTGTTCGCATGATCGACTTCAAGCTGCCGTCGCTGGGCGCCGACATGGACGAGGGCGTGCTCCTCGAATGGAAGGTGAAGCCCGGCGACACGGTGAAGAAAGGCCAGGTGGTCTGTGTCGTCGATACCGCGAAGGCGGCGATCGACGTCGAGAGCTGGCAGGAAGGCACGGTGGCCGAGCTCCTCGCACAGCCCGGCGACAAGATGCCGGTCGGCACGGTGATGATGCGGCTCTTGGCGCCCGGCGAAGCGGCAACGCCGAAAGTCGGCGCTGGCGGAATTGAACACGTCCCGCCGGGCGCCGCCTCGCCTCGAAAAGTCGGCGCTGGCGGAATTGAGCACGTCCCGCCGGGCGCCGCCTCGCCTCGAAAAGTCAGCGCTGGCGGGACGGCACCCCTCGCCGCCGAACGCCGCCGCATCTCGCCGGCCGCCAAAAAGCGTGCCGCCGAGCTCGGCGTCGACATCGACCAGCTCGTCGGCAGCGGGCCGCAGGGCGCGGTGACGCTCGAAGACGTCGAAAAAGCCGCCGCGCAACAACCGGCGACCGGTGCCCAGCCGGCGGCCGATCGCACCCGCGAGATGCGCCAGGCCATCGCCGCGGCGATGAGTCATTCGAAGCGCGAGATTCCCCACTACTACGTCAGCGAGGACATTCCGCTCGCGCGCATGCTGGCCTGGCTAGAGGAGACGAACGCGCAGCGGCCGATGATTGATCGCCTGCTGCCGGCCGCGGCGCTGCTGAAAGCCGTGGCGCGCGCGCTGGCCGACTACCCCGAGCTCAACGGCCATTACCGCGACGGCGCCTACCAGCCGGCGAAAGCGGTGCATCTGGGCGTGGCGATCGCGCTGCGCGAAGGCGGACTGATCGCGCCGGCGATCCTCGACGCCCAGGCGAAGCCGCTCACAAAGCTGATGCAGGAACTCGCCGATCTCGTCCGGCGCGCGCGCGCCGGCTCAATGAGGAGCTCGGAGCTTTCTGCGGCGACGGTCACCGTGACCAATCTCGGCGACCAGGGCAGCCACGGCGTGTTCGGCGTGATCACGCCGCCGCAGGTGGCGCTGGTCGGCTTCGGCCGCATCGCCGAGCGGCCGTGGGCGGAAAATGGCGGCCTGAAGGTGCTGCCGGTGGTCACGGCCAGCCTGTCGGCCGACCACCGCGTCTCGGACGGCCACCGCGGCGCGCTGTTCCTGCGCAGCCTCGCCGACTGGCTTCAGCAACCGGAGGAACTCGCACGATGAACCCCAGCGAATTGCGCGGCATCGTCATCGCGACACTCCAAGGCATCGCCCCGGAGGTGGAGGCCGCCCGCCTGCGTGACGATCTGCCGCTGCGCCGCCAGGTCGATCTCGACTCGATGGATTGGCTCAATTTCCTGCTCGGCCTCAACAAGGCGCTGGGCGTGGAGATTCCCGAAAAGGATTATGCGCGGCTCACCACGCTGGCCGCCCTGCTCGATTACCTGCAACACAAACTCAGCGAAAGGAGTGCATCATGAAAGCCACCGTTCCTTCTCCGGGCTTCCGCCCCGTGCGGCGCGACCAGCTGCGCCCGGAACGGATCCACGACACCTACCAGCTCACCCACAAGCTCAGCGAGCCCTCGGTGTGCAAGGTCTGTGGCGCGATCTACCATGCGGGACGCTGGCAATGGGGCAGCCCGCCCGCCGGCGCCCATGAAGTCACCTGCCCGGCCTGCGCACGCATCCGCGACCGCCTGCCGATGGGCTACGTGCATCTGTCCGGCGACTATTTCGCCTCGCATCGCGACGAGCTGCTCAAGCTCGTGCGCCACCGCGAGGAAAAGGAAAAGGCCGAACACCCGCTGGCGCGCATCATCGCGATCGAGGACGAAGCCGACGGCGGCGTGCTGGTGACGACCACCGACAGCCATCTCGCCCGCGCCATCGGCGAGGCCCTGGAACACGCCCACAAGGGCGAGCTGCAATTCCACTACAACGAGGCGGACAACCTGTTGCGCGTGTTCTGGCAGCGGTAGACGATTACCGGGCGAAGCCGGATAATCTGCACCTGCGCGGCCCGCCGCGACACCAGCGCGGCGGGTTTTTCGTTTCTTATCTTTCGATGACGAGACCTCCATGGCTTCAGTGATGCCTGCCCCGAGCCAGTCCAGGCTGTTCCTCTCCGGCAACGAAGCGGTTGCCCGTGCCGTCTGGGAATCCGGCTGCAAAGTCGCCGCCGCCTATCCCGGCACGCCCTCCACCGAGATGCTCGAAGTGCTGTCGACCTATCCGGACATCTACACCGAATGGTCGGTGAATGAGAAAGTCTCGCTGGAGGTCGCCATCGGCGCCGCCTTCGCCGGCAGCCGGGCCTTCTGCGCGATGAAGCACGTCGGCATGAACGTCGCCTCGGATGCCTTGATGACGCTGACGCTCACCGGCGTGATCGGCGGCCTGGTGATCGCGATCGCCGACGACGTGGGGCTCTCCTCCTCGCAAAACGAACAGGATTCGCGTTTCTGGGGCCGCTTCGCGCACGTGCCGGTGTTCGAGCCGTCCGACTCGCAGGAAGCGTATGAGATGACGAAGCTCGCCTTCGACTTTTCCGAAAAGCACCAGGTGCCCGTCATCCTGCGCATGACCACGCGCATCAACCACGTCAAGGCGCTCGTCACGGTGGGCGAACGCATGCCGCACGACAACCCGGGTGGCTTCAAGAAGGACCCGGCGCGCTGGGTGATGACCCCGGCCGGCGCGGGCCGGCGCATCCCGCTGATGTTCGAGCGCGATGCCATTCTGCTTGCCGAAGCGGAAAGCTCGCCCCTCAACGTCGTCGAGAGCGGCAGCGACCGCCGCGTCGGCTTCGTCGCCTCGGGCCCCGCCTGGATGCACGTGCGTGAAGCCTTTCCCGCGATGCCGGCCTTGAAGCTCGGCTTCTCCTGCCCGGTGCCGGTCGAGAAGATCCGCGCCTTCGCAAAAACCGTCGAACGGCTCGTCGTCGTCGAGGAAGTCGAACCGCTGGTCGAAAAAGAGCTCAAGGCCGCCGGCATCGCCTGCCACGGCAAGGACATCCTGCCCAAGCAGGGCGAGCTCGCGCCGAACGTCCTCAAGCCCGCGATCGCCAGGCTGCTCGGCGAGCCCGTGCCGGAGAATCTCGCCAAGCCGGCCCCCGTCTTTCCGCGACCGCCGACGATGTGCGTCGCCTGCCCGCATCTGGGCGTCTATTACACCCTGTCGCAGATCAAGAACCTGACGATCTCCGGCGACATCGGCTGCTACACCTTGGGCGCCGGCCACCCGTGGAACGCGCTCGACACGACGATCTCGATGGGCGCCTCGATGGGCATCGCGCTCGGCCTCGACAAAGGCCGCGGCGAGGCGGACAAGGACAAACGGATACTGGCCGTGATCGGCGATTCGACCTTCCTGCACATGGGCATGCAGGGCCTCTTGGACATCGTCTACAACCGCGGCAACGTCACGGTGCTCTTGCTCGACAACCGCGCCGTCGGCATGACCGGCGGCCAGCCCGATCCGGGCAGCGGGCGCGACATCCATGGCGAGCCGGCGCCGCGCGTCGATTTCGCCAAGCTCGTCGAGGCGCTCGGCGTCAAGAAGGAACGCATCCACGTCGTCGATCCTTACCAGCTGCCGGTGCTGTTCAAGACCATCCGCGAGGAGATCAAGGTTCCCGAGGTGTCGGTGATCATCACCGACCAGCCCTGCGTGCTGATCGACGACTACAAGAAACAGAAACCCTACGCCGTCATCGACGAGAAATGCACCGGCTGCGGCAACTGCGTCGAGGTCGGCTGCCCGGCGATCCATGTCACGCGGCGCGAGAAAGCGGTGAAGCCCTCCGGCAAGGAAGTCGAGCTGCAATTCGTCCGCATCGAGACCTCGGTGTGCACCGGCTGCGGCCTGTGCGTGCAGCCCTGCGCGCCCGAAGCCATCGTCCATGCCGATCCGCGTCAGCCGATGCGCCTCGTCAAGCACTGAAAGCGGCGTCATGAACGAACAGAACGTCACCAACATCCTCGTCGTCGGCATCGGCGGCCAGGGCGTGATGACCGCCACCGAAATCCTCGCCCAGGCGGCCATCGCGCTCGGCCACGACGTGAAGAAGACCGAAGTCGCCGGCATGGCCCAGCGCGGCGGCGTGGTTTCCTCGCATCTGCGTTTTGGCCCCAAGGTGCTCTCGCCGCAGATCATGCCGGGCACGGCCGATCTCTTGGTCGCCTTCGAGGCCGCCGAGGGACTGCGCTGGTGCCACATGCTGAAGCCCGGCGGGCTGGTGCTCCTGAACACCGCGCACCTCGTGCCGCCGGTCGTCGACCTCGGTCTCTACGACTATCCGGCCGACCCGATTGCCGAGATCCGCGCGCGCGGGTTTGAAGTGCGCGCCTTCGATGCGATGAAGATCGCGCTGGAACTGGGCGACGTGCGTTTGGGCAACACCGTGATGCTCGGCGCGATGGCCGACCACCTGCCCTTCCCGGCCGAAACGCTGCTCGACGCGATCGTCAAGCGCTTCGCCGCCAGAAAGCCGCAGATGGTGGAACTGAACCGCCAGGCCTTCGAAGCCGGCCGGGCCGCGGAGAAAGCTGCCGCACAAGCCAAGGAAGAGGTCACCGCATGACCCCACAGGTTCATCGAGCGCTCGATTGTCTTGCCCCGGCACTGCCTGTCGGCAGCAAAGTGTTCCTGTTTGGTTCCCAAGCCGAGGGACGACAACGCAACGACAGCGATCTCGATCTCTTCATCGTCGAACCCTCGGTCGAGGATCGCCTCGCGGAGTCAATACGCCTTTCCTCGCTGCTCGGGCGCCAGCTGATCGCCGCCGATGTCGTCGTGCAAGACCGAAAGACGTTCGAACGGCAACGCGCGATTCCCAATACACTGGCTTGGCATGTCTTTCTCCATGGCATCCCTTATGGAATCGAGCGCTGATTTTGCCCGGCTTCTGCTTCACCGGGCCCGTGACGATGCCTATGTCGTCGAGCACCTATGCGCCGATCCGATGGCGCCGGACTGGGTCATTGGCTTCCACGCTCAGCAAGCCGTCGAAAAGGCATTGAAAGCGATGCTCGCCGGTCGGGAAATCGAATTTCCGCGCACCCACAACATTGCCATGCTCGCCGAGCTATTGCGCGCGCATGGCCTACCCATGCCGCCAGCCGCACAGGAGTTGCCCCGCCTGGTGCCTTTCGATGTCGCCTTGCGTTACGACGATGGCGCAGCGGATGAAGAGGTGCGCTTGGATCGCGATTGGGCGAGAAGTATCGTTTCGGGCACAATCACTTGGGCTGAAGCCCATATGGAAAAGTGAACACCATGAGCGCAAAGATCATCGACGGCAACGCGCTGGCACAGGCCGTGCGCGCCGAGCTGGCCGAGAAGGCCGCCGCCCTGAAGGCCACGCAGGGCATCACGCCCTGTCTCGCCGTGATCCTCGTCGGCGAGGACCCGGCTTCGCAGGTCTATGTGCGGAACAAGGTCGCGGCCTGCGAGAAGGCGGGCTTCCGCTCGATCAAGGAAACCTACCCGGCCAACGTCGAACCGGCCGTGGTGCTCGGCAAGATCGCCGAGCTCAACGCCGATCCGACGGTGCACGGCATCCTCGTGCAATTGCCGCTGCCGAAGCACTTCGACACCGAGGCCGTGCTCGAAGCGATCCTGCCCGAGAAGGACGTCGACGGCTTCCATGCCGAAAACGTCGGCGCGCTGATGCAGGGCGCGCCGCGCTTCATTCCCTGCACGCCCTATGGCGTGATGAAGATGCTGGAGAGCGCCAACGTGCCATTGCGTGGCGCCGAGGCGGTAATCGTAGGCCGCAGCAACATCGTCGGCAAGCCGATGGCGATGCTGCTGCTGGCGCAGGACTGCACCGTCACGGTCTGCCACTCGCGCACCCGCGATCTCGCCTTCCACACCCGGCGCGCCGACATCCTCGTCGCCGCGGTGGGCCGCGCGAAGATGATCACCGGGGAGATGATCAAGCCGGGCGCGACGGTGATCGACGTCGGTATCAACCGCTTGCCCGACGGCAAGCTCTGCGGCGACGTCGATTTCGCATCCGCCAAGGAGGTGGCCGGCGCGATCACCCCGGTGCCGGGCGGCGTCGGGCCGATGACGATCACGATGCTGCTCGCCAACACCCTCGCAGCCGCGGAGAGGACGCTGCGATGAACCCCGTGGTCGGCATCGTCATGGGTTCGGATTCCGACTGGCCGACCATGCAGGCCGCCGCGGCGCTGCTCAAGGAGTTCGCGGTGCCCTATGAGACGCGCGTCGTCTCGGCGCACCGCACGCCCGATCTCCTGTTCGACTATGCCGCCACGGCGCACTCGCGCGGCCTCAAGGCGATCATCGCCGGTGCCGGCGGCGCAGCCCATCTGCCCGGCATGCTCGCCGCCAAGACCCTCGTGCCGGTGCTCGGCGTGCCGGTGCAATCGCGCGCGCTCTCGGGCCTCGATTCGCTGTTGTCGATCGTGCAGATGCCCAAAGGCGTGCCGGTCGCCACCTTCGCGATCGGCGAGGCGGGCGCCGCCAATGCCGCGCTGTTCGCGATCGCGCTCCTGGCCAACGAGGACGCCGCGCTGGCCGCGAAGCTCGCCGACTTCCGTCGCCGCCAGACCGAGAAGGTGCTGGCCATGCAACTGCCTGATGCGTCATGAGCACACGGCGCGCCATGATCCTGCCGCCTGCGAGATGATTACCCCACCCGCCACCCTCGGCATGCTGGGCGGCGGCCAGCTCGGCCGCTTCTTCGTCATCGCCGCGCACGAGATGGGCTACCGCGTCGTCGTGCTCGACCCCGACCCGACGAGCCCCGCCGGCCAGATCGCCGATCGCCATCTCGTCGCCGCCTATGACGACACCGACGCGCTCGAACGGCTGGCCGGCGAGTGCCGGGCCGTGACCACCGAGTTCGAGAACGTGCCGGCGGACACGCTCGCCTGGCTGTCGAAGTTCGTCACCGTGCGCCCCTCGGCCGAAGCCGTGGCGATCTGCCAGAACCGCAGCGCGGAAAAAGGCTTCCTGAAACGCCACGGCTTTCCGCACGCGCCCTATGCCGACATCAGGTGCGAGGACGACCTGAGAAACGCCAATGCCGGCCTCTTTCCCGGTATCCTCAAGGTGGCGCGCTTCGGCTATGACGGCAAGGGCCAGGCGCGCGTCGCTTCACGCGAGGAAGCGATCGCCGCCTGGGCCAGCTTCCGCCACGAACCCTGCGTGCTCGAAGCCCAGCTCAAGCTCGACTACGAAGTCTCGGTGGTGCTCGCGCGCGACGAGGCCGGCCGCGTCAAATGCTTTCCGACCGTCGAGAACTCGCACCGCAAAGGCATCCTCGACGTTTCGCTCGCACCGGCGCGCACCTCCGGGTGCCTGGCCGGCAACGCCGAGGAGATCGCCGAGGGCATCGCGCAGAAGATGGACTACGTCGGCACGCTGGCGGTCGAATTCTTCGTCGTGCGCGGCCAGCTCTGCGTCAACGAGATGGCGCCGCGCCCGCACAATTCCGGGCACTACACGCTCGACGCCTGCGTCACGAACCAGTTCGAGCAGCAGGTGCGTGCCCTCTGTGGCCTGCCCCTGGGCGACGCCAGCGCCCATTCCGCCGCCGCGATGGTGAACCTGCTCGGCGACATCTGGTATCGCGATGATCCGCACCACGCGAAGGAACCGGACTGGTCACGACTGCTCGCCGTGCCGAACTTGAAGCTCCACCTCTATGGCAAGCGCCATCCGCGCCCCGGGCGCAAGATGGGCCATTTCACCGTGATCGGCGCCAACGCCGAGGAAGTGCAAAAGTCGGCGCTGGCGGCACGGCACGCGATCGGCATCCGCGATGACTGAGATCAGCCAGGACATCGAACGCGCCGTCGCGCTGCTCAAAGCCGGCGAGCTGGTCGCCTTCCCGACCGAGACGGTCTATGGCCTCGGCGCCGACGCCGCGAACCCCGCCGCGGTGGCGAAGATCTTCGCCGTCAAGGGCCGGCCGGCCGACCATCCGGTGATCGTGCATATTCCCGATGCCTCGCATCTGGACCGCTGGGCGCGCGAGATCTCCCCAGCAGCGCGCGCGGTGGCCGAGAAGTTCTGGCCGGGGCCGCTGACGCTGATCTTGAAGCGCGCCCCCACCGTGCCCGACTGTGTGACCGGTGGCCAGGACACGGTGGGCTTACGCGTGCCGAACCATCCGCTCGCGCTCGAACTGCTCAAGGCCTTCGACGGCGGCATCGCCGCGCCCTCGGCGAACAAGTATGGCCGCATCAGCCCGACCACCGCGCAGCATGTGCGTGACGACCTCGGCGATGCGGTGCCCTTGATCCTCGACGGCGGTCCCTGCCCGGTCGGCATCGAATCGACGATCGTCGACATGAGCACTGAGCGCACCACGGTGCTGCGCCCGGGCATGCTCTCCGGTTTCGAGATCGGCCTCTTCCTCGGCCGCATGCCGGCCGAGGCGGTCAATACCAGCTCCGTGAAGGCGCCCGGCTCGCATCTGGCCCACTACGCGCCGAGTACTCCGCTGTTGCTCGTGCCCGATGACACCGTCGCCGTCGCGGTGCGCACCGCCCTGGGCAAGAATGAAAAAATTGCCGTGCTCGCGCCTTATCCGGCCCCGATCGAGCATCCGTTGATCGTCGCCTGGCAGGTCGCCCCGACCTCGGCCGACGCATATGCACATGCGCTGTATGCTACGCTGCGTGCCCTGGATGCGGCCGGCGCCGACCTGATCATCGTGCAGCGGCCGCCGTGGCCCGCCTTGATCGACCGGCTGATGCGTGCTTCGGCTGGTTCAGGCACCTAGAATAGGAGGATCCGAATGAGCAAGATCGAGAAAGAAACCCCCGCCCACACGCCGCTGCCGACCATGAAGGCGCCCCCCGGCACCGGCTACAGCGAGCCCACCACCTTCACGCCGGTGCGCGCCGATTCCCCGGCGATGTGCGTGATGACCGACCTCAAGCAGGTCAGCGCCGCCACGATCGGCCCCGACGTGCCGCTCAACCTGGCCACGCAGACGATGATCTCGCGCGGCGTGCGCCTGCTCCTGGTCGTCAATCGCGACGACGAGGTGCTCGGCGTGATCACCGCGCGCGACACCACCGGCGAGCGTCCGATCCAGATGGTGCAGAAGCTGGGCGGCAAGTTCGGCGACCTGCTGGTCCGCGATCTGATGTGCCCGCGCGAGGACATCGACCTGATCATGATCAACGACGTGCTGCGCGCCAAGGTCAGCGACATCATCACCACCTTGCAGACGCTCAAGCGCCAGCACGCGCTGGTCGGCGAGCGCGATCCGATCACCGGGCGGATGCGCATCCGCGGCATCTTCTCGGCGACGCAGATCGGCCGCCAGCTCGGCGCGCCGATCCAGACCTTCGACGTCGCCTCGACCTTCAGCGAAATCGAAAACTACCTGGCACGGGACAACGGCTGAATCTCACCCTCGAACTGGCGCTCGACTGGAAGAGCGCGCTCGTGACGCACCGGGATCGGCACTGGTTTGCCGGCGTCGATCCGCTGGAGAGTGACCTGCCACCGGCATTCGCGGCCGAACTGGCGAAAGTCGGCGCTGGCGGGACGGCACCGCTCGTCGCCGCGCATTCGCCCGGCAGGCTCGAAGCGCGCATCCTGTCAGCCGCCGAAACGCCGGCGCGAGGATATCTCGCCATGCTCGCGGCGCTCAAACACGGCATCGCCCGGCAAGCCGACCTCGCCGCGCTCGAAGGGCTTGGCGAACCCTATGCGCGCCCGCATGCCGATGACGCGGCCTTCTATGCGCAACCGCGCCTCGTCGATCACCTCGACGCGACGGCGCTGGCGCAATGGCGCGCATTCACCGCCCGCTTCGTGCGCAGCGACTTCGCCGTGCTCGACCTGATGGCCAGCCACGACTCGCATCTGGCCGAAGACATGCAGCCAGCGAGACTTATCGGCCTGGGCATGAATGCCGTCGAACTCGAACACAACCCGAAGCTCACCGCACGCCTGATCCACGACCTGAACAGCGAGCCGGCCCTGCCCTTCGCCGCGGGCGAGTTCGACCTCGCGCTGTGCGCGCTGTCGATCGAATATCTCATCCGTCCCGAAGCCGTGCTGCGCGAGGTCAGGCGGGTGCTCAAACCCGGGGGGATCTGCGTGGTGAGCTTCTCCGAGCGCTGGTTCCCGCCCAAGGCGGTCGATCCCTGGCCGAAATTGGCCCCCTTCGCGCGTGTCGCCTGGGTGCTGCGCCACTTCCACCGCAGCGGCTTCCGTGATCTGCATAGCGAATCCCTGCGCGGCCTGCCGCGTCCGCCCGACGACAAATACATCGCCCAGACGAAGTTCTCCGATCCGCTCTATGCGGTCTGGGGCACGGCCTAGAACCTGCTCTTGCTCGAGCGACGGTGGGCGCCGGAGACGGATTGGGATGCGATGCCGAACGGCGTCATCCCTGCTGCACGATGCTGCTCAGCCGCCGGCCTCCGCCATGCGCACCGCATTGCGTCCTGCAGCCTTGGCCAGATACAGAGCATCGTCCGCACACTTGAGCAAGCGGTCGACTCCGTGGCAACAGGTCGCCATCTTCTCCGCCACGCCAATGCTGATCGTGATGTCCAGGCTCTTTTCCCGCACCACGATCGGCCGGCTCGCCACCTGCAGCCGGATCCGCTCGGCCAACTGGCTGGCGGCGGCCAGCGGTGTATCGACGGCGAGGATCAAGAACTCTTCCCCGCCGATGCGGCAAACCACGTCCGGCAATCGCGCTGCGGACCGCAAGCGGGTCGCCACCTCCTGGAGCACCTTGTCGCCCGCATCATGCCCCATGCTGTCATTGATCGGTTTGAAATGGTCGATGTCGATCATCAGGATCGAAAGCGGACGCTGGCCGCGCTCCGCCGCAGCGCACTCCTGTTCGAGACGCTGCATGGCGTAACGTCGATTCGGCAAGCCGGTGAGCGCATCGGTGAGCGCCGCCTCTTCCGCACGGCGCAATGCCTCTGCGAGCTCGAGATTGCGCTCGACCAGCGTCTGACGCAAGCGGGTGACACGCACCCCGGCCTGCAGCCGCGCCAGCAGCACGCGCGCATCGAGCGGTTTCACGACGTAATCGTCCGCACCGAGCGAAAACGCCTCGATCAGCTTGTCGATGGCATCGAGAACGGTGATGACGACGATGTAATACTGCCCGCCTTCCTCGCTGTAACGCAGGGTCTGGATCAACTCGAGGCCGCTCATGCCGGGCATGACGATATCGGTGACGACGAGCTCTGGCAGCCAGGCGCGGATGATCGCCAGTCCCTCTTCGCCATGAGCGGCGGTGCGCACGCTGAAACCGGCCTTGGCGAGCACGCCCTCGAGCAGCCGCCGTGTCGCGCCATCGTCCTCGACGACGACCACCCGAAGATTCTTCGCGGCCTCGGGCGGCCGGGCCGCAAGCTCGACGAAGGGCACCAGCGGCCGGGTCGTCAGTGCCAGCAGTTCTCCCCAATCGCGCCACGTCGCCAGAGTCTCGTCGGCCAGCGCAAGCAGATCGGTGATGCCGAGAGCGGCGGCGGGCTCTCTCAACGCCCGGATGGCTTCGCTGCGCGCCTCGTCGTCGAGGAGGAATGTCTCGGCCAACCGATGGGCGAGCCGCAGCGTCGCCGTCAGCTGTGCCGTCCGGCTCGTTGCTCCGAATGGCCAGAGCGATTCGGGGAGCGCATGCCAGCGAATCGCCTCCTGAAACAGCTTGGGCAGACCCCATTCGGACGCCATGGCGCTGCCGAGTTCGGCATGGTCGAAGCCAAATGCCGCGGCCTCTTCCTCGGCCAGGTGAGTCGCATCCGGCCAGCGTCCCGCCTGATCGAGAATAGCATCGTAGCGTTGCAGCGCCCAGGAAGCCAATGCCAGGCGGCCGATGTCGGCAATCAGTCCCAACGTGAACATCTCGGCCGCAGGCGCCACGCGCAGCCGGGCGGCGATCGCCTGCGCCGCACAGGCCTCAGCCAGGGCGCACGACCAGAAGGCAAGGCAATCGAATCTTTGCGCCTGGCAGCTGCGATGGCCATCGATCAGCGCGAATGCGAGAACGAGATTCCTGACCGCCGGCAAGCCCAACATCATCAGGACTTCCGGGGTCACCGCCGCCACCGGCCGCGGGCGCGCATAAACGGCCGCGTTGGCCAGCTTGAGCAGTCGCCCCGTCAGCACCGGATCGGCCTGGATCAGACGGCTGATCTCCGTCAGTTTGACATCGTCGCGTCTGAGCTTCTCGATCAGGGCGAGCGTCATTCCCGCCGGGCTGGGCAGGCGTCCGCTGGCTTTGAGCTCGGCATAGCGAAGCGGATCGATCATTGCGCCTCCACGTCCGGTTCCTGGTGGCGCGCATGGATTTCCAGCACATCCTGCCAGCTGGCGAGGAAAGCCGCGACACATGACGGATCGAAATGGGCGCCGGCATTGCGCTCGAGAAACGCCCGCGCTTCCGCCAGCGGCCAGGGACGCTTGTAGGGGCGCGCAGACGTCAGCGCATCGAAGACGTCGGCCACGGCGACGATACGGCCATGGAGCGGGATCGCCTCGCCCGCGAGGCCGCGCGGATAGCCCGAGCCGTCGAATTTTTCATGATGGCTCAGGGCGATGATTGCCGCTGCCTGCAACAGAGGGGCGGGCGAATCGCGCAAGATCTCGTGGCCGATCTCCGCATGCCGCTTCATGATGCGGAATTCATCCTCGTCGAGTCGGCCCGGCTTGAGCAAAATCGCATCGGGGATACCGACCTTGCCGACGTCATGCATGGGACTGGCTTCGAGGATCAGCTCCTGCTCGGCGGACGACAGCCCCAGCCGGGCGGCAATCAGGCGGCTATAGCTGGACATGCGCACCAGATGGGCGCCGGTTTCGGGATCGCGGTATTCGGCCGCGCGCGAGAGCCGCAGGATCGCCTCCTTTTCCCGCGCCAGGATGTCGGCCGTCGCCTTCGCCACCTCCTCGGCCAGCCAGGCGGCGCGATCGGAAAGTTTCTTCTCGGCATCGATCAAGGCCAGCTGGTTTTTCACGCGCGCTGTGAACTCCGCGCGATCGAGCGGCTTGTTGAGGAAATCGCGTGCGCCCAGTTCGAGCGCCTCGTAGCGCACTGCACGCTCGAGATCCGCGGTGATCATGATCACCGGCGTCTCTTTGCGGCCGGGCAGCAACGCCAGCCGGCGCATGAATTCGAGGCCATCGATCTCCGGCATCATGTAATCGAGCAAAATCAGCTCGGGACGGTTGTCCCGGCACCACTCGAGCGCCAATGCCGGATCATCGAGCGCAATGGTCTCCACGCCGGGCAATTTCGCCAGCAGCGCCTCCAGCAGCGCGAGGTTGGTGGCGTTGTCATCGACGGCAAGGATCAGGGCCATCGCTCTTCCTTGGCTGGGAAACGCGTTGCTGCCATCGTGCCGTGCCTCGCCAGCAGCGCCGCTACGTCGGCCTCCGGAATCGAGAAATGATATCCCTGGAAGGCATCGACGCCGAGCTTCTTCAAGGTATCCACCGTGCGCGCATCCTCGACGAACTCGGCGATCGTGATTTTGTTGAGCCCCTTCGCGACCCCGGTAATGGCCTGCACGACCAGACGATCCTCACGATCGTCGGCGACATGACGGATGAACTGGCCATCGATCTTGATCGCATCGGCAGCCAGATGCTTGAGATAGGAGAACGACGAAAAACCGGCGCCGAAATCGTCGAGACACACCCGGCAGCCGGCCGGTCGCAGCACTTCGACCAGCCGGTTGGCGTCGTGCATGTCGGAAATCGCTGCGGTTTCGGTGACCTCGATCAGCAGGCGTTGCGGCGACACCTGGTGGCGCACAAGCGTATCGAGCACGAAACGCGGGAAACGCACCTCCGCCAGGGTGCGACCCGAGACATTCACGGCGACGCCGGGCAGCCCAGGATGGCGGGCGAGCGTGAGGACCGCCGCTTCGACGACCCAGCGGTCGATGTCGACGATGCGCCCGGTTTTTTCTGCCGGCGCGATGAAGTGCTGCGGCGAGACGAGCTCGTCCGTCTCGGGATCCCTCATGCGCAAGAGCGCCTCGACGTGCGAAAGCCGGCCACCGGGTCCATGGACACCCTGGAAATGCAGTTCGAACAAGTTCTGCGCCAATGCCCGCTCGATCCGCTCGCTCCAGCCCAGCCGCTCGATGGCGCCGACATCCGCCTTGCCGTCGAACAGCCGCCAGCCGTTCTTGCCGGCGCTCTTGGCCTGATACATGGCCAGGTCGGCCGCCGCGACGAGCTCGGCGAGGCTCGAGGCGTGATCCGGGAAGACGGCGATGCCCAGGCTCGCGGTGATGCGCAGCTCGCGGCCATCGAAAGAGAAAGGCAAGCGCGCGATGCCGCGCACGACGCGCTCGGCCAGGTTTTCGACTTCTTCGATGCGCTCGAATTCGGTCACCAGCAGCGAGAATTCGTCGCCGCCCAGGCGGGCGAGGATCTCGTTGCGCCGAATGGTCGAGGAAAGCTCGTTGGCCACGCGCACCAGCAGCGCGTCACCGGCGCGGTGTCCGAAATGATCGTTGAGATGCTTGAACTCATCGAGATCGAAGAGCATCAGCGCGCATTTCGCATGCCGCCGGCCCGCGTCGAGCAGGGCGCGCTCCAGCGCCTCCTCGAAACGCCGGCGGTTGTAGAGGCCGGTCAATCCGTCGCGTTCGGCGAGATAGATCAACTGTTCGGCGTTCCTGCGCTCCTGCGTGACATCGTCATAGAGCCAGAGGCGGCCGATCAACCGCTGATCCTCGTCGCGCACCGGCCGGCAGACCTGGACGATGATCCGGCCATCGCTCATCGCCAGCTCGGTGGAATCGGAAATCTCCTGCGTGCCGGGCACGTGCAGCACCAGCCGCGAAAAATGATCGGGCTGGGCAAGACGCCCGCCCGATTGTGCGAGCAGGTCCCGCGCCGGCGAACCCAGCACGGCCGCCTCGTCGGCAATCAGCCACATCCGTCGCAGCGCGTCGTTGAGATAGAGCACACGATCGGCGCGATCGACGAACAGCACCCCGGTTTTCATCGCATCGAGCAGGGAAACCAGCCGCGCATGCTCGTCGTGCGCGACCACCAGCGCCGTGGCGGTCTCGCGCCGCGCCTGGTCGAGGGCGATGATCCGGCCGGCGGTCTCGGCCGCCATGCGGTTGAATGCGCCGCCGAGGCGATCCAGCTCATCACCGTTTTGGCGCACCGGCGCACGCGCTTCGAGATCGCCGGCGGCAAAGGCCTCGGCCGCCTGTCCCAGCCGCTCGATCCTCCGGGTCAGCACCAGGGCGCCGTAAAGCATCGCAGCGGCAGCGATGAGCGCGACCAGCAAGGCCCAGAGCGCGGCAGAATGCGCGAATTCACGCCAGAGGTGGGCGCTGGTGGAAACATCGAAGCCATAGCGCACACGGGAGCCCGCGATGCGGGTTTCGAAATCGCGTATCCGGCTCCGGTCCGTCACGGCCGCGCCCTGACGCGCGGCGTGCGCCAATTCCCGTCCCCCGGGGTCCACGATGGCGAGATGATCGATTTCGCCTAGCGACGTGAGCTCCTGGACGATCTCGGCCAGCGTCACGTAATCGCGCGTGACGATCGGCCCGGTCAGGGCCGCGGCAAGCTCGGCCTGCAGTGTTTGCGCGCGCAAGGTTGCCTGCCGTTCGGCGAAATGCTCCAGCTCTTGCTGGGCCAGCCAGACCATCGCGCCGAAGACCACGATGTGCACCAGCAGCACGAGGGACATCATGCGCCATTTCAGTGACGAGAGGTTCATCGCGGCGCCGCCAGGAGCTGTTTCAGATCTTCGACATAAGGATCCAGCAGCGCGAAATCCGCCGCCGTGATGGGTTTCAGGCCATCATGTCCCAGACGCCGGAAAAGCCCCTGCCCTTCTGGCGTTTCGTTGGCATAGTGCAGCAGATCCTTGCGCAGTCTGCCGATCTCGGCCTCGCCGAGCCGCTTGTGCGCGAGATAGAGGAGCGGGGGGATCGGCTTGATGCGTGCGAGGATGCGCACCCGCTCGTTCCAATCGCCACCCGCCTGCTTGAGAGTGGTGACCGAGACGATCGCCGCCGCGGACTCGCCATGCAGCAGCGCAGCCAGCGAATTGATGTGCGACCCCATCGGCTTGATCATCACATCGCTGCCGGGTTTCAAACCGATGGCAGCGAAATGGCGGCGCGCCGCCAAGGTCAGATTGGCCAGCTCATCGGACGTCGTCACCACCTTGCCCTTGAGATCGCGCTCGCCGATCAATGGTGAGTCTTTCATCACCACGAGCAGGGGCTCGAGATCGGTCAGGGGGCGCGCGAGGGGCACATACCCCTGTTCGCGCTCGCTGATGCGGCCGAAATAAGGCGAGGTGGCGATCACATCGTAGTCGGCGGAGGCACAGCGCTCCAGATAGACGGCATAGGAGGGCGCCGATTCGATCATCGCCGGCCGCCCCAGCTCCCGCTCGAGAAAATCCCGCAAAGGTTCATAGAGCTCGGCCAGCTTGCGTGCCGAGAGATAGGGCACCACGCCTAACACCAGCGGCCGCCCTTCGGCCTTGGCCAGGTTACCGACGCCAAGCAGGGCGAGGCTCATCAACAGGCGCCGGCGCAGATTGACCTGCTTCATCTCGAAACGTTGGCGGGGCACGTCCCGGTTGTCTGGGTTGAAAGACGAGGGCGAGCGCGCAACACCGCGCACGGGATGCGCAGCGGCTTATTCAGTGGTTCCATGGTAGCGAAACGCCGCTTGCCGCATCCAGCTTCTTTCTCGCCCGCGCTCTTCGCCATCGGCCGGTATTCTAGCATCACCCCGCCATCTCCCCTCTGCCTTCGAGCCATTGGGCGAGCTTTTCCTCCAAGGCTTGGCGCGTCACCGGCTTGGCGAGAAAGTCGTCCATGCCGGCCTGGAAGCTGCGGTCGCGATCGGCTTCCAGGACGCTGGCGGTGAGCGCGATGATCGGCACATGCCCGCCGCGTATCGCCTCGCGCCGGCGGATTTCCCCGGTGGCCGCATAGCCGTCGAGCTCGGGCATCATGCAGTCCATCAAGACCAGATCGAAATCTCCCGCCTCCCAGGCTTCGACCGCTTGGCGGCCATCGGCGACGCTCGTCACCTCGTAGCCGAGCCTGCCGAGCATCGCCTCGGCGATGCGGCGATTCACCGCATTGTCCTCGGCCAGCAGAATCCGCGCACGCTGGCCACGATGCGCGACGGGCGCGTCGTGATTCAGGGGCTTGGTCGCGGCGGTCATCGAGCAAGGCAGCTCGAACCAGAATGTGGAGCCTTTGCCCGGCTGGCTGTCTACGCCGATCTCGCCTTCCATCAGCTCGATGAGGCGTCGGGAAAGCGCCAGCCCCAGGCCCGTGCCGCCGTATCTGCGCGTCGTCGAGGCATCCGCCTGGGCAAAAGGCTCGAACAGCCGCGCGCGCGTTCCCGCATCGATGCCGATACCGCTGTCGCGCACTTCGCCGCGCAGGCGGCCGTCATGCCAGCCGAAGGTGACGACGACGTCGCCGCGCTCGGTGAATTTGATCGCGTTGCCGATGAGGTTGACCATCACCTGGCGGATGCGCAGCTCGTCTCCCAGCAGGCTTTCCGGTACGTTTTCGGCACAGTCCGATGTCAGACGCAACCCCTTTTGCTGCGCCAGCGGCAGGAACAGCCGATACAAGCCGCCAAGGAGCTCACGGGGGCTGAATGGCGCACGATGCAGCGAAAACGCGCCGGCTTCGATCTTCGACAGATCCAGAATGTCGTTCAGGACGCCCAGCAGGTGCCCGGCTGAGTCGCGGATGGTTTCGACCTGCTCGCGCTGCTCGGAAGACAGCGGGGTGTCGAGGAGGAGCTCGGCCATGCCGATCACGCCATTCATCGGCGTCCTGATCTCATGGCTCATGTTGGCGAGGAATTCCGACTTGGCGCGCGCCGCGGCTTCTGCCGCATCCTTGGCTGACACGAGCGCCTGCTCCGTTTCGCGCCGCAACGAGATGTCGCGGAAAACGGTGACCGAGCCGCGATAGCGCCCGCCCTCGAAGATCGGCGCGGCGACCACTTCGACCGGTAGGGGCTGGCCGTCGGCGCGGTAGAACGTCTCTTCGCCGACATAGCGGCGACCATGCGCCACGGCAGAAAGGATCTCGCACGGCACCTGTTCGCCGAGGGCATGGGGCGGCTGATGGAAAATGCGGTGTCCGTTGTCGCCGACCACTCTCTCTGGCGTCCAGCCCAAGAGTTCGACGAAAGCCGGATTGACGAAACGCACCGTGCCTTGCTCATCCGACAGATACAAGGCATCCCCCATCGTGCTGGTGATCGTCGCCAGCTCTTCGCGCTCGTCGGCAAGCCGTCTTTGCGCCACCGCCAGCCGCCAGGCGGCGAGCGCGAGCGCCGCCGAGGTGATCAGGGCGAGCACGAGCTGCCAGCGGAAATCCCGCTCGATGGCGACGACGGAAGCCACGGGTGCATAGCCGACGAGATAGCCGGCATGCTCGCCTGCGACGTCCCGGATCGGCACGAACGCGGCCACCCACCATTCGTCGTCATGGAAGACCGCCCGCGCGAAGCGCCGCCTCTCCTGCAACGCCGCCGCGACGTCCGCATCGCCGGCGAGCACGGTGTCGATCGCGCGCTGGGTGGGCGAACGCGGCGCGGTGTCCGGCAATTCGAGTTTCGGGTCCTCGACCAGGTAACGCGGCGAGATGTCCGATGGCCCATACAGACTCGCCGACTCCTGCCAGACGATGCCGGAAGCGGCCTCTCTGGCCAGGATCAGCGCATATTCGTGCGTCGGCGCGATGCGCTCGAGCACTCCACGCAGAGTCTTGAACCCGACGGCGATCTCGGCCGCGCCGATGAATTCGCCCTCGAGCCGCAGAGGAAAGACGAAACGAAAGCCGGAAAACAGCCGGCCCACTTCGAAGCCGACGACCGGCCGCTTTTCCTGCGTCACGATGCGTATCGAAGGGCGCACGCCAAGCAGCGAGTCGCCATATCTGTCGGGCTGATGCAGGCGCAGGAAGCTCTTCCCGTCCGCCGTGAAGACCTGCATCTGGCGGATGCCCTGTGCGGCCAGCCGGTCGTAGGTCGATGCCAGCCGGCGATAAACCTGGCCGCGGGCGAGTGCCGCCGTTTCGGCGTCGCCCGCCGAGCCAGCAGCGATCAGCCTCAGCACTTCCGGCTGTTCGAGATAGGTCTGGAACAAGGTGACCGCGACCAGCCGGTGCTGCTCGATCGCGGCGCGATAGGCGGTTTCGATCACATCGAGCTCGCGCTCGTACTCCTGGCTCTCCATCAATGCACGCTCATGCCGGAGCCAGACGGCGACGAGCCCCCACAGGATCAGCGCCAAGATCAGATACGACCAGGGCGAGGTCGGCCAGGAACGCCTGAGCGCCATCATCAGAAGTTCCCCTGCCGCGGAATGGGACGGGCCGGCAGATAGGCGCGCACGGCAGCATAATCGCCATCCCGGGCGGGAACCGCGCCGTATCGGATGGCATCGCCCCAACGCTCGCGCAGCGAGGCGTCGGCCTCGACGAGCAGCTTCTTCAATCTTTCGCGCCGTGCCGGATCGATCCGCTCGCCGTGGGCGATCAGCGCGAACCCCGGAAAGGGGCGGGACTCGGCCAGGATCACCAGCCCCAGATGCGCATACTTTTTGGCAATCGAGGTTTTCACGCCGGCGGCATCGAACTCGCCGCGCGCCACCGCGAGCGCGGCCGTATCGTGCTTGTCGAGATAGCGGTAACGGTTCTTCTCGAGACTGGAGCCCGCACCGCGCAGGATGCCATCCGTGGCGATATAACCGCAGGTCGACAACGGCTGGGTGAGCGCGACCTTCCTGCCGACGAGGCGGGCGGGCGTCAGATGGGCATCGGCGGAGGCGATCAGCGCGCAGGTATAGAAGTCCGCGCCGTCCCTTTCCTTGAAATGCACCAGCGGCTCGGCTGCGGGCACGCGCGCTTTCAGCTCGACGTAGGGCAGCGGGCCGAGATGGGTGAGCTCGAGCCGGCCGGCGGCGAACTTGTCGATGATTTCCGCATAGCTGTCGGAATATTCGATCCGGATGGAAACGCCGAGCTTGTCTGCCAGATAGTCGAGCATGGGCCGCCAGGTAGCGACCACGGTTTCCGGCTTTTCCAGCGGCAGCGGTGCGAAGCGCCACTCCTCGGCGCGCGCGACCGCAACGAGACCCGCCGCGAGCGCGAACAAGAGCGGGCTTCTCATGCGGGCTTCTCCTTTCCGCGGAACAGCTGAAACTCGTCGCGGGCCGCCGGCAGCCGCTCCAGCGCATCGGTCTTCGTTTCGCCTCGCCTCGCCGCCGCCTCGATTTCAGCCGCCAGCCGCGCGAGCCTGACCGCGCCCACGTTCCCGGCCGAGCCCTTGAGCTCGTGAGCCGCGGCGGCGAGTCCGGGCGCATCACCCCGGCGCGCCGCCTGCCCGATTCGGTCTACGAGAGCGGGAAGCCCATCATCGAAGATGGACAGAATCTCTTCGGCGAGTTCCTCATCTCCCCCGGTCGCCGCCGCCAATCGGCTGCGATCGAACATTTCCTCATCGTCCGCCTCCGTACCCCGGGCAGGCAACCAGCGGGCCAGTATCGCTTCGAGCCGTGGCCGCGTCACCGGCTTCGACAGATAATCGTCCATGCCGACGGCCAGACATTTTTCGCGGTCGCCTTCGAGCGCGTTGGCAGTCATCGCCACGATCACGGCATGGCCGGCATCGCCCTCCAGCCGCCGAATCTCGGCGGTAGCGGCAAAACCGTCCATCTCCGGCATCTGACAGTCCATCAGGATGAGATCGAAACGCCCTGCACGCCACAGTTCGACCGCTTCGCGGCCGTTGTTCGCGATCGTGACCCGGCAGCCGAGCTTTTGCAACATCATCGCCGCAACGCGCTGATTCACCGCATTGTCCTCGGCCAGCAGAATCCGATGGTCGGCGAAATGACGAACTTCCCCGTTCGTTGCCGGCATCATGGCCGGGCCGGCAAAGGCTTCGATCAGTGCGTCATGCACTTTCGATTGGGTGATCGGCGAAACGATCGGCCGCACGCCATGCGCACGCCAGTCGCTGCAACGGTTTTGCCCATCACCGGCCAGAACGATGAAAACCGGGCGGGCGGCCCGTTTCGCCGCGCCGAGCGCAGCTTCCGCGGCGGGCTCGTCGAGGGCAAGCACGCCATCTCCGCCCTGGGCGAAAAAGTCATCGAGCGCATCCGGTGTCTCGCTCCGGATGCGCCAAGAGGCGAGCAGCTCGCGCCAAAAGCCGCGACGGACGGAATCTCCGCCGACGAGCGCCAGACGCCGGCCCGCCAGGCGGGCTTCCGGCACGATCTCGATCTCGGCCGCGATCAGCGGCAGCAGCAACGTGAAGGCAGAACCTTCGCCGGGACGGCTCGCGACTTCGATGTCGCCCCCCATCATCTGTGCCAGCCGCCGCGAAATCGCCAGCCCAAGCCCGGTGCCGCCGAAACGCCGCGTGGTCGAGGCATCCGCCTGGACGAACGGCTGGAACAGGCGCGCCAGCGCCTCCGGCGGAATGCCGATGCCCGTGTCGCGCACGGTGAAGGCGATCAGCTCACGTCCGTTTTCCTGACGGCGGGCGACGCTCAAGGCGATCTCGCCGCGTTCGGTGAATTTGGCCGCATTGCCGAGGAGATTGACGAGTATCTGGCGCAAGCGCGACGGATCGCATTCGATGCCCGCGGGCACATCCGGCGCGACGTAGTCATAAGCCATCACCGGCTTGCCGGCGAGACGCGGGGCGATCAATTCGAGGCAGCCATCGAGCAGCGCGCGCAGATCGATCGGCATACGCTCGAATGTCATGGCGCCGGCTTCGAGCTTGGAATAGTCGAGAATCTCGTCGATCAGGGCGAGCAGATGGTCCGCCGAGAGCTTGATGGTCTTGGCATAGCCGACCTGCTCCGCATCGAGCGCCGTATCGAGCAGCAAGTCGGCCATGCCGATCACGCCGTTGAGCGGCGTCCTGATTTCATGGCTCATCACGGCCAGGAATTCGGACTTGAGCCGCGCCGCGGTCTCCGCCGCCTCCTTTGCCTCCTGCAGGCGACGCTGCATTTCCGCGGCCGCGCTGCGATCGGAAAATACCGCGACCGACCCTCCCCAGGCCCCACCCTCGGGCAGGGGCGCCCCCGTGACCTTGACCGGCAGGGGGCTGCCATCCTTGCGAAAGAAGACCTCCTCGCTGGAGCGGTAGATACGCCCTTCCTGCATCGCCAGATGGATCGGGCATTCCGCTGCCGGCAGAGGCCGGCCATCGGGACGATGATGATGGATGAGATCGTGCAGCGGCTTGCCCACCAGCTCTTCGACAGCAAACCCCAGCATGCGTGCGCCTTCGGCGTTCATGAACACCATCTGTCCGGCCCGATCGAGCGTATAGACGCCTTCGCCGAGGCAATCGAGGATCGCGCGCAGGTAACTTTCCATGCGCCGGGCCGCGAGCTCGGCATTTTTCTGCCGGGTGATCTCGGTGCGGATCGACAGATATCCGACGGGCTTGCCGGTCTGCGGCGAAAGAATCGGCGCGATGGTGGCCTGCACCCAGTAGAGCTCGCCGTTTTTCTTGCGGTTGCAGACCTCACCCTGCCATACGCCGCCGTTGGCGATGGTGCGCCACATGCCACGATAATAATCGTCGGGGTGGATGCCCGATTTGAGCAAGCGGTGGTTTCGCCCGATCAGTTCTTCGCGCTCGTAACCGGAAATGGCGCAGAAATGGTCATTGACGTAGGTGATGGCGCCGGCGACATCGGTGGCCGAGACGATCGCGTGAGCATCGAGCGTCGCGAAGACGGCTGCCAGCAGCGGTGCATCCGCATCAGGCCCGATCGGAGAGGAAGCGTTGGAAGTCATGAGGACGAGGACAATGCATCCGGCGCTACTATAACCCCTCTTCCTGCCAGTGGTAATGGCCACGCGACGCCGCGCCCCATGCCCGTCCCGAAGCGGCCCCCTCAGCCGAAAAAAAGCCGAGTATGGCAGTCGACATGCGAGGGTGACCCGGATGATCGGGAACAGGTCTCAGGCCGTCAGCTTGCGGTAGATGTCGGCGACCTTCAACGGCAGCTTCTTCACGTCGTCGAGCACGGTGTAGGCCGCCGGCCCCATCATGTGCTTCAGATAATCGGCGCCCTGGCGGTCGATGGTGATGCAGTAGCTCCTGATGCCCTGTTCGCGCGCTTCCTGCAGGGCGCGGCGCGTGTCCTCGATGCCGTAGGTGCCGCGGTATTCGTCGCCGAAATCGTCGGGCCGGCCATCCGAGAGCGTGACCAGCAGCTTGTGGCGCGCCGGCTGCCGGCCGAGCAGGTGCGAAAGATGACGGATCGCCACGCCCATGCGGGTGTAGTCCTTGGCCTCGATGCCGTCGATGCGCGCGCGCACCGTCTCGTCATACGTCTCGGCGAAATCCTTGATGCGGTAGATGTCGCAGCGCGTGCGCGTCCAGCCGGAAAAACCGTAGATCGCATAGGCATCGCCGAGCTTTTCCAGCGCCTCGCAGAGCATCACCAGCGCCTCGCGCTCGGCATCATTGACCCAACCCTTGGTCGAACCGCTCATGTCGATCATGAACATCGCCGCGAGGCTTCTGTCGTTCCTGACGCGGCGGCAGAACAGGCGCGCGGAGGGCTCGGCGCCGCTCTTGCGGTCATGGACGGCCTCGACGAGCGCATCGAGATCGATCTCCTCGCCTTCCGGCTGGCGGCCGAGGATGCGGTCCTCGCCGCGCACGGCCTCGAACTTGCGCTTCAACTGGTGGATGAAGGGCGCGTAGCGCTGGCGGGTCTCGCGCACGAAGGCGCCGTCGCCGGGCTTGACGTCGCTGACATAGACATGGCACCAGCCGCGCCGGTAGGCATTGCGATGATAATCCCATTCGTCATAACGATGATCGGGCTCGCGGCTGCTGATCAGCTCGGGGGCCGCCGGCTTCGGCCGGTCGTCCGGCGTCCAGGGGGCATCGCCCGCGGGCGAGAGCGCCTCGGGCGGCACCTGGCCGAAATCCTGCAGCAGCGAGGCGGCGGCGGCGCGCGCCTCGTCCGGCAACTTCACCGCCTCGCCATCGACGCGCACCTCGATCTCGCCGGTCTCGCGGTTCAACTCGGCGGAAAACTCGTTCGGCGCGGCCTCGCGCTTGCCGCCCGCACCCTTGAGCGCGCCGATGGCTTTCTTCAGCGTCTCGGTATCGCGCCGGATGCGCTCGGCGCGCACGCGCTGCGCGATGCCGGGTTCGAGGCGGGCGATGAAAGTCGGCGCTGGCGGGACGGCACCCTCGGCCATGAAATGATCGAGCCAGCGCAGCGTGCAGCCGATGTCCGCACCCTCCGCCTGCAGCTCGGCAAGCGCCGGCTGCAAGGCCTGCGGCCAGGGCCCGCGCTGCCCGGCGAGCAGCGCGCCCAGCCCCGGCAGCTCGCGCGCGACGCAGGCTTCCAGCCGCACCGCCTCGAGATGCGCCAGCCAGGCGAGCGCCTGCTCCCGCTCCGGCCAACGCTCCAACGCCGCTTCGAGATCGAGGTTGAAGGTGCCGTAGCGCGTCTGCGCCCAAAGCTGCACCACCAGTCCCTGATAGAGGCGCCGGTTTTCCTCGGCGGTCGGGAACTGGGCGAGGCGCTCTGGCAGGTAGATCGTCTCGGTATCGGTCCAGGGATAGGCGCCGCTCCTCACCGCCAGCGGCCGGCCAGAAAGGCCCTGCACGAAGCGCGCGAGACGCTGTTCGATCTCGGCGAAGCTCGCGAAGCACCGGCCCTCGCGCACGGCGAGGAAGCCGTCGATGTCGCGCAGCGTTTCCACCGCCGCGCGCAGACCCTTCTTGTCGAACACGTCGAGACCGGCGATCACCCAGTCCTGGAAGGCCTTTTCGTCGAGGCGCGCGAGCGCGTCGATCGACAGCGTGGCGATCAGATAGGCGATCTCGGTGTTGGTCTTCGCCGCGCCCTGCACGATGCGCAGGATGAGCTCCTGCTGCCGGCGCGGCAGCGGCTCGAGCATCGCCGCCAGCCGCTCGATCGAACGGTGCGACGGCGAGGCGAACAGGAAGGCGTCGAGGATCTCCGCCAGCTCGTGGGCGAACAGTTTGCGCTCGCTCAAAACACCGCCCTGACCAGATCGTCCAGTGTCTGCGTCATGTCCGGATCGTCGGTCAGCGCGCGCGCCACCGCCGCGCGCGCCGCTACGGCCGGCGCCATGCCCGCGCCGATCAGCTGGGCGGCATGCACGAGGAGCCGCGTGCTGGCGCCTTCGTCCAACCCCGCGCCCTTCAGGTTGCGCGTCAGCTCGCCGAGCTTGACGAGCTTTTGGGCCAGTTCGGCCTCGATGCCGCCTTCGCTGGCGACGATCCGCGTCTCGACCTCGGCGCTCGGATAATCGAATTCCAGCGCGACGAAACGCTGCCGCGTGCTCGGCTTGATCTCCTTCAGCACGCTCTGATAGCCGGGGTTGTAGGAGATCACCAGCATGAACTCCGGCGGCGCGGGGATCAGCTCGCCGCGCTTGTCGACGGCCAGTGCGCGGCGCGAGTCGGCGAGCGGATGGATCACCACGGTGGTGTCCTTCCTCGCTTCGACGATCTCGTCGAGATAGCAGATCGCGCCGCCCCGCACCGCGGCGGTGAGCGGGCCGTCGAGCCAGACCGTCTCATCGCCGACGATCAGGTAGCGGCCGACCAGATCGGCGGTGGTCAGGTCGTCGTGGCAGGCCACGGTGACCAGCGGCCGGCCGAGCTTCCAGGCCATGTATTCGACGAAGCGCGTCTTGCCGCAGCCGGTCGGGCCCTTGAGCAGCACCGGCAGGCGTTTTCGCGCCGCGGCCTCGAACAGCGCCACTTCGTCGCCGACGGGTTGGTAATAAGGTTCGGTTTGCGGGCGCTCCAGCGCCGGGGCGAGCGTCTTGATGTCGGGGAGCATGGGGGATCGAGGAGATTATTTTGATTGTGGCCCGAGTTTGCAGAATCCCATGCGGCCTGTCAAACGCGATACCGTCGCGGCGGATATGGTGGAATAATCTGACGGGCGCATAAAGAGAATTGCCAGACCGACAAGGAGGTTCGCCATGAAGCCGCCGCCGATTCTGCTGGTCGAGGACAATCCCGTCGATCTCGATCTGACCTTGCGCGCCTTCGCGCGCCGCAAGCTCGTCAATCGCATCGAGGTGGCTCGCGACGGCGAAGAGGCGCTGGCCTGGATTCCCCGCTGGCTCGCCGGCGAGGAGAAGCCGGCGGTGGTCCTGCTCGACCTGAAACTGCCAAAGGCGCACGGCCTCGAAGTGCTCGCCGCGATGAAGCGCCAGCCGCCGCTGGCGCGCATTCCGGTGGTGATCCTGACCACTTCGAAGGATGACCGCGACATCGCCACGGCCTACGATCTGGGCGCCAATTCCTATATCGTCAAGCCGGTGGATTTCACGAAGTTCATGGAAGTGGCGGCGCAGATCGAAATTTACTGGTGCGTCTATAACGAATCGCCGTTCGAATCCGCATGAAGGTCCTCTACATCGAAGATTCCGTCGCCGATGCCGATCTCGCCCGACGGCATCTGGCCCGCCAGGCGGCCGACATCACGCTCGAGGTCGCCCCCACCCTCGCCGAGGGGCTCGCCCGTCTCGACGCCGGATTCGATCTGCTCCTCACCGATCTGCAGCTGCCCGACGGCACCGGGCTCGAAGCGCTGACCGCGGTGCGCGCGCGCCAGCTGCCGATGGCCGTCGTCGTGCTCACCGGCTCGGGCGACCAGGACGCGGCGATCGCCGCATTGAAAGCCGGCGTCGACGATTATCTGGTCAAGCGCGCCGATTATCTCGAGCGCCTGCCGCAGACCCTGCGCGCCGCGCGCGAACGCTTCCTCGCCCATGCCGAGCGGCGCCTGCGACCGCTCGACGTGCTCTATGTCGAGCACAACGCTTTCGATGTCGATCTCTTGCAGCGTCATCTCGCGCAGCGGGCGCCGCACATCCGCATCGAGAGCGTGCCCGATGCGGTGGCGGCGCTCGCCCGCCTGCCCGAAACGCCCGATGCGCCCTGCCCCTGGCAGGTGCTGCTGGTCGATTACCGGCTGCCGGGTCTCGACGGTCTGGAACTCACCAAGATCGTGCGTGAGGAACGGCGCCTGAGCGTGCCGATCGTGCTCGTCACCGGCCAGGGCAGCGAGGAGGTGGCCGCCCAGGCGCTGCATCTGGGCGTCGACGACTATCTGTCGAAACACGAGGGCTATCTTTACGAGGTCGCCGCGATCGTCGAGAAGGTCGACCGCCAGGCCAAGCTGGAACAGGAACGGCTGCGCCTGATCGAGACCAGCGCCCGGCTGGCCCACTTCATCGCCGCGAGCCCGGTCGTCCTCTACAGTCTGCGCTGGCAGCACGGCACATGGGCGCCGGCGTGGGTCTCGGAAAACATCACGCGGCTGTATGGTTACCGCGTCGAGGAAGCACTCTTGCCCGGCTGGTGGGAAACACATCTGCATCCGGATGACCGCGCGGCGGCGGCCGGCGCCTTGGCCCGGATCGAAGCCGCCGGCAGCCTCGAGCACGAATACCGCTTTCGCACCGCATCCGGCGCGCTGCGCTGGCTGCGCGACAGCCAGCAGCTGATGCGGGATGGCGACGGCAAGCCGCAGGAGATCGTCGGCGCCTGGCTAGACATCACCGCCTCGAAACGCCAGCAACAGATCGACGAGGCGCGGCGCACCGCGCTCGACGCCCTGATCGTCGAACGGCCGCTCGGCGAGATCCTCGACGGCATCGCACGCCGGCTCGAGGCGCTCGATCCGGAATTGCGCGTCTCGATCCTCGTCGTCGAGCCGCGCGATGGCCGTCTCTACACCCGCGCCGGCCCCAGCCTGCCGGATTTCTACAATGCCGCGGTCGATGGCCTGGAAATCCGCGAAGGTCATGGCTCCTGCGGCAGTGCGGCAGCGCTCGGCAAAAACGTCGTCGTCGCCGACATCGATACCCACCCCTACTGGGCGCCTTATCTCGAGCTCGCCCATCGCGCCGGCATCCGTGCCAGCTGGTCGGTGCCTTTTTTCGACGATGGCGGCAAGACGCTCGGCACCATCGGCTGCTACTACGGCACGCCGCGCACACCCAATCCTGAGGACCTGGCGCTGATCGAGGAATTCGCGCGGCTGGCCGCGCTGGCGGTGAGCAAGGTGCGCGCCAATGAGCGGCTGCGCCAGGCCGCCGCCGCCTTCGCCTCGACCCGCGATGGCATCGTCATCACCTCGCTGGAACCGCGGATCCTCGCCGTCAATCGCGCCTGGAGCGAGATCACCGGCTATACGGAAGACGAAGCGCTCGGCCAGAATCCGCGCCTGCTCAAGTCGGGTCGTCACGACCGTTCCTTCTATCAGGCGATGTGGGCGACGCTCCAGCAGGCCGGCCACTGGCAGGGCGAGATCTGGAACCGGCGCAAGAACGGCGAGATCTATGCCGAATGGCTCAGCATCGGCACCGTGCATGACGAGCGCGGCCGCCCGACCAATTACGTCGGCGTGCTCACCGACCTCTCGCATCTCAAGTCGATCGAGCAGAAGCTCGATCATCTCGCCCATCACGACATCCTCACCGATCTGCCCAACCGGCTGATGATGCAGGTGCGTCTCGCCGCGGCGCTGGAACGCGCGCACCGCTCCCCACAACGGCTGGCCGTGCTGTTCCTCGATCTCGACCGGTTCAAGGACGTCAATGACAGTCTCGGTCACCCGGCCGGCGATGCGCTGCTCGTCGAGGTGGCCAAGCGGCTGCGCAGCCGGCTGCGCGAGGAGGACCTGCTCGCCCGCGTCGGCGGCGACGAATTCGTCGCCTTGCTCGAAGGCATCCTCAGCCCTGACCAGGCGGCGACCGTCGCCCGCGGCCTGATCGAGCAGCTCGCCGAACCCTTTTCCATCGAAGGCAACCAGGTCTTCATCGGCGTGTCGATCGGCATCAGCCTCCATCCCGACGACGCCCAGGATGCCACCGAGCTGATCCAGCATGCCGACGCGGCGCTCTACCAGGCCAAACAGGAGGGCCGCAACACCTACCGCTTCCACACCGAAGCCCTGACGCGCGCGGCGCGCGAGCGGCTGTCGCTGGAAACGCGGCTGCGCCAGGCATTCGAGCGCGACGAGTTCGCGCTCTACTACCAGCCGCTCGTCGATGCCGCAGGACGGACGTTCGGCGTCGAGGCGCTGCTGCGCTGGCAGTCGCACGACGAAGGGACGATCGCGCCCGCCCGCTTCATTCCGCTCGCCGAAGAAACGGGGCTGATCCTGCCGCTCGGCCGCTGGGTCGTCGAGACCGCCTGCCGGCAGATGGCCGCCTGGTGCCGCGCGGGTCTGCCGCTGCGGCTGCTGGCGGTGAATCTTTCGGCGCGCCAGTTCGAGGACCCGGCCCTGCCCGCGCTGATCCGCTCGACACTGGAAAGCACCGGCCTGCCAGCCGAATGCCTGGAGCTGGAGCTGACCGAGAGCCTGCTGATGAAGGACGTCGCCCGTTCGCTCGCCGTGTTGCAGGATTTCAAGGCGCTGGGCGTCAAGGTCGCGGTCGACGATTTCGGCACCGGCTACTCCTCGCTCGCCTACCTGCGGCGTTTCCCGGTCGACAAGCTGAAGATCGACCAGAGCTTCGTGCGCGATCTCGACGTCGATCCGGGCGACCGCGAGATCGCCGCGACGATCGTCGCGATGGCGCGCAACCTGCGCCTCGTCGTGCTCGCCGAAGGCGTCGAAAAGCCCAGCCAGCTCGACATCCTGGCCGAGCTCGGCTGCGACTGCTACCAAGGCTATCTCTTCGCGCGGCCGATGCCGGCGGACGAGATCGTTGCCTGGTGCGCAAACCGGTAACGCGCGATGCGCCGGCTCATTGCGCTGCTCGGCCTGGCTTTCCTGCTCGCCGCATGCGCGCCGGAGCCGACGCCGCCATTACGTCTGGCGGTCAATCCCTGGATCGGCTACGACCCCTTCGTGCTGGCGCGCGACCGCGGCCCGCTCGATGCCCGGCTGCGCATCGTCGAAGTAGCCTCGAACAGCGACAGCCAGCGCGCGCTCGCCAACGGCATGATCGAGGCCGCCGCGCTGACGCTCGACGAGGCGCTGCGTCTGGCCGATGCCGGCGTGCCGCTCGAGATCGTCGCGGTGCTCGACGTCTCGGCAGGCGCCGACGCGGTGCTCGCCCGGCCGGAAATCGACCGCCTCGACAAGCTCAGAGGGCGGCGCATCGGCGTCGAAGCCGGCGCGGTCGGCGCGCTGATGCTCGCCCGGCTGCTCGCCGCCGCCGGGATCGACGACAGCGAGGTGACGATCCTCTCCGTCGAAGCGGGCCAGCACGTCGCGGTGCTGACGAGCGGCCGCGTCGACGCCGTGGTGACCTTCGAGCCGATGAAGTCGCAGCTCGCGCGCCGCGGCTACCGCGTGCTGTTCGACAGCCGCGTCCTGCCCGGCGAGATCATCGACGTGCTCGTCGTCCGGCCGGGCGTCGATGCCAGACCGCTGCTCGCCGCCTGGCAGACCGGGCTCGCCGCGCTGGAACAGGACCGGCTGGCCGCGGCACAGACGCTCGCACGCGGCGTCGAGCTCTCGGCCGAGGAATATCTCGATGCGCTCTCCAGCCTGCGTCTCTTCCGCGTCGAGGAAAGCGCCGAATGGTTCGACGGCGGCGCCGCGGCGCCGCTCGCCCGGCGCGCGCAGCCGGTCGTCGCCGAGCTGATGCGGCGCGGCGAGATCAAGCAGCCGCCGGACTGGGCCGCGCTGCTCGGCAAGGGACGGCGATGAACTTCCTGCTGCGCTTTCCCGCCCGCTGGAGCCTGCCGCTCGTGCTGTTTTTGATGAGCGTTCCGGCCGTCTGGTGGTTCTCCGTCCTGCAGCATCAGGAATATTCCCGGCTCGTCGAGAGCGAGGAGACGATCCGCATCAAGGAAAGGCTGGCGATCGAACAGATGCGGCTCGAAGTGCAGCTGGGAATGGGCAACCTGCTGCAGGTGCGGCGCATCGTCGCCTCGCTCGGCCTGCGCCGCGACATGCTGCACGCCTGGCTGATCGGCCGCGACGGCCGCATCCTCGCCGCGCTCACGCGCGTCGAGCTGGACCGCCCGTGGGACGAGGTGCGCGGCCGGCTGCCGCTGCCGCTCGCCGCGGCGCTGGCGCAGATGCCTGACCACGGGCCGGCGATCACACTGAGCCGTCCTGCCAGCGCCGACTTTCTGCTCGGCGAGGTGGAGCTGCGCACCGGCCATCGCCTCGTCGTCGTCAGCGATCTCGCCGCACCGCTCGCCCGGCGACTCGAAGCCGGCCGCAGCGAGCTCGCCAAGCAGGCGGGCACCCTCCTCTTCTTTGCGCTCACCGTCGGCCTGCTGCTGCATCTATTATGGACACAACGCATGCGCCGGCTGCTGCGGGCGGCTGAACGGCTCGGCCAGGGCGATTTCACCATCCGCGCGGCGCTGCCGGGCGGCGACGAGCTGGCGAGCATCGGCGCCGCCTTCGACACCATGGCGGAACGGCTGGCCCGGCAACAGGACGAGATCCGCCGGCTCGCCACGCTGATCGAGCAATCGCCGCTCGTCGCCATCGTCTGGCGCAACGAACCCGGCTGGCCGGTCGCCTTCGTCAGCAGCAACATCGTGAACTGGGGCTTCGACAAACGCGCGCTGCTCGCCGGCGCATTCCGCTACGTCGAGCTGATCCATCCCGACGATCTGCCAATGATCGCCGCCGACGTCGAACGGCATCTCGCCCACGGCCCCGACCGTTATGTGCAGGAATACCGGCTGCGCGACGGTTTCGGCCACTGGCGCTGGATCGAGAACCACACCTGGCTGCTGCGCGACGACGAGGGCCGCGTGAGCACGATCCAGGGCGTACTGCTCGACGTCAGCCGCCGTCATGAGGCCGAGGAAGCCATGCATCGCCAGAGCGCGGAGCTGGCCGCGCGCAACGTCGAGCTCGAACGCTTCGCCGCCGCCGCGATCGGCCGCGAAGAGGAGATGATCCGCCTCAAGCGCGAGATCAATGCATTGAGCCGCGCGCTCGGCCGGCCCGAGCCGTTCGACCTGTCTTTTCTCGCCGCCGCCGAAGAGGAGGCGCAGCGATGAAACTTCCCTCCCCGACCCTCGCCGCCGCGCGTATCAGCCTCGCCTACCTGGTTTTCGCCGTGCTCTGGATCGTGGCGTCGGACGGCTTGCTGTCCCTGCTCGCCCAGGATGCCGCGACGGCGGCCTCGCTCGGCATGGCCAAGGGGCTTGCCTTCGTCGCCATCACCGCGCTGCTGCTCTACCTCTTGCTGCGCCGCCGCTTTACCTTGCTCGAGCGCACCTTGGCCGAGCGCAATGCCACGCTGACCGCGCTCAAGCAAAGCCACGCACGCTTCGAGGCGGTGTTCGAGCAGGCCGCCGTCGGCATCGCGCTGGTCGCCCCGAACGGCCGCTGGCTGAAAGTCAACCGCCGTCTCGGCGAAATCGTCGGCTACACGCCGGAGGAACTGCTCGCCAAAACCTTCCAGGACATCACCCACCCGGATGACCTCGCCGCCGATCTCGCCTATGTGCGCCAGATGCTGGCGCGCGAGATCGATCGCTATGCGATGGAAAAACGCTATATCCGCAAGGACGGCACGATGGTGTGGGTGCTGCTCACCGTCGCGCTGGTCTGGAGGAGCGATGGCCAGCCCGATTACTTCATCTCGGTGGTCGAGGACATCAGCCGCCAGCATGAGGCCGAAGCGGCGCTGACGCAGGCGTTCGACTGGCAACAGCGCGCCCGGCTGGCGACGTTGAACCAGATGGAGGACGCGCTCGCGGCACGGCGCGAGGCCGAAGCCGCGAACGCCCGGTTGCGCGAGCTCAACGCGACGCTGGAAGCGCGCGTCGCCGAACGGACGAAGGCGCTCGAAACGCTCAACCAGTCGCTGGAGAGCTTCGTCTATTCGGTCTCGCACGATCTGAAGGCGCCGCTGCGCGGCATCGACGGCTATTGCCGGCTGCTCGAGGAAGACTACGCCGCGCGGCTCGACGACGAGGGCCGGCAGTTCCTCGCCAACGTGCGCCAGAGCGTGACCCGCATGCAGGAGCTGATCGACGAACTGCTCGCCTATTCGCGCATGGAACGCAAGCCGCTGACGACGGTTGCGCTCGACCCGCGCGCCCTGCTCGACCGGCTGCTCGCGGAACGAAACGAAGAAATCGTTTCGCGCAACGTCCTGGTGAAGATCGAGCTGCCGTCGCTCGAAGTGGCCGCCGATGCCGACGGTCTGGCGATCGTGCTGCGCAATCTGCTCGACAACGCGCTGAAATTCACGCGCCGGACGGAGAGGCCGGAAATCGACATCGGCGGCGAGACGACGGCCGAAGGCGTGCATCTGTGGGTGCGCGACAACGGCATCGGCTTCGACATGAAATACCACGAGCGCATCTTCGAGATCTTCCAGCGCCTGCACCGGCTCGAAGACTATCCGGGCACCGGCGTCGGCCTGGCGCTGGTGAGGAAAGCCATGGAGCGTATGGGCGGTCGCGTCTGGGCGGAAGGTGCGCCCGGTCAAGGGGCGACCTTCCATCTGCTGCTGCCGGCGGCCACCCCGCCGGCCGAGTGACGCCGCCTTTGCGGTGCGCAAAAAGTCGGCGCTGGCGAGACGGCACAGGTCCCGCTGCTTTGTGCTCAAATGCGGGCTTTCCGACGACCCATCCCCATGCAGATCACCGTCGCCGAACTCATCGCCCGCTTCATGGAACGCCTCGGGCTACGCCACATCTACGGCATGCCCGGCTCGCACATCCTGCCGGTCTATGACGCGCTCTACGATTCGCCGATCCGCACCGTGCTCGTCAAGCACGAACAGGGCGCAGCCTTCATGGCCTGCGGCGAGGCGCGCGCGACGCGCAAACCCGCCGCCTGCATCACCACCGCCGGCCCCGGCGCGACCAACCTCGTCACCGGCATCGCCAACGCCTATGCCGACAAGCTGCCGCTGCTGATCATCACCGGCGAAACTTCGACCTCGATCTTCGGCAAGGGCGGCCTGCAGGAAAGTTCCGGCGAGGGCGGCAGCATCGACCAGAGCGACATCTTCCGCGGCATCACGCGCTATCACAAGATCGTCGAGCGCACCGACTACCTGCTGCAGGTGCTGCGCCAGGCCACGCGCATCCTGCTCTCGCCCAACGCCGGCCCGGTGCTGCTCTCCTTCCCCTACAACATCCAGAAGGAGCGGGTCGATGCCGACCTGCTCGACGCGATCCGCTTCGTCACCGAGGCGCCGCGTATCTGCAACAGCTTCGCCGCCACCGAGGAGATGGGACGCATGATCCGCGCCGCGCGCCATCCGGTGATCGTCGCCGGACACGGCTGCTTCCGCGCCGGCGCGCAGGCGATGCTGCAAAAGCTCGGCGAGCGCCACGCGATCCGCGTCGCCACGACGCTGAAAGGCAAGGGGCTGATCAGCGAGAACGACCCGCGCAGCCTCGGCTGCCTGGGCATCACCTCGGATGGCTCAGCCTTCCGCCACATCGTCGAGCACGCCGATCTGGTCATCGTGCTCGGCGCCGGCTTCAACGAGCGCACCAGCCATCTGTGGGATGCACGGCTCCTGGCGGGCAAACAGGTGATCCAGGTCGATCACGACGCCAACCAGCTCGAAAAGGTGTTCCGCGCCGATCTGGCGATCCACGGCGACATCCGCGCGGTGCTGGAGGACCTGCTGATCTGCCTCGCCGATTTTCCCGCGCCGCCGCCGCCGACTTACGAACGCGCGCCGGTGGCGCCGAATTTCACTGCGATCGCCCACCTGTTCGACCGGCTCGTCGAACGCTTGCCCGAGGCGATGGTCTTCGACGACAACATCATCCTGGCGCAGACCTATCTGAAAGCCTCGCCGCGACACCGCTATTTTCCCAATTCCGGCGTCTCGGCGCTCGGCCACGCGATCCCGGCCGCGCTCGGCGCGCGCTGCGCGGTCGACACGCCGGCCTTCGCGATCCTCGGCGACGGCGGCTTCCAGATGTGTTGCATGGAGCTGATGACCGCGGTCAATTACAAGATTCCGGTGAATGTGGTGATGATCAACAACGGCACACTCGGCCTGATCCGCAAGAACCAGTTCCAGCTCTACCAGGAGCGCTACATCGACTGCGACTTCGTCAATCCGGACTTCGCGCTGCTCGCGCAATCCTTCGGCATCGCCCACTGGCGCATCGAGAACAGCGCCGACGTCGATACGCTGTTCGCGCAGGCCGATCTCATCCAGGGCATCAACCTGATCGAAGTGATGTGGGACAAGCACGTCTTCCCCGCCTATCGCTCCGACCGATGAGCCCTCATGCCTTCATCGTCGTCGTGCCGGTCGCCGACCGGCCGCGCCACCTCCAGGCCTGCCTTGCCAGCCTCGCCGAACTGCTGCGCCGCTTTCCCTATCCCGGCCCCATCCGCGTGCTGCTCGCCGACGACAGCGCCGCGGCCGAAAACATCGTGGCCAACCGCGCCGTGGCAAAGCGTTTCTCCGCGCACGGGCTGGAGGTGATCCACTTCCCGCCCGAGGAGCAATACGCGCTGGTGCGCTCGCTCAGTCCAGCGCTGCCGCGCGTGCTGGGCGACGCGCCGCCGGAACGCTATGGCCACAAGGGCCAGGGTGTGATGCGCAACATCGCCTATCTGAAAGTGGCGGAGATGCTGCGTGACGCGCCGGCAGCAGAAAAGACGCTGATCTGGTCGATCGACAGCGACCAGGAGTTCCGCGTCGATGTGGCCGAAAACGATGGCTATGTCATCGATTTCTTCAACGCCCTCGACGCGATCTTCGGCCGCAGCGAAGTCGAGGTGCTCACCGGCAAGGTGGTCGGCGATCCGCCCGTCTCGCCGGCGGTGATGACGCGCAACTTCCTCGACGACGTGCTGGCCTTTCTCACGCAGATGTCGGCCTGCGATCCCGCGGCGCCCTGCAGCCACCATGCAGGAAGCACAGCCGCCGGCGATGCCGCCTACCACGACATGGCCGAGCTGTTCGGCTTCAGCCCGGCCGGGCACTACGCCTATCCCTGCCCCTTGGACGGCGCGCATACCGAGGCCGATTGCTTCGCCGATTTCGACCGCAGGGTAAACAGCTTCTTCTACGGCGAGCACCCGACGCGCAGTACCGCCTACGCCCCGGGCGAGCCGCTCGCCAGCCTGCAGCCGGCGCGCACCGTCTATGCCGGGAATTACGTCTTCCGGCCGTCGGCCCTGCGCTATTTCATTCCTTTCGCCAACCTACGCCTGCGCATGTCGGGGCCGACGCTGGGCCGCATCCTCAAGACCGAGCTCGGCAACCGCTTCGTCTCGGCCAACCTGCCGATGCTGCACCGGCGCACCGTCGAGACCGGCGGGCAGGCGGAATTCCGTCCCGGCATCGAGACGGTCGCCGCGACGGTCGACATGAGCGGCGAATTCGAGCGGCAGTTCTACGGCGACACGATGTTGTTCTCGGTGGAAAAACTGGCGGCCGGGGGCTCCCTGTGCCGTCCCGGCGCCGACTTTTCAGCGGTGCTCGATGACACGCGCAACGAGATGCTGGCCCGCTACAACGCGCGCCAGCAGGCCATCCTCGCCCGCCTCACGCAGCTCGACGCGCTGCTCGACGAGCCGGCGCACTGGTGGCATGGCGCGGCCGGCGGCTTCCGCCAGTTCGCCGCCAACGTGCGACGCAATTTCAGCGCCGCTTCCTCCGGCCATGCCCGCATCAATGCCCCGGAGAACTGGACGCTTTGGCGCGCCCGCCTGCTCGATGCGCTGACGCATTACGAAGAGGACCGTGCGGCATGGTCCCGGCGGATCTGAAGGTCTGGCTGCACCGCCGCCAGCGGCCGCAGCGCTACGCTTATCTCGACGAACTGCTCGCCCACCAGGCGCTCGGCCGCCCGGAGCTACAGCGCAAGCAGCTCGCCTGGCGCGACGCAATCGTGCGCTTCGCGCGCGATAACACCGCCTTCTATGCCCGCCGCTTTGCCGGCGTCGACGACTTTTCCGCGCTGCCGATCCTCACCAAGGCCGAAATCGTCGCCCATCTGCCCGAGCTGCTCGCGCGCGGACACGATCCGGCGACCACGCCGATCGGCCACACCGGCGGCTCGACCGGCAAGCCGCTGGCTTTCTATTACGACGAGGAAAAGCACGAGCGGATGCGCGCCGGCATGATGAGGAGCTACCTGCTTTCCGGCTGGCGGCCGGGGCAGAGAATCCTCAACTTCTGGGGCGCGCGCCAGGACACGGTGAAAGGCGGCGTGTTCGGCTCCGCCGCCTGGGACGACTTCATCGCCGCCGAGAAGACCCTGCCCGCCCACGAAATCGACGCCGCGAAACTGCATGAATGGGCGCGCTTCATCCAGCGCTACCGTCCGACGCTGCTGCAGGGCTATGCCTCGATCCTCGCCGCGCTGGCGCGCTTCGTCCTGGATGAGAAACTCGCCATGCCCGCAAGCCTGATCGGCGTCTATTCGACCGCCGAGCTGCTCACCGACGAAATGCGCGCGACGATTGAAGCAGCCTTCCGCTGCAAGGTCTTCAACCAGTACGGCAGCCGCGAGATTCCGAACATCGCCTGCGAATGCCGCCATGGCAATCTGCACGTCTGGACCGACCTGGTCTGGCTGGAATCGATCGACGGGCAACTGCTCGTCACCTCGCTGACCAACCGGCTGATGCCGATGATCCGCTACGCCAACGGCGATTGCGGCGAGCTGGTCGAAGGCGATTGTCCCTGCGGCCTGCCGTTTCCGCTGATGGCGATGAGTGTCTGTCGCAGCAACGATTTCATCGTCGCGCCCGGTGGCAAACGGCTGCACCCGTCTTTCTTCAACCGGCTGCTCTACGGCCAGACGCAGGTCGGCCAGTATCAGTTCGCGCAGGAGACCATCGGGGAAGTGACGCTGCGGCTGGTGGCGGATCAGCCGCTGTCCGAGGCGTGTGTGCGAGAAATGACGACGGCGCTCGCCGCCGAGGGCCTGGCGCTACGCATCGACTACGTGCCGGAGATCGCGCGGACGGTCTCCGGCAAGCATCGTTTCGTGATCCGGTCGATCTGATCTTCTCCAGCGGGCGGCTGGAAAGTCGGTGATTCAGGTTCTATCTTGGAATCAGTCGTTACTCACCGCTCACGATGAAACCGCTGACACTGACCGCGCATGACGCGTTGCTGATCGTCGATGTGCAAAACGATTTCCTGCCGGGCGGCGCTTTGGCCGTGCCCGCCGGCGATGCGGTGATCGCCCCGCTCAATCGCTGGATCGAGCGCTTCCGTGCAGCCAGCCTGCCGATCATCGCCTCGCGCGACTGGCACCCGGCAGATCATTGTTCCTTTGCGCCGCAAGGCGGGCCCTGGCCGCCCCATTGCATCGCCGGCAGCGCGGGCGCCTGCTTTGCCGC
>JACAEF010000107.1 GCA_013388985.1 Rhodocyclaceae bacterium
AATCCGGGTAAAGGGCGATGGGAGCCACAAGGGCTTCCAACTGCTCTTTGCTCATGGCTTCTTGCGCATGGAGTCCAGGCGGGGAAGCCATCACCACCGCCAACCATGCAATCATTCCTGCGACGATCCGCCAATGCCTTTTCATAATTGCTCCTCCTCCCTGATCAACCTGATCTCCCACGCAATCCGTGAGGAGCCCGCCGTGCCTCGAGTGCCTGGACCTGCCGGCCAGCGCCATGCGGTCCCTTTCTCGTGTGTCCTGCCTCTGCAGCATCTGGACCTCCCCGGGTTTCAGGCCTTCGGGTTCAGGACCTTGAACTCGTTCGTGCCATAGAAGGGCACGGCGCAGCCCAGGTCATCCACCACGAAGATGTTCACTGTTGCCCTGCTCTCCTCTTCGGGCCGCTCCACTATTGTGGACAGAGCGAACCGCCTCGCATACTCCCATGCGGCCACCTCGGACTTGATGGCAGGCTCCTTCTTGTCCGGGAAGAAATCCTCCTCCCATCCCCCCTCCACTCGCTTCTCGAACCGAATCCGAAAGCCCTTCCTCTTCCGCACCCAACCCGATTTGATAATCTTGGCGGCCTCTTTGAGTTTCATCTCTCAGGTCTCCTCCGGCATCTCGCGCTCAACTGTTCGATGCTGAGTTATCTTCACCTTTGCTCAAGCCAGCCTCCCTGGCAGCATTTTCCGACAAGTGCACATCCAGTTGCGGGTAGGCAATGGTGATCCCCTCGCAGTCAAACCGGAGCTTCACTTTCTCGATCAGGTCGCACCGCGTGCGGAAGTAATCGCTGTTCTTGCTCCAGGCCCACATGCGGATGTTCACAGAATTCTCGCTCAACCCCATCACGAACACCCGGGGGGCGGGCTCCTCCAGGATCCGCGGATCCTCGGCCAGCATCTCAGCCATGATGGCCTTGGCCTTCAGAAGATCGTCCTTGTACCCGACGCCGAAGGTCAGATCGATTCGTCGGTTGGGAGTGAAGTGATAGTTGATGATCTTGTCCTTCATGATCACGCTGTTGGGGATGAACATTGTCCTCCCGTCAAAGGCCTTCAGACGGGTGTTGACCACCGAGACGGACTCCACGATGCCAAGGAGTCCCGCCACCTCCACCATGTCACCGGCCTTGAAGGGCATGGGTGGGATGTAGCGGCGAAGAACGAGGATCGCGATGCATCCGATCAGGATGACCGAAAAGAGGATCCTCCTGATCGCCACCCACTGCAAACCCAGGACATGGAGCGCGAACAACAACCCCACGAGGGTGAATACCACGTAAATCGTCCTGGTAATCAAGGCCACTTTTTGTTCGCTGACCTTGGCGGCACGAAGTCGGTTCTGGGCGAGCCGTACGACGAGCCCGGAGACGATGGCCGCGCCCAGGAATATGATCAGGGCTAGGTTGAGGTCCTGCCCGTGCTCCATAAGCCAGGTGTTCAGCTGCTGGATCTTAGGCATCAAGGTCGATCCCCCAGTGCGCCAACGAGTGACGGTCAGTCATATCTCACCAGACTCGAATCTCCTACCTCGAGATCGCCCTGATCTCCGCGGCGATCTCCATGCTCAGCTTCTCCAGGGCGTGGCTCTGGGCAGCCACTAGAGCGCCATACCCGCTTCCCTCTATGGGGACACTGATCTTCGATTGCCTCTTGACCACTGTCTTGTCGTCTAAGTCCTTGCTTAACGTCCACTGGGCCTGGAGAATGGCCGTACCGTCCGCCATCCCATGGAACCTAGCCACGTTCACCGTCAGCTGAACGTCCACCTGCTCCGAGCCCTTCCACGGATGCTCGATCACCTCCTCCACACACAGCAACGCCGATAGGTTCTCCCCCAGGATCCGGACGAACGTCCTGTCCACCGGCTCCGTCCATTGGTCGAAGTCCGCAAGTTTCATCTCGTTGGAACCAGTCTGAGTCACTATCTGGGGACGGTCCAGATAGTGCGGGAGGGTGACGGGTCCCAACCCCAGGGTGAGGCATGGCTTGGCCCCAGAGCCCTGCACTCCTGGCAGTGGGCTCAAAGTGTAGAACCTGGCCGGTTCTGTACTGGCACAGCCCGCAAGCCCCAGCAAAAGTGCCCCAATCCCTATCCTCTTACTGAACCAGCGTGCGTATCTCATTCTCATCTCCCTTTGGCTCCGCCTTTCCCATGGATCAATGCCTCAGGATGCCGCTCCAGGTACTCGGCCAGGACCCGAATGGACCGGGAGGCCGACGACAGCTCTTGGAGGACCTTGACTACCTCGTGTATCACGCGCGAGTCAGGGGAGGTCAGAGCCTCTGTGTTGGAAAGCGTCTTCTCTGCCTGCTTGGCTGCCATCTGGGCCGACTTCAGCGTCTCTCCCAGGCTTACGGCCAAAGGCGTGATCGCCTTGTCCGCATCCCTGGCCAGCTTGCCGTACTCCTTGATGGTCTCGTCCGCGTCACGGACCACCATGGTAACTTTCTCATCAGCCCCCTTGGCCAGGTTCCCGTAGTCCCTCAGCGTTTGGTCCAGCGTTCCCACCACTGCACTGATCTGCGGGTCCAGGTTCTTGACCAAGAGCCGGATGTCCTTCATTGTCTCGTCCAGCGACACCAAGGTCTCCTTGATCTCCTTGGAGTTCACCAGCTTGTCCACCCCTTCGGCCGCACCGGCGATCGCCTTGACGAGTTCCTCCAGAGGCAGGTCCTGGAGCTTTTTGGTCAGCTCTTGGAGCATGGTTGGAACCGTAGGTATCTCGGGGACCTTGCCGTCCCCGTGAAACTCCGCGGGCTTGTCGGGATGCAGGTCCAGGGCGATCATCAGCTGCCCGGTGACGAAGCTCTGGCTGGCCAACTTCGCCCGCAAGCCCTTCTCTATAAGCTTCCCCAGATTCTTCGGGTCCGGGGCCCCCAGCCGCCTCATGCGGTCAGGCTCGATCTCCGCGGTCACCGGGATGCGAAAGTCGAGGGCCTCGATGTCGAAGATTAGTTGGATGTCTTTCACCGTCCCGATCTTCACGCCCCGGAATACCATGGGCGCCCCGATGTTCAAACCGCCGACCGAACCCTCGAAGTACATCACCACCTCATGTCTCTCTTTGAAGAACCTGCCCGAACCAAAAAGCAAGATCCCGATTACGGCCAGCCCCAAGGCCCCCACCACGAACGCCCCGATCACCGTCTTGTTGGCCTGCTTGCTCATGACTCTCCA
>JACAEF010000115.1 GCA_013388985.1 Rhodocyclaceae bacterium
CCTGAACGCGCAGGTCTCGGCGCACCGGGGGACGACGAACGCCGCCGCCGGCATCCCCTTCGCGCCCTATGGCGCGGCTTACGGGAACGTCGCGCGCGCCCCGTCCTGGGCGGGGGATGAGGCCCGGCGCTGGGGCGGCGGCGAGTTGCAGATCGGCGTGCCGTTCGCGTCCTGGGCCTTCGGGCGGCAGATGGCCACGCGCGGCGGGGCGCTGTCGGGCATCGAGAAGTTCTATCCGGGGCCGGCGGCAGTGTTTGAGTGAGGTGGACCATGCCGAACGCATTGCGGAAGTTTCTCGCCCGCGCCGAGCGCGGCGAAGGGTCGCTGGTCGAACTCATCGGCGTCATCGTGGTCCTGGTGGCGCTGCTGGACATTGCGGTGTGCATCGTGATCGCCCGGCCCGCGCAGGTCGCCGCGCCGTCCCCGTCGGGCGCGCCCGGCAACGCGCGCGTCGGCCTCAGCTACGGCTGGGCGCGCTGGGGGACGGTCGCGTGCACCGTGCAGGTGGACGTGCCCACCGGCGCCATCGGCATCATGCGCCGCATCGTCGGCTCGCCGACGCTCACCATCACGCAATCCACCACGCTCACCGATGGCGCATGGCAGTCGCGGTGGTAGCTCGCGGCTCGGTACTCGTGGCTCGTTGCGAGAAGCCAGCACCGGGGACCGAGAACCGAGAGCCGAGCGCCGAGAACCGAGGTGCAAGATGCGAGAACCGAGAACCGAGAACCGGGCGCCGAGTACCGAGAGCCGAGCAGGGGCAGGCGACGCTGGTGTTCGCGCTGGGCCTGATTGTGCTGATGTGGCTGCTGATCGGGCTGATGAGCGACCTGGGCAAACTGGCGCTGGCGGAAGTGCGCGCGCACGACGCGGTGGAGCTGGCGGTGCAGGACGCCGCCAACTACCTCGACCCCAACGCCTTTTTCGGCGGCCAGGCGGTGCGCCTGGGCGCCCGCGCGACCTGGCAGGCGAATGACGTGGCGTCGCGGCTGACCGGCGGGCGGGTGCGCCTGGACGGGGCGACCTTCGCCGCCGGCGGGCGCGCCCTGCTGGCCTCGGCGGAGGTGGAGGTGCCGTTGCGCTGGATGGCGCGCGTGGGCGTCCCCGTCGGGCGGCGGGCGTTCCAGGCGGCAGCGATGCCGGCCTACGGCTTGCAGGTGGAAAACGACTGATGGCCGAACCGACGCGTACTATCTCGCCAGTGGTGCTGTTCGCCGGCGCGCTGGCGGCGCGCTACGCCGGCGCGCCTGAGCCTGAGGCATGGCCGGCGGCGGTCCCGGCGACGCGGCTGATGACGCACACGCCGCTGCCGTCGCCCACGTTCCCGACCGCGACGGCGACGGCGACCGCAACAACGCCGCCGACCCGGACGGCGACCGCAACGGCTACCACGCCACCG
>JACAEF010000119.1 GCA_013388985.1 Rhodocyclaceae bacterium
GAACTGATCCGCATGTAAGCTGCGTACCGCATGGCTGACACCTTCCTTTTTCGTTGTTTCGGCTTTTCTTTGGATAGATACGATCTCAGCGGCGATTCTTCATCCAACAGGTCGAGCCGGGGCGAGGCGAAGAACCTCGGCCCGGCAGGTAAGGTCGTATTGGTTGAATTGATCTGTGATTCATGCATATCCCTCCTGGTCACTCACGGCGCAGGTGTCGATAGCCCCCAGTTGCGCCTGGACATCGACCTGGCTGCGTCCCAGCCGGTCAAGCCGGTGGACGACCAGCGCGTCGAAGGCGTCCTGGCTGGCATCCTGAAGGAGCCGCTGCAAAGCAGGGCGGGCGACGCCCTGCCCGGATTGACCCTCATCCACGTAGACCTGCACCAGCTGCCCCTTCCGGGCAGCGACCCAGGCCTCGATTGCCTGGCGCTGGAGGTCGAGCGCCAGGGCGTCGGTACTCGCGCGCATATAGGCGGCATAACGCATGTCGTTTCTCCTTATGGGCACACTGGCCCAAAACTCACAAGCGGTCCATCGCGGGGTAACGCAATCGACCGCGCATCGATCACTGTTCGGTCATGTACTTATCGTTTAGCGTCGGTACCGGTAGGCTGCCGCCTGGCCCCGGCGCGGGTAACGGGGCGCGCGGTAGATCAGCTTGCAGACGATGTGCGCCCGGTGCGCCCAGGCCGTCATGTGCGGGTAGCGCAGCATGTCGCGCGCGTGGCGGCACTGCTCATCGTCGAGCCGCCGCTGATAGCACCGGCGCGGCCCGGGCAGACGCTTGCGCTCCGCCCACGCGATCAGCCGGGTCAACTCCGCCTGGCGGTTGAAGGAGCAGAAGAGGGTGTAGAATTGTCTCAGCATATTAGTCGTAATATAACAAAGCGCGATGCAAGAGTCAATACGCAGTTTTCAGAACACGCTTTTGACTCAGCCCGCTTGCACGCTACCCCCGCGACGCGCTACGATGTAGGTAGCCTATGTCTCCGCCCTCGCCACGCCTCATTGTCAACACCGCCCTAAAGACCCTGGCCGCGCTGCTGGAGCTTGACCAGGATAGCCTGCGCCGCCTGTGGCGCGGTCTCCGGCATCGATGGCGGGCGGGCCAGCACGAGGGCATGTACGAGGTGCTGGAATACGCCGCGCGCCTGGAGTTGTGCGACCGCCGGGGAGAGAAGGCCGTCTTCTACAAGCGCCAGCGCGTGCGTTTTCTCCAGGACCACATCATCGCGTTTCAGGACCAGGCCTGGGGCGACGGCGAGATATTCGCCGAATATCGTTGTGCGCCTGGTGTGGCGGTGGACCGTTACCGCGAGGGGCATCGCTGGCACATCCTCATCTCGCTGCGCGAGGCCAAGCAGCGGGGCGACATCGAGGCGTTCCATATCGAGCGCACCATCAAGGGCGGCTTCACCAAACCTGTCGAGGACTTCCAGACCGAGGTCAACCACACGACGCGCAGGCTCACAGTGAGTGTGGTGTTCCCGCGCACGCGGTCCCCCAAGGCGGTGGCCCTGATCGAACAGAACGCCGCGCGCTGCACCGACAGATACCCAGGATGTCGCCCACCCATTTCTGGTTCGGCGCGCTGGCGCTGAAGTCGCGCGCCAGCAGGTTCGGCGCCACCGGACGGCAGTGCCGACTGTCGGTGGTCCGCGTGCGGCGGCGCACTACGCGCTGCGAGTGGATGCCCGCCTGGCGCATCAGCCGCGCCACCCGCTTACGCGAGCAGCAAATTCCCACTGCGCGCAACGCCGCATGGATGCGCGGGCTGCCGTACAGCCCTCGGCTGGCTTCA
>JACAEF010000027.1 GCA_013388985.1 Rhodocyclaceae bacterium
CAGGTGCACCAGGCCGTCGATGCCGCCGGGCAGGCCGATGAAGATGCCGAAGTCGGTGATCGACTTCATCGCGCCACGGACCTTGTCGCCCTTCTTGTGGTTCATCGAGAACTCTTCCCACTGGTTGGGCTTGCACTGCTTCATACCCAGGGAGATACGGCGGCGCTCCTCGTCGATTTCGAGGATCATCACCTCGACTTCGTCGCCGAGCTGCACGACCTTCGAGGGGTGGATGTTCTTGTTGGTCCAGTCCATCTCGGAGACGTGCACGAGGCCCTCGATGCCCTGCTCGATCTCGACGAACGCACCGTAGTCGGTGAGGTTGGTGACCTTGCCAAAGAGGCGCGTGCCGGCGGGATAACGGCGCGCGATGCCGACCCACGGATCCTCGCCGAGCTGCTTCATGCCGAGGCTGACGCGGTTCTTCTCCTGGTCGAACTTGAGCACCTTGGCGGTGACCTCGTCGCCGACGTTGAGCACTTCGGACGGATGGCGCACGCGCCGCCAGGCGAGATCGGTGATGTGCAGCAGGCCATCGATGCCGCCGAGATCGACGAAAGCGCCGTATTCGGTGATGTTCTTGACGATGCCCTTGACGATCGTTCCTTCCTGCAGGCTTTCCAGCAGCTTCTGCCGCTCCTCGCCCATGTTGGCTTCGAGCACCGCGCGGCGCGAGAGCACGACGTTGTTACGCTTCCTGTCGAGCTTGATGACCTTGAATTCGAATTCCTTGCCTTCGAACGGCGTGGTGTCCTTGACCGGACGGGTATCGACCAGTGAGCCGGGCAGGAAGGCGCGGATACCGTTGGTCATGACGGTCAAGCCCCCCTTGACCTTGCCGGTGATCACGCCCTTGACGAGGGTGCCTTCGTTCATCGCCTTTTCGAGATCGTTCCAGGCGGAGATGCGCTTGGCCTTCTCGCGCGAGAGGCGGGTTTCGCCATAGCCGTCCTCGAGCATCTCGATGGCGACCTGGACGAAATCGCCCGGCTTGACTTCGATTTCGCCACGGTCGTTCTTGAACTCATCGACCGGGATGAAAGATTCGGATTTGAGGCCCGCGTTGACGACCACGAAATTCGGGTCGACACGGACGACTTCGGCCGTGATCACTTCGCCGGCGCGCATTTCCTTGCGCGAGAGGCTTTCTTCAAAGAGGGCGGCGAAGGATTCGTTGCTGGGATTCACGGCGGTAGCGGCAGTAGACATAGGGTTGAGGGTGGATGGAAAAAACCGTCAGATGACGGGCGGGTTGAGAAACGGCAGACGGTGACGGACGCTGTCCATCACCGCTGCCACGGCTTCGTCGATGTTCAAGTTCGTGGTATCCACGAGATCGGCATCGGGCAATCGTTTCAAGGGTGCGACGGGTCTTGCGGCATCGCGGGCATCCCGTTCTTCGAGATCCTTCACGATGTCTTGCAAAAGGGGACGCATGTTATCAGGCATTCCCTTCCCGATCAACTGCTTATAACGCCTTTCGGCGCGCGCCGGCGCAGAAGCGGTCAAAAACACCTTGACCGGGGCATCCGGGAACACGACCGAGCCCATGTCGCGGCCATCCGCGACCAGGCCCGGAAAGCGGCGGAAGGCGCGCTGGCGGTCGAGCAACGCTGCGCGCACGGCAGGGAAAGCGGCGATTTTCGAGGCCCCCTTGCCCACCTCCTCGCTGCGGATCGCCTCGGTAACGTCTTCTTCGGAAAGGAATATCCTGTCGCCCTGGAATGCCGCCGGCAGCTTCGCGGCGATCGCCGCCACACGATTCTCGTCGTCGAGCGAAACGCCCGCTTTCATCGCCGCCAGCGCCGTCAGCCGGTAGAGCGCGCCGCTGTCGAGGAAATGGAAGCCCAGTGCCTTGGCCACCCGCTGCGCCACCGTGCCCTTGCCGGAAGCCGACGGGCCGTCGATCGCGATCACCGGCGCGGCGATCTGCGCGAAGACATCGAAATAATGCGGAAAGGTCTTGGCGACGCAGCCGGGGTCGTTGATGCGCACCGGCACGCCGCCGAAGGCCGCGAGCGAGAAGCACATCGCCATGCGATGATCGTCGTAGGTGTCGATTTCAGCGTTTGCCTGCAAAGTCGGCGTTGGCAGGACGGCAAGCCAGTCACTCCCCTCCTCCACCGTCGCGCCGAGCTTGCGCAGTTCGGTCGCCATCGCCGCGATGCGGTCGGTTTCCTTGACGCGCCAGGAGCCGATGTTGCGCAGGACGCATTTCCCGTCGGCGAACAGCGCGGCCACCGCCAGCGTCATCGCCGCATCCGGGATGTGGTTGAGGTCGAGATCGAAGGCTTTCAGCCTGCCCGCCGGCGCCGAAGCCTCGATGAAGTTGTCGCCCCAGACGATCCTGGCGCCCATCGTTTCCAGCGCGTCGGCAAACTTCACGTCGCCCTGGATGCTGTTCTTCCCCACCCCCTCGACACGCACCGGCCCGCCGCCGATCGCGCCCGCGGCAAGGAAATAGGAGGCTGCCGACGCATCGCCCTCGACATGCAGCACGCCGGGGCTCTTGTAGCGCTGTCCCCCGGGAATCGCGAAGCGCTGCCAGCCCTCGCGCTCGACGCGCACGCCGAAGCGCGCCATCAGGTTCAGCGTGATCTCGATGTAGGGTTTGGAGATGAGTTCAGTGGTCAGCTCGATGATGGCCTTCTCGCCGGTGAGTGGCAAGGCCATCAGCAGCGCGGTGAGGAACTGCGAGGAGACATCGCCGCGCACCCGGATCGGCGCGGACAAATTGACCTGCGCGGGGAATATTTCCAGCGGCGGGAAACCTGCGTTGCCCGTGTAGCGCACATCGCAGCCGATCTGGCGCAAACCATCGACGAGGTCGCCGATCGGCCGCTCGTGCATGCGCGCAACGCCGGAGAGCCTGTAATGCCCGCCGGAGAGCGCCAGCGCGGCAGTCAGCGGCCGGATCGCCGTGCCGGCGTTGCCCATGAACAACTCGCCCTGCTTGACCGGGAAGACGCCGCCTGCGCCCCGCACTTTCCAGCAGTTCGCGCCCTGCGCCTCCAGCCCGATGCCCAGTGCCGCCAAGGCCGAGAGCATCACGCGCGTGTCATCCGAATCGAGCAGATCGCGGATCTCGGTGACGCCCTCGGCCAGCGCGGCCAGAAGCAGCATGCGGTTGGAGATGCTCTTCGAGCCCGGCAGCCTCACCGTGCCGGCGGCGCGCAACAAAGGCGGGAGATCGAAATGAGTCATACAGGAAAATCAGAAAATCAGCATGGGGAAATAATGGCAACGCCGGCCAGCACCGATGCTGCCGTCCCGCCCGCGCCGACTTTCATGGGACTGGCCGAGCGATTTCTGCCAGCGTCGTGGCCGCCTGCGGCAGAGCCCGAGGCGCGATCGGCTCGGTGGTCTTTGGTGTGAATATCGTCCGGTATTGGCCATCGACGGGATCTCGACAGATCGTGAGCTCCTCGGTATTGACGTCGAGCAGCCAGACTTCCGGAATGCCGTGCCGGGCATAGAGTGGCAGTTTGACATCGCGGTCGAAGGGAAGCGTAGAGTCGGCCACTTCGACGAGGAGATAGACATCGGTGGCATTGGGGTGCGCCTCCAGGTAACTCCTGTTTTGCACCAAGGCGATGTCGGGTTGTGGTTCGTTATACAGATCGAGACGGATCGGGTTTTGCACACGAATCAAGCATGCCGTGGCCTTGCGGGAGAAAACCGCCAGCAATCTATCCACCCAATAGGCATGTTTGCAGCCGATAGGCGCCATGTCGATCAATTCCCCTTCGATCAGTTCGGTGCGGTCAAACGGTGCCAACAAACCGACTTCCGCCATGCGGTAGTAGTCCTCCACCGTCCAGCGGTGGTAAGGAAAAGCAGTGTTTTCGCGGACCTGGAGAAGAGTGACCATGCGCGTCTCCATTGTCATGACGTGGGAAATGATAGCCCTGTCATTCGCCCACCGGCAACAGCGTTTCCAGCCAGGCGTCGCGCCGCGCGCGGGCGGTGGCGAACATCGCCTCCAACCCGGCGCTGTCGGCGCTGGCAAGCAGCACGCGCGTCTTCAATAGCTCGATCATGAAGGCGTCGAGTTCCTTCAACAGCGCATTGCGGTTGGCGATGCAGATGTCGCGCCACATTTCCGGATGGCTGCTGGCGATGCGCGTGAAATCGCGAAAACCGCTCGCGGCGAAGGAAAACAACTGCTCGGCGTTGTCGCGGCTGGCGAGGTCGTGCACGAGCGCGAAGGCCAGCAGATGCGGCAGGTGGCTCACCGCCGCGAAGACGCGGTCATGCTCCTGGGGCGATAGTTCGGAGACTTTCGCGCCACAGAGTTCCCAGACCTGGCGGATCGCCGCGACATCCTCGGGCCGGTTTTCCGGCAGCGGGGTGAGCACGACCCGCTTGCCCTGATAGAGATCGGCGCGTGCCGCAGCCACCCCGCTCTTCTCGGCGCCTGCGATCGGGTGCCCCGGAATGAATTGGCCGATCCTGTCGCCCAAAGCGGCGCGTGCGGCGGCGACGACATCCGACTTGGTGCTGCCGCCATCGGTGACCAGCGTCCGCGGGGAGAGATGCGGCGCGATCGCCTGCATCACGGTGGGCATCTGCCCGACCGGCATGCCGAGGAACACCAGATCGGCGCCTTCCAGCGCGCTTTCCCAGTCGCGGCCGATCTCGTCGATCACGCCGCGCCCGAGCGCCTCTTCGAGCGACGCGCGGCTGCGGCCCATGCCGACGATGCACGGGCAATCGTGCCGCTCATTGGCAACTGAGGCCAGCGCCGACTTCCTTTCGCGTCGACCCGCGAAAGCCGCTTTGATGGCCAGGGCCAACGAGCCGCCGATCAGGCCGACGCCGCAGACGACCAGCTTACCGGCCATTACAGCGATTGCTCCAGCGCTTCGAGGAAGCGCGCGTTCTCGGTCTCGAGGCCGATCGTGACGCGCAGGTGGTTCGGCAGGCCGTAGCCGCCGATCGGCCGCACGATCACGCCTTGCTTGAGCAGCTTTTGGTTTACCGTCGCGCCCGTTTGCCCCGGAGGCACGGCGAAAGTGACGAAGTTGCCATGCGAGGGGATGTGTTCGAGGCCGAGGCGCTTGAGTCCCGCGACGATCTGCTCCATGCCGCGGCGGTTGAGCTGGTAGCTCTCGGCGACGAACAGATGGTCGTCGAGCGCCGCATGCGCCGCGGCGATCGCCAGATTGTTGACGTTGAACGGCTGGCGCACGCGGTTCATCAAGTCGGCGACGTCCGGCGCGGCCACCGCATAGCCGACACGCAGGCCGGCAAGGCCATAGATTTTCGAGAACGTGCGGGTGACGATCAGGTTCGGAAATTCCTTGATCCAGGCGACGGTGTCGACGCGCTCCGCCGGCGGCAGGTATTCGTTGTAGGCCTCGTCGAGCACCACCGCGACATCGGCGGGAACGCGCTTCAGAAAGGCATGCAGCTCGGCATAGGGCAGGAAGTTGCCGGTCGGATTGTTCGGATTGGCGATCCAGATGAGGCGCGTATCGGCCCGGAGCGCCGCCTGCATCGCCGCGAGATCGTGGCCGTAATGCTTCGCGGGCGCGACGATGCATTCGGCGCCGGTGCTCATCGTCGCCAGCGGATAGACGGCGAAGGCGTGCTGCGAAAAAACGGCCGAGCGGCCGAGGGCGAGGAAGACGCGCGCCGCGAGGTCGAGCACGTCGTTCGAGCCGTTGCCGAGCACGATCTGGCTCTGCGCCACGCCCAGCCGCTCGGCGAGCTTGGCGATCAGCTCGAACGGGTCGGGATAGCGCTCGATGCCAGACATCGCCTGCTCGACCGCCGCCCGCGCCTTCGGGCTCATGCCCAGAGGGTTTTCATTCGAGGCGAGCTTGACGATCTTGTCGACCGGCAGGCCCATCTCGCGGGCGAGCTCGGTGATGGGCTTGCCGGGCACGTAAGGGGAAATCTGGCGAACGTAGGGCAGGGATTGATCGATGAGGCTCATGCATTCACTCCGCGCGCGGATAGGAGCCGAGCTCCTTGAGGAAGCCGACGCAGTTTTTCAGGTCGTCGAAGGCCGCTCGGATGCGGGGCTCGCTGCGATGGCCTTCGATGTCGATGAAGAAGACGTATTCCCAGCGCGAATTGCCGAAGCCGCGCGCCGGCCGCGACTCGAAGCGCGACATCGACACGCCGTGGGTCTTGAGCGGCGTGAGCAGATCGTGCACCGCGCCCGGCTTGTTCTGCGCCGAGCAGACGAACGAGGTTTTGTCGTTGCCCGAAGGGCCGGCATCGTGCGTGGCGAGCACGACGAAGCGCGTGGTGTTGTTCGGATCGTCCTCGATGTTCGCGGCGAGGATGTTGAGGTCATACAGGCGCGCCGCCGCCTCGCCGGCGATGGCGCAGGATTCCGGGTCTTCGGCCGCCATGCGCGCGGCTTCCGCATTGCTGGCCACCGGCACGCGCGGCAGGTGCGGCAGGTTACGGTTGAGCCATTCGTGGCACTGGGCGAGCGACTGGGCGTGCGAATAGAGCTTCTTCACGCGCTCGAGGCTGTCGGCCTTGGCCATCAGGTTCTGATGGATGCGCAGATTCACCTCGCCGCAGATCATCAAGGGCGAGACGAGCATCTGGTCGAGGGTGCGACCGACCGAGCCTTCGGTCGAGTTCTCGATCGGCACGACGCCGTAATCGGCTTGACCCGCCTCGACGGCGCGGAAGACGTCGTCGATGGTGAGGAAAGGCGTGAAGGTCGGCGCCGAGCCGAAATGCTTCTTCGCCGCCGATTCGGTGAAGGTGCCCGCCGGGCCGAAGTAGGCCACCTTGAGCGGCTGTTCGAGCGCCAGACAGGCCGACATGATCTCGCGGAAGATCGTGCGCACGGCACTTTCCGGCAGCGGGCCGGGGTTCGTCGCGGCGATGCGGCGCAGCACCTGCGCCTCGCGCTCGGGGCGGTAGATGTTGCCGCGCTTGATCTCGCCGACCTGCTGCGCGAGCCGCGCGCGTTCGGACAGGAGCCGCAGCACCTCGTCGTCGATCGCGTCGATGCTCTCGCGCAGCTTGCCGAGCGCTTCTTCTTGGCTAGCCATGGCGGCGTTCGAACTCCTTCATGAAGGCGACCAGCGCCTGCACACCCTTGAGCGGCATCGCGTTGTAGATCGAGGCACGCATGCCGCCGACCGATTTGTGGCCCTTGAGCTGCAGCAGTCCGGCCGCCTTCGCGCCTTCGAGGAAGGCCTCGTTGAGCGATTCGTCGCGCAGGAAGAAGGGCACGTTCATGCGCGAGCGGAAAGGCTTCTCGACCTTGGTGAGATAAAAATCGGTCGAGTCGAGATAGCCGTAGAGCAGCTCGGCCTTGGCGATGTTGCGCCGTTCGATCTCGGCCAAGCCCCCCTGGCGCTTGAGCCACTGGAACACCAGCCCGGCAATGTAGATCGCATAGGTCGGCGGGGTGTTGTACATCGAGCCGTTCGCTGCCACGGTCTTGTATTCGAAGGCCGAGGGGCACAGCGGCGAAGCGCGGTCGAGCAGGTCGTCGCGCACGATGACCAGCGTCAGGCCGGCCGGGCCGATGTTCTTCTGCGCACCGCCGAAGATCAGGCCGTAACGGGACACCTCGACCGGCCGCGAGAGGATGTTCGACGACATGTCGGCGACGATCGGCACGCCGGCCGGCGCCTCGGGGAGATCGAACATCTCGACGCCGTCGATGGTTTCGTTGCTGCAGAGAAACAGGTAGGCGGGATCGGCGGAATACCGAAAACTCGGCGCTGGCGGGACGGCATGCCAAGGCCCGGAAAGCGAACCGGCGGCCAGATGCGGCGCGCAGTACTTCTTCGCCTCCTTGAACGACTTGGCCGACCAGGACCCGGTGACGACGTAGTCGGCCGTCGCCCTGCCGCCGAGCAGGTTGAGCGGGACGATCGCGTTCTCGGCGATCGCCCCGCCCTGCATGAACAGGATCTTGTAATTCGCCGGCACAGCGAGCAGCTCGCGCAGGTCGGCCTCGGCCTGCTGGATGATCTGCGTGAATTCCTTGCCGCGATGGCTCATCTCCATCACCGACATGCCCGAACCGTGCCAGTCGAGCATTTCCTCGGCGGCCTGGCGCAGCACTTCCTCGGGCAGCGTCGCCGGCCCGGCGCTGAAGTTGTAGGGGCGCGCCATGATCACTCCTCGTCCTCGGTCTCGACCACCTTCTCGATGCCGGCAAGCCGCGTGCCGTCGTCGAGCTGGATGAGGCGCACGCCCTGCGCGGAACGCCCGGTCTCGCGCACCTGGTCGACGCGGCTACGAATCAGCACGCCGCCGGTGGAGATCAGCATCACCTCGTCGTTCTCCTCGACCAGCACGGCACCGATGAGCGCGCCATTGCGCTCGGAGGTCTGGATCGCGATCATGCCCTTGGTGCCGCGGCCATGCCTGGTGTATTCGGTGATCGGCGTGCGCTTGCCGTAGCCGTTCTCGGTGGCGGTGAGCACGTTCATCTTCTCGTCGGCCGCCACCAGCATCGAGATCACTTTCTGGCCGTCTTCGAGCATCATGCCGCGCACGCCGCGCGCGATGCGCCCCATCGGCCGCACGTCCTCTTCGGAGAAGCGCACCGCCTTGCCGGCATCCGAAAAGAGCATCACGTCGCATTTGCCATCGGTGATCGCGACACCGATCAGGTAATCGCCCTCGTCGAGATTGACGGCGATGATGCCCGCCTTGCGCGGATTGGCGAATTCGGTCAGCGGCGTCTTCTTCACCGTGCCCTGCGCCGTGGCCATGAAGACGAAGTGATCCTCGTCGAAAGTCGGCGTTGGCAAGACGGCAGTGATCTTCTCGCCTTCTTCGAGCGGGAAGAGATTGACGATCGGCTTGCCGCGCGAGGTGCGCGAGCCTTCCGGCACCTCATAGACCTTGAGCCAATAGACGCGGCCGCGGTTGGAGAAGCACAGCAGATAGTCGTGCGTGTTGGCGATGAACAGGCGCTCGACGAAATCGTCCTCCTTGATCGCCGCCGCCTGCTTGCCGCGCCCGCCGCGCTTTTGCGTGCGGTAGTCGTCGAGGCTCTGGCGCTTGATGTAACCGCCGTGCGAGAGCGTGACCACCATGTCTTCGCGCGCGATCAGGTCTTCGAGGTTGATATCCGCCGTCTGCAGCACGATCTCTGAACGGCGCCTGTCGCCGAACTGCGCCTTGATGGCGGTCAGTTCGTCGGCAATGATCTGGGTGATGCGCTCCGGCCGGGCGAGGATGTCGAGCAGATCCTCGATCTGCGCCATCACCTCGCGGTATTCGGCGACGATCTTGTCCTGTTCGAGACCCGTGAGGCGCTGCAGGCGCAGATCGAGGATTGCCTGGGCCTGCACGTCGGAGAGCGAATAGCCGCGTCTTGAGAGGCCGAATTCCGGCGCCAGCCCTTCGGGGCGTGAAGCCTCGGCCGCGGCGCGCGCGAGCATCTCCTCGACCAGCGCCGAGCGCCAGGTGCGCGCCATCAGCTCGCGTTTCGCGTCGGCGGGCGTCGGTGCGGCCTTGATCAGCGCGATGATCTCATCGACGTTGGAGAGCGCGACCGCCAGGCCCTCCAGCACATGACCGCGCTCGCGCGCCTTCCTGAGCTCGAAGATGGTGCGCCGCGTCACCACCTCGCGGCGGTGCGACAGGAAGCATTCGAGCAGCTGCTTGAGATTCAAGGTCTGCGGGCGGCCATCGACGAGCGCCACCATGTTCATGCCGAAAGTGTCCTGCAGCTGCGTCTGCTTGAACAGGTTGTTGAGCACCACCTCGGGCACTTCGCCGCGCGAAAGTTCGATCACCACGCGCATGCCGGACTTGTCGGATTCGTCCTGGATGTGCGCGATGCCCTCGATCTTCTTTTCCTTGACTAGCTCGGCGATCTTCTCCTGCAAGGTCTTCTTGTTGACCTGGTAGGGCAGCTCATCGACGATGATCGCCTGCCGGCCGGACTTGAGTTCCTCGAAATGCGTGCGCGCGCGCATGATCACGCGGCCGCGACCGGTGAGGTAGCCCTCGCGCACGCCGGAGAGGCCATAGATCAGGCCGGCAGTCGGGAAATCGGGGGCGGGGACGATCTTGATCAGTTCTTCGATCGCGATCTCCGGGTTCTCCAGCATCGCCAGGCAGGCATCGACCACCTCGCCGAGATTGTGCGGCGGGATGTTGGTCGCCATGCCGACCGCGATGCCCGCGCTGCCGTTGATCAGCAGGTTGGGAATCTTCGCCGGCAGGACCAGCGGCTCCTTTTCCGAACCATCGTAGTTCGGGCCGAAATCGACGGTCTCCTTCTCGATGTCGGCCAGGAGCTCATGACCGATCCTGGCCATGCGCACCTCGGTGTAACGCATCGCCGCGGCGTTGTCGCCATCAACCGAACCGAAGTTGCCCTGGCCGTCGACCAGCATGTAGCGCAAACTGAAATCCTGTGCCATGCGTACGATCGTGTCATAGACCGCGGTATCGCCGTGTGGGTGATACTTACCGATCACGTCGCCGACCACGCGCGCCGATTTCTTGTAGGGCTTGTTCCAGTCGTTGCCCAGCTCGTGCATTGCATAGAGCACGCGGCGATGCACGGGCTTCAAGCCATCGCGCGCATCCGGCAGCGCGCGGCCGACGATCACGCTCATCGCGTAATCGAGATAGGAGTGGCGCATCTCCTCTTCGAGACTGATGGGCAGGGTTTCCTTGGCGAAAGCGGTGGTCATTGGGATCGGTGTCGGGATCGGTTCTGGCGGCCAGCCCCGCAGGGCATTGAAAAGTCTAAAATCTTAGCATGAATGCCACCGCCGAACCCTCCTCGCCGACGGAAATCGACCTCCTGGTCGACGCCCGTTGGATCGTGCCCGTCGAGCCGGAAAATCTCGTCCTCGAAAACCACAGTCTGGCTGTCCACCAAGGGCGGATCGTCGCGCTCCTGCCCAGCGCGGAAGCTCACTTCCGCTTCGCGCCACGCGAACATCACATGCTGGGAGAGCACCTGCTGCTGCCGGGGCTGGTCAACCTGCACACGCACGCCGCGATGACGCTCTTGCGCGGCTACGCGGACGACATGCCGTTGATGCGCTGGCTCACCGAGCGTATCTGGCCGGCCGAAAGCCGCCATGTCGCGCCGCAATTCGTCCGCGACGGCACGCTGCTCGCCTGCTGGGAGATGCTCAGGGGCGGCATCACCTGTTTCAACGACATGTATTTCTTTCCACAGGCAGCCGCCGAAGCCGCCCTGGACGCCGGGATCCGCGCCGCGCTGGGCATCACCGTGTTCGAATTTCCCAGCGCCTACGGCAGCGATGCCGAGGACTATCTGGCCAAAGGTCTGGAAGCGCGCGACGCACTCGCCGAAGAGCCGCTCATTTCCTTCTGTCTCGCCCCGCATGCGCCTTACACCGTCGCCGACAAGACCTTCGAGCGGGTCGTCGTCCTGGCCGACCAGCTCGACCTGCCGATCCACATCCATGTCCATGAAACCGAAGACGAAATCGCCGGCAGCCTCAAGGAACACGGCGTCCGGCCGCTGGAACGCCTGCACCGGCTCGGCCTGCTCGGCCCTCAACTGATCGCCGTCCATGCCGTGCATCTCGACAGCCACGAAATCGAGCTGCTGGCGGAGCATGGCTGCCATGTCGCGCATTGTCCGACCTCGAACATGAAACTCGCCAGCGGCCTGGCGCCGGTCGGCGCCCTGCTCGCCAATGGCGTCGGTGTCGGCCTGGGCAGCGATGGCGCCGCCAGCAACAACCGGCTCGACGTGCTGCAGGAAATGCGGCAAGCCGCCTTGCTCGCCAAGCTGGGCAGCCGCGATGCCGCCTGTCTGCCCGCCCATCGGGCGCTGCGCATGGCTACTCTCGAAGGGGCACGAGCGTTGGGGCTGGAAAATGAAATCGGTTCGCTGCAGCCCGGCAAGGCCGCCGACTTTTGCGCGCTGCGTCTGGACGAATGGGAATTGCAGCCCTGCTACGATCCGGTTTCCCACCTCGTGTATGCCGCCGGTCGGGAGCAGATCACCCATGTCTGGGTCCGCGGCAGGTTGCGGATAAAAGACACTCGCCCGGTCGGCCTCGATCCTGCCGCCTTGGTGGCCACGGCGCGAATCTGGAATAATGATATCATTGTCAATCGTGAGCCGCCAATAAAAATGCAAAGCGACTAAGCGTGACTCTGACTTCCGTTTTCAACAACCTTATTCTCTAGGGAAGAAAAACATGATCAAGTTTGCCTCCAAGTACCTTCTGACGGCAGCGCTCGTCGCCGGCTTCGGCGCGGCTGCCCAAGCCCAAACCCCCGGTGTCGATCTCAAAGGCACCGTCGGCTATGTGATCGATCAGCGCGGCAATGTCGCCAAGAGCGGCACCGGCCTGTGCTGGCGCACCGGCTATTGGACGCCGGCGATGGCGATCGCCGAATGCGATCCCGATCTGGTGCCGAAGGCCGCTGCGCCCGCGCCCGCCCCTGCGCCCGCGCCCGCCGCCGCGCCCGCTGCACCGAAGCCCGCCGCGAAGAAGGTGACCTTGGCCGCCGATACGCTGTTCGACTTTGACAAGGCCACCCTGCGTCCCGAAGGCAAGGCCAAGCTCGACAAGCTGGTCAGCGACATGGGCGCCATCAAGCTGGAAGTGATCATCGCCGTCGGCCATGCCGACCGCATCGGCAAGGATGCCTACAACCAGAAGCTCTCCGAGCGCCGCGCCGCCGCCGTCAAGGACTATCTGGTGAGCAAGGGCATCGAGGCCAACCGGGTCTATGCCGAGGGCAAGGGCGAGAAGCAGCCGGTGACCGGTGACAAGTGCAAGCACATGGGCCCCGAGAACCACAAGAACAAGAAGCTGATCGAGTGCCTGCAGCCCGATCGCCGCGTCGAAATCGAAGTGATCGGCACGCAAAACTGAGCACGTCCGTCATCGCCCGTGGAAAGCCCTGCCTGGCAGGGCTTTTCCTTTTCCGGAGTCCGCCATGAGCACGACCGTCAATTTCGATCCGCAGGAGCTCGCCAAATTCGGCGATCTGGCCCATCGCTGGTGGGATCCGCATTCCGAATTCAAACCACTGCACGACATCAATCCGTTGCGTCTGTCCTGGATCGAGCGGTGCGCCACCGGCCTCGCCGGCAAGAAAGTCCTCGACGTCGGCTGCGGCGGTGGCCTGCTCTCAGAAGGCATGGCGGCGCTCGGCGCCGAAGTGACGGGCATCGATCTGTCGGAAAAGCCGCTTGCCGTAGCACAGCTGCATCTGCATGAAAGCGGCCACCGGGTCGATTATCGTCTCGTTTCCGCCGAAACGCTGGCCGCGGAGAGGCCGGCCAGTTTCGACGTCGTCACTTGCATGGAAATGCTCGAACACGTGCCGGACCCCGCCTCGATCGTGCGCGCCTGCGCCCGCCTGGTCAAACCCGGCGGTCAGGTGTTTTTCTCGACGATCAACCGCAACCCGAAGGCCTGGCTGTTCGCGGTGATCGGCGCCGAATACCTGTTGCGCCTGCTGCCGAAGGGCACGCACGAATACGCGAAATTCCTCCGCCCCGCCGAACTGGCGCGCTTCGCCCGCCAGGCCGGGCTGGAAGTCGAGGAAATCATTGGCATGAGCTACAACCCGCTGACGCGGACTTATTCGCTCGGCAGCGACACCAGCGTCAATTACCTGCTGCGCGCCCGGCGCCCCGCGTGATCAGCCTCCCACTCCCGCCGCCTCGCGGCGGCGGTGGCTGAGGATCGCCGGCAAGGCCAGCGCCACGAGCAAGCCGCCCGCCAGCAGCAGCGGCCAGAACACCGGCCGGTTCCATTGCGCGCGCAGCCTTTCCCGCAGCGCCACGTCGATGCGCTGATATTTCAGCGTGTTGTTGCCGACCTTGGTCGGCTTGCGATTCAGGAGCCAGGCGTGGCGCAGGCTGTAATCCTTGGGGTGGAAGCCCCACACCCACGGCGCGTCCTCGTGCAGGATCGCCAGCATGCGGTCGATGATGGCTTGCCGTTCGGGGCCGTTCTCCATCGCGCGCATGCGCTCGAAGAGGCGGTCGTATTCCGGATTGGTGTAGTTCGCGGCATTCTCGCCGCCATGCCTGACCTTGCCCTGCGGGCCGTAGAGCAGGAACAGGAAATTCTCCGGATCCGGGTAATCGGCATTCCAGCCGAAATAGAACAGCTGCACCGCCCCCTTGCGCACTTTCTCCTGGAAGCGGTTGTAATCGGTGCTGCGCACCACCAGCTGTACGCCGATCTTCTGGAATTGCTTGTTCAGCCAGTCGATGCGGGTTTTCGCGCCGACGCCGGTCGCCGTGGTATCGAGATTGATGACCAAGGGCTCACCCGTCTTGGCATTGCGGCCGTCCGGCCAGCCGGCTTCCGCGAGCAGCCGGCGCGCCACCGCGATGTCCTTGCGGCGCGGGCCCGCGTCGGTCCAGTCATAGACCACGGGATTGATGCCGGCCTGCCCTTCGCGGTAGCCGAAGATGCCGGGCGGGAGCGGACTCATCGCCGGAATGCCGCGGCCGTTCTGGAAGATCGAGATGAACTCTTCCTGATCGATGGCGATCGAGATCGCCTGGCGGATCTTCCGGGCGGCAGCGCTGTCGCCGCCGACCAGCGGATCGAGCATGTTGAAACCCATGTAGAACGTCGAGGTGGCCACCGAGGTCGTCAGACGGATGCCCTGCGCCTGCATTTCGGGCGTCAGCGAAACCTCTCCACCCGCGCCGACCTGCACCGCCTGGTCGAAGGAATCGGAAGCAATGCCGGAGGCGTCGTAGTAGCCTTGCAGGAACTTGTTCCAGTAGGGAATCTGCTCCTTCTCGCGTGTGAATACCGCCTTGTCGATGAACGGCAGCGGCTTGCCGCAGTCGGCGAGCAGCCCTTCCCCCTCGTCTTCCGGCTCGCCCTCGCAGGGATAGGTTTCACCGCGAAAATACGGGTTGCGCTCCAGCACCATGCGCGCGTTCGGATTGTTCTCGGTCAGCATGTAGGGGCCGGTGCCGATCGGATACCAGTCGAGGGTGAGATTTTTCTCCGCCATGCCCGGCTGGCTGTGGAAGCGGTCGGCCTCCCAGGGCATCGGCGCGAAAAAGGGCATCGTCAGCCAGTAGAGAAATTGCGGATATTTGCCCTTGATGCGGATGCGATAACGGTAACGGTCGAGAGCCTCGACGCCGGACAACGACCATGCGCGTAAATCGAGCCAGCCGTGCCGTTCCGCCAGCGCCGATTTTTGCAGCTCGTCGGCCAATTCCTTCAGACCGACGATGTATTCGCCCATCAGGCCGAGGATCGGCGAATGCAGATGCGGATGGGCGAGCCGCTTGATCGCATAGACGTAATCGTCCGCCACCAGCTCGCGCGTGCCGCGGTTCGGGAAGTCGGCGAGCGTGTGGAAGGCGGAGATGTCGGCCGGCTGCTCGGCGAAGGCCGGATGCGGCTGGTAGCGGATACCCGGCTTGATCTCGATGACATAGTCGGTGTAAGCGATCCGCGCAGCATCGGCATCGGCCGGCAACGGCCGGCCCTGCGCATCGAGATAGCGGGGTTGCGGCACGGCCACCGCCGTCGCGGGGATCAGCTCATAGGGGCGCTTCAGGTAGTGATATTGCAGCGGCGGCTCATAAATCTGCGCGGTGAACGTGATCTCGTCCTCGCTGTAGGACTGCACCGGGTCGAGATGCTTCGGCCGCTCGGTGAATGCGCTATAGAGGATATTCTGCCCGCGCTCGGCCGCCGGATAGGGGTCGTTCCAGACGGCGCCACAGGCGCCGAGCAGAAAACTTGCCGACAGGATCAACAGTCGCCGCATTCCCGAAGTGTAATGGAATCGCCGCTATAATCCGGCGCTCGGAAGACATTGGGAGGAATCACCATGGGTTTTCTTGCCGGCAAGCGCATCCTGATCACCGGCCTGTTGTCGAACCGCTCGATTGCCTACGGCATCGCCAAGGCCTGCCACCGTGAAGGTGCGCAGCTCGCCTTCACCTACCAGAGCGAACGCTTCCAGGAACGTCTGCAGAAGTTTGCCGCCGAGTTCGACAGCGACATGGTGTATCAGCTCGATGTCGCCGACGATGCGCAGATCGATGCGGTATTCGCCGCGCTCGGCCAACGCTGGGAGGGCCTCGACGGCCTCGTCCATTCGATCGCCTACGCGCCCAACGAAGCGATCGAGGGCGATTTCCTCGACGGCATTTCCCGCGAGGCGTTCCGCATCGCCCACGAGATTTCTTCCTACAGCTTCCCGGCCATGGTCAAGGCGGCGCGTCCGCTGCTGTTCAAGGGCAACAACCCGTCGCTGGTGTGCATGACCTATCTTGGCGCCGAGCGCACGATGCCCAACTACAACACGATGGGGCTGGCCAAGGCGAGCCTGGAAGCGGCGACCCGCTATCTCGCCTTCAGCCTCGGCCCGCGCGGCATCCGCGCCAACGCGGTATCGGCCGGCCCGATCAAGACCCTGGCGGCTTCCGGCATCGGCAACTTCGGCAAGCTGCTCGCCTACAACGCGCATCATGCGCCGCTGCGGCGCAACGTGACGATCGAGGAAGTCGGCAATGCCGCCGCCTTCCTGCTCTCCGATCTGGCCAGCGGCATCACCGGCGAAGTGCTCTACGTGGATGGCGGCACGCATACCGTCGCCTTGGGCAACCCCGAGCCCCTACCGGGCGCGTCGAACTGAGGAAGTTTCCTCAGTCGGTGCCGTTCCACCAGCGCCGACTTCGAGCTACTTGCGTTCGAGCGCCGCGCTGTTGATCGTCACGCCATATTGCTCGCGCATTGCGGCAAGCCAGCCGATCAGTTCCTCGCGCGCCACGACATCGTTGTACTGCTGACGCAACGCCTGAGCGCGGGGTGCAGCCTCTCCAGGATTGGCCGGGTCGAAGGGTCTGACCCGGTCGATACGGTAGAGGGCAAAGCCGGTCGGCGCCTTCGTCCCGACGAACGCCGGTAGCTGCTTCGTATCCGCAGCAAAGATCGCCGCAACCGCTGCCGGATCGAGATCCGGGGCGAACTGGCGGCTCACCGCGCGCACCGTGCCCCAGGTGAGCGATGTTTTCTCGCCCCGGCGCAGTTTCTCGAGTTCGGCTTCTCCCGCCGCCACCGCCTTGGCGAGCGCGGCCTCGCGCGAAAGCACCTGTTCGATCACGCCAGCCACTTTATCGAGCGGCAGCATCTCGGCAGCACGATGGTCGATCACACGCGCAGCCACGAGGGTATTGGGTGCGACCTCGATCGCTTCGGTATTGCGCTTGTTCTTGATTGCATCTTCGGAAAAGATCGCTGCCAGCAGCTTGGGGTTCGTAAACGGCGCGCTCAATTGCCCCTCCTTGGCGAGCCAGTCCGAAGTCTGGATCGTCAGTCCATACTTTTCGGCCGCCGGCTTGAGGCTGTCGGCCTGCTCATAGACCAGGTTCGAGAACCCTTCCGCCGCTTCGACATACTGCTTCGTTCCCGCCTGGCGTTTGAGTTCCGCCTCGATCTCGCCGCGCACCTCGTCGAATTTGCGCGCCTGCTCCGGGCGGATGCCCGTCAGCTTGAGGATGTGGAAGCCGAAATCGGTGCGCACCAGCTCGGAGATCTGGTTTTCCTGCAATGCGAAGGCGGCTTCCTCGAAGGGCTTGACCATCATGCCGCGGCCAAAGTAGCCGAGATCGCCCCCCTTCGCCGCGGAACCCGGGTCTTGCGACTGTGCTTTGGCCAGCTTGGCGAAATCGTCCGGATGGGTCCGCACCTGGGCGAGAATCTGCCTGGCCTTTTCCTCGGCCGCCTTGACCTCGTCGGCCGAAGCATTTTTCCCGACACGGATCAGGATGTGGCTCGCACGCCGCTGCTCGGGCGTGCGGTAGCGCGCCGCATTGGCTTCGAAAGCGGCCTTCACTTCCGCTTCGCTGACCTTGGCATTTTCGATCAGCTTGTCGCGGCTTAAGACCAGATATTCGACGCGCACCTGTTCGGGCTGCTCGAAGCGCGCACGGTTTTCCTCATAGTAGCGCCGCACCGCTTCGGCATCCGGGCGGCTTTCGGCGACGAACCGTTCCGCGCGGATGACGGCTTCGGCGATGTCGCGCTCTTCGAGGCGGGCGCTCAGCCAGCGTCCCACCGGCAGATTGCCCGTGAAGGAAGCGTTCGCGATCGGCAGCAACTGCTGCTGCGTGAGCAGGTCCTGGCGCAACATCGCCTCGAACTGCGCGATGCTCATGTTCTGCGCGGCGACCATCGCCTCGTAACGCTCGCGCGAAAACTTGCCATCCACCTGCAAGGCCGACAGCGACGTGATGATGGCCGCCAGCATTTCATTGCTGATCCCCATGTGCGCTTTCGCGGCGTGCAGATGCAGCACGCGCTGGTTGATCAACTCCTCCAGCACGCCGCGCCGGAATTCCGGCGTTTCCAGCAAGGCGGTGTTGCTGCCCAGCTGAGGTCGCAGGCGTTCCTGCTGCTCGGTCAGGGCACGCTGGAATTCATCACGGCTGATGGGCGAATTGCCCACCCTGGCGATCTCGTTCGCTCTGCCTCCGCTGCCACGAATGTAGGAATCCACGCCCCAGAGGGCAAACGGCAGGATGATGATCGCCAGCACCAGCTGGACGATTTTCTTGTTGTTGCGAACGAAATCGAACATGGCTTCGCTTCCAAGCAAAAAGGCGAACCGCGGTCCGCCTTCGTCTCGCTATTCGAACGTCACTGGCGGAGACGGAGGGATTCGAACCCTCGATACAGGTTTTGGCCCGTATGCTCCCTTAGCAGGGGAGTGCCTTCGACCTCTCGGCCACGTCTCCGAAGTGGGCGGATGATACCCGCGGCACCCCGCGGGGTCAAACTGAAGCTGGTGCCTGATCGAGCCCGAAAGCCTGGTGCAGCACGCGCACCGCGAGTTCGAGATATTTTTCATCGACCACGACCGAGATCTTGATTTCGGAAGTGGAGATCATCTGGATGTTAATTCCCTCCTCGGCCAGCACCCGGAACATCTTGCTGGCGACCCCGGGGTGGGAGCGCATGCCGACGCCGACTGCGGAAACCTTGCAGATCTTGTTGTCGCCTTCGATGGCGCGCGCACCGATGTGCGGCTTGACCTGCTCTTCGAGGATCTTCAGGGTGCGCGCATATTCGCCGCGATTCACGGTGAAGGAAAAATCGGTGGTGCCGTCGTGGCCGACGTTCTGGATGATCATGTCGACGTCGATGTTGGCCTCGGCGATGGGCCCCAGGATCTGCGAGGCGATGCCGGGGCGATCCGGCACGCCCAGCACGGTCAGCTTCGCTTCGTCGCGGTTGAAAGCGATACCGGAAATGATCGGTTGTTCCATGGTGGTGTCTTCCTCAACGGTGATCAGCGTGCCGGGGGTTTCCTTGCCTTCTTCCTCGAAGCTGGACAGCACGCGCAGTTTGACCTTGTATTTGCCGGCGAACTCGACCGAACGGATCTGCAGGACCTTGGAACCGAGGCTCGCCATTTCGAGCATTTCCTCGAACGTGATGCGATCGAGCTTGCGCGCCTCGGGCACGACGCGCGGATCGGTCGTATACACGCCATCCACGTCGGTGTAGATCTGACACTCATCGGCCTTGAGCGCCGCGGCGAGCGCCACGGCGGAGGTATCCGAGCCGCCGCGTCCCAGCGTCGTGATGTTGCCAAGCTCATCCACGCCCTGGAAGCCGGCGACGATCACCACCGTGTCGGCGTCGAGATCGGCACGGATGTTGTGCTCGTCGATCGAGAGGATGCGCGCCTTGGTGAAAGTGCTGTCGGTGAGCACCTTGACCTGCCCACCGGTATAGCTCTTCGCCTTGATGCCGAGATCCTGCAAGGCCATCGCCAACAGCGCAATGGTGACCTGCTCGCCGGTGGAGACCATCACGTCGAGTTCGCGCGGATGAGGCTGGGGAGATACTTCCTTCGCAAGAGCGATCAGCCGGTTGGTTTCGCCGCTCATCGCCGAGACGACCACCACCAGCTGATGTCCCTGCGTTTTCCAGCGTTTGATGCGCCGGGCGACGTCCCGGATGCGTTCGGGGCTGCCCACCGAGGTGCCCCCGTATTTCTGAACGATCAGCGCCATGTTCGATCCAAAAATGAAAGTGGCGCATTCTATCCGAAACGCCTGATTGCGGAAACTACTTACTGCCGACACTTGCTATGGCAAACCAATATCCGATATGCTTGCACTTCTATAACTTCCGTTGTATAAAAGAGTCGCTCATCATACCCGTCTGGTATTTAATGAAAGGATAATCGAATGAAAGCCATCGACAAAATCGACGTTCGCGAGATCCGCCGCAAGCTCGGCATGAACCAGCAGCAATTCTGGTCGAAGCTCGGCGTCACGCAAAGCGGCGGTTCCCGCTACGAGAGCGGCCGCAACATGCCGCGCCCGGTGCAGCACCTGTTGCGCCTGGTGCATGTCGAGCAGATCGACATCCAGAAGATCAAGAAAGAGGATTACGAGGTCATCGAGTATCTCAAGACCAAGAAACCCGATCTCTTCAAGGAGCTCAAGAAAGAAGCCCGCGCCGCGAAGAAGGGTTGAAATGGGAAATCACGGGCTGACCTGGACGGTCAGCCCGGTCGTCTCGCGGATCCGCGCGGCGAATGCTTCGAACCATTCGGCCGGCAAGGCCTTCAGCCGCGGAGCTTCCGGCTGCTGTGAGGGGCGCGCCAGGCCATAGAGATGCACCCCGGTCAACACCTCCCGCGCGCTGCCGAGCAAGGCGAGATAGCGCGCCAAGGCATTCTGCGGAGGGGGCTGGCCGTCGAGCGCGAAAAAGCAGCTTTGCACCCAGGTCGGGCAGAGCGATGCGCAGGTTTTCAGCCGCCCGAGCACGAGGTCGGGCTGTAGGGCGACACCATTGATCAAGCGGGTGGTTTCCGCGCCGACGCCGTCGATCTTGAACCAGACCTCGCCCTGACGTTGGCCGATCTGCCGGATACCGTCCTGCACGACCCGTCGGCCGAGCAGGCTGCCGTTGGTGATCAGCCGGAGCAGCGGCGGCTGCGGAGCGACGAACTCATCGAGCACCCGCGCGACGACACCGACGGCAGCGGGAAACTCGCGCGCGCTGGTCGGTTCGCCATTCCCCGAAAAGGCGACATCGACCACCCGCCGGGCCTCTGGCGGCGCGTGCCGTTCCAGATAATCGCCATGGAACATCGCGGAGAGGAGCATACGCAGTTCCGTTTCCAGCCGACCGAGGTCGATCGGCGGTGGCCCGCCACGCTTCAGGTTCGGCACCTGGCAGTAGATGCAGCGCCAATTGCAGGCGTTGTTCGGGTTCAGGTTGATGCCGACCGACACGCCGCGCGCGCGCCGGGAAACCACCGCATAGACATAGGTCATGCCGCTGCTGTCGCGATCGTGATCTGCGATGGAGAGCCGGCGTGAAGGGAAAGTCATCGCACGCATGCCTGGAATATAATGCCCGGCCGCAGATTATCACGCCCCTCATGAAAATCACCCGTCGCCTCGAATTCGACGCCGGACACCGCATTCCCGACCATGCCAGCCAGTGCCGTCATCTCCACGGCCATCGTTACGCACTGGAAATCACGCTCGCCGGCGAGGTGATCGAGGCCGCAGGGCAACCTCACGATGGCATGGTGATGGATTTCGCCGAGGTCAAGGCGATCGCCCGGCGTCTCGTCGTCGATCAGTGGGACCACGCCTTTCTCGTCCATGCCGGCGATAAACCGATCGTGGATTTTCTCTCTTCCCTCCCGGGTCACAAGACGGTGATCCTCGATCGGGTGCCGACGGCGGAAAATCTCGCCCGCATCGCCTTCGAACGGCTCGCCCCTGCCTACCGAGACATCTACGGGAATCATCTGCGTCTCGAACGCGTACGCATCTTCGAAACCCCGAACTGCTGGGCCGATTGCTGCGCTGACGATGTGACGACTTGAAATTCCCCGCTGCCAGCCCCATAATGGCGACATGGTTGTAATTCCGGCGATCCGGAGACGTTCTGGACAGGGGTTCGATTCCCCTCACCTCCACCCAAGGGCACACGCCGAGCCTTGAAGCGACGATACCCTTGGGTGGGGGTGCACTGGCTTCGACAGGGCGGACGAAGGAAAGCAGGCAACCCGAAAGGCGACGAACGTAATTCGCGCAAACCCACAAACGCCAACGATGAGCGTTTCGCACTGGCCGCCTAAGGCCAATGCCGAGGCCGCTTGAGCCTTGTCACCCAAGAAAAGCCGGCGGGCGCTTTCAGCGCCCGTCGTCATTTATTGCTTCCACAGTTTCTCTTGCGGTTGAACCGCTGGTAGCATTTGCTGCGTTGCAACAGCCACAGGGCACTGCCATGAACATGAACCGGGTGGGTAAATTCGAAACCCTGAAGATCATGAACGAGTTCGACCGCGCGTTGATCGAGAAGTACGGCATCAACATGACCGACGCGCACATCACCCGCTACGAGGCACTGACCGCCTACGAAAAGACCGGCAGCGTCAGCCAGGCGGTCGAACTGCTCGCCGGACAACGCGGTTTCAAACCGCTTGGCGAATCGACGGACTGATTCCTGGCGCGGCAGGTCTGGGCTTGGAACGCCTTACGTGCCGACCGCCACCTTTGGCGTTCCATCGGCTGTAGGTGGCCCGAGGTCGGCGATGCGGCGTTAGTGCAGACCGGCCGCCGCCAGCATCTTCGCCGCCCGTTTGCGCCGCGCTTCTTCCGGTGTCAGCCCCACCAGCGATTCCGGGGGCAGAGGCACGTCCCAGTGCTGCTGAAAGAGATCGATGGCCTCGCCATTGTCCAGATGGGCGCGATAGATCTTTTCCTGATATTCGGGCGCGCCCGGCAGGGCGACGAGTTCGACGGATTGGATGATCATGATGGAAGCCTCGGTGCGACGGAACAAGCGGTTCGCGACGTATCCTGCGCTCCCCGTCCGGGCGATTCAAGCGGAAGAAAACGGACAAAATCACCGCTGCTCGAAAGTCGGCGCTGGCGGGACGGCACCGAATAGCCGAAAAGAACGCGGCCGCGTGTGGCGGCCGCGGTCGATGTCCTCCTCCGGTTCGCATCCTCCGGCCCGAAGCTCTGTTTGAGATGGGCCGGAGTCACGGGAGATGTCGGGCTAGGTCAGCTCGCCTGCTTGAGCTGCTCCAGGATGGCGGGGTTTTCGAGTGTGGAGACATCCTGGGCCACCTCCTCACCCTTGGCCAGCGAGCGCAGCAGACGGCGCATGATCTTGCCGGAACGCGTCTTCGGCAGGTTGTCGCCGAAACGGATGTCCTTCGGCTTGGCGATCGGGCCGATTTCCTTGCCGACCCAGTTCCTGAGCTCGTTGGCGATCTTCTTCGCTTCCTCGCCACTGGGCCGCGGCCCCTTGAGCACCACGAAGGCGCAGATCGCCTCGCCGGTCAGCTCGTCCGGCCGGCCGACTACCGCCGCCTCGGCGACTAGCGGATTGGCGACCAGCGCCGATTCGATCTCCATCGTGCCCATGCGGTGGCCGGAGACGTTCAGCACGTCGTCGATGCGGCCCATGATGGTGAAGTAACCGGTCTTCGCGTCACGCACCGCACCGTCACCGGCGAGATAGAGCTTGCCGCCGAAGTCGGCGGGATAGTAGGATTTCTTGAAGCGCTCGGGATCGCCCCAGATGGTGCGGATCATCGACGGCCAGGGCTTCTTGATCACCAGGAAACCGCCCTGCCCCCACGGCACCTCATGCCCCGTCTCATCGACGATCGCCGCCTGGATGCCCGGGAAGGGCAAGGTGCAGGAACCCGGGACGAGCGGCGTGACGCCCGGCAGCGGGGTGATCATGTGGCCGCCGGTCTCGGTCTGCCAGAAAGTATCGACGACCGGGCAGCGTCCGCCACCGACGTTTTCGTAATACCACATCCAGGCTTCCGGGTTGATCGGTTCGCCGACCGTGCCGAGGATGCGCAGGGACTTGAGGTTGTAGTTCTTCGGGTGGGTCGCCGGATTGGTTTCCGAAGCCTTGATCAGGGAACGGATCGCCGTCGGCGCGGTGTAGAAAATGCTCACCTTGTGATCCTGGATCATGCGCCAGAAGCGTCCGGCATCCGGATAGGTAGGCACGGATTCGAAGACGATCTCGGTTGCGCCACAGGCCAGCGGGCCGTAGGTGATGTAGGTGTGGCCGGTCACCCAGCCGATGTCGGCGGTACACCAGAAGATGTCGTCCTTCTTGAGGTCGAAGGTCCATTTCGTCGTCAGGATCGCATGCAGCAGATAACCGCCCGAGCTGTGCTGGACACCTTTCGGCTTGCCGGTCGAGCCGGAGGTATAGAGCAGGAACAGCGGGTGCTCGGCCTCGACCCATTCCGGTTCGCAGGTATCGGGCTGGTTGGCGACGACGTCGTGATACCAGACGTCGCGGCCAGGCTGCATGTTGCAATTGCCGCTGCCCCGCTTGATGACGAACACGGTCTTGACCTGATGATCCTTGGCCATCGACAGCGCTTCGTCGACGGCCGGCTTCAGGGGCAGCGCCTTGCCGCCGCGATGCTGTTCGTCCATCGTAATCACGGCGCAGGCGCCCGCATCGAGGATGCGCTCTTCCAGCGACTTGGCGGAAAAGCCGCCGAACACGACGGAGTGGATCGCGCCGATGCGGGCGCAGGCCTGCATCGCAGCCACCCCCTCGATCGACATCGCGACATAGATCAGGACGCGGTCGCCCTTCTTGATGCCCGCGGCGCGCAGCGCATTGGCGAACTTGTTGACGCGGGACAGCAGTTCCTTGTAGGTGACCTTGGTGACGGCGCCATCATCCGCTTCGAAGATCAGCGCGACCTTGTCGCCCAGGCCCGCTTCGACGTTTTTGTCGAGGCAGTTCCACGACACGTTCAGCTTGCCATCGGCGAACCATTTGTAGAAAGGCGCGTTCGATTCGTCGAGCACCTGGGTAAACGGCTGTTTCCAGACCACGTGCTCGCGGGCCAGGCGGGCCCAGTAACCTGCATAGTCCTGCTCGGCCTCCTTGCACAGGGCTTCATAGGCTGCCATGCCGGAAATGGTGGCATTCTTGACGACCTCTTCGGAGGGTGGAAAGACTCGGCTTTCCTGCATGACCGATTCGATGGCGCTCATTGGGACCTTCTCCTCTCACAATGACACAGTAGCAACATGAAAACAACCCTCAAAGGCAGTGAAAGCCAGATTGCCCATCGGGCTCGACAAAGCCGATCCGGCAACCGATTCTATTCGAACATTTAAATCGGCGAAGCTTACAGGGCTCTTACGCAGCCGCATGGAAGCCGGCCCGGCCTTGTCGGGCGTGTAGAATTTCCTTTTCTGCTGTCGATGCTCGTTGGGTGAATCCGATGAAAAAAGCCGTTCAAGCCATGGAACAATTCATCTTCTGGAGCCGCTGGCTGCAGGCGCCGCTCTACCTCGGCCTGATTGCCGCCCAGGGTGTCTATGTCTATCAGTTCATGCATGAACTGGCCCATCTCGTCAGCAAGGCGGGCGAACTGGGTGAAACCGAGGTGATGCTGATCGTACTCGGGTTGATCGATGTCGTGATGATCGCCAACCTCTTGATCATGGTCATCATCGGCGGCTACGAAACCTTCGTCTCGCGTCTCGATGCGATCGAAGGACACCCCGACCAGCCCGAATGGCTTTCCCACGTCAATGCCGGGGTGCTCAAGGTCAAGCTGGCGGTGGCATTGATCAGCATTTCCTCGATCCACCTGCTGCGCACCTTCATCAACGCGTCACAGATCACCGATCGCGTCGTGGTGATCCAAATCGCCATCCATCTCGCCTTCCTCGTTTCCGCGATCGCCATCGCCTGGACCGACAAGATCATGATGCAGACCCTGTGCATCGAACACGACAAACACTGAACGAAACCGAAGCGAGCCCACCATGTCACAGCCGATCCGCCAGGAAGATTTCATCCAGTCGATCTTCGACGCCTTCCAGTTCATCAGCTACTACCATCCGCTCGATTTCATCCAGGCGCTCGGCCGCGCCTACCAGCGCGAGGAGAGTCCGGCGGCCCGGGATGCGATCGCCCAGATCCTCACCAACAGCCGCATGTGCGCCGAAGGCAAGCGGCCGATCTGCCAGGACACCGGCATCGCCGTGGTGTTCCTCAAGATCGGCATGAACGTCCGCTGGGATGCGCGGATATCGCTCCAGGAAATGGTCGATGAAGGCGTGCGCCGCGCCTATCTGCATCCGGACAACAAGCTGCGGGCCTCGGTGCTGCTCGACCCGGCAGGCAAGCGCATCAACAGCCGCGACAACACTCCCGCCGTAGTCCATGTCGAGATCGTGCCGGGCGACACCGTCGAGGTGATCTGCGCCGCGAAAGGGGGCGGTTCGGAAAACAAGGCGAAGTTCGTGATGCTCAACCCTTCCGACTCGATCGTCGACTGGGTGCTGAAGACCGTGCCGACGATGGGCGCCGGCTGGTGCCCGCCGGGCATCCTCGGAATCGGCATCGGCGGCACGCCGGAAAAGGCGATGCTGCTCGCCAAGGAAGCGCTGATGGCGCCGATCGACATCGACGAGCTGAAAGCACGCGGCGCGCACAACCGCATTGAGGAATTGCGGCTCGAACTCTACGACAAGGTCAACGCGCTGGGCATCGGCGCGCAGGGCCTGGGAGGACTCACCACCGTGCTCGACGTGAAGATCCTCGACTACCCGACGCACGCGGCCAGCTTGCCGGTGGCGATGATCCCGAACTGCGCCGCGACGCGCCATGTCCATTTCACGCTCGACGGCACAGGTCCCGCCAAGCTCGAACCGCCACGCCTCGGCGACTGGCCGCAAGTCGCCTGGCAGCCGGATACCGAAAGATCGCTGCGCGTGAATCTCGATACGCTCACGCCTGCCGAGGTCGCCTCCTGGAAGCCGGGCCAGACCCTGCTCTTGAACGGCAGGATGCTCACCGGCCGCGATGCCGCGCACAAGCGCATCGCCGATCTCTTGGCCCGCGGCGAGAAGCTGCCGGTCGATTTCACGAACCGCGTCATCTACTATGTCGGCCCGGTCGATCCGGTGCGGGACGAGGTCGTCGGCCCGGCGGGACCCACGACCGCGACGCGCATGGACAAATTCACCGAAATGATGCTGGCGCAGACGGGGCTGATCGCGATGGTCGGCAAGGCCGAGCGGGGACCGGCGGCGATCGAGGCGATCAAGAAGCACAAGTCGGCCTATCTGATGGCCGTCGGCGGCGCCGCCTACCTCGTCTCGAAGGCGATCAAGGCCGCGCGCGTGGTCGCCTTCCCGGATCTCGGCATGGAGGCGATCTACGAATTCGAGGTCAAGGACATGCCGGTCACCGTGGCGGTCGACTCGACCGGCGCCTCGGTGCATGAGACCGGGCCGAGCGAGTGGCGCATGAAGATCGGCAAGATTCCCGTCGTCAAGGCTTGAACGTGCCGTCCCGCCAGCGCCGACTTTCGATCGCGTGGAATGATTGGCGTATTTGATTCCGGCTTCGGCGGATTGTCGGTGCTGGCCGCGATCGCCCGCCATCTGCCGCGGGCGGACCTGCTCTATTTCGCCGACACCGCCCATGTGCCCTACGGCGACAAGCCGGAAGGCTTCATCACCGGTCGCGTGCTGGCGATCGGCGAACATCTCGCCGCCCAGGGCTGCTCGCCGATCGTGGTCGCCTGCAACACCGCGACGACGACGGCGATTCAGGCCCTGCGCCATCATCTGCCGGGCATTCCGATCGTCGGCGTCGAGCCGGGCGTGAAGCCCGCGGCGCAATCGACGCACACGAAGCACATCGCCGTGTTGGCCACCGAGGCGACGGCGAGAAGCCGCCGCCTCGCCCAGTTGATCGCCAGCCATGCCGCCGACGTGCGAGTCGACGTCGTTCCCTGCCCCGGCTGGGCAACCCACGTGGAAACCCTGCGTCCTTTCACCGGCGAATTCCGCGCCGAAGTGGCAGAAAAGATCGCCCCGCTCATCGCGGACGGCGTCGATCGGATCGTGCTCGGCTGCACCCACTATGCGTTTCTGACGCCGATCATCGAACCCGTGATCGCGGGATGCGCGGAACTCGTCGACGTCGCCGATGCCGTCGCACGTCAGGTCGTGCGCCTGGGCGGACAGATCCAAGGCCGGGCCGAGCTTCACCTGCAGGCGACGGCGAAACCGCAACGCCTGCAGTTCGCGCTGCCGATGCTCGGCCTGACCACGCTGGCGGAACGCAGCGTGCCCGCGCAGCTGGTCAGCCTGTAGCGGACAAGGCTATTGCGCCTGATGGCGGGCGAGATAGACCACAGCAGCGAGAATGAACGCGCCGCCAAGCCATTGCATTGCGGTCACATCCTCGCCCAGCACCAGGAACGCCAGGCCGATGGTGACCAGCGGCTCCAGCGTCGACAGCGTCGAGGCATCCGCAGCGCCCAGCTTTTCTAAGCCCTTGAAGAAGCCGAGGATGGCCAGCAGCGTCGAGAAGACCGCGATCGCCAGCACCGCCGCCCAGCCCTTCGAGGAGTGCGGCAGGGCCAGGCCTTCAGCGGCCGCCGCGCCTCCATAGACGACCGCCGCAGCGAGCATCACGACCGTCGCCGCCGGCAGGGCGCCGACGCGCGGCATCACGCGCTCGCCGGCGAGAATGTAGAGCGAATAGATCAGCGCCGCGCCGATGCCCAGCACGATGCCGAATGGCTGACTGGCAAGGTCGCCCCCCACGGTGAGCGCCGTGCCGGCGAGCGCCACCCCCACGGCCAGAGTCCGCGGGCCGCCGATCTTGCGCCGGTGAATCCAGGCGGAGAGCACCGTGACGATCGCCGGATAGAGATAGAGCAGCAGGCCGACCAGACCGGCGCTCGCGTATTTCAGCGCCGAGAAATAACAGAACGCCTGCCCGACATAACCGATCGCGCCCATCGCCATCACCCAGAGCAGATCGCGCCCACGCGGCCAGCGCATGCCCTGCGCGACGCCCCATGCCGCCAGTAGCAGGCCGGCGATCGAAAAGCGCAGGAACAGCATCGTGCTCAGCGTGATGTCTTCTGCATAGGCGATCTTGGCGAAGATCGCCATCGCGCCGAAACCGGTGGCGGAGGCCACGATCCACGCCACCCCCTGCCAGCGTTCGGCGCGGCTTGTTGTTGTTTTGTTCATAGGCCGCGCAGTTTATCCGCAACGAGCTGCGCGATAATGGCAGGCATGAAATTCAGCGTCGAAGGATTCCGCGCCTGGCCGCACAAGAAGATCACCCTGCTCGGCATGTCCGGTGTCGGCAAGACCTGGTTGTCGTCGCTCTTGCGCACGCAGGACTGGTTCCATTACTCGGCCGACTATCGCATCGGCAAGCGCTATCTCGACGAGCCGATCCTCGATCTCGTCAAGCAGCAGGCGATGCAGGTGCCGTTCCTGCGCGACCTGTTGCGCCGCGACTGGATCGACATCAAGAACAACATCAAGATCGACGACCTCGGCCCGGTGCTCACCTTCGTCGGCAAGCTCGGCGATCCCGCGCGCGGCGGCCTGCCGCTCGGCGAATTCTCGCGTCGCCAGGCGCTCTACCGCGCGGCCGAAATCGCCGCGATGCACGACGTGCCCGAGTTCGTCAGGAAGGCGCAGGAAATCTACGGCTACGCGCATTTCGTCAACGACGCCGCCGGCAGCCTGTGCGAGCTCGACGATCCCGGCGTGATCGACCTGCTGGTCGAGCACACGCTGATCCTCTATGTCCAGGTGACCACCGCAGAAGAAGAAGCGGAGCTGATCCGCCGCGCCCAGTCCGACCCGAAGCCGCTTTATTTCCGGCCGGCCTTCCTCGCCAGCCACATCCCGCTCTACCTGCGCGAACGCGGCCTGGACGACATCGCCGAGGCCGATCCCGACGATTTCACGCGCTGGGTCTTCCCTTACCTGTTCCACGAGCGCCAGCCGCGCTACGCGGCCATCGCGCAACCCTACGGCTACACCGTCACTTCGGCTGAAGTCGCCAAGGTGCGCGACGAACGGGATTTTCTCGAGCTACTGGAAAGCGCGATCGGCAAGGGCAGCGGCTGATTCCGCGCATCGGCTTTTCAATGTGTGTGGCCGCCGTCGCCATGCACATGACCGTGGGCGATCTCCTCGGCCGTGGCCGGACGAACGTCGCTGACGGTGCAGGAAAACACCAGCGCGGTGCCGGCGAGCGGATGATTGCCGTCGAGCATCACCTTGTCGTCGAGGATCTGGGTGACGCGATAGATGATGAAATCATCCTCGTCCGCCCCGGGCAGGGCACCCTCGAACTGCATGCCGACTTCGAGGATTTCGGGAAAGCTGGAGCGCGGCTCGATCTGCACGAGATCGGCATCGTATTCGCCGAAGGCTTCGTCGGGCTGCAGCTTGACCTGCACCGCATCACCGGTCTGCTTGCCTTGCAGGGCTTCTTCGATGCGGGGAAAGATGTCGTCGTAGCCGCCATGCAGATAGACGATCGGGCGCTCGCCCGGGTCGATCAGCTCGCCATCGGGATCGGTGACCCGATAGGCCAGGGTGACGACGGTGTTCGGTTCGATTTTCATTGAAGGCTCCAGAGAAGGCCGGTCAGGCGTGTTCGCGCGTGGACTTGTGGCCGAGTTGTTTGACGAGCTTGAGGACCTCGGCGGCATGTCCCTTGGCATTGACGTCGTACAACGCATGACGCACGACGCCCTGCTTGTCGATGACGAAGGTGGAGCGGATCAGGCACAGTTTCTTGTGGCCTTCGTGCTCACGGTAATGCATCACGCCGTATTTGTGACAGACCTCGCCCTCTTCGTCGGAAAGCAAACGCACCGAGAGGCCGTGCTTGTCACGGAACTCCGCATGGGAAAGGCAGTCGTCGCGAGAGATGCCGACCACCGTGCAGTCGAGGCGGTTGAACTCGCTCTCGTGATCGGAGAAATCGATGGCTTCCAGCGTGCAATAGGGCGTGCCATCCTTCGGATAGAAAAACAGCACGAGATGCTGCTTGCCGATCAGTGAAGCCGAATCGAACAGCTCCATGTCGGCGTCGGGCAAGATGAACCGCGGGGCGGTTTGTCCTGGTTGAAGCATGTCGGTCTCACGAAAAACGATGGCGGATTCTAACCGGAGAACAGAGCCCTGCAACTCTGCTGGCAGCATGATTCAAAGCAGGCTCGCTTGCGCATCTTCGAAGCGCTCGTGCGTGGCATACAGCCGATACTGATTGCGCCCGCCCTCCTTCGCGGCATAGAGCGCGAAATCGGCATTGCGCAACAGTTGCTCTGCTTCGCGGCCATCATGGGGGTAGAGCGCGATGCCGACGCTGCCGGTGATACGCACCGTTCCCGCATCGAGATAATAGGGCTCGCTCAGCAACGAGACGGCTCGCCGCGCGATCTGCTCCGCCTCTTCGGCGCTGGCCGTCTCGGTCAGAACGATCGCGAACTCGTCGCCGCCGAGCCGCGACACGGTGTCGGTCTCGCGCACGCAGCTCACCAGCCGCCGCGCCGCCTCGACCAGCAGCTGATCGCCCGCACTATGGCCGAGCGTATCGTTGACCTCCTTGAAGCGATCGAGATCGATTTCCAGCAAGGCGAAATTGCGGTGGTAGCGGCGCGCCTGGCCGATCGCGGATTGAAGGCGGTCCATGAACAGCTCTCGATTCGGCAGCTCGGTGAGCGGATCGTGATGCGCTTTGAAGCGCAGCAACTCCTCATCCGCCTTGCGCTGGGTGATGTCGTGGAAGATGCCGAGATAATGCACTGGGCCGTGTCCTCCATCGATCTTCACAATCGACAACCACTCGACATGGATCTCGCCATCTTTGTAGCGGTTCCAGATCTCGCCTTCCCAGTGCTTGCGTGTCGCCAGCGACGACCACATTTCGGCATAAAACGCGCTGTCGTGCCGTCCCGATTTCAGCAGGCTGGGCTTGCGTCCCATCACTTCGCCGGGAGTGTAGCCGGTGATCGCCGTGAATGCCGGATTCACCCGCACGATGTTGTTGTCGGCGTCGGTGACGACGATCGCTTCCGTGGCATGCTCGAAGACGGTATCGGCGATCAGCAAAGCCTCTTCGCGCTGGCGGCGCTCCTCGATTTCGCGTTGGAGCGCGTCATTGCGTTCCTGCAACTCGTGCGTGCGCTGCGCCACGGTTTCCTCCAGCCGCGTCGTCAGTTCGGTGAGTGCGAGCTGTGCCCGCCGCGCGCGCACATATTGCACACCCCAAAACGCCGCCATCGCGATGCTGCCCGCGACCGACACACCGACCAGCAGCCACAATACGCTTTGGTCCATCATTGCCTCGCCTATAAATCTATTATGGCAAAGGCGGCAATGATTGCCAGCGCGGCAATGCTCAATCCTCACGCAAGCGCTCGATGACGCCCCCGGAAAAAGCGCGGCGCGAAGCGATCATCCCAAACACGGCAATGCCGACCAGCCCGGCGACGAAGCCGATCATCAGCGTCTGTCCGCCCGGCAGGTATTCGAGCCGGAAGACCTGTTGCGCCAGAACGGTGGCGATCGCCGTCGCGCCCGCGCCCGCCAGCAAACCCGCGACACCGCCCTGCAGCGCGAATTCGGCCAGCACGCCTTGTCGCAACTGACGCTTCTGCCCGCCCAGGGCACGCATCACGGCCAGCTCGTGGCTGCGCGCGCCGCTGCTCGCCTCGATCGCCGCATACAGCACCGCGAGGCCGGCGAGCAGCGCAAAGAGGAACACCAGTTGCACCGCCTGGATCACCTGCCCGACCGTCTCCTGCAACTGCCTGACCAGCTCGGCCACGTCGATCACGGTGACGTTCGGGAAGGTTCGCACTACTTCCCGGATGAAGGCTTCGCGGCCGGGAGGAAGATGGAAGCTGGTGATGTAGCTGGTCGGCTGTCCGTCGAGCGTGCCCTGCGGCGCGATGACGAAGAAGTTGACGCGCATAGAATCCCAGTCGAGCTTGCGCAGCGACGTCACCGCTCCGCTCATGCGCTGGCCGGCGACCTCGAAAGTGAGCTCATCCGCCAGTTTCAATCCGAGCGTCTCGGCCAGTCCCTGCTCCACCGAGAACTGCAGCGCCGAAGCAGCCGCGAACCATCGGCCGGCGACGATCGCGTTGCCGGCCGGCAAATCGTCACGCTGCGAAAGGTTGAATTCGCGTTCGGCGAGACGCCGGGCGCGCTCGTCGGCAAAATCCTGCGGGCTGACCGTTCGGCCATTCACCGCCACCAGCCGGCCACGCACCATCGGCTCCAGGCGCGGTGCGGGCAAACCGGCACGCGTGAAGAATTCGCCGAGCGCCGCACGCTGCTCGGGCTGGATGTTGATCAGGAAGCGGTTCGGCGCATCGGGCGGCAGTTTCGTTTGCCAGGCGGCGAGCAGGTCGTTTTTCACCAGCGAGAGCAGCATCAGGGTGGTCAAACCGAGTGCGAGCGCGACGGTCTGAACCAGCACGGCATTGCGATGGCGACGCAGGCTGGCAATGCCGATGCGCCAGCCGCCCGAAATGAAACGAGCCGCGAGGCGCACGACGCCTTCCAGCAGCAGCCGCCCCGCCAGCGCGTAGAGCACGACTGCCGCCAGGAAGCCGCCGAGCACCACGCCGGCGAGCCGAGCTTCGCCGGCCATCCAGAACATCAGCCCGGCAAGGCAGCACGCGCCGGCGAGATAGGACAGCCACGACAGGGGCGCCACTTCTCCCCATTCGCGACGCAGCACGCGCAAGCTGGGTACCGACTTGAGACGCAGCAAGGGCGGAAAGACGAAGCCGACCAGCAGCACGGCGCTGACGGCGATGCCATGCAGCCAAGGCAGCATGCCGGGTGCCGGCAGGCGTTCGGCGAGCAGTCCCGCGAGCAGGCCGTGCAAGGCTTCCTGCGCCAGCAGGCCGCAGAGGCCGCCGACGAGGGTGGCGAGGCCGCCCAGCACGACGAATTCGCCGCCGTGGATCAGCAAGAGCTGCCGCTCGCTGGCGCCGAAGACGCGCATCACCGCGCAGGCATCGAGATGCCTTTGCATGAAGCGGCGCGCGGCCATGCCCACCGCGATCGTCGCCAGCACCACCGTCAGCAGCGCCGCGAGCCGCAGGAAGCGTTCGGAGCGCTCGATGATGACGCGCACCTCGGGGCGCGCATTGTCGAGGGCTTCGAGCCTCTCGCCGCGCCCAAGTCGCGTCTGCGCCCAGGCGCGGAACGCGGACACGGCTTTCTCCTCTCCCGCGACGTGCAATCGCCAGGTGATACGGCTGCCGGGCTGGATCAAGCCGGTGGCGGCCAAGTCGTCGAGAGGAATGATCAGACGCGGCGCGAAGGCGAACGGATTGATGCCGCGCTCCGGATCGAGCGTCAGGATGCCGCTGACGGTCGCCGTCAGCGCGCCGACGCGCAGCCTTGCCCCGGGCGTCAGCGCCAGCATGCCGGCGAGCCGCTCGTCCGGCCAAACGGTGCCCGAGGGCGGCAGGGGTGCCGTCCCGCCAGCGCCGACTTTGGCCGCCTGCTCCACCTGCAAGGCGCCGCGCAAGGGATAGCCGGCGGAAACCGCCTTGATCTCCGCGAGCTGCACGCCGCCCGCGTCATCCAGGCTGCCGACCATCGAGAGCAGCAATGCGCTCTCGGCAAGGCGCAAGCCATGCTGTCGCGCGGCCTCGCGCCAGGCATCCGGCCAGGGATGGTCGGCGGAGAGCAGCAAATCCCCGCCGAGCAGTTGATGCGCCTCGCGCTCGACGGCATGGCGCACGCGATCGGCGAGAAAAGCCACGCTGGTGAGCGCCGCGACCGCGAGCACGAGGGCGACGAACACCACCGTCAGCTCGCCGGCGCGTAGATCGCGCGCGAGCATGCGCAGCATCAGGCGCAGCGTGCTCACAGCGCGCGCAATACCTCGATGGCCTGCTCGACGCGTTCGAGCGCCATCACCTCGATGCCCTTGATCGGCTGCTTCGGCGCATTCGCCTTCGGGATCAGCGCATGGGTGAAGCCGAGCTTCGCGGCCTCCTTGAGCCGCTCCTGGCCACGCGGCGCCGGACGGATCTCGCCAGCGAGCCCCACCTCGCCGAAGGCGACGAGTTTTCCCGGCAGCGGCTTGTTGCGCAACGACGAGACGATCGCCAGCAGCACGGCCAGATCCGCCGCCGGTTCCTGGATGCGCACGCCGCCGACGGCATTGACGAACACGTCCTGGTCGCCGCACATCACGCCGGCGTGGCGATGCAGGACCGCGAGCAGCATCGCGAGCCGCTGGGGTTCCAAACCGACGGTGAGCCGGCGAGGATTGCCGCCCATCGCACTATCGACGAGCGCCTGCACCTCGACCAGGAGCGGCCGCGTGCCCTCCTGTGTGACCAGCACGCAACTGCCTGCGACATCCTGCGCGTGCTGCGAGAGAAACAGCGCCGAAGGGTTCGAGACGCCCTTCAAGCCCCGGTCGGTCATCGCGAACACACCCAGCTCATTGACCGCGCCGAAGCGGTTCTTGAAGGCGCGCACGAGGCGGAAGCTCGAATGCGTGTCGCCCTCGAAATAGAGCACGGTATCGACGATGTGTTCGAGCACGCGCGGGCCGGCCAAGGCACCCTCCTTCGTCACGTGGCCGACGAGGATCACGCTCGTGCCGGTCTGCTTGGCGAAGCGTGTGAGCTGTGCCGCGCATTCGCGCACCTGCGCGACCGAGCCGGGGGCGGAGGCGAGCGCCTCCGACCACAGCGTCTGGATCGAGTCGATCACCGCGACGAGCGGCTTTTCTTCGGCCAAGGCGGCGAGAATCTTTTCGAGATTGATCTCGGGCATCAGGCGCAGGCCCGCCGCCGGCACTTGCAGCCGCTGGGCGCGCAAGGCGACCTGCTCGCCCGATTCCTCGCCGCTCACATAGAGCACGGGTTGCCCGGCTTGTGCGAGCCGCGCGAGCGCCTGCAGAAGCAGCGTCGATTTGCCGATGCCCGGATCGCCGCCGATCAGCACCACGCCGCCGGCGACGAGCCCGCCGCCCAGCACGCGGTCGAATTCCTCGATGCCGGTGGGCAGACGCGGCTCCTCGCGCGGGCGGATCGACGCGAGGTCCTGCGGCTTGCCGGTCGCGGCCAGCGGCGCGAAATTCGCCCCGAAGCGCTTTGCGCCGGGGGATGCCTCCTCCGCGACCGTCTCGACCAGCGTGTTCCACTGCCCGCAGCCGGGGCATTGCCCCTGCCACTTTGTAGAGGCGGCGCCGCATTCGGTGCAGGTATAGAGGGACTTGGGTTTCGCCATCTCACTCCCGCTCGATCACCGGCACCCGCGAAGAGAGCGCGCAAAAGAGTTCATACGAAATCGTGCCGGCCGCGGCCGCGACTTCATCGGCCGACAGCCCCTCGCCCCACAAGGTCACCGTGTCGCCCACGCCACAGGCGCTGCCGGTCAGATCGACGCACAGCTTGTCCATCGACACGCGACCGAGCGTGCGCGTGCGCCGGCCCGCCACCAGCACCGGCGTGCCGGTGCCCGCATGGCGGGGGTAACCGTCGGCATAGCCGCAAGCGACCACGCCGACCCGCATCGGCCGCTCGGCGGTGAAGGTGCAGCCATAGCCGACACTCTCGCCCGCGGCGAGTTCCTGCACGGCGACGATCTCGCTTTGCAGGGTCATGACGGGCTTGAGACCGAGTTCGGCGGCGGAGACCTCGGCAAACGGCGAGCCGCCATAGAGCATGATGCCCGGCCGTCCCCAGTCCCCGATGTGCTCGGCAAAGCGCAGGATCGTCGCCGAATTGCCGAGCGAGGTTTCCTCGTCCATGCCGGACGTCATCGCCCGGAAACGCTCGAGCTGCCAGTCGATGCCGCGCGGCCCGTCGGCGTCGGCGAAATGCGTCATCAGCACACAGCCGATGTGCCGTGCCGTCAGCGCCGACTTTGCGGCCGCGAGGCCCGACGCATCGAAGCCGAGGCGGTTCATGCCGGTGTTGAGCTTCAGATACACCGGCAGCCCGGCCGGCCAGTCCGCGGCCAGCAGCCAGTCGAGCTGCTCGCGGCGATGGATCGCCGGTATCAATCGATGGCGGATGAACAGCGGCACTTCGTCGGCCGAGTAGCAGCCTTCCAGCATCAGGATCGGCTTCGTCAAGCCCGCCTCGCGCAACGCGATCGCGCGTTCGAGCTCGATCAACGCAAAGCCGTCGGCCACCTCGCACAAGGCCCGCACGACGCGCTGCAGGCCGTGGCCGTAGGCATTCGCCTTGACGACCGCCCACAACCGCGCCCGCCCGGCATGTTGGCGGGCGATGGCGAAGTTGTGCCGCAGGGCGGCCAGATCGATGATGGCGCGGATCGGGCGCGGCATGAAGAGCCGGCTACGTTGTCTTGTGCTCTTTGAGACGTTCGGCGGCGAACGAAACGAAAGCGGTGACCAGGCGCGAGCGGAATTTCTCTTTCGGATAGACCATCGAGAGCTTGCGCACCAGGCGCGGCTTGAGCGGAATCGACACCAGCGTGCCGAGACGCAAGGCGTGCATCACCGAGGCGCGCGAGGCGATCGCATAGCCCAGCCCGGTTTCGACGACCTCGAGCAGTGCCAAGGGGCTGCCCAGCTCCATCACCGGGGCCATGCGGCTGACATCGACGCCCTGCTTGTGCAGATAGACCTCGGTGAACTCGCGTGTGCCGGAACCCGGTTCCCGCGACACGAAGGGATGATCGGCCAGCTGTTGCGGACTGACCTCCTTGAGCCGTGCCAGAGGAAATTTCGGGCTGCAGATCACCTGCATCTCGTCCTCGCAGCAAACTTCGGTTTGCAGGTTGGGATGATGCGTCGGGGACTCGATGAAGCCGATGTCGAGCGTATGCTCGGCCACCCGGGTCTCGATGGCTTCCGAATTGGCGACGACCAGCCGCGGCCGGACATTCGGATATTGCGACTTGAACTCGCCCATGATGCGCGGCAGCAGGAATTCGGCGATCGTCGTGCTGGCGCCGACCAGCAAGGAACCGCCGATCTCGCCGGTCATCTCGGCCATGCGCACGTCCATCTCGTTCGAAAGCGCGAGGATCTTCTCGGCGTAGGCGAGCACCATCTCCCCCGCCGGGGTGAGCGAAATACGCCCGTGACCGCGGTCGAACAAGCGGGTGTTGAAGTGCTCCTCGAGCTGCTTGATCTGGAAGGTGACCGCTGGCTGGGTCATGAACAGCACTTCGGCAGCCTTGGTGAAGGAAAGCTGCTTGGCCACGGCATGGAACACCTGGAGCCTGCGATCAGCCATGTCTCGTCCCTCATGTTGTTTTCTGCGTCGACCGCGCTATTGAAGCACAATTCCGGCCCATAAGAAAGCCTGATACCTCGGCGGATCCGCCCCATTCTTGCCCGATCCGGCACCAGCCTGTCATCGGACCGCATCGACTTTCGTGATATAACCCGGCGTCCATGAGCCTCGGGTTCTATATCATCATGGCGGCGCAGTTCTTTTCCGCGCTCGCCGACAACGCCTTGCTGATCGCCGCCATCGCCATCTTGCGCGACATGCAGGCCCCGGCTGCCTATGAACCCCTGCTGAAGACCTTCTTCACCGTCTCCTACGTCGTGCTCGCCGCGTTCGTGGGCGCCTTTGCCGATTCGATGCCGAAATGGCGCGTGATGTTCATCAGCAATGGCATCAAGATCCTCGGTTGCGGCCTGATGTTCTTCGATGTCCATCCGCTGATCGCCTATGCCGTGGTGGGACTGGGCGCCGCCGCCTATTAGCCGGCGAAGTACGGCATTCTCACCGAATATCTGCCGCACCGGCTGCTCGTCATCGCCAACGGCTGGATCGAGGGCCTCACCGTGGTGGCGATCATTCTCGGCGTGCTCCTTGGCGGCCTCTTGATCCGGCCGGACATCGCGGCCATGCTGCTCGCCTTCGATTTCCCCCTGATCGATACCGGCATCGATACCGTCGCGGAGATGAACCTGCTCGTCATCGGACTGCTCTACCTGGTCGCCGCCTCGTTCAATCTTTTCATCCCGGATACCGGCGTCGATCACAAGCCACTGAAGAAAAACCCGCTCTACCTGCTCCACGAGTTCAATCACTGCCTGAGACTGCTCTGGCGCGACCGGCTCGGGCAAGTCTCGCTGGCCGTCACCACGCTGTTCTGGGGCGCGGGCGCCACCTTGCAGTTCATCGTCATCGAATGGGCCAAGGCGGCACTGAACCTCGACCTGTCGAAAGCCAGCATGCTGCAGGGCGTGGTGGCGATCGGCGTCGCCATCGGCGCCGTGCTGGCGGCGAAGATGATCACGCTGCGCAAGTCGGTCCGCGTCATCCCGCTCGGCATCGCGATGGGCGTCGGCGTGCTGGTGATGCTCGCCGTGCGCGATACCTGGGCGGCCATCCCCTTGCTGGTGATCGTCGGCATCCTTTCAGGCTTCTTCGTCGTGCCGATGAATGCGCTGCTCCAGCATCGCGGCCACATCCTGATGGGCGCCGGACACTCGATCGCCGTGCAGAACTTCAACGAGAACCTGTCGATCCTGGTGATGACGGGCATCTATTCGCTGCTCTTGAAGGCCGGACTGCACATCTACGGGGTGATCGTGCTGTTCGGCCTGTTCGTCTCTGGCACGATGTGGCTGGTCAAGCGCCGTTTCGAGGCCAATCAGCGCATCCATGATGATGTGAGCCACCTGGAAGACGTGCGGCACTGAATGAAAAAAGCCGGCGACCTCGCGGTCACCGGCTTTCCTGTTCTGGCGCGCCCGAAGAGATTCGAACTCCTGACCCCCTGGTTCGTAGCCAGGTACTCTATCCAGCTGAGCTACGGGCGCTTCGAAGAGCTGCGCATTATAGCGGAAGTTTCGAACAGGTAAACTGCCGCTCTCGTTTTTTTCGCACCCGCCATGAAACCAACCTACGACGAATCCAGTTTCCGCGTCCTCAAAGGGCTCGAACCCGTGCGCGAGCGGCCGGGCATGTACACGCGCACCGACTCGGCGGCCCACATCATCCAGGAGGTGATCGACAACGCGGCCGACGAGGCGCTGGCCGGCTTCGCGAAACACATCCATGTACTGGTCGCCCGGGACGGCAGCGTCACCGTGACGGATGACGGCCGCGGCATCCCGGTCGGCCCGCATCCCGAGGAAAAGATCCCCGTCGTCGTGCTCGCCTTCACGCGCCTGCACGCCGGCGGCAAGTTCGACAAAAAGGCCGGCAACGGCGCCTACGCTTTTTCCGGCGGCCTGCACGGCGTCGGCGTCGCCGTGACCAACGCGCTGTCGCAGCGCGTCGAGGTCGAGGTGCGCCGCGACGGCAAGATTCACACCGTGAGCTTTGCCGAAGGCGGCGAGAAGGTCTCGGCGCTCGAAGTCGTCGGCGAATGCGGCAAGCAAACCGGCACGCGCGTGCGCGTTTGGCCCGACCCGAAATATTTCGATTCGCCCAAGGCGCCGCAGGCCGAGCTCGAGCGCCTGCTGCGCTCGAAGGCCGTGCTCCTGCCGGGTGTCCAGGTCACCCTGGCGGTCGAGCAGCCCGACGGCGGCGTGCTCGAAAAGACCTGGCGCTACCCCGAAGGTCTGGCCGGCTATCTGAAGGAAATCGCCGGCAGCGAATCGGTCGCGCCGATCTGGTCGGCCGAAAACTACGCCGGCGCGGAGGACGAGAGCTTCGCCGCGGGCGAAGGCGCCGCCTGGGCGCTCGGCTGGTGGCCCGATGCGGCGCCGACCGAGTCCTATGTGAACCTGATCCCGACCGTGGCCGGCGGCACGCACGAATCGGGGCTCAAAGCCGGCGTGTTCGAGGCGGTGAAGAGCTTCATCGAGCACCACGCGCTCTTGCCGCGCGGCGTCAAGCTCCAGCAGGAAGACGTCTGCGGCAAGCTGGGCTTCGTGCTCTCGGCGCGCCTCCTCGACCCGCAGTTCCAAGGCCAGGTGAAGGAAAAGCTCAACTCGCGCGAGGCCGTCAAGCTCGTCGCCAGCAGGGTGCGCGATCCGCTGGAAATCTGGCTCAACCAGCATGTCGAGGCCGGCAAGGCGATCGCGGAACTCGCGATCCGGCAGGCGCTGGCGCGCCAGAAGAACGCGCAGAAGGTCGAGAAGAAAAAGCAGTCGGGCGTGGCCGTGCTGCCGGGCAAGCTCTCGGACTGCGAATCGACCGACATCGCGGAAAACGAGCTCTTCCTCGTCGAGGGCGACTCGGCCGGCGGCTCGGCGAAGATGGCGAGAAACCGCGAGACGCAGGCCATCCTGCCCCTGCGCGGCAAGGTGCAAAACGCCTGGGAAATCGAGCCGAACCGCCTGTACGCCAACGCCGAGATCCACGACATCGCCGTAGCGCTGGGCATCGAACCGGACAACCCGGATCTCTCCGGCTTGCGCTACGGCAAGGTGATCATCATGTCGGATGCCGACGTCGACGGCGCGCACATCCAGACGCTGTTGCTCACCCTCTTCTACCGCCATTTCCCGGCGCTGATCGCCAAGGGCCACGTCTTCGTCGCCCAGCCGCCGCTCTACCGCGTCGATGTGCCGGCCTCCGGCAAGAAACGCCCCGCCAAGCGGCTCTACGCGCTCGACGACGGCGAGCTCGAAGCGATCAAAGAGAGACTTGCCAAGGAAGGCGTCCCGCTCGACAAGATTGAGGTCGGCCGCTTCAAGGGCCTGGGCGAGATGAACCCCGAGCAGCTGCGCGAAACCGCGATGGATCCGGCCACCCGCCGCGTGCTGCCGGTCTTCGAGCGCCCGGACGCTCACGCAGAGACGGTCCGGCTCTTCAATCTGCTGATGGGCAAGAACGAATCCGCCGGCCGCCGCGCCTGGATGGAAGAGAAAGGCAACCTGATCGAGGCCGACGTATGAGCTTGAAATCCATATTCATGGGCGCTACGATATGGGTGCCCATACTCTTTTCTCCGCGAACATGAAGACGACCATCGAGATCTCCGACCCCTTGATGCGGCAGGCCCGCAAGCTGGCGAGCCAAAAAGGCATCACGCTGCGCGCCCTGATCGAGCAGAGCCTGCGCGCCGCGATCGCGGAAAAAAAGCAGGCGAACGGGTTCCAGTTGCGCCGCGCGACCTTCAAGGGCGAGGGACTGCGCCCGGAAATCCGCGATGCCGGCTGGGAACGTCTGCGTGAGATGGCCTATGAGAGTCACGGTGGATAGGGAGCCGCTGCAGAAGCGTCGCGAGCAGCCCCGGGCGCAAGAAGCCGCGCAGCGAGCGACGAGACATATCCCGCAGATAGGCGAGGAGCGAGCGAGCATGCGACACCGCGAACGGGGCGCGCAGCAGGTTATGCAGAGGCTTCCTGGATGATCGCTGTCGACACCAACCTGCTCGTCTATGCCCACCGGGAGGACTCGCCGTTTCACGCGCGCGCCTATGCCGCGATCGAGTCGCTCGCCGTCGATCCGGCGCCGTGGGCGATCCCTTGGCCCTGCCTGCACGAGTTCTATGCCATCGTCACCCACCCGCGCATCTATGCCCCGCCGACGCCGATCGACCTCGCGCTCGAACAGATCGACGCCTGGCTGGAATCCCCGTCGCTGGTGCTGCTCGGCGAATCGGAATTGCACTGGCCCGAACTGCGCGCGCTGATCGCGCAAGGGCGCATCAGTGGCCCGCAGGCGCACGACGCACGCATCGCCGCCTTGTGCCTGCAACATGGCGTCAAGAAACTCTGGACGGCGGATCGCGATTTCGGCCGCTTTCCCCGACTCAATTGCTTCAATCCGTTGATCGATGACTCCGCAAACGCCTGACCTTTTCGAAGCCGTCCCGCCTCCTCCCCCTGCCGTCCCCAATGAGATGGGCGAGCCGCCCAATGGCGACTCGCGTGCGCCGACTTTCGCGGAGGGCGAAGCCCTGCCGCTGGACGCCTACGCCGAGCGCGCCTATCTCGCCTACGCGATGAGCGTGGTGAAATCGCGCGCCCTGCCGCAGGTCGAGGATGGCCTGAAGCCCGTGCAGCGCCGCATCCTCTACGCGATGAACGAGATGCGGCTCGCGGCATCCGCGAAGCACGTCAAGAGCGCGCGCGTGGTCGGCGACGTGATCGGCAAGTTCCATCCGCACGGTGACGCGAGCGTCTATGACGCGATGGTGCGCGTCGCGCAGGATTTTTCGCTGCGCTACCCGCTCGTCGACGGCCAGGGCAACTTCGGCTCGCGCGACGGCGACGCGGCGGCGGCGATGCGCTACACCGAATGCCGCCTGACACCCATCGCCGAACTGCTGCTCTCGGAAATCGACCGTGGCACGGTCGACTTCGTGCCGAACTACGACGGCACGATGCAGGAGCCCGCCCGCCTGCCCGCGCGGCTCCCCTTCGTGCTCTTGAACGGCGCCTCGGGGATCGCGGTGGGCATGGCCACCGAGATTCCGCCGCACAACCTCTGCGAGGTGGCCGAGGCGCTCAAGCTCCTGATCAAGAAGCCCCACGCCTCGCTCGACGAGGTGATGGCCGTGCTGCCCGGGCCGGACTTTCCCGGCGGCGGCCAGATCATCTCCGCGCCCGAGGACCTTCGCGCAGCATACGAGACTGGCCGCGGCAGCCTCCGCATGCGAGCCCGCTGGCGCGTCGAGGAGCTGGCGCGCGGCCAGTGGCGCGTGATCGTCTACGAACTGCCGCACGGCGTGTCGACCGCGCAGGTGCTCTCGGAGATCGAGGCGATCACCAATCCGCAACCGCGCCCCGGCAAGAAGGATGTCTCCCAAGAGCAGAAAAACCTCAAGCAGGCGATGCTCGCCGTGCTCGACGCGGTGCGCGACGAATCGAACGAAAAGGAGCCCGTGCGCATCGTGCTCGAGCCGCGCACCTCCAGGGTGCCGCTGGACGAATTCATGGCCGTCCTGCTCGCGCGCACCAGCCTCGAAACCAACGTGCCGGTGAACTTCACGATGATCGGCCTCGACGGCCGGCCGGCGCAAAAGCCACTCATGGCGATGCTTTCCGAATGGCTGCGCTTCCGCCACGCCACCGTCGAACGTCGCAGCCGGCATCGCCTCGCCGAAGTCGAGCGGCGCCTGCACATCCTCGCCGGCCGCATGCTCGCCTTCCTGTCCATCGACAAGATCATCGAGACCATCCGCGAGGCCGACGAGCCGAAGGCCGAGCTGATAGCGAAGTTCAAGCTCTCGGAGATCCAGGCCGAGGACATTCTGGAGATCCGTCTGCGCCAGCTCGCCCGCCTGGAGGGCATCAAGATCGAGCAGGAGCAGAAGGCGCTCGAAGCGGAAGCCAAAGACCTGCGCCGCGTGCTCGAAGACCCGAAAGAGCTCACCAAACTCGTGCTCAAGGAAATCGCCGAGGACGCGAAGAAATATGGCGACGCGCGCCGCACGCTGATCGAGGCCGTCGCGCCGGTCACGCCCGCCGAGGTGGCGATCCCTGACGAGCCGGTGACGGTGATCGTCTCGAAGAACGGCTGGGTGCGCACCCGCCAGGGGCATGGGCTAGACCCGGCCAGCATCGGCTACAAGACCGGCGATTTCCCCTTCCTCGTCGCCGAATCGCGCACCGTCTGGCCGCTGGTCGTCATCGACACGAACGGCCGCGCCTACAGCGTGCGCGTCGCCGATCTGCCCGGCGGGCGCGGCGACGGCGTGCCGATCACGACGCTGGTCGATTTCCAGGATGGCGGCAAGCTGGCCCAAGCGATCACCGACGCGCCGGAAGCGCAGTATCTGTTCGCCAACTCCGGCGGCTACGGCTTCGTCGCGCGCATCGCCGATCTGGTTTCCAGGCAGCGCGCCGGCAAGGCGTTCATGACCCTGGAAAAAGGCGAAAAACCCATCGCACCGGCCAAAGTCGGCGCTGGCGGGACGGCAGCAGCCGGATCCGCCGCCAATATGGGGACTGCAGCAGCGATCTCCACCAGCGGCCGCCTGCTGCTCTTCCCGCTCGCCGAGGTCAAGACGATGGCCAAGGGGCGCGGCACGATCCTGCAGGCGCTCGACGCCAAGGACGAAATGGTCGCGGTCGCGGTCGGCACTGACGCTTTTGTCGTCACCGGCATCGGGCGCGGCGGCAAGCCCGCCGAGTGGCGGCTCGCCGGCAAGGAAGCCGACGCCTACCGCGCCGCCCGCGCGCGCAAGGGGCATCCGCTCCCCGTCCGCATGAAACCGGCCGGCCTAACGCCGCATCGCTGACCTTGGGCCACCCACGGTGGATGTAACGCCAAGGGTTGTGGTCAGCATGTAAGGCGTTTCACGTTAAGCCCCGCCTAGCGCGCTGGCCTTCCATTCTGTATAATCCGCAGGTTTATGAGCACCGACAAAAAAGAACCCGCGACGCGTTACTGCTATCACTGCCGCACGCATCATCCCGTCGAGGAAATGCGGCTTCTGGTGACCAAGACCGGCTCGCGCTGGCGCTGCATCAAGAGCATCGAGGCCGTCAAGCGCTCCAAGGAGGAACGCGACGCCTACGGGCGTCAGGTTTCCGCAGCCAATCAGGCCGAAGCTTCCGGTCGGGCGCGGATGTTGAACAAGATCCAGCGAGGTCTTTGAAAGCCCTCGTCAAGCCAGCCTTTCGCGCAGGCCGGACATGCGCATCGAGCGGCGCTCGGTCGCCGCGCGCAGCACCGCTTCGCTCGTCCAGAGCAGCACGCTCCGTTTTGCCCGCGTGACGCCGGTATAGACCAGTTCGCGCGTCGCCACCGGCGAGACGGCGGCGGGCAGCGCGAGCAGCACCCGAGCAAATTCCGAGCCCTGGGCCTTATGCACCGTCATCGCCCAGGCCGGCGCCCACTCCGGCAGCCGGTTCAAGGGAATCCAGCGCATCGTCTCGCCGGGAAAGGCGACCTTCCGCCGCCCATCGGCCGGATCGTTCAATAGCAAACCGATGTCGCCATTGAACACGCGCAGCAGCGGATCGTTGCGCAACACCATGATCGGCGCGCCCGGCGGCGGCAGGAGCATATCGCCGCTTAGCGCGCGGTTGATCACCTCGGCCTCCTCACGATGCGCGCAGAGCACGCGAAAGCCGTCGAAGCGGGTGAACAGCTCGTCCGGCGCCCGCCCTTCGGCGACGCCGGCCAGGTAATCCCGATAGCCCTCGCGCGCGGCATCGACGAGGGCACGGCCGTCGCCGCGCGTCGTCCAGACGAGGTCGTCGCCGCCCGCCGTCAGCAGCGCAAGCGCGCCCTCGGCATCGCCCTGGCGCAAACGCTCCGCCAGCCGGCCGATGCCACTTTGCGCACCGAAGCGGAAGTTCGTCGTCAAGAGCGCCACGCAGCCGGCGAGCCGCGGGTTGTCGCACAGATCGGCGAATACCGCGCCGGCCTCGACGGCGGCGAGCTGATCGCGATCGCCGAGCAGGATCAGCCGCGCCTGACGCGGCAATGCATCCAGCAAATGCGCCATCAGCGACAGATCGATCATCGAGGCCTCATCGACGACCAGCACATCGACGGCGAGCGGACGATCGCGGTCATGCCAAAAGCCGCCATCGCCGCGCACGCCGAGCAGGCGGTGAATCGTCTTCGCGCCTTCCGCCAGCGTCACTCCTGCTGCCTGCAAGGCTTCGCCCATCCGGGCCGCTGCCTTGCCGGTCGGCGCCGCGAGCGCGATGCGCAGCTCGGGCCGATCCGTCCGCAACAGTCCGATGATGCGCGCCAGCGTGTGCGTCTTGCCGGTGCCGGGGCCACCGGAGATCAGTGCCAGCCGGCGCGTCAGCGCCACGCGCGCGGCATGCCGCTGGCCGGCATCGGCAAAATGCTCGGCCAGTCGCTCCTCCAGCGCTGCGAGCGGCGCTTCGGCCTCCGCGCTCCGTGAGATGAGATCGGCGGCGACGCGCTGCTCGTAATCCCAGTAGCGGCGCAGATAGAGACGCCGGCCGTCCCAGACCAGCGGCGTCCAGTCTTCCGCGCCGCCGACGATCGAGAGCCGCGGCAGGCGGGTGCGAAACGCGGCGCGCGCGGCAGCATCCATTTCGGCCGCCCACGGCCCCCAGCCGGCATCGAGATCGAGATCGGCGCAGACATGGCCTTCCTCGGTCGCCAGGCAGGCGAGCGCCGCGGCCCGTTCCGCATCAGGCTCTCCCTCGCCGAGAAAACGCGCGAGCTGGCGGACGATCGCCGGCAGGGATGACATCATCACGCCACTCCTCCGTCGAGGAAGTTTTCGATTTCGGCGAGCGTCGGCCGGGCGAAGAACACGCCCTCACTGCTGCCAGGTTTCATGCCGCGCAGGAAGAGATAGAACACGCCGCCGAAAGCCGTCTCCCAGTCGCTGTGCGGTTCGCGCAAAGCGAGCGCGCGTTTGAGCGCCGCCGCGTAGATGCGGAGCTGCAGGTCGTAGCGATGAAAGCGCATCGCCTCGACGAGGGACGCGGGGCCGTAATCCTCCAGCGCGTTCGATTTCCAGTCGATAATGTACCAGCGCCCATGGGCCTCAAACACCAGATCGATGAAGCCCTTCATGTAGCCCGCTTGGCCCGCCGGAGAATCCAGCGGGAAAGTGAATTCCATCTCCGCGATGCGCGCCGCAGCAGGGATGTCGGCGAGCCGGAACCCCGCCGGAGCGAGCGGCGTGGCGAGCACGTCCTCCACCAGCCGTTCGAGCGCCGGCTGCCACGCCGGGGCATAGCCGTATTCGGCGAGCACCGCGGCAGCAATTGGGCCGGCCGTCTGTGGGCGCTGGAAATCGATGCGCTCGAACAGCGCGTGCAGGCAGCTGCCGGCGCGCGCGCCGCGGGGGAACTGCCGGATATCGTCGAAAGTCGGCGCTGACGGAATGTGGGACGTCCCGCCGGGCGCCACCTCGCTTCGGAAAGTCGGCGCTGGCGGGACGGCACCCCACGGCATGAGGGCATCGTGGTCGGCGCTTTGCGCCTCTTCCGCCAGACGCGCGGCGAGCGAGGAGAAGCTCTTCACCTGCCAGGGCGGCGGAATCCGCCCGACGAACCGCCGCGCCTGCCATTCGGGGCGTTCGGCTTCGACGGGTAGAGAGCCGACGCCGTCCGTCGGCAGCGGCAGCACTCTCAGCGCGCCGCCAAGCTGAGCTTCGAGCTCGCGCAATGCCCCGCTTTCATCGTTCGACTCCAGCCACTGCGCCAGCCACTCACGGGGATCGCCGTCCACCGCCTCGCGCGGGCCGAACAGCAGCCAGGCGAGCGGCGAGCGCGCGCAGTTGTTCGTCTTGCCCCAGATCACGACGCAGCGATGCTCGGCGCGCGTCAGCGCGACATAGGCCAGACGCAATTCCTCGGCCGCGGCCTCGCGTTCCGCCACGCGGGCGAGCGCCTGCGCCTCGGGCGAGCCGAAATCGAGCAGCGCCGCGCCGTCCCGGTGGGCGAGCAGCGGCCAGTCGTTCTTTTCCTCGGGCCCGAGCCAGAGGAAGGGGCAATAGACGATCGGGTATTGCAGCCCCTTCGCCGCGTGCTGCGTGACGATGCGCACCAGATCGGCGTCGCTTTCCAGCCGCAACAGGCTCTCCTCGCTTTCGGGGGCCGATCGCTGGTCGGCAATGTGACGGGCGAGCCCCTCGGCATCGAGTGCCGCCTGGTGTTCCGCCGCCTGCAAGAGCTCGGCCAGATGGCGGTAGTTGGTCAGCCGCCGTTCGCCGTCGGGACGTCTGATCACGCGCGCCACGACGTTCTCGCGGCGCAGCAGACGGCGCCACATCGCCATGAAGCCGCGCTCACGCAGCAGCAGGCCATCGTCGTGGAAGCGCTCCAGCCGCTCGCTCCAAGCGAGATCATCCTCGCGCCAAGCGGCAAGCTGCGCGGCGTCGACGCCGAGCAGCACGGTCGCCAGCGCCGCGCGCACCAGCGCCTCGCGCGACGGTTGCGCCACCGCGAGCAAGAAGCGCTCGATCTCTTCCGCCTCCTCGCTCGCCCAGACGCTGCCGCCCCCGCCGCTGACCGAAGGAATGCCGCGCCGCTTCAACGCCTCGCGCACGAGGTCGCCCTCGTGGTGCTTGCGCACCAGCACCGCGATATCGCCGCCGCTCAAGCGCCGCTCGCCGAGCTTTGCCCGATCCTCGGCGGCGAGCTTCAAGAGCCGCGCGATGTCGCTGGCGACCGCCTCCGCCGCCATCGCATGGGCGAGCTCCTTGGTGAAGCTCTTGGCCGCCGCCGGCTTTTCCATCGTCCACAGCGTGAGCGGCGCGCCGTCATCTTCGATCACGCAAGGCGTGCGCTCGGCCTCGGCCGCACGCGCGGGCTCATAAGGCAGATCGTCGAGCAGGAAGGGCAGCGGCCGGGCGAACAGCGCATTCAGCGCCTCGAGCAAGGGCTTGTCGGAGCGGCGGTTGTCGAGCAGCGCATGGATCGCATCGGCGCGCGCGCGCGCGGCGAGATAGGCGAACACGTCGGCGCCGCGAAAGGCGTAGATCGCTTGCTTCGGATCGCCGACGAAGATCAGCGGATGCGTCTCGCTGCCGAAGACGCGCGTGAAGATCGCAAGTTGCAGCGTATCGGTATCCTGGAACTCATCGATGAGCGCGATGCGGTAACGCGCGCGCAGGCTCTCGATCAGGCGGCCGCCCGCCGGCCCGTCGAGCGCCGCCGCAAGCGCGATGAGCAGGTCGTCGTAGCTTTGCAGGCCACTTTGCTGCTTGCGTTGCGCCAGTTGCACGCGCGCTTCGCCGAGGAATTCCGCGACGAGGCGACGCAAGGCCAGATCGCAGGCCGACTGGAAATGTTCGGCCACCTGCCAGAGTTCCTCCATCGCAACGAAGAACGGAGACTCGGGCGCCGGGCTCTCCTTCGTGCGCCCCTGCTCGATCTTTTGCCGGGTCAGCAGAAAGAGTTCCTCCGGCAGAGGCAGGAGCGGCAGGTCTTCAGCAAACCAAGCCGTCGCCGTCGCCACCGCGCCGTCGATCTTCGCGGCGGGATAGATGTTGCGTTTGAGTCGCGCACGCTTGAGCCAGGCATGCAGCGCCGCCGCCTCGTTTTGCCAGAGCGCGCGTGCGTCCGCCCAGCTCGCCATGAGTTCGCGTTCGATGGCCAGGCGATCGACGGCTTCCGGCATGGCCACCTGCGCGCCGACACGCCCGAGATGATCCTTGACCCGAGCGACGAGCCCCCGCGGCCCCTGCAATGTGTCGATCAGGAACTGTGCCCACAACGGCGTCGCCGCCGCCATCTGCTTGCGCCAGGCATCGCGCGCCACCTCGGCCAAGAGCTCGCTCTGGTCGGCGATCAGCTCACGCTCGAACGGCTGGCCGGCGACGAAGGCCGCCTCCCCCAACGCGCGCTGGCAAAAGCCGTGGATCGTGAAGATCGCCGCCGTGTCGAAGCTCTCGATCGCCAGCCTGAGCCGGGCTTTCGCCTCGGTGACCTCATGGCGCCCGATCAGCGCCTGAAGATACTCATCCTGACTCGATCCGGTCTCGAAGGCGGCCAGGGCCTCGATGAGCCGCTTGCGGATGCGGCCCCTGAGCTCGCCGCTCGCCGCGCGGGTGTAGGTGACGACGAGGATCTGGCCGATCTCGATTTTCTCTTCGAGCAAGAGGCGCAGCATGAGCGCCGCCAGCGTCCAGGTCTTGCCGGTGCCGGCGCCGGCCTCGATCAGCCGCATGCCGCGCAATTCGACCTCCAAAGGCGATGTCAACGCCGTGGTGTGCCGTTCAGCCATCGCCGACTTTCAATGCTTCGCGCAACGGCCCGAAGATCGCCATCGCCAGTCGCTGGAATTCCTCGCCCAGCGGGTCGTCCGTCCGGTCGCGCAAAAACAGCCGCACATAGGCATCGTCCCGCTCGCCTTTTCGGTCGCGGTAGGCATCGCCCTCCCAGGCCGGCTTCACGCTCTTGCCCGCCAGCCAGGCCCAGGCGGTTTCGGGATAGAACGGCAGAGGGCTTTTCACTCCTTCGCGGTACCAGGCCAGCAGATCGTCGAGCAGCGCCTCTGCCCGCGCTACGGGGCCGAGCTGCAGGGTCGCATCCCGCGCGATCAGGATGCTCGTCGGCTGCACTCCTTCGGGCTTCGCCACGTTGAGCAGCAGATGATCGATCCACAGCCGCAGCCTGTCTTGCGCACGCATCCGGCCATGCCGCACCCGCCACAGCCCCCGCTCGGTCAGCCCCTCGATCCGTCCCGTGAGCCGCACGCCGTGGGCGGCGTAGTCGATCTCGACGCTTTCGATCGTCCGCGCCGCGAGCCACGGCTGCGCCGTTTGCCAGAGACCCAACGCCTCCTGTCGCGCCCGCCGCGAGATGAGATCGCCCGCGACACCGCTCGGCAACTCGCCGCGCGCGCGGAGCCAGGCTTGCGCTTCCTCCGGCGCCAGGCCACCTTGCAGTGCGGAGAATTGCGCCTCGCGCAAGTGGTAGCGTTCCCGCGCGTCGGGCACGAAGAGTTCGTGAATTTCCAGCAGCGCCTCGCGTTCTTCCAGATGGAGACCCAAGCGCTCGCGCAGGAAGTATTTGAGCGGATGGGCAAAGAAGCGCTGCAGCGCTGCGAGATCCACCTCTACGTTTTCGGGCACCTCGAGCGCCATCTCCACATGCAGGAAGGCCGGCGCGGCCCGTGGTGCGGCCGGCGGGCAATGCTCCTCGTCGTAGCTGAACAGGGGGTTGTCTTGCCCGTTGAAATAGGCAGTGGCGAAAGGCTGCAAGGGATGATGCACGACCACCTCTTCGGCCGACCTGCCGGTCATCGCGGCGACGACGTCGATCAGCTCGGCCAGCGGCGGCGCCGGCGGCAAGGCGAGATTGCTGCGCGGATCGTGCCCGGTGTAGGTGACGATCAGCGCATCGCCCGCGCACAGCAGCATTTCCAGGAAGGCGTAACGCTCCTCGCCGCGCAAATTGCGATCCCCCGGACGCGGATGGGCCGAGAGCAGATCGAACGCCGGGATCGTCCGCGGACGCGGCCAAGCACCGTCGTTCATGCCGACGAGGCAGACGACGCGCGCCGCGACCGGGCGTCCCGGCTGCAGGGCGGCGATCGTCGCGCTGCCGGACATGAACGCCTGCGCCGGCGCCTGCGCGGCCAGGCGCCGGTCGAGCTCGCGCAGCAGCACCGCCAGCGGCAGCCGGGTGGTGCAGCGGGCGGTCGCGGCCCTTTCCCCGATCTGCCGCAGGGCTTCGCGCAGCCGCTGCGCCTGCGCCTCTTCTGTCTCGTCCGGGGCGAGGCAGCGCTCGAACGTTTCACTCAGCAACGCGCACCATTCGGGTGCCGTCTTGCCAGCGCCGAGTTTCGCATGCAGATCGAACAACACCTCGGCGAACTGCGCGAAACGCCCCAGCAGCGCCGCGCCTTCGCCTTCGATGCCCGGCACCGGCAACCGGCCCTGCCAGAGACGCTCCGGCGCATCCGGCAAAGCGACGCCGAGCAGCAGGCGTTCGAGGCCAACACGCCAGCCGAAGGCGTCATCTGCCGGCAGCCCGCGCCGTGCCCGCGTCGCGCCATCGATGCCCCAACGGATGCCGGCGGCCGCCACCCAGTCACGCAGGCGGGGCAAATCCTCATCGCCGATCTCGAAGGCGCGGGAGAGCGCCGGCTCTTCCAGCAAAGCGAGCACGCTTTCGGCATCGAGATCGCCCGCGGCGACGACACACAATTGCCGCAATGCCCGCCACAGCGGCAGCGCGGCCAGCGGCCGGTCGGCCACCGTGCAGGGCAGCCGCCGTGTTCGCGGCGCGTTTTCCAGAACCGCGGCGACGATCGGGCCGTAGGTCTCGACGTCGGGGGTCAGGATCAGGATGTCGGCCGGCTCCAGATCCGGCAGGCGCTCGAAAAGCTCGAGCAGACGGTCGTGCAGCACTTCCGCCTCGCGCTGTGCGCCATGACAGGCGTGTATCTGCAACGTGGCGTCGGGCGAGGCCGTGCTCGTCGTCAATTCGAGGATGTCGCGTTGCAGGGTTCCCAGCAAGGTGGTGGCAGGCAGGACGAATTCTTCGTCTTCCCGGCACGCCGCCTGTGCTACCGCATCGGCGAGGCGCACCACCGCATGCTGGCGCGCACGTCCCAGTGAGGCGAGCAGCGGATGACCGCTCTCATAGAGCATCGCCGCCTCCGGCCGTTCGATCTTGAGACGCAGGCGCTCGCGCAAGCGTTCGATATCGCCCCAGTATTCGCGGCAGGGCGCCAGCACGAATACATGCACGTCGATCCAGGCTGCGAGGGCGACGAACACCTCCCAGTAGAGCGCCGGCATCGCCTCGACGCAGAACAGCGAAAGGCGGCGCGGCAGCCTCGCTCGTGCCTCAGGGTGCTCGCGCAAGGTCGCCAGGAAGCGCTCGCGCGGGTGCTCCGCCGCCACCTCGGGCAAAGCGTCGAGCAGTGCGCGCCACAGAGCGGCCTGCCAGGACTCGTCCGGCCCAAGTCCGAGCCGACGAGCTGCGCTCCAGGCCGCGAGCCAGTCCGGCCGCTCGACCAGGTAGCGGTCGAACAGGCTGGCGAGCTGTTGCGCCAGTTCGAACTGCCGCGTGCCGTCGTCGTTCTCGAGGTAATGATGGATCTCTGTCGCGTGGCTCTCGCCGAGCAGCCGCAACAAGTGCCACTGCATCGTTTCGCGGTCGAACGGATTGTGTGCCGCCACGTCCGGCAGGACACTGCCAAAAAGTTGCCAGACGTAAGCCGCCGGGAAGGCAGCGCGCACTTGGGTCGCGATGCCCAAGCCATCGGCGAGCCGGAAGCCGAGCCAGCGTGCCAGCGCGGTCGAGGGCACGAGCACGGTGTCGATCTCGAAGAGCGGCAGCGGGTCGTCGCGCAATACCGCCGCCAGCCTGGCGGCGAGGCGCTCGGGACGATTGCCGTGATGCAAGTACAGCATACCGTATGCTAACAGCGCATGAGCTTGCGCGGTCGGAGTTAGGTAGAGGCGCCGTAAACGCACAAAGCCCGCTGGTGAATCAGCGGGCTTTGTTGATTGGGGGGTCTGGTGTTGACCTACTTTCTCGCCCTTGGGTGGGCAATATCATTGGCGCGGTCTCGTTTCACGGTC
>JACAEF010000028.1 GCA_013388985.1 Rhodocyclaceae bacterium
CCGGCATCGAGCGCCGAGCGCAGCCGCACGCGCAGCGTTTCCTTCGGCGCGTTCATCGTCAGCTTTTCCATGCAGTTGATGAAGACCAGACCTTCGCCGCGCTTGCGTTCCATCGTGTGGCGCACATGCGCCTCGGTGGCCTCGGCGAGCAGGGCGAGATCGAACTGCACGTCCGACTTGTCGCTGCTGGCGACGTTGTATTTGTACTGGCGGAGCTTGTCCTTGACGTACTTGGTGTTGTAACGCCGGTCGGAGACGGTCGGCACCATCGCATCGGAAATGTGCCCAACCCCTCCGAGACGCGCGGCTTCGAGCGCGAGCTCGGTCGTCGAGATGTCCACACCCATGCCGCCGATGACGATGGGCACCAGCTCGTGCTTGCCCAGGCGCAGGCGGAAATCATCCACGCATTTCATTTTCGCTATCCCGATCGCGGCATGCGACCTCTGTTCCAGGCCGCAATGATAACGCGTGCCGTCCCGCCAGCGCCGACTTTTCGAGGTGGGGAGGCGCCCGGCGGGACGTCCTTTCACCGCCAGCGCCGACTCTCAGCGTTCGAGCACATACTCCCCGGGAGCGTCGGCCAGCGCCGGATATGCGCGGCTGGATACGGGGCCGGGCTTGACGAGCGGGCCGGAACGGGGCCGCAGCCAGGCCACCCAGTCTTCCCACCAGCTGCCGGGATGCGGCTCGGCGCACTCGTACCAGACATCGGGATTGTCATGGCGCTCGGCGGCGCCGACACGATATTCGCGCTTGGGCGGATCCACCGGCGGATTGACGATGCCGAGGATGTGGCCCGAACTCGACAGCACGAAGCGCTTCGGCCCGGAAACATAGTTGTTGATGCGGTAAGCCTGCCGCCACGGCGCGATGTGGTCGTCCGCCGCCGCGACCGCATACACCGGCTGCACGATGCGGGTCAGATCGAGCGGCTGGCCGGCGATTTCCAGCGCATCCCGTTTGATCAGCTGGTTGTCGAGATAGAGGTGGCGCAGATACCAGGCGTGCATCTTCGCCGGCATCCGCGTCGTGTCCATGTTCCAGTAGAGCACGTCGAAGGGCGGCGGCGTCTCGCCATACAGATAGCCATGCACGACGTAATGCCAGATCAGGCTGTTCGAGCGCAGCAGGCGGAACGCGGCGGCCATCTCCTTGCCGTCGAGGTAACCCCGGGTTTCCATCTTCGCGACGAGATAGCGGTAGCTGCCCTCGTCGATGAACACCTCGATATCGCCGGGCTTGTGGAAGTCGATCAGCGTGGTGAAAAACGTCGCGCTCGCCACCGGCACCTGCGACGGCGCGAACTTCCGGTTCGCCCAGGCCAGATAGATCGCCAGCGCGGTGCCGCCGATGCAGTAACCCACCGCATTCACCGCGTCGGCTTTCGAGATGCCGCGCACCGCGGCGATCGCGGCGTCGATGCCCTCGGTCAGATAATCGTCGAACCCGACATCCGCCATCGCTGCGTCGGGGTTTTTCCAGCTGGTGATGAAGACGTCGAAGCCCTGGTCGAGCAGGAATTTCACCAGGCTCTTCTTCGGCGTCAGGTCGAGGATGTAGAACTTGTTGATCCACGGCGTGACGATCAAGAGCGGCACGCGATGCACCGCGTTGGCGGTCGGCGCATAGTGGATCAGCTCGAGCAGGCGGTTTCTCAGCACCACCTTGCCGGGCGTCGTCGCCAGATTCTGGCCGACCGCGAAATCATCCGGCCGCGTCATGCGGATGTCGCCGGCCTGCAGATCGGCGAGGAAATTCTGGACACCACGCAGCAGGCTCTCACCGTGGCTCTCGACCGCCTTACGCATCGCCACAGGATTGGTGAGGAGGAAATTCGTCGGCGCCACCGCGTTGAGCCACTTGCGCCACCAGAAGGCCGCCCGCCGCCGCTCGCGGCTGGGCAGGCCCGGCGTCTGGTAGAGCATGTCCTGGATCTGGTGCGTAAGCGCCAAATACCATTCCTTGGTCAGGTCCCAGGTCGCCGATTCCGTCCATACCAGATCGGCGAAACGGGTATCGTCGGGATGCGGCAGCTCGACATCCTCGCCCGGCAGGCCGAGCATGCGTTGCCACGAATACTGCTGCAATTCGAGCAGGCGGGCGTAAAAGCCCGCCGCCGTCTCGGCCAGCTCCTGCGGGTGCGTCAGCCACGCCCATTGTGCGTTGAGCAACGGCATGACCATGCCGAGCGGATCGATGCCCGACTGCGCCGTCTCGCGCATCGCTCGGAACACCTGCTGGGGCGTGACCGTGGCGCTCTGAGTTCTGTTCGTTCCCATCTCTCATCTCCCGATGCGCTATGATTCTGTAAGAAGTCGCCGACCGCGATGTTGATATGCGTCAAGCCTGACGCCCAGGAAAGCAAAGGAGCGCATCATGTTCAAGCACGTTCTCGTCCCGACCGATGGCTCGCAACTGTCGCAGGAAGCGGTCAAACGCGCCGTCACCTTTGCGAAGGAAACGGGTGCGCGCATCACCTTCTTCTATGCCAAGCCCGAGTATCCGGTGGCGTTCTACGGCGAGGGTGCCTTGATCGACCCGACCACGCCGGAAAAGTTCGCGCAAA
>JACAEF010000113.1 GCA_013388985.1 Rhodocyclaceae bacterium
GTGTGGCGGCGCCCGGCGGGACGCTCTCATTTCCGCCAGCGCCGACTTTTCAGCGTTCGAGCACGTAGGTTCCAGGCGCGTCGGCGAGCGCAGGATGGGCGCGTGTCGCCACCGGGCCAGGCTTGACGAGCGGCCCGGAACGGGGCCGCAGCCAGGCCACCCAATCCTCCCACCAGCTGCCCGGATGCGCTTCGGCCCGTTCCTGCCAGACATCGGGATTGTCGTGCCGCTCGGCGGCGCCGACGCGGTATTCGCGCTTGGGCGGATGCACCGGCGGATTGACGATGCCGAGGATGTGACCTGAGCTCGACAGGACGAAACGCTTCGGCCCGGAAACGTAATTCATGAGACGGTAAGCCTGCCGCCAAGGTGCGATGTGGTCGTCCGCCGCCGCCACCGCATACACCGGCTGAACGATGCGCGTCAGGTCGAGTGGCTGGCCGGCGATCGCCAGGGCATCTTTCTTGATCAGCTTATTGTCGAGGTAGAGGTTGCGCAGATACCAGGCGTGCATCCTGGCAGGCATGCGCGTCGTGTCCATGTTCCAGTAGAGCACGTCGAAAGGGGGCGGCGTCTCGCCATACAGATAGCCATGCACGACGTAATGCCAGATCAGGCTGTTCGAACGCAGCAGGCGGAAAGCCGCGGCCATTTCCCTGCCATCGAGATAGCCTTTGGCCTCCATCTTCGCCACGAGATAGCGGTAGCTGCCCTCGTCGAGGAATACCTCGATATCGCCCGGCTTGTGGAAATCGACCAGCGTGGTGAAAAACGTCGCACTCGCCACGGGCACATCTTCCGGCGCGAACCTGCGGTTCGCCCAGGCGAGATAGATCGCCAGCGCGGTGCCGCCGATGCAATAGCCGACGGCGTTGACCTGGTCGGACTTCGAGATGCCGCGCATCGTCGCGATTGCGGCCTCGATCCCCTCGGTGAGGTAATCGTCGAAACCCACCTCCGCCATCGTTTCGTCCGGATTCTTCCAGCTCGTGATATAGACGTCGAAGCCTTGGTCGAGCAGAAACTTCACCAGGCTCTTCTTGGGCGTGAGATCGAGAATGTAAAACTTGTTGATCCACGGTGTGACGATCAGCAGCGGCACGCGATGCACCTGGGGGGCGGTCGGCGCATAGTGGATCAGCTCGACGAGCCGGTTGCGCATCACCACCTTGCCGGGAGTCGTGGCGAGATTGACGCCGACCTGGAAATCTTCCGGCCGCGTCATGCGAATCTCGCCGGCCTGCAGGTCGGCGATGAAGTTCTGAAAGCCGCGAATCAGGCTCTCCCCATGGGTCTCGACGGCCTTTCTGATCGCCACCGGATTGGTGAGCAGGAAATTCGTCGGCGCCATCGCGTTGAGCCACTTGCGCCACCAGAACGCTGCGCGCCGCCGCTCGCGGCTGGGCAGTCCCGGCGTCTGGTAAAGCATGTCCTGGATCTGGTGGGTGCAGGCCAGATACCACTCCTTCGTCAGATCCCAGGTCGCCGATTCGGTCCACACCGGATCGGCGAAGCGGGTATCGTCCGGATGCGGCAGCTCGACGTCCTCGCCGGGCAGCCCCAGCATGCGTTGCCAGGAATGTTGCTGCAATTGCAGCAGACGGGCGTAAAAACCCGCTGCCGTCTCGGCCAGCTCCTGCGGGTGCGTCAGCCAGGCCCACTGCGCGTTGTGAAGCGGCATCACCATGCCGAGTGGATCGACGCCCGTCTGCGCAGCCTCGCGCATGGCTCGAAACACTTGTTGGGGCGTCACCGTGACTCCCGGCGCTCTGTTCGTTGCCATCCTCGTTCTCCCGATGCGCTATGATTCTATAAAGGCTTTCCGTCCGCGATGTTGCTATGCGTCAAGCCTCTTGTCAAAGGAGTGCATCATGTTCAAGCACATTCTCGTACCGACCGACGGTTCACAACTATCGCAGGAAGCGGTCAAGCGCGCCATCAGCTTTGCGAAGGAAACGGGTGCGCGCATCACCTTCTTCTATGCCAAGCCCGAGTATCCGGTGGCGTTCTACGGCGAGGGTGCCTTGATCGACCCGACCACGCCGGAAAAGTTCGCGCAAA
>JACAEF010000097.1 GCA_013388985.1 Rhodocyclaceae bacterium
CATCCGGCCTGGCCGTGGGCATGCCGGCGGGCAGTGTGGGCAACTCCGAGTGCGGACATCTTCACATCGGCGCGGGCAGGGTGGTCCCATCGGACCGGGTCCGGATCGACGAGGCGATCCGCACGGGCTCTTTTTTCGAAAATCCCGTCTTCCGCTGGGCCATGGAGCCGGCAAAGAACGCGGGTTGCGCCCTCCACCTTCTGGGCATCGTCTCCTTTTACAGTTCCCACGGGCCCTTGGACTACCTTTTGGCCCTCATGGAGATGGCCAGACGGGAAGGGGTCCGGGAGGTGTATATCCACGGGCTCTTGGGAAGAAGGGGGGAGAGGCCGGAGAGCGGGGCCATCTATGTGGGGAAGGTCGAGGACAGGGCCCGGGAGCTCGGGCTCGGCGAGGTGGTCACGATCATGGGACGCTACTGGGCCATGGACCGGGAGGAGAACTGGGATCGGATCGAGAAGGCCTATCGGGCCCTGGTGGGAGCCTAGGACCCGGCCTTGAGGCGCAGGCGGGCTTCCAGGAGTCGCTCATAGCATTCGTAAGGAACCCGGAGATCTCCCAGGCGGAAGGGCTTGTCCAGCATGGCACCGTGATAATCGGACCCGCCCGTGATGAGAAGGCCGCGCTCCTTGGCAAGCCGGACGAACCGGGAAGCCTGGGTTTTCTTGTGCTCGTGGCAGTATACCTCGATTCCCATGACGCCTTCTTCGATGAGCGCGTCGATCAGGGCCTGGTCCCGGATAAGGCCCGGGTGGGCGATGACCGAAATCCCGCCGCATGCATGAATCATCCGGATGGTGTCGGCGGTCGTGTTCTTGAAGCGCTTGACGTGGGCCGGTCTGCCTTCCCCCAGGAAACGATCGAAGGCTTCGTCCATGTGCTTGACGTAGCCTTTGCGGAGCATGACCCTGGCGACGTGGGGCCTCCCCACGGCTTCGGCGTCGGCCGCTTCTCTGAAGACTTCCTCAGGATCCACCGGCATGCCGAGCTCGCCGAGTTTCTTGCACATCTCGGCGATGCGGGCTGTACGGGTGGACAGGGGGCTCGAGAGGAACTGGGCCAAAGCCCGGCTCTTGAAATCCACCCAGTAGCCGAGAATGTGCGCTTCAGCGATGGGGTGAGTCGCGCTGATCTCCACGCCGGGGATGAACTCGATTCCGGCCTCGCGGGAGGCTACGGTGGCTTCCTCGAGTCCGGCCGTGGTGTCGTGATCTGTAACGGAGATCACGGCCAGGCCGGCCCGCCGGGCTTCCGCAACCACCTGCGAGGGGCTGAGCGTGCCGTCCGAAGCGGTCGTGTGAATGTGGAGGTCGATGTTTTTCAAATGTTTTGGTCTCCGACTGGCCCGACCCGGGACAAGAAAAGATTGTAAGTATATAGGCTGACCGCAGAACTTGTCCACACCCCGCGCGGCGAACGTCCGCCCAAAATGGCCATACTCCGTCATGGCCGCAAAACTGACATGGGCAGGGAGACGCGGGCCACGGCCCCTTGAGAAATTTTGTTCACGAGCTCGATCTGGCCGCCGTGGCGTCTGGCGATGCTGTACGCGATGGAAAGACCGAGGCCGGTTCCCCTGCCGGCCTCCTTCGTGGTGAAAAAGGGTTCGAAAACCCGGTTCAGGTTCTCCGGCGGGATGCCGGGGCCGTCGTCCTCAACCTCCACCAGCAAATGGGGAGAGCCGTCAGGCCGTGTGTTGTCCCTGGAGATTCGGACCCGGATCGTGCCTGCCGGGCCGGACGCGTGGGCGGCGTTGTCGAGGAGATTCTCGACGAGCTGGCTCAGTTCGTCTGGATCTCCCTCAATCGATGCAGAGGCCAGGGCGTATTCGCGCACGATCCGGGGCCGGATGGCCGCGGCGTTCTCGATTTCGCGAAGAGCGGTCTCCACGATTTCCACGAGATCGACTCGGCGGATGGTATTCCTGCCGGGCCTTGCTCCTTTCAGCAGGGCTTCGACGATTCGCCGGATCCGCTCCGCGCCTTTTCGGGATCCTTCGATGGCTCGATCGAGATCCTCGGCCACATAAGCGTATTCCAGCGACTCCTTGAGAGCCTCTCGCCTGCACCGGTCTTGCGGGGAAAGGGGCAGGGCGTCGTCGAAGGAGAGAAGTTCCTTCAGCCGGCCGACATAGCTTTCCAGATGGACGAGGTTGCCGTATACGAAGCTGATCGGATTGTTGATCTCGTGGGCGACGTTGGCCACCAGCCTGCCGATGGTCGCGAGCTTTTCCGCGTGAACAAGGCGATCCTGCGCTTCGCCGAGGTTCTTGTAGGCCTTGGCGAGTTCCTCGTGGGCCCGCTCGAGCTCGAGCCTGACGGCTCTCTCCTTCCGATACCGGTCCTGCTGACGGTGCAAGGCCCGGATGGCGAATCCAGCCGCGGCGAAGGGAATCGCGATCCGAAGGGTCAAAAGCCCCCAGCTCGCGTGGCTCGTGGCGCTGCCGGGATGGATCGCAGCCACCAGGGCCCAGCCAGCCGCGGCCTGCAGGCTCGACGCGGCGGTCCCTTTGGGGCCA
>JACAEF010000037.1 GCA_013388985.1 Rhodocyclaceae bacterium
CACACGATGGAACGCAAGCGCGGCGAAGGTCTGGTCTTCATCAACTGCATGGAAAAGCTGACGATGAACGCGCCGAAGGAAACGCTGCGCGTGCGGCTGCGCTCGGCGCTCGATGCCGGCATCGACGGCATCACCCTCGCCGCAGGCCTGCATTTGGGCTCCTTCGCGCTGATGGAGGATCACCCGCGTTTCCACGACGCCAAGCTCGGCATCATCGTCTCTTCCCTGCGTGCCTTGCAGCTGTTCATCAAGAAGAGCGCGCGCACCCGACGGCTGCCGGACTATGTCGTCGTCGAGGGCCCGCTCGCCGGCGGCCACCTCGGTTTCGGCATGGACTGGGCGGAATACGATCTGGCCGCCATCGTCGCCGAGATCCGCGCCTGGCTGGAGGCCGAGCAGCTCGCGATCCCTCTGATTCCCGCCGGCGGCATCTTCACCGGCGGTGATGCGGTCGGCTTCCTCGAAAATGGCGCCGCGGCGGTGCAGGTGGCGACGCGCTTCACCGTCTCGAAGGAATGCGGACTGCCCGACGACGTCAAGCAGGAGTATTTCAAGGCCGACGAGGACGACATCGTCGTGAATACCATCTCGCCCACCGGCTATCCGATGCGCATGCTGAAGCACAGCCCGGCGATCGGCGACGGCATCCGTCCCAACTGCGAGGCCTATGGCTATCTGCTCGATGCCAACGGCCGCTGTTCCTACATCGACGCCTACAACCGCGAGGTTGCCGCGCATCCGGGCGCGAAGAAGATTCACGTTTGGGACAAGACCTGCCTGTGCACGCAGATGCGCAACTTCGACCTTTGGACCTGTGGGCATTACACCTACCGGCTCAAGGACACCTCGCGGCGCCGACCGGACGGCACGTGGCAGCTGCTGACCGCCGAACACGTCTTCAACGACTATCGCTACAGCAAGGAGGGGGTGATCGCCCTGCCTCCTGCGGAGGACGCGCAGCAGTCCTGAGGTGGCGCCGTATTTGACGTCTGTCAAGGCATCGAGGGCCGCGAGCAGCGAGAATGGCAACTCCTTGCAAAACGACCCGAGTTGCCGATGTCCTCCCTGACCGAACCGTTACGTCACCACCACCAGCATTGCGACGACCTGTTCGTCGCCGCGGAAAATGCCGTGCGCGAAGGCGATTGGTCGCGCGCCCGGCGTGAGCTGTCCGCTTTTCTCGCCGCGATGGAAACCCATTTCGACACCGAGGAGGAAACCTTGTTTCCCGCCTTCGAAGCCGCCACCGGCATGAATATGGGGCCGACGCGCATGATGCGCCATGAGCATGCGCAGATGCGCGATCTGTTTCGGCAGATGGATGCGGCGCTGGAGAGCCGCGATGCCACCGCTTACGCCAGCGCCGCCGATACGCTATTGGTGATGATGCAGCAGCACAACATGAAAGAGGAGAACATCCTCTATCCGATGTGCGATCGGGGCCTGGATGCCCAGGCCGCGGCGCTGGGCCCCGTCTTGCGGGAACGGCTGGAGGTGGAATGACGGCCGCCGTCTCGCCCGCACGGATCATCGACGGCCGGGAAATGCAGCCGCCCGAGCCGCTCGAAAAAACGCTCGAAGCGCTCGACGGTCTGCCCCGCGGCGAGGAGCTGCTGTTGCTGCTCTATTGTCACCCGCTGCCGTTGTTCAACATCCTGCGCAATCATGGCTTCGTCTGGCAGGAGGACATCCTCGATGACGGCACGCACGAGATTCGCATCCGGCACGGCTGATCCGGCACGAGGAATGTGCCTTGCATCCTGATCTCTCCTTCGATCAGGCGCCGCCGATCGATGTCCCGTTCCGCTTTTTCCTGACCGCGCCGCTGTTCGGCATCGCGGCAGGGCTGCTGCTCGCGATCGTCGGCGGCGAGATGTTCGCATCGCGCTGGATGCCCCCGGCGCTGGCCGGCACCCATCTGCTGGTGCTCGGCTTCATGTTGCAGGCGATGTGCGGGGCGCTCTTGCAGTTTCTGCCCGTGGCGGCCGGAGCGAACATCTGGCGTCCCCGCTGGGTGGCCGGGGTGGTGCACCCGTTGCTGGCCGTCTCGGCCGTGCTGCTGGTGACGGCCTTCCTCAGCCAGCGCTCCGGACTCTTTCTGGCTGCTGCTATCGGGCTGGCGCTGGGGCTCGGCCTCTTTGCCGTCGTGACGGGGATCGCGCTCTGGCGCACGCCCGCGCGCGGCGCGACCGTGATGGCGCTGCGTCTGGCCTTGCTCGGCCTCGTCGCGACGCTGAGCCTCGGCATCCTGCTCGCGACGGGGCTGGCGCGGGGCAGCGACTGGCCGCTTCTGGCGCTCACCGATCTGCATGCCGCCTGGGGGCTGGGCGGCTGGGCGCTGATCCTACTGGCCGGGGTGTCCTACTACGTGGTGCCGATGTTCCAGCTCACGCCGGCTTATCCCGCCCGGTTGGCACGCAGCTTGCCACTGCTCCTGCTCGCGGTTCTGGCGGGCTGGTCGCTGACCTTCGATCCGGGCGCGGCGGGCAGACAGCAGGTGGCGTTCATCGGCGGGGTGGCGGTGAGCAGCGCCTATGCCGTATCCACCTTGCGCTTGCAGCAGCGCCGCCGCCGCAAGGTGAGCGACGCCACTTTCCTGTTCTTCCGCGTCGCGATGCTGGCTCTACTCGGCGTGTTCGTCTCCGCTCTGGCGATCACTCTGCTGCCGGCCCTGCAGAACGAGCCGCGCGGCGCGGTGTGGATCGGCCTGCTCGCCATCGTCGGCGTGTTCGTCTCGGCGATCAACGGCATGCTCTACAAGATCGTGCCGTTCTTGAACTGGCTGCATCTGCAGAACTTATGCGGGATGCGGGCCATGCCGCCGACGATGCACCAGATGATCCCGGAAAGGCGCATGCGCGGACAGTTCTATCTGCATCTGGCGGCCTTGGGAATGTTGCTGGCGGCCGTGTGGTGGCCGCTGCTGGCGCGGCCGGCCGGTCTGCTGTTCGCGGCGTCCTGCGCCTGGCTGGGGTACAACCTGCTCGGCGCGGTGGGCGTCTATCGCGCCTTCAAAACTCGTATTCGCGCAGACGCTTCAGATCGCCGATCTTGATGTGCTTGCCCTGCATCTCGATCAGCCGGGCTTCGGCGAGATCGTGCAGGATGCGCGAGAGCGTTTCCGACGTCAGGTTGAGCCGCGAGGCGATCACCTGCTTCGAGGTCGGCAGGGTGATCTCGATGCTGCCCTCGCAATGCTCGTTCGGGCAGTGCTGCAGCAGATAGCCGATCACGCGCTGGGCGCTGGAACGCAGGCTGTAGGATTCGACATCCAGGATCAGCGAATGCAGGCGCATCGCCAGGCCGGAGAGCATGTTGCGCGCGAAGGAGTTGTCCGTTTCGAGCAGCTCGAAGAGCGCGTCGCGCGGCACATAGAGCAACAGGGTGTCGGCCAGCGCCTGGGCGAACACCGGATAGGGGCGCTGGGCGAAGACCGCGGCCTCGCCGAAGCTCTGCCGCGGGCCGAGGATTTCGACGACCTTTTCGTTGCCGCTCGAGGACGGAAAGGCGAGCTTGACCTGGCCGAAGACGATGAAATAGAAGCCATGGGCGATGTCGCCCCGCTGGAACAGCATTTCCCCCTTGGGCAGCCGCTTGCTGCGCGTGTGCGCGGCGAGATGGGCGATCTGGGCGGGCGTGAGTTCCTGGAACAGCGGCAGGCGGACCAGCAGCGCCGGAATGTCGATGCGGGTGTCGTGGGTTTCCTGCGTCATTTCTCCTCCTCGAACGGGCGCAAACCATACCACAGGAACTCCTGTTGCGAGCGGTTGCGCGAGGGGGGCAAACGCTCAGGCGCGCCGTTCGGAAAGCAGCTTCTTGAGGCCGGCGACATCGAGAATCCGGATGTGTTTCTGGTGCACCGCGATCAGCCCTTCTTCCTGGAAGCGGGAGAAGGCGCGGCTGACGGTTTCGAGCTTGAGGCCCAGGTAGGAGCCGATTTCGTTGCGGGTCATGCGCAGGTTGAATTCGGTGGGCGAGTAGCCGCGCGCGGTAAAGCGCTGCGACAGGTTGAGCAGGAACGCGGCGAGGCGCTCCTCGGCGCGCATGATGCCCAAGAGCATCATCACGCCGTGATCGCGCACGATCTCGCGGCTCATGACTTTGTGGAAATGGTGCTGCAGCGCGCCGATCGAGCGGGAATAGTTTTCCAGGTCGGCGAATGGAATGACGCAGACTTCGCTGTCCTCGAGGGCGACGGCATTGCAGGCGTGTTTCTCGCTGCCGATGCCGTCGAGACCGAGGATCTCGCCGGCCATCTGGAAGCCGGTGACCTGTTCGCGGCCGTCTTCGAGCAGCACGTCGGTCTTGAAAAAACCGGTCTTGATCGCATAGATGGCCTCGAAGGGGTCGCCGCTGCGGAACAGGTGCTGGCCGCGCAGGACGCGGCGCCGCAACGTGACGAGCTCGTCGAGCTGGCCCATTTCCTGCTCCGAGAGGCCGACCGGCAGGCACAGCTCGCGCAGATTGCATTGCGAGCAGGCCTCACGCAGCGCCGGAACCGAGAGAGGGGCTAGCTTGGCCGGCATGGCGCGCCATTCGGAAAGGCTTTGATCTGCGTCAACGTGGGGCCGGCGCGCTTGCTGCATCCTGTGGCCTTCGTCCGGTCGGGAAACGCCCCGGCAGTGCGTGTTATTTTCATCGCGTCGTTATCGCGTTCATCGTTGCAAGTCGTGAGCCACTATCAAGAACTGATTTTCGATCCGCAGATCATCCGTCGCTTCGATGTCAGCGGGCCGCGCTACACCTCCTACCCGACGGCCGACCGCTTCGTCGAGGCCTTCGATGCCTCGGCCTATCGTTCCTGGTTGGGCAAGCGCACGATCGGGGGAATCGGCAGGCCACTCTCATTATACTTTCACATCCCTTTCTGCAACACGATCTGCTACTACTGCGCCTGCAACAAGATCATCACCAAGGATCACGGTCGCTCGGCGAAGTATCTGAGGTATCTCGGCAAGGAGCTCGCCTTGCAGGCGGAGGCGCTCGACGGGCCGCACGACGTGGTGCAGCTCCATTGGGGCGGCGGCACGCCCACCTTCCTTTCGCACGACGAGATGCGCCGCCTGATGGAGATGACGCAGAAGCATTTCCGCCTGCTGCCGGACGGCGAATATTCGATCGAGGTCGATCCGCGCAAGGTCGATCGCGAGACGGTGAAGCTGCTCGCCGAGCTCGGCTTCAACCGCATGAGCGTCGGCGTGCAGGATTTCGACCCGCGCGTGCAGGCCGCGGTGAACCGCATCCAGACGCTCGACGAGACGCGCGTCGTCATCGAGGCGGCGCGCGAGTTCGGCTTCAAGGGCATCTCGGTCGACCTGATCTACGGCCTGCCCAAGCAGAACGTGATCAGCTTCAACCACACGCTCGACGAGGTGCTCAAGCTCGGCCCGGATCGCCTGTCGATCTACAACTACGCGCATCTGCCGAACCTCGCCAAGCCGCAGCGGCGCATCGATGAAGCCGATCTGCCCAGCCCGGATGCCAAGCTGCAGATCATCCAGCTGGCGATTCGCCGCCTCACCGACGCCGATTACGTCTTCATCGGCATGGACCACTTCGCCAAGCCGGACGACGAGCTCGCCATCGCCCAGCGCCAAGGCAGGCTGCACCGCAACTTCCAGGGCTACTCGACCCATGCCGAGGCCGATCTCCTGGCCTTCGGCGTTTCGGCGATCGGCAAGGTCGGGCCGACCTACAGCCAGAATTACCGCACGCTCGACGAATACTACGACGCGCTCGACCAGGGCCGCCTGCCGGTGATGCGCGGGCTGGAGCTCACCGCCGACGACCTGTTGCGCCGCTCGATCATCCAGGCCTTGATGTGCCATTTCGAGCTGTCGATCGAATCGATCGAGATCGCCCATCTGATCGACTTCAAGTCCTACTTCGCGCCCGAGCTCGCCGACCTGCGCGAAATGGAGGAGGCGGGGCTGTTGACCATCGACGATCAGTGGATCACCGTCGAGCCGAAGGGCCGCATCCTGGTGCGCGTGATCGCGATGGTGTTCGACAAGTATCTGCGCGCCGACCGCGAGCGGGTCAGGTATTCAAAGGTGATTTGAAAGTCGGCGCTGGCAGCACGGCACGCGCTCCGCGCTTGTAAAAGTTACGTTGCGAGCGGGCTGAGGGCAAGGCGCACGGAGCGCAGCGACTGAGACATGACAATCTGTTAGGCGAGGGAGCGAGCACCGCGCAACACAGCCATCGGCCCGCGCAGCAGAAAATTTTACAAGCGCCCAGTGGATAATTCGTTTCTCGCGCTCTTCATCGTCGGCCTGCTCGGCGGCGGACACTGTGCCGGCATGTGCGGCGGCATCGTCGGCGCGCTCTCGCTGCAAGCGCCCAAGCAGGGCGCGGCGGCGGTGCTGGTGCATCTCGCTTACAACCTCGGGCGCATCGGCAGCTATGTGGCGGCCGGCCTCGTCGCCGGAGGGCTCGGCCAGGCGGCCGGCAACCTGCTCGCGCTGCAACACGGGCTCTATCTCTTCGCCAGCCTGATGCTGATCGCGATGGGGCTGTATCTGCTCGGCCTCACGCAGTTCCTGGCGCCGCTGGAACGCGGCGGCCAGACGTTGTGGCGACGCATCCAGCCGCTCACCGCGCGCTTCCTGCCGGTACGCGGGGTCGCACAAGCGCTTCCCTTGGGACTGCTCTGGGGGTGGCTGCCCTGCGGCCTCGTCTACAGCGCCTTGACCACGGCGCTCGCGGCCGGCTCGGCCGCCAAGGGCGCGTTGCTGATGCTCGCCTTCGGGCTGGGCACGTTGCCCAATCTGCTGCTCGCCGGCCTCTTGATGACGCGCTTTCGCCGCTTCGCCCAAGCCCGCGCCGTGCGCGTGGTTTCTGGTCTTCTGGTGCTCGGCTACGGGATAATTGGCTTCGTCAATTATTTCGGAAGCTTTGCATAAGTTGCTGCGCGGGCGCATCGCTGCGTTGCGCGGTGCTCGGATGCTCGCCTATCTACTTGATATGTCTCGCATCCTGCGCTCCGGGCGCCTAGCGCTGCATCCCGCTCGCGGCCTTCTGCAGAGCTTCCTTTCCGTAGCTGAGAATATATGAAATCACGCAACGAGACCTGCGAGACCGTCGAGCTGGCGATCGGCGGCATGACCTGCGCCGCCTGCTCGGCGCGCATCGAGCGGCAACTGAACAAACTGCCGGGCGTCGAGGCGGTGGTGAATCTGCCGGCCGAGCGCGCCCACATCCGTTTCGATCCGCATGCGGTCGATGTCGAGAAACTCATCGCCACCATCGTCAAGACCGGCTTCACGGCCACCCCCTCGACCGCGGATACCCGCGCCGAGGAAAAGGCGCGCAAGCAAGCGGCCTACCGCGCCGAGGTGAAGCGCTTCTGGATCGCGCTGGCGCTGACCTTGCCGCTGATCGCGCAGATGCCGTTCATGTTTGCCGCGGGCGGCGGCGTGCATGCCGACATCCTGCCGCGCTGGCTGCAATTCCTGCTGGCGACGCCGGTGCAGTTCTGGATCGGCTGGCGCTTTTATGTGGGCGGCTGGAACGCGCTGCGCGGCGGTTCCGGCAACATGGACGTGCTCGTCGCGCTGGGCACGACGATGGCCTGGGCCTACAGCACCGTCGTGCTGCTGTTCGGGCTGCACCAGCACGTCTATTTCGAAGCCTCGGCGACGGTGATCACGCTTGTGTTGATGGGCAAGATCCTCGAAGCGCGGGCGAAAGCCAAGACCGGCGCGGCGATCGAGGCGCTGATGAAGCTCGCCCCCGCGACCGCGCATGTCGAGCGCGAGGGCCGGCTCGTCGAGCTGCCGGTGAAAAGCCTGATCCCCGGCGACATCGTGATCGTGCGGCCGGGTGAGGCGGTGCCGGTCGATGGCGAGGTGGTGGCCGGCACTTCGAGCGCCAACGAGGCAATGCTGACCGGCGAGAGCCTGCCGGTGGCGAAAACCGTCGGCGACAAGGTGTTCGCGGCGACGATCAATGGCGATGGGCTGCTGCGCGTGAAGGCCACGGGTGTGGGCGCGCACACGCTGCTCTCCGGCATCATCCGCCTGGTCGAGGAGGCGCAGGGCTCGAAGGCGCCCGTGCAGCGGCTCGCCGACAAGGTCGCCGCGATCTTCGTGCCGGTGGTGGTGACGATCGCCTTGCTCACCTTCGGCGCCTGGTGGATGCTGGCCGGCGATTTCACGCAGGCGTTGATCAACGCGGTCGCGGTGCTGGTGATCGCCTGCCCCTGCGCGCTGGGGTTGGCGACGCCGACGGCGATCATGGTCGGCACCGGCCTGGGGGCGAAGGCCGGCATCCTGATCAAGAACGCGCAGGCGCTGGAGCTGGCGGAAAAGATCCAGGTGCTGGCCGTCGACAAGACCGGCACGCTGACCGAAGGCCGGCCGGTGGTGGTCGATATCAAAGTCGGCGCTGGTGATACGGCACCGGACGTGCTGCGCCTTGCCGCGAGCCTCGAACAGGGCTCGACGCATCCGCTCGCGGCCGCGCTGGTGGCCGAGGCGAAGCGGCAAGGCCTGACGCTCGAAGCGCCGCAGGAGGTGAGCGTCGAGGCGGGCAAGGGCATCCGCGGTACGGTGGGCGGCAAGACCGTGCGGGTCGGCTCGCCCGATTGGCTCGGAGCCGCGGCGGGCGATGCAGTGGGCAGCCAGATCGCGGTCGAGGTGGAGGGTCAGGTCGTCGGCGTGATCGGCGTCGCCGATCCGCTGCGGGAGAGCTCGAAGGCGGCGGTGGCGCGTCTGCGGCGTCTGGGCGTCGAGGTGGTGATGCTCACCGGCGACAACGCGGCGACGGCGGCCGAGATCGCCCGGCAGGCCGGCGTGGACCGCTTCGAGGCGAACGTGCTGCCCGGCGACAAGGCGGCGCATGTCGCGGCGCTGAAGTCGTCTGGAAAGATCGTCGGCATGGCCGGCGACGGCATCAACGACGCGCCGGCGCTGGCGGCGGCCGATGTCTCCTTCGCGATGGGCGCCGGGGCGGACGTGGCGATGCAGGCGGCCGACGTGACGCTGATGAAGAACGATCTGGGCGGCGTCGCCGATGCGATCTCGCTCTCGCGCGCCACCTTGGCGAAGATTCGCCAGAACCTGTTCTGGGCCTTCATCTACAATGTGATCGGCATTCCGGCCGCCGCACTGGGGTATCTGAACCCGGTGGTGGCCGGCGCGGCGATGGCGATGAGTTCCGTTTCGGTGGTGAGCAATTCGCTGCTGCTGAAGCGTTGGCGACCTGGGAGATGAGTGAGATGGAAACGACGACGATCAAGATCACCGGCATGTCCTGCGGTGGGTGCACCGCCAGCGTGACGAAGGTGCTGACCGAAACCGCCGGCGTGGCGAAGGTGGAGGTGCAGCTCACGCCCGGCCAGGCGACCGTGGAATACGATCCGGCCAGGGTGACGCGCGAAGCGCTCTGTGCGGCGATCGAGGACGCCGGATTCGGAGCGGAATGAAACGCGGGGAAATGTCGTGCTGCGTCGCAACAACCTATAATCACGCTTTTTGCTGGAGCTGACCGTGGCCTTGAACAATGTTCCCGCCGGCAAGGATCTGCCGAACGATTTCAACGTGATCATCGAAATCCCGATGCATTCGGACCCGATCAAGTACGAGGTCGACAAGGACTCGGGTGCGATCTTCGTCGATCGCTTCATGTCCACGGCGATGCACTATCCGTGCAACTACGGCTACATTCCGCATACCATCGCCGGCGACGGCGATCCCGTCGATGTGCTGGTCGTCACGCAGTTCGCTCTGCCGCCCGGCGTGGTGGTGCGCTGCCGGCCGGTCGGCATGCTGAAGATGACCGACGAGGCGGGCGAGGATGCGAAACTGCTCGCGGTGCCGGTCGACAAGCTCACGCCGATGTATCGCGACATCGAGTCGCCGCGCGACTTCCCGCAGGTGGTGCTCGATTCCATCGCCCACTTCTTCGCGCATTACAAGGACCTCGAGCCGGGCAAGTTCGTCAAGGTCGAGGGCTGGGTGGGCGCCGAGGAGGCCAAGCAGGAGATCATCGACGGCGTACGCCGTTACAACGACGCGAAGCAAAAGCCCGCGTTCTGACATCCCGGCACCGAGATGGCCCTGCGGATCGCCGTCGCCCAGATCAACTGCACGGTCGGCGACCTCGCTGGCAACGCGGCCCGCATCCTTGCCGCCGCCGATGAGGCGCATGCCCTGGGCGCCGATCTGCTGCTGACGCCCGAGCTGGCGCTCGCCGGCTATCCGCCGGAAGATCTGCTGCTGCGGCCGGACTTCCATCGCGCCTGCGCGCGGGAATTGTCGGCGCTGGCACAACGGCTCCCGCTGCCGGCCGTCGTCGGCCATCCCGAGATGCGCGGCCCGCTGCGCTACAACGCCGCCTCGCTGCTGCGCGATGGGCGTGTCGAGGTCACCTATCACAAGCAGCGGCTGCCCAACAGCGAGGTGTTCGACGAGGAGCGCTATTTCGCCGCCGGCAGCGCGCCGTGCGTGTTCATGCTTGGCGAAACCGCGATCGGACTGGCGATCTGCGAGGACATCTGGCTGCCGGGCACGGTCGAAGCGACGCGCGCGGCCGGCGCCGAACTGCTCCTGGCGCTCAATGCGTCGCCGTTCCATATGAACAAGGCGGCGACGCGTCAGGCGGTGCTGCGCGAGCGCATCATGGGCAGCGGCATGCCGGCGGTCTATTGCAATCTGGTCGGCGGGCAGGACGAGCTGGTGTTCGATGGCGATTCGTTCGCGCTCGATGCCGCCGGTCGGCTGACCCACCAGCTGCCCGCCTTCGAGGAGGCGCTGGCGATCGTCGAATATGCCGATGGCCATCTGCTGCCGGGCATGCAGGCCGCGCCGTTGTCTGTCGAGGCGTCGGTCTATGCCGCGCTGTGCCTCGGCGTCTCCGATTACCTCGGCAAGAATGGCTTTCCCGGCGCGATCATCGGCCTGTCGGGCGGCATCGATTCGGCGCTCACCCTCGCCGTCGCCGTCGATGCGCTGGGTGCGGACAAGGTGCGCGCGGTGATGATGCCCTCGCCTTGGACGGCGCAGATGAGTCTCGACGATGCGCGCGAGATGGTGCGACGGCTCGGTGTGCAGTACGACGAAATTCCGATCGCCGGGGCGATGGAGCAGTTCGCCACGATGCTCGCGCCGGTGTTCGCGCCGCTGGGCCCGAAGCCGGCCTGGGACACCACCGAGGAAAACATCCAGGCGCGCATCCGCGGGCTGCTGCTGATGGCGCTCTCCAACCGCACCGGCCGTATCCTGCTCACCACCGGCAACAAAAGCGAGATGGCCGTCGGCTATGCAACGCTCTACGGCGACATGGCCGGGGGCTTCGCGGTGCTCAAGGACGTCTTCAAGACCTTCGTCTATCGGCTGGCGCATTACCGCAACTCGCGCTCCGAGGTGATCCCGCACAACATCCTCGTGCGCGCGCCTTCGGCCGAGCTCAAGGCCAATCAGACCGATCAGGATTCGCTGCCGCCGTATGAGGTGCTCGACGCGATCATCGAAGCCTACATGGAGCGCGATGAGAGCCCGCGGGAAATCATTGCCCAGGGCATGCCGGAAGCCGACGTGCGGCGCGTGATCACGCTGCTGAAGAAGAACGAATACAAGCGCCGCCAGGCGCCGCCCGGCGTGCGCGTCACCCGTCGCGCCTTCGGCAAGGACTGGCGCTATCCGATAACATCGCGTTATCCCGACGAATGGAGTTGAGCCATGAAGAAAATCGAAGCGATCATCAAGCCGTTCAAGCTCGACGAAGTGCGCGAAGCGCTCTCGGAGATCGGCGTCACCGGCCTGACCGTCACCGAAGTGAAGGGCTTTGGCCGCCAGAAGGGGCATACCGAGCTCTACCGCGGCGCCGAGTACGTCGTCGATTTCCTGCCCAAGATCAAGGTCGAGCTGGTGGTTGCCGAGGCGACCGTCGAGCCGGCCATCGAGGCGATCATCAAGGCGGCGCGCACCGGCAAGATCGGTGACGGCAAGATCTTCGTCACGCCGGTCGAGCAGGTGGTGCGCATTCGCACCGGCGAGACCGACGCGGCGGCGATCTGATCGCTTGCGAAAATTTCTGCTGCGCGGGCCGATGGCTGCGTTGCGCGGTGCTCACTTCCTCGCCTAGCTGCACAGCTATGTCTCGGTCGCTGCGCTCCGGGCGCCTTGCCCTCGGCCCGCTCGCGACGAAATTTTTTTCGCAAGCTCTGAGCCGCAATCCACTCTTTGTGAATGAAAGGTAACACGTCGGCATGGACAAGCCCGTCTCGAAGGAATCGCGCCGCGCGCAATTGTTCGGTCATTACTGGAAGAACGATCTCGATCCCGTCTTCACCGACGTCGCCAGCTATTACGACAATGCCAACCAGGTCGCCAGTCTCGGCTTGTGGAACTGGTTCCTCCGTCATCACATGGATCTCGTCGAGACGCGGCCAGGCATGCGCTCACTCGACATCTGCGCCGGCACCAATGCGGTCGGCATCGCGCTCTTGAAGAAGGAGCCGACGCTGGAGGCCTACGCGATCGACCGCAACGTCGCGATGCAGACGGTCGGCCGCGAGCGGGCGCAAAAGCGCGGCCTGCATATCCGCGCGACGATCGGCGACGTGCACAAGCTGCCCTATCCGGACGGTCATTTCGACATCGTCACGCTGCAATGGGCGGCGCGTCATCTGCAACTCGACATCGTGCTCGACGAGGTGCGGCGCGTGCTGAAGCCAGGAGGGCATTTCCACCATTGCGACATGCTGCGGCCGCCGCATCCGCGCGTGGCGAAGCTCTATTTCGGCTATCTACGTTTCTGCCTGAATTTCACTGCGACGATCTTCCGCAGCGGCGAGCCGGCACTCAACTGCCGCAAATATTTCATCGACGTGCTCGACAACTTCTATTCGCCGGAAGAGTTTTCCGATCTGCTGCGCGCCCACGGCCTGGTCAACGTGGTGCACAAGAGCCTGTTGGCCGGCATGATCGGCGTGCATCGGGCGCAGAAACCCGCAGAGTGACATGGACCGGGCGAGGCTGCTCGCCGAGCTGGACCGGCAGTTGTTGGAGGCCTATAGCCGGCGCACGACGTCGGCGTTGCAGAGCCGCCTGCCTCTGCCGACGGCGCTGCCGTGGCTGGATCGCCTGCTACTCAGCAATGTCGAGAAGGAGGTGCGCAAGGATGCGGCGGTCATCCGGCGCGCCGTAGACACACAGAACGCCGGCCAGTCCCCCGACGAGCGGATCGTGGGCGAACTGCTGCAGATCGCGCGTGCGATCGACCGCGATTTCCTCGCCCAGGCGAAGGGGCCGCTCGAAATCCCGATCCGTTACGAGGTCATCGAGCCGGTGCGCGCCGAGCGCATCCGCAGGCTGTTCGAAGCGACCCAGCGGCTCGCTGCCGCGTGGCAGCCGCCTCGCAAGCTGCGTGCGGCATTCGCCACGGTCTTTCCGGGCCCAGCGCTGGAGCGGCTGTTGTTCGAGCTGATGGTCTCCTATGCGCGCGAGACCCAGGCGCTCGGCGAATCGGTGCGCATGCCGGCGCTGCTCTCGCCCTTGCGGCGGCGCGTGCTGGCCGGGCTTTACGAGACGATGGAGAAGGCGGCGGCCGCGCTCGCCCGCGAGGCGGCCGACCATCTGACTAGAACTTCCCGTCGTCGAGCTTGAACGGCAGATCCTTCGTCACCTGCTCGAAGCGCAGGATGCGCCTGCCTTTGTGTTCCTTCAGGAACTCCTCGGCATCCGCTTGGCTCGCGAGCGGCACGAACTCATGCCCCATCGGGCCGAGCACGTCGGAGCCGATCACGTAAAACGCGGTCTTCGCATCGATCGACTGCAGGTTGTAGTAATCAGTGACGGCGATCTGCGCGATCATCTCGCGCGCGTGGTTGGGCGCGTATTTCGGCGGATCGAACCAGAACTTGAACATGTCCTTGGCACCGTCGAAGAAGTGTGCGTGGCCATCCTTGTAGACGATCGTCGCCACCCAGTGCGGATACTTCGAGACGAGCATGCCGCAGACCGGGCAGGTGTCCTTTGGCCCGGGCTTGGGCAGACGGTCGAAGGGCAACGGCGGCTTGGCCAGCGACTGCGTCGTCTGGGCAGCGGCCGTCGCCGCCCAGACGCAAGCACAGGCACCCAGCAGGAAATGCCGGCGCGAACGCATCAATGCTTGTGCTCCATCGGCTGGGCCTGCTGCTGCTCCATCATCTTCTTGCGGCGTTCGGCGCGCATCTTGCGGATGCGCGACACATCCTTCGCCATGTCCGTATAAGCGGCGAGCAGCGCGTCGTCGAACTTGACGAGCTCGCCGCCGTTCGCGGCCTGCGCGGCCTTGGCGGCCTCCTCGCTGCCGTAGGCGACCTTGCTGCGTGCCGTCATCACGCCGGGAATCTTGCTGCCGACGAGGAAGGTTGCCTTGTCGACCTCGACCAGCGGCTTGGGCTCGCCAGCCGCCGCATTGTCGCCGACCCAGATCATTTTCGGCTCGCGGTCGATGTTGAGCGAGAGCGAGATCGCCGCGCAGTGCAGCGAGCAGGTGCCATCCGGCAGGTCATCGGAATACTGGATCAGCATGCGCGAATGATGATACTGGCGGCGATCCATGCCGCAGTAGGGGCACTTCGGGTATTTCTCGATGTCATTCACCTGCGGCTGCGGATCGGCCGGTTTTTTCGGGACGAACTGCATTGGCGTGCCATCGCCTTCGCAGACGGCGGCCTGGGCAGGACGGGTGCCGACGGCCATGCCGGCGCCGGCCAGCAGCGAGAGTTTCAATGCTTCACGACGATCCATGATGGGTCTCCTAGAGAGAGTTGACTATGCATCACAATATAAGCCGTCGCGCATGTGACGACCTGCGACATCTTGTCGCAGCCGTCTGAAAATCGTCTCTGGAGTTGATATGGGTCAACTGCCGTGCCGCCAGCGCCGACTTTCAGGACAACGCGATCCAGGCGGCGAGCCCGCCTTCCGCGCGCGGTTCGAGCGTGACCCGCCAGCCATTGGCTTTGGCCAGCTCGCGCACGATCGCCAGGCCAAGTCCTGCGCCGCCGCCTTGCGGACTGCGCGAAGCGTCGAGCCGCTGGAAAGGCTCGAACATCGCGGCGATATGTTCCGGCGGAATGCCCGGCCCGCGGTCGAGCACGCCGACCCGGCAAGAGGGGCCCTGCGTTTCGCATACCAGTTCGATCGGGCCCTCCGGCGCATAGCGCAGCGCATTTTCCAGCAGATTGCCAAGCGCCCGGCGCAAGGCGCGGACAGCGACGCGCCGACGGCAAGGCGGGCAGCGCACGGCGATGGCGCGGCCCGAGGCGAGCGACTGTTCGGCGAGCTCGCCCAACACCTCGGCGAGATCGGCCTCCTGGGGCGGTTCGCGTTCGAGGCCGCGCGCCAGGTCGAGCAGGGTGGCGATCAGAGCGTTCATCTCTTCGATGTCTTGCTCCAGCCGCTCGATCAGCGCAGGCGAAGGGTCGGACTTGAGCATTTCCAGCGCCAGCCGCATGCGCGCCAGGGGCGTGCGCAGGTCGTGCGAGACGCCGGCCAAGAGCGTCGTGCGCGCCGTGACGAGGTCGCGCACTTGTTGCGCCATCGCGTTGAAACGCCGCGCCAGCGAGACGATTTCGGCCGGTCCGGTTTCGGGCAGCAAGGCGGGGCGCTCCCCCTCGCCGATCCGTTGCGCAGCGGCTTCGAAACGCGCCAGCGGCGCGGTGATGCGCCGCGCCAGCCACCCGGCGAAGCCGATGGCGAGGACGATGCCGCCGCCCAAGGCAAGCGCGATCGCAGTGAATGGGCGGGTTTCGATGCGTGTGCGCGGCAGGCCGACCGCGAGTGTCCTCCCGCCCGCCGGCAGGTCTGCCCAATACCAGAGGGTCGAGCCGATGCGTTCGCTGGTGAGATGGCGCGGCTCGCCCAGACGCCGCGACAAGGCGGCTTCGAGCAGATAGAAGTAAGGGGGATGCCACTCGTCGCGGCCGTGGCCGGCCGGCTCGGCGCGCAGCGCCAGCTGATGGTTTTCCATCAGTTCGTGCTCGAAGGCCGGGCGCGTTTCGGGCGGCAGTTCGGCCCAGGTTTGCGCGGCGAGGATCATCAACCCGGCCAGATCGTCGGCCGAGCGCCGCGCCATCGGCAACATGAGAAAGAGCGCGAACGACAGCGCGGCCAGTAGTTCGACCAGCAGGAAGGCGGCCGCGATGAGCCGTGTATTCTGACGGGCGAGACTCGGCGCCTTCAAATCGTGCCGCCGTTGGGGTTGAACAGATAACCTTCGCCCCGCACGGTGCGGATATACACCGGATGGGCAGGGTCGGGCTCGATCTTGCGTCGCAGACGGGTGACGCGGATATCGATGCTGCGGTCGAATGGGTCGCGGTCATAGCCCTTGAGCAGATCGATCAGCACGTCCCGCGAGAGCACGCGGTGGGGGCGCGCGACGAAGGCGGCGAGCAGGTCGAACTCGGCCGAGGTCAGATGGATTTCCGCCGCCTCGCGCAACAGGCGCCGTCCGGCGAGGTCGAGGGTGTAGGGCCCGAAACGATGCATGGCCGAGACGCTTCCCTGCTCGCCGGCTGTGGGCAGCCTGCGCCGCAGCAAGGCGCGCAAGCGGGCCAGCAGCTCGCGCGGACCGAAAGGCTTGGCCAGATAATCGTCGGCGCCCACTTCCAGCCCGATCACCCGGTCGATCTCCTCGCCGCGCGCAGAGAGCATCAGGATCGGCACGTTCGACTGCGCGCGCAGGGCGCGGGTGAGCGCCAGACCGTCTTCTCCGGGCAGCATCAGATCGAGCACGATCGCATCGGCATAACGCTCGGCGAGCGCCGCCCGCATCGCGGCACCGTCGCCGACGGCCTGCACCGAAAAGCCGTTCGCGGCGAGATAATCGGAGAGCAGCTCGCGCAGGGCAGGATCGTCATCGACGACGAGAATGTGGGGCTGACGGCCATCATCCATGCGGAAAGTGTAACGCTGCACGGTTTCCGGCGCCTTGCCGGAAACGCGACGATACCCATGGAAACGGATGGAAACACACGGATGCATGCCGGACATGGCAAGGTTACGGAAGATGTCGATGATGCCGCTACCGGAAGCCATCATGAAAACACGATCCACTTCCCTCGCTTGCCTGCTCCTTTTCTTCGCCGTGCCCGGCTGGGGTCAGACCCCGCCCGCGCCGGCGAGCGAGGCGCAGCGCCCGCTCAACCTGTCGCTGCCGCGCGATGTGGTTTCACCGCCGGCGGGCTTGCGCCGCGGCGAGACCGACGAGACGGCCGAGCGCAATCTGCGCAAAGAAGGCGAAATCGATGCCGCGCGCACGCCGCGTTACGGCACCGGTTTCGAGGCCCGACAGCGCGGCATGGGCGCGGAAGGCTTCGGCGGCTTCGGCAGCGGCATGGGCGCGCCGATGGGCGGGGGCGCGGGCATGGGAGGAGGCGGACGTGGCGGCATGGGGCGTGGCCGGTGATTTCTTTGACCTTCCTTTGGAGCGCAATATGAAAACGATGAGCAAGATCACGATTCTTCTGGTTTCCGCCACGCTGGCCGGTTCGGCGTTCGCCCGCGGTCCCGGCGGCGGCATGGGAGGCGGCATGGGAGGCGGGATGGGGATGTCGTCCGGCACGACGGCCCAATCGCAAAACCAGTATCGCCATCAATACCGTAACGCCAACGGCGATGCCGCGGCGCAGGGACAAGGGATGCAAACGCGCACGCAGACCCGCGATCCGGCCAGCAATCCGACGGGCCAGCCGATCCAGCAGCGCGAGCGCATCCACACGCCGGGTACCGGTCTGACGGCCCCGGTGGCGCCGGCGACCAACTGAGTAGTGCCCTATCCTCGAAAGGAGAACTCACATGAAAAACAGCACGCGACTCGCAGTCTTGTTATCGACCGCCGTGATGGCGATCTCGACGGCTTCCTTCGCTGGCGGCGGTGGCGGCGGCGGAGGTGGGGGAGGTGGCGGTGGAGGCGGAGGTGGTGGCGGCGCAGGAGGGGGTGCCGGTGCGGGCGCAGGCGCCGGCATGGGGATGGGCGCAGGGATGGGGGTGGGAATGGGGCAGCAAGGCCAGTCCGCCCAGACCCAGACGCAGACCCAGACTCAGACGCAGAGCAAGGCACAGGTTCAGACCCAGACGCGCAGCCAGCAGCAAACACAGGAAGAGGCGCAGCAGCAGGTGCAGACCCGCTCCCAGACGCAAACCCAGACCCGCTCGCAGGATCAGGTCCAGACCCAGACCCAGACTCGCTGAAGCGGGCGCTTTCCACGACGCCGGCGCTTGCCGGCGTTTTTTTGCTCGAGCAATCCAACCGCGCACCCTCATCAGCGTTGCCTTAAGCCTTCTTTAAGGCACGGACAGCAAAATCGATCCCTCCATCCAGCGTGATCTCCTTATGCATAAGACATTACAGACCGCACCCGATCCCTGGGTGAGCCAACATTCACGGCAAACCAGTGGGCGGCGTCCGTGCGTCGTGCCCGGTTTGGCCTCGTTCCTTGCCATCTGGCTCGCCGGCTGCAGCGCGCTGTCCCCTTCCTATGTCCATCGCGATGGCGAACGTCCGGGCACCGTCACGCAGATCGGCAGCGATCCCGCGATCATCGAACGGCTTGCCGATACCTGCCCGCCGCCGGATGGGAAAGCCACCTATGCGCTGATCCGCTATACGGGCAACGACCATCTGCGCTGGCGCGCGTTTCCGGTTCCGCCCGGGATCGAGCTTCAGGTGGGCGACCGGGTGCGGCTCGACGTCAATGCCTGCCGTTTCACGAAGATGGAGTAAGCAGCGATGCGTCTATGGTTGATGGGTGTGGCTCTGGGGCTGTCCTGGTTTGCGCAGGCCGCCGAGGAGGCGCTCGTGCGCATGACGGAAGAACAAGCCGCCCGCATGGGCGTCGTCCTCCAGACGGTCGGCGCGACAACGATGGAAGGCCGCCTGCGCCTGCCGGCGCAAGTGATGGTGCCACCGGCCCAGATCGAGGTGGTGACTGCACCCCTGCCGGCGCTGGTGACCAAGGTGCTGGTCGCCTATGGCGAGACGGTGCGCAAAGGCCAGCCGCTGGCGCGCCTGCAGGGCGCCGCCTTTCTGGAAGCGCAGCGCGCCTATCAGGAGGCGCGCGCGCAGGCGGCACTGGCGGCGGAAAACCGCCAGCGCGACGAGGCGCTGTTCGCCGACGGCATCATCAGCCAGGCGCGCCTGTCGGCAAGCCGCGCCAACGAGCGCGAGGCCGCCGCACGTCTGGCGGAAAAACGTCAGGCACTGCGCCTGGCCGGCCTTGCCGAAAGCGACGAGCCCGGCGCGATCCATGACGCCATGCTGCTGCGCGCGCCGTTCGACGGCGTGGTACTCGAGGCCATGGTCCAGCCGGGCCAGCGCGTCGATGCACAGACCTCGCTCGTCAAACTGGGCCGGCTGGCGCCGTTGTGGCTGGAGATGCAGGCCAGCGCCGAACAAGCGGCGCATCTTTCCCTCGGCGATGCCGTCTCGCTGCCCGGCTGCGCCCAGCCGGCGCGGGTGACGCTCGTCGCCTCGCAGGTGCAGATGGCCAGCCAATCGGTGCTGATCCGCGCGGAGATGGATAAGCCGGGCGGCTGCGTCAAGCCCTTCCAGTTCGTCCAGGCCGAGGTGGCGAAGCGCCATCTGGCGGGGGGGACGATGGTGCCGACGGCGGCCTTGGTGCGTCATCAGGGCAAGAGCTGGATCTTTCTCGCCGTCGAGGGCGGCTTCCGGCCGCTGCCGGTCGAGGTGGAGGACGAATCGCCCGGCTCGGTCAGAATCAAGGCCGAGCTGCCCGCGAATGCCCGTATCGCGGTGAAGGGCGTGGCGGCGATCAAGGCCGCCTGGCTGGGCCTGGGCGCCAGCGGGGAATAAGCTGCCATGTTCCAGAAGCTGGTCGAGTTCGCGCTGACCCAGCGCCTGTTGGTGATCATCGGCGCGCTACTGTTGATCGGCGCGGGCGTCTATGCCTTTCGCACGCTGCCGATCGACGCCTTCCCCGATGTCTCGAGCACCCAGGTCAAGATCATCGTCAAGGCGCCGGGCATGACGCCCGAGGAAGTCGAGGCGCGCATCGTCATGCCGATCGAGCTCGAGCTGCTCGGCATCCCGAACCAGCGCGCGATGCGCGCCGTGGCGAAATACGCGATCGCCGACATCACGCTCGACTTCGTCGATGGCACCGACATCTACTGGGCACGACAGCAAGTCTCCGAGCGGCTTGCCGGTGTCATGAAGGATTTTCCCGCCGAGGTCTCCGGGGGGCTGGCGCCGATCACCACGCCTTTGGGCGAGATGCTGATGTTCACCATCGAGGGCGATCTGCCGCTTGCCGAGAAGCGCGCGCTGCTTGACTGGGTGATCCGGCCGCAACTGCGCACGCTTCCGGGCGTGGCGGATGTCAATGCGCTGGGCGGCTATGTGCGCACTTTCGAGGTGGTGCCCAACCTGCTCGCGCTCAAAGCGCGCGGGCTGACGCTCGCCGACCTGCGCCGTGCGCTGGAAGCGAACAACCGCAACGATGGCGCCGGCCGGCTCAGCGAAGGGGAGGAGTCTTGGCTCGTGCGCGTCGAAGGCAGCGTCAAGACGCTCGACGATCTGCGCGCGATCATCGTGCCGGATGCGCATGGCAACCATGCGCCGCACATCACGCGCGTCGGCGACGTCGCCGAGGTGCGCATCGGCAGCCTGACGCGCTATGGCTTCGTCACCCATGGCGGCAAGGAAGAGGCCGTCGAAGGGCTAGTGCTGGGCTTGCGCGGAGCGAATGCGCGCGTCGTGGTGGAAAGCGTGCGGGCGAAGCTCGCCGAGATCCAGCCGATGCTGCCGCCCGGGGTGACGACCAAGATCTTCTACGACCGCGGCGCGCTCGTCGACCGCGCCATCGGCACGGTCTCGAAGGCGCTCACCGAGGCGATCGTGCTGGTGCTGGTATTGCTCCTCGCCTTCCTCGGCAATCTGCGCGCGGCGGTGGCGGTGGCCTGTGTGCTGCCGCTCGCGGCCTTGATCACCTTCATCCTCATGCATGCTTTCGGCATGTCGGCGAACCTGATGAGCCTCGGGGGTCTGGCGATCGCCATCGGCATGCTCGTCGATGCGGCCGTGGTGGTGGTCGAGAACATCGAGGCGCGGCTCGCCAATGCCTCAGACGCGCGGCTGCCTTTCCTGCATCGCCTCTACCGCGCCGTGCGCGAGGTGACCGTGCCGGTGGTCTCGGGCATCCTGATCATCGTCATCGTCTTTTTGCCGTTGCTCACCTTGCAGGGCCTGGAGGGCAAGCTGTTCATTCCGGTGGCATTGACGATCGTCTTCGCCCTGTCGGGGTCTTTGCTGCTTTCCTTGACGGTGATCCCGGTGCTCGCCTCCTTCCTGCTCAAGCCGACCGCCGCTCACCATGAACCCTGGCTGCCGCGGCAGGCGCTGCGGGTCTACACGCCGATCCTCGCCTGGAGTCTCGCCAACGCGAAGAAAGTCATCACCGGCGCGGTGATCCTGCTCATCGCCGCGATCCTTGCCTTCTTCCAGCTCGGCAAGACCTTCATGCCGACGATGGACGAGGGCGACATCCTGCTGCAGCTCGCCAAGCTGCCTTCGATCGGGCTGGAGCAGAGCCGCGACACCGATCTCGCGGTGCAAAAGGCGCTGCTCGAGCGCGTGCCGGAAATCCAGGACATCGTCGCCCGCACCGGCTCCGACGAGCTGGGCCTCGATCCGATGGGGCTCAATGAAACCGATAGCTTCCTGGTGCTCGCCCCGCGCGAGAAATGGCGCCAGCCGGACAAGGAATGGCTCACCGACGAGATTCGCAAGGTGATGGCCGAATTCGCCGGCATGGACATCGCGTTCACCCAGCCGATCGAGATGCGCGTTTCCGAGATGCTCACTGGCACGCGCGGCGATCTGGCGATCAAGATCTTCGGCAACGATCTCGCCACCCTCAACGATCTCGCCGAGAGAATCGCCAGCGTGCTGAAAACGATTCCCGGCGCGCAGGATGTGCTCACGGTGAAGAACGAGGGCGTGCAGTATTACACGGTCGAGGTCGACCGCCTGATGGCCGGCCGTTTCGGCCTCACCGTCGAGGACGTCGCCAGCGCCTTGCGCGCCCAGCTCGAAGGCCAGCCGCTCGGCCTCGTGCTCGAGAATGGGCGGCGCACGCCGCTTCTCTTGCGCGGCGCCGAGGACGTGCGCCTGTCGCCGGCGCTGTTTGCCGGCCTGCAGATCGCGCTGCCCAGCGGCGAGAGCGTGGCGCTCGCGCAACTGGCGCGGCTCAAACGCGTTGCCGGGCCGGTCAAGGTCGATCACGAAAATGCCGCGCGGCTCGCCGTCGTGCAGGCCAGCGTTGCGGGCCGCGATCTGGTCGGCTTCGTCGACGCGGCGAAAACGAAGGTCGCCGCCGAAGTGCCGCTGCCGCCGGGCTATCGGCTTGCCTGGGGCGGCCAGTTCGAGAACCAGCAGCGCGCCGCCAAGCGGCTCATGCTGGTGGTGCCGGTGGCACTCGCCTTGATCTTCCACATCCTGTTTACCACCTTCGGCTCGGTGCGGCAGGCGGCGATGGTGTTCGTCAACATCCCCTTCGCTCTGATCGGCGGGGTGTTCGCCCTGCTCATCTCCGGCGAATATCTTTCCGTCCCGGCGTCGGTCGGCTTCATCGCGCTGCTCGGCATCGCGGTGCTCAACGGCCTCGTCTTGATCACCCACTTCAATCAGCTCAGCGCCCAGGGGATGCCGCTCGAACGGGTCGTCGTCGAAGGCGCCCGGCGCCGCTTGCGTCCGGTGCTGATGACCGCCTCGATCGCCGCCTTCGGCCTCGTGCCGCTGCTCTTCGCCAGCGGTCCGGGCTCCGAGATCCAGCGGCCGCTGGCCATCGTCGTCATCGGCGGTCTCGTCACCTCGACGCTGCTCACCCTCGTCGTGCTGCCGATCTTCTATCAACGCTGGGGGAAAGCCTCATGAGCAAGCCGTTCGACGTCTGCCTGAACCTGATCCTGCCCAATGCCCTGAAAGACAAGGTGCTCGACGAGCTGCTCAAGCATCCGGAATGGGTCGGTCCCTTCACCACGCATCGCGTCGAGGGGCATGGCGATCCCGACCGCATCGAAAGCCCGGTCGAAAAGGTGCGCGGCCGCGCCGAGCGCGTGCGCATCGAAATCCTGATGGATGCGACTCATGTCGATGCGTTGCTGGCCGCACTGCGCGCCGGGCTGGCGAGCGAGGAGAGCGTCTGGTGGCTAACGCCGATCCTGCGCGCGGGGAGCCTCGCATGAGAAAACTGCTCGCTGCTGCATTGCTGGTGTTTTCCTGCCTCGCGCATGGCGCCGAGGCGACCGATCTGCCTCCCCGGGAGCAGGTGCTCTCCGCCGTGCGCGCGCATCCAGAGGTGCAAGCGGCGCTGGCCGGCGTGCGCGCCGCCGAGGCGCAACGCGATGGTCTTGCCGCCGGGCCGCACGAATTTTCGCTGCGCGCCATGGCGCAAAGCCGCCGGGATCGCAGCCTCGATCAGCGTTACCGCGAGCACGAATTCGGCATCGAGCGCAGCCTGCGCCTGCCGGGCAAGGCGCTGCTCGATGCCGAGCTCGGCGCAGCCGGCCTCGAAGTCGCCCAGCATGCGCTCGGCGAGGCGCTGCATGCCGTAAGCCGCGAGCTGCTCACGCGCTGGTTCGCCTGGCAGCGCGAAGCGGCCGCCGTCGCCGACTGGCAGGCGCAGGTGGCCCTGCTCACTGATCTCGACGCCGCGGTGCGCAAGAAAGTCGGCGCTGGCGAGACGGCACGCCTCGAAGCGATGCTCATCAACGCCCAGCTCAAACAGGCCGAAGCCCAGCTCGCTCAGGCGCGGATGCGGCGCGAACGCGCGGCGCGCGAATGGCGCCAGCATTTCCCGGGCATCACGCTGCCGGATGCGCCGCAGCTCGCTGCGCCGCAGCCGATCGAGGCCATGCCGGAAGCCCTGGCGCGCTGGCGCGAGCGCATCCTCGCCGAAAACCACGAACTCGCCGTCGCGCGCAGTGGAGCGCGCCGCAGCCGGCTTGCCGCCGCGCGCGCCGAGGCCGAGCGCCGGCCCGATCCGACCGTGGGCCTGACGCTCGGCAGCGAGCGCGACGGTCAGGAACGCCTGATCGGCCTGCATCTCTCCCTGCCGCTGCCGGGCGAGGCGCGCGCGGCGAGCGCGCGTGCCGCGAGCGCCGAAGCCGATGCCGCGGCGGCGCGCGAAAGCCTCGTCCTGGCGCGCGTCGAAGCCGAAGCGCGACAGGCCATCGCCGCTGCGGTGGAGGCCTATGCGCAATGGCGCCGCTTCGAGGACGTCGCCCGCCAGATGGAGGAAAACGCCCGTCTCGTCGACAAGGCCTGGCGGCTCGGCGAAGGCCAGTATGCCGACCTGCAGGCCGCGCGCCGCCAGGCCATCGAAGCGCGGCTCGCTGCGACCCAGGCCCTGCTCGAAGCCAACGAGGCGCGCTACCGGCTGCTGCTCGACGCGCACGAGCTGTGGGAATTCGAGCTCGATGGCGCGGCAGCTGAAGCAGATAAGGGAGGCTTAAGCCCGCGCTAAGCCTCGCTTAAGTCTTGGGGCACACACTGCGCGCGTGTTCATTCACCGCAGGAGCCTCAGAGATGAAATCCGTGATCTTCCTGTTGGCCGGGTCGCTCGCCATGAGCGCCCAGGCCGCCATGCCCGCCGAGCTTCTGGGCGGCTATGCGGCTGCCGCCGGCGCCGGCTTCAAGGCCGACGCCGCGCGCGGCGCCGCGTTCTACGCCAAAGCCTTCGGCGTCTCGGCCAAGATGCCGTCGTGTGCGAGCTGTCATACCGACAGTCCCTCCCAGCCCGGCCGCCATGTCGTCACCGACAAAGCGATCAAACCGCTCGCTCCGGCCGCCAACCCCGAGCGCTTCAGCGATCCGGCCAAGGTCGAGAAATGGTTCAAGCGCAACTGCAGCGAGGTCGTCGGCCGCGAATGCACGGCGGCCGAGAAGGCCGACTTCATCGCTTTTGTGACGGGAGGGCGTTGAGATGAAAAAACTCTTGCTGTTCCTGGCCTGCCTGCCGCTGGGCGCATTTGCCGATGATCTGCGTCCGTTGCGCGATGCTCCGCCGGCCTTCCAGGCCGAATGCGGCAGTTGCCACATCGCCTTCCCGCCGCAATTGCTGGCGGCGGATGACTGGCGTCAGGTGATGCGCACGCTCGATAAGCACTATGGCGACAACGCCGGCCTCGACGAGAAGACGCGCCAGGCGCTCGAAGACTTTCTCGTCCGCCATGCCGGCAAGGCAGCGAAAGTCGGCGCCTCATTGACCAACATGGGGACGGCACCGCGGCTTACCCAGACGGCATGGTTCCAGCGCAAGCACCGCGAAGTCAGCTCCGCCGACTGGCGGCATGCGAAAGTGAAGACGCCGGCCAACTGCGCCGCCTGCCATACGAAAGCGGCGGAAGGCAGCTATCGCGAACGCGAGATCGTGATGCCCGATGGCCGCCGTTGGGAAGATTGAAATGGCCAAAGTACTGATCTGGGATGCGCCGGTGCGCGTCGGCCACTGGCTCCTGGTCGGCGCCTTTGCGCTGGCCTGGGCGACGAGCGAAAGCGAGGAATGGCGGCTTATGCATGCCGTCGCTGGCGGGGTGATGATCGGCGTGATCCTGTTTCGCCTGCTGTGGGGCTTCGTCGGCACGCGCCATGCGCGTTTCGCGAGCTTCGTGCGCGGGCCTCAGGCGGCCTTCGCGTATGTCCGCGGCCTGCTGCGCGGCGAGGCATCGCAGTATGCCGGCCACAACGCGGCCGGCGGCTGGGCGATCCTCGCGCTGCTGGCGTTGGGTCTCATGACCGGCGCCAGCGGCTGGCTCGTCTATCAGGACATGGGCGGGGAGTGGCTCGAAGAAGCGCACGAGCTGCTTGCCAACGGTCTGCTCGCGGTCGCCGCGCTGCATGTCGCCGGCGTCGTCGCGAGCAGCCTCGCGCACCGCGAGAACCTCGTCCGCGCGATGCTCACCGGCTTCAAGTCGGGTCGCCCGGAGGAGGCGATCGCCAGCGCGCGGCCGTGGGCGATTCCGCTCCTGCTCGTTTCCGCTGCGGCAGCGGCCTGGTTGCTGACACGCTAAACTGGTTCCATGCGTATCCTGCTCGCCGAAGACGATCCTCATCTGGGCGACGGCCTCACGGTCGGCCTGCGCCAGGATGGCTATGCCGTCGATTGGGTGAAGGACGGGATGGCCGCCGACCTGGCGCTCAAAAGCGAGCCCTTCGACCTGCTCGTGCTCGATCTCGGCCTGCCCAGGCTGACCGGCATGGAAGTGCTCGCCCGCCTGCGCGCGCGCGGCCAGACGCTGCCGGTCTTGATCCTCACCGCGCGCGACGCCACGGGCGACAAGGTGCTGGGGCTCGATGCCGGCGCCGACGATTACGTCGTCAAGCCGGTCGATCTCGACGAGCTCGCCGCGCGTGTGCGGGCGCTGTCGCGCCGCGTCGCGGGGCGGGCGCAGCCGGTGGTGCAAGTAGGTGAGCTGGTGCTCGATCCGGCGACGCGCGAAGTAACGCTTCGCGGTGCGCCCATCGAGCTGTCGCAGCGCGAATATTCGCTGCTGTCGATGCTGATGGAAAACTGCGGGCGCGTGCTGACGCGCGCGCAGCTCGAGGCTTCGCTCTACGGCTGGCGTGACGAGCCCGACAGCAACGCGCTCGAAGTGCATATCCACCATCTGCGCAAGAAGCTCGGCGCCGAACGCATCAGGACCTTGCGCGGCGTCGGTTACATGATGCCGAAATCATGATGATGGCAACACGCTGGTTCTCGCTGCGCCGCCGCCTGCTGTTCTGGCTGCTGACGGGGATGACCGCCGGCTGGCTCGGCGCCGTCGGCTTTGCCTATGTCGAAACGCGCCACGAGATGCTGGAAGTGTTCGAGAAACGCGCCTGGCGCGAGGAGCCGGAGAATGTCGCAAAGCGCATCCACAAGGCGGAGAAAATCGAAAGACGCATCCACCAGGAGCTGACCGATCATCTGCTCAAGACCATGCTGGTCTCGTTGCTGTTCGGTCTGCCGCTCTTGGGCGGGTGGATCTGGTTTGCCACCTGGCGGGGCCTGAGGCCGCTCGACGAGGTTGCCGAAGAGTTGAGGAGACGCGCCCCGGAGCGGCTCGACCCGGTGCTGCCGGCCGCCGCGCCGCGCGAGGTGCAGCCCTTGCTCGAAGCGCTCAATGCGCTGTTCGCGCGCGTCGACCAGGCGATGCAGAACGAGCGCGCCTTTACCGCCGACGCCGCGCACGAATTGCGCACGCCGCTGGCGGCGATCAGCGCGCAGGCGCAGGTGGCGACCCGTGCGCGCGATGCGGCCGAACGTGATCATGCGCTGGAGCAGCTCTCCGCCAGCGCGCGCCGTGCGAGCCATCTGGTCGAGCAGCTCTTGACGCTGGCCCGGCTCGATCCGGCCAGCGCGCCGGTGATGAACCCCGTGCGGCTCGATCGGCTTGCTGCCGAAGCATGCGCCGACCATGCGGCGGTGGCGCTGGAAAAAGGCATCTCGCTCGAGCTGGACGCTCCGCAGCCTGTCGCAGTGCAGGGAAACGAAGCGATGCTGCGCATCCTCTTGCGCAACCTGATCGATAACGCCGTGCGTTACACGCCGGCCGGCGGCAAAGTCGGCGTTGGCGTGACGGCACATTCTGGCGAAGTGCGGCTGGCCGTCTGCGACGACGGGCCCGGGATTCCGCCCGAAAAGCGTAGCGATGCGCTGCGCCGCCTGCATCGTCTGGCCGGGCAGGAAACCGAAGGCTGTGGACTGGGGCTCTCCATCGTCGCGCGCATCGTCGAGCTGCATCATGCCCGGCTCTCGCTCGGCGAAGGATTCGACGGCGCAGGGCTGTGCGTGACGGTCACCTTTGCGCGGACGGGATAGGAATTTTCCGGCAAGAAAATCGGACTACGACCAATCGGCAAGACATTTCCGGCTTGTTAGCATGGGACACATCGCGTCTGCCCGGCCATGTCCTTGCCATGTCTTGCCAGGAATTGCGGAGTGTCCCTTTCTTTGCGGAGTTGCCGCCGGCCTTGCTCAACGAACTGGTGGCCGCCGCGCGGGAAAGGCATTACGAAAAGGAGGAGCTGATCGTCCTCAAGGGCGATCGGCCGACCGCCTTGTATGCGGTGCTTTCCGGCGTGGTCAAGCTGGCCTGTCAGTCACCGGCCGGCGAAGAGCGGGTCATCGACCTGGTGGGCTGCGGCGAGGTCTTTGGCGAGTCGGCCGTGTTGCTCGGCAATCCCTTTCCCTACCTCGCAGCGGCAATTTCGCCGGCGCGACTGCTGCACATCGATGCCGAGACCGTGCTCGCCCTCTCCGGCCGCTCGGCGCAGTTCGCCAAGCGCCTGATGATCAAGCTCTCCACGCGCCTTTACGCGCACATGCGCGACCTCGAGGATTTCCGCCTGCATCCGCCGGTCAGGCGCCTGGCCAATTATCTGGTCGGGCAAGGTGCCGCATCCTCGCGCGGCGAGGCGGTGATCAGCTTCTGCGCGCCCAAGCACGTCATCGCCTCGCGTCTGGGCATGACGCCCGAGGCATTGTCACGCTGTCTGCGCGAACTGTCGGACAGCGGGGCGATCGCCGTCGGCGTCGACCATGTGCGGGTGCTCGATGCCGGCTGTCTGCAGGGCCTGAGCGGGGCGCAGTAAGGGGCCAGATCACTGCCCTTCCGGCTCGCTGATGAAGCCGATCCTCACCATCCCGGCCTTCGCCGCCGTGGCCATCACCTTGGCGACCTGCTCGTAGGGCACGAGCCGGTCGGCGCGGATGTGCAGCTCGGGCTGCGGCTGCTGAGTCGCGACGGCGGCGAAGCGCTGCGGCAGCTGGTCGAACGTCACCGCCTCGCCGTTCCAGAACAGGCTGCCATCCTCGCGGATGCCGAACTCGATGTGCTCGGGCTTGGTGATATTCACGGCGGAGGAGGCCTTGGGTAGATCGATCTTCACCGCATGGGTAAGGATCGGCGCGGTGACGATGAAGATCACCAAGAGCACCAGCATCACATCGACGAGCGGCACGACGTTCATCGCCGCCATCGGCTCGTCGTGATGGCGGCGGGAAATGTCAGCCTTGGCCATGTTTCACCGTCAGCAAGACATAAAGTTCGTGAGCGAAGGATTCGAGACGGTTGAGCCACATGCGGTTGCGGCGCTGGAAGGCGTTGTAGGCCAGCACTGCCGGGATTGCCACCGCTAGCCCCAGCGCCGTCATGATCAGCGCCTCGCCGACCGGGCCGGCCACCTTGTCGAGCGTGCCCTGGCCCGACATGCCGATCTGCACCAGCGCATGGTAGATGCCCCACACCGTGCCGAAGAGGCCGATGTAAGGCGCGGCCGAACCGGCGGTGGCGAGGATCGTCAGGCCATGCTCGGCACGCATCATCTCCTGGTCGATGACATTGTTGAGGCTGCGGGTCAGCACCTCGCCGAAATCGGCATGGCCGCTGGCCGCGCGCTGGACGTCGAGCGCTTCGCCCACCAGCGTGGACAGCGCATTGCCGGCCTCGGGCGTCAGCGCGTCGAGCGCCGGCGCCGCGCGAAAACGCGCCTCGAAAGCCGCGGCGCGCCGCGAGGCACGCCAGTTCTCGAGCGTGCGCGTAATGATCAGATACCAGCTGGCGACCGAGAGCAGCAACAGAAGAATGAGCACGGCCTTGCCGACGCCATCGCACTGGGCGAGGAAGTGGGCGAAGCCGAAGCCATCGAAATGGTTGTGTTCCATTGGCTCAGTTTCCTTGCAGAACGAATTTGAAGGGTTGCAGCGCGGTGGCCCGCACCGGCTGGCCGTTGCGCTGCGCCGGCTGGCAGCGCCAGGTCTTCACCGCCGCGAGCGCCGCCTCGTCGAGGCGACGAAAGCCGCTGCTGGTCTGGATCCGCGCTTGGGCCACGGCACCGGTTTCGTCGAGCTCGACGCGCAACACCACCGTGCCCTCCTCGCCGAGACGGCGCGAGAGAGCCGGATAGACGGGCGCCGTGCGCTCCGGACAGGCGACGGAAAGCTCGCTGCCCAGACTGATGGGACCGGCCGGCAAAGGCGTGGGCGGCGCCGGTGGGGCTGGGGGCGCGGCGGGCGCCTCGATGCGGGGCGGCTCGGGCGGGGGAGGCGGGGCGACGTAATCGGCCGGCGCGACCACGGGGGTGTGCGCGACGAGACGTGGCGCGGGCGGCGTCACCGGCCTGGGCTTGACAGCCTTCGGCGGTGGTTCCGGTTTCTTCTCCGGCGCGGGCGGGGCGATGAAATCGACGAACAGCGTCATCGCCTCCTGCGGGCCGGGGATCAGCCGGTGCTGCCAGAGCGCCCAGAGGATCGCGCCATGCAGCAATAACACGAGGGACAGGCTGATCAGTCGTTGCATCGAAGCGCGCGGGGCGGGGAAGGAAAACGCCGGCGCGAGGCCGGCGTCGCAAGGCTGGGACATCGAGATTCTACGTGGCTCAGAACTTGTAATTGAAACCGGCGTAAATCGAGCGGCCCGGACCGGGGACGGGTGTGCCCCATTGCGGATAGTTGGGCAGCGCCGGATTGGTCATCGTCGTGCCCTGTCCGGTGTAGGCGCCGCCAAGCGGCAGGTAATAGAGCCGATCGAACAGGTTTTCGATGCCGAAATCGACGCGCGTCTGCTGCCATGAATAACTCGCGCGCAGATTGACCAGGCTGTAACCCGGCGTCTTGATCTCGTTGCGCACGTCGGAAACCTTGTCCTTGCCCTTGACCATTACGAGCTCCACCGCATTGTCCCAGCCGCCCGTCTTGTGCGTGAGCGTCAGTTTGGCATTGAGCGGCATGATGTTGTAGAGCTCGTCGCCCGTGTCGCGGTTCTTGCCGTTGGTGTAATTGAGCAAGCCCTTGAGCCCGAACTCGCCGAGGCCGGTCTTGGAAAGCGGCATCTTGCCTGACAAATCGAGGCCGTAAAGCCGGGCATCCTGGTTCATGTATTTGAGGACGCTGAAAGCGTTGCTGACCTGTGTCGTGGCCGGCGCATTGGCCGAGGCGTTCCACTGCACTGCGTCGATGTAGTCATTGACGCGGGTGTAATAGGGCGTGGCCTTGAGTTCCCAGACGCGATCCTGCGCGTGCCAGTCGAAGGTGGCCGACAGAGTGTTGGCCTTTTCCTTCTTCAGATCGAGATTGCCGACATAGCCGTTGCCGTCGCCGACGAAGTTGTTCATCAGCGCTGCCATCTGCCAGGTCGACCACGGATAAAGTTCGTAAAGGCTCGGCGCGCGTTCTTTATGAGCGAATCCGAACTCGATCTCGTAATTGGCGCTCGCCGTGTATTTGGCGAGTAGCGTCATGTCCCAGTTGTCGAAGCTGCGCGCATGATTGCGGGCATTGAAGAGATTCGCATCCAGTCCTTGGTTTCCGCCGCCGGCGGGGTTGTAGCCGACGGCTGCACCTGCATCCGTCTTCACGTGCTCATAGCGCAGGCCGGCCAGCGTCAGCCATTGCGCGTTGAGTTTGGCTTCCCATTCGCCGAAGAGCGCATCGCGATTGCGCTCGCCGTTGCGGATGTTCCAGAACGTGCCGGGCCACATGCCGCTGCCGGAGGGCGGCCACCAGTCGTCGAGCTCATAACGGTGCAGTTCCGCTCCGACACGCAGCAGATCCTTTTGCGAGAGGGCGATTTCGGCCTTGAGCGCCGCCCCATTGGTCGAGCTTTCGGTGTACATCGGCATGCCGGCCGCGCAAGTCGTGCTGATCGGCGAACAGGGAGTGCCATTCAGCGCACTACCGCCCCCCGAAGCCGAGCCATACCAATAGCGCTTGTCGGCGCCGAAATCCATGAAATGATCGACGTGCTCGTGCCAGACGCGCGCATCGAGCTTGCCCCAGTCGAATTGGCCGAGGTAGCGCAGATTGAGCTTGAGGCTCTCGTTGTCGAGCATGTCCATGCGCTGGTTCGGATAGAGCTGGTAAGGCATGTCCTGATACGCCAGCTTGGCCTCGACGAGGTGATTGCCGCCTTTGAAAGCCAATCCCAACGTATGGTTGCGCGTTTCATAGGCAGTGGAGCCTACCTCGTCACGCGGCAGCGTGTGGCCGAGGCGGCCGGTGAAATCGTAATTCTTGAAGTCTCCACCGGCCTTGTAGTTGTCGGACTTGGCGGTTGCGCCGGTATAGCTGACATTGAAGGATTCGGTGGCATAGGTCGCGGCGAGATTGCCGCCATAGGCGCCGCCATTGCTGCGATAGAAGGCGCCGACTTCTCCCTTGAGTAGGCTGCCTTGACCCGCTGCGGCAAAGACAGGCGGTACGCTTTCGACGGCGATCGTGCCGGCGATTGCATCGCCCCCGGCGGAAACCGGTGCGATGCCGGCCCAGACCTTGATGGCGCCGACTTGCACGGGATCGATGTAGGACAGCGGTGTGTTCATGTGGTTCGGGCAGGCGGCATAGAGGTCCATGCCATCGACGGTGAGGCGGATGCGCTCGTCGGCCAGGCCGTGAATGACCGGCAGGCTCGATACGCCGCCCGCGCCGTAGAAACTCACCCCCGGCACGTCGCGTAGCAGGGTGGCGGTGTCGCTGGTGGCCGGACGCAGGACTTGCAAGGTTTCGCTTTCGACCTTGGCGGCGGCGGTTTCTTCCTTGGCGCCGGTGACGACGACGGTCGACAGGGTCGTGTCGGCCGCTCGCGCGGTGAAAGGCAAAGCCGCGATCGCGGCGGCAAGGGTGATGCGCTTCAATGACATCGTGATCTCCAGGAAGGGTGCGGAAAAGATTGCGTGAAATTCTAGGAAGCCGCTCGCGATGTCTCCTGCGACATATCGTCGCAGTGTGGCGCTTTTCTGCAGCCTTGCTTGACATGGATCAAGCAGGAACGCCGTGCCGCCTCGCCAGCGCAGGAAAATCGTCCCGGGGTGCGGCAGACTGACGCGCGACAATTTGCCTGATTCCCAAGCCACGCCGGCTTTCCTAGCATTGAGTTTCCACTGTTGCCGGAGTGCTGCGATGTCCAAACTGAAGTTGCTGTTGTCTGCCGGCCTGCTGCTGCAGGTCATGGGTTCTTTTGCTGCCGAGCCGACGGCCGATGCCGATCTGCGCAAGGCAGCCAGACTGCACCTGGGCGGCGAGACGGCCGCGGCGGTGCAGATCTGGAAGAAATGGGCGCAGCAGGGCGACGTCGATGCCGCCTACAACCTCGCGGTGATCCATCAGTATGCCGATGGCGTGGCTTACGATGCCGCGCAGGCGCTCGCCTGGTATCGCTTCGCCGCGGAACGCGGCGACAAGGCGGCGCAATACGCGCTTGGCCTGATGTATCTGAAGGGCGAAGGCGTGCCTGCCGACGAGGCCAAGGCGCATGAATGGTTCACCCGCAACCGGAAGGAACATCTGCACCATCAGCACGATGCGCGATTCCTGCAGTGGCAGAAACAGGCGCGCGAGCTGATCGAGGAACGCGACCGGCGCGAAGCGCTCGCCGCCTCGCGCCAGAACGACGCGCGCATCCTGGCCGAGCTCCAGCGGCGGGCCGGCATCGCGGCATCGGCACAACCTGCGCGGGACGATACACGTCTGGCGGCGCTGCGCGGCGACTGAGAGCTTGTGAAAATTTCTGCTGCGCATCCCGATGGCTGTGTTGCCCGGAGCTCGCTCCCGCGCCTAACTGATAGTTATGTCTTGGTCGCTGCGCTCCGTGCGCCTTGCCCTCGGCCCGCTCGCGACGAAATTTTTCACAAGCTCTGAGCCACGGTGCGGCGGCCGCATCAGAATGACAAAAGGATGCGACGGATTCCGAGCAGGATCAGCACGGCCGCCGCGCACCCGACGAGCCAGCGGGACATCCATGTGCGTCCGGCGCGCAATTCGCGTCCCAGCCTGCCGGCCAGGGGCACGAGCACGAGGATCGGCGTCATCGCCGCACCCAGCCCGAAAGACAGGCCATAAGCCGCGCCCTGCACCGGGCTGCCCGCCTGCGCGGCGAGCGCCAGCAGGGAGGCGAGCGGCGTGCAGGGGGTGAGCGAGAGCGCGGCGCCGAGAAACAGCGGCGGCAGGCTGTCGGTCTGGTGGCGATGAATCCTGACGGGCGCGAAAGTCGGCGCTGGTGACACGGCACCACAGCGTTTCGCTGTGGGCTTCGCCAGCAGCCACAGCCCGGCGAACAGGCTCGCCGCGCCGATCAGGGCATTGCCCAGCGAACCGCCGAGCGCCCGGGCGAGCCCCAGGCCCGCCGCACCGGCGAGCGCAGCGAGCAGGGTGTAGGTGACGATGCGGCCGGCGAGGAACACGCCGGTGTGCAGCAGGGCTTCGCGCTGGCCGCTGGCGCGTCCGAGCGCCCAGGTGCCCATGAAGGGCAGGCAGGTCACGGTGCAGGCGGTCAGCCCCATCGACACGCCGAGCAGCCAGACCGTGGCCAGCGTCACCCGGCCGGCGGCGAGTTCCTCAAGCATCGGCGGCCCCGTGCGTGGTCCTGGCCGCGCTCTTCACGAACTTGAGCGGTTTCACCGTACCGTCGGGCAGCTCGCGCTGCACCCTTCCCTTGTAGTAATCCCGGCTCGACGAGAACAGCGACCACGGCCCCCATTTGAGCCGGATCACGCCATCCTGCGGACAGTATTCGGCGCAGCGGCCGCACAGGGTGCACTCTTCGTGGTAGGCCTTGCGGCCTTCCTGCTGGCTGATCTCCGGAATGTCCATCGGGCAGGCTTCGGTGCAGATGTGGCAGCTTCCGCATTTTTCACGCGAGGGCTTGGCGAGCCGCATCGGCGACAGGCGCTGGAACACCGCGTTGAAAGCCAGGAGCGGACAGATGCGGCAAAACGGCTGACGCAGCGCCAATGCGCCGACGAGCGTGAAGCCGACCAGCAGGTTGGCGATCGCGCCGAGGGTGAAGCTCACGCCATCGCCGAGACGCAGCGCGAGCTGCTCGGTGTTGCCGGTGAGCAGGGTCGTCGCGACGCGCGAAGGGCAGATGTCGCAATACGGGTTGCCGAGACTGTGCGGCGTCACGCCCAGGCCGGTGGCGAGCGGCAGCACGAAGACCAGACCGAGCAGGATCAGCCATTTCAGCGGCCGCACGCGCCTGACGTTGCCCAAGTCGCCCGGCACGAAGCGGCGCACGCCGATGCCGAAACGGCGCCCGAGTTTGCCGATCCATTCCTGCAAGGTGCCCAAGGGGCAGACCCAGCCGCAGAAGGCCTTGCCGATGACGAAGAAGAACGCGAAGAAGGTCAGGAAGGTCATCAGGAGCGGCAGCACCATGCCGAAGGTGAGCTGCTGGGCACGCACCAGCGCCTCGCCGATGCGGTGATGGAGGATGTGCTGGGTGGGAATCAGCACGCAATAGCCGCCGTTCATCTGGTCGTAGGCGCAGGAGAGTGCGGGCAGGGCGTTGGAGATCTTGTCGGCCATGTAGGTGCCGACGATGACGCTGCCATAGACGGTGACGAACAGCATGACGAGCTGCACCGCGAAACGGATGCGGCCCAGTGTGAGAACGGTCTTTTCAGCCATTTTTCGCCTCTCCGTGTGTGTCGTTGCGACGTCGTAGCAGCGGCGTGGCCGCCAGCATGCCGACGAGGCCGAAGGCGACACCCCAGCCGAGGCTGCGGTCGCGATCGGCGTCCTCGCCGTAGCTCGAATTGAATGCGGTCAGATAGCGGCGGCCATCGAGCTCTTTCGCGGTCGAGAGCACGAAGGGGACGCGGCGCGGGCCGTGATCTCCACCCTCACGCCTGTCCGCGGCGGGTTTGAAATCGCGCGGAAACAGCACGGTGGCGTAGCCCGCCGCGTCGGTAAGCACCGTGCTGCGCGTGCCAAAGGCCGTTTCCAGCATCACCGGCTGGTTCGCCAGCGGCTGGCCCTGGAAGCGCACCAGGAAGCGCCATTTCTCGCTTTCCCGGTAACTGCCGTGTTCGCGCGGCAGCGGCTCGGGGACGATCTCCAGCTCGTGCTTGACCTGCTGCAACAACGCCTGCGGCGAATCGCCGGGATTGCTGAAATACCAGGCGGTCGAGGCGACGCGCACCGCATCCGGGGTTTCCTCGCGGGCGATCACCCAGTGGTAGTTGCCGATCTTCGGCGCGGCCGCTTCGATCCTGGCGCCTTCCGGGCCGACGGGGTATTCGACCTTCAGCCGTTCACTCGGTCCTTCCGGCGCATACACCGTGACGTGCGTTGCGGCGATGCCTTCGGGCCGCAGCAGGGCTGCCGCCCGTTCGCCACGCGGGCCGCGAGCGGGCAGCAGCAGGGGCTGGCTGGTCCACCGCGGTGAAGCCGGACGCGATGCCGGCAAGGCCGCTTCCGTGCCGGTCGCCGGCGCGCTCGCGTGATCATGCTGAGCGAACGCCGGCGCGGCCAGCAGCAACAACAGGCAGAGGGAGCGCTTCATGGTGGCCTCAACGGAAGTCATAGCGATAGGTCAGCATCACGGTGCGCGGCGAGGCAGCCATGTAGGTCACCTTGCCGGTGGTGTCTTTCTTGACCTCCATCGCGTAGAGCTTGTCGAACAGGTTGTCGACGTTGAGCGTCAGGCTGTGGCCTTGCCGCTCATAGCCGACCGAGAGATTGGTCACCCATTCCCAGCCTTGATATTTCTCGGTGTTGGCGTTGTCGAGCCAGTATTCGCCCCAGGTGTTCGAGGACAGGCGCGCTTTCCAGCCGGTGGGCGATTTCCAGCCGAGGAACAGGCCGTATTGCTGGTGCGGGATGAACGGCACGGTCTTGCCGGCGCGGTCCATGTTGACGGTCGTCATGCCGACGCGCACCGGCTCGCTGAACGACAGATAGGTGTAGTCGGTGAGCGACAGATAGCCGCCGAACTCGAAACCTTCCTTCAGCGCCATGCTGCCCGAGAACTCGAAGCCCTTGCGGCGCGTCTTGCCGGCATTGACATAGCTGTTGACGCCACCGGTGGTGATCGTGACGATCTCCTTGTCGACGTCGTTGAGGTAGATGCTGGTGTCGAACTGCCAGCCCTGGCCACGGCCTTTGAGGCCGATCTCCTTGTTGCGCGAAACGGGAGCGTCGAGCGCCGGATTGCTCGAAAACTCGCTTTGCGAGGGCACCTGTCCGGCCTGCGCCAGCATGCCGAACAGATGCACGCCTTCGAGGAGCTGGTAGCTCACCGCGAGCTTCGGCGCCGGCAGGTTGTAGGTCTTCTCGGTGTGCGTCACGCCGGCGCCGGCGACGTATTTGCCGGTCGCATAATCGTATTTCCAGAACTGCTGGTTGTCGTCGGTGAATTTGATGCTATCAAAGCGAAAGCCCACATCGACGATCCAGCGCGCGGCCGGGCGCCAGGATTCCTGCAGATAAACGCCGGTGAGCAGGCTCGTCGCGTCGTCGATTTCCGCCAGGCGGCCTTTCGCGTCCGAGCAGGTGGCGAGGATGCGACCGGTCGCCGTGGCCGAATCGCGGCACTGGCCACCGCTCGTCGTCGTGATCACGCGGCTGTATTGATACTTGCGCGAATCGGGCGTGCGTTCCTGGCGTACGGTGAGGCCGCCGACCAGGGTCCCGTCGGTATGCCGCCAGTGGGCTTCGAGGTCGGCGCCCAGGTTCCACACCCATTGTTCGGTTTCGTTGATGATGCCGGTGACCGGGTGGTAGTGATACCAGGTGTTGTAGTAGAGCCGCGGCTTGAAAGTGAAGTCGCCGACTTCCTTTTCAAGCTTGGTGTTGAAGAACCACACCTTCGAATAGCGGCCGGAGTGTTTCCACGGCTCCGAGGTGTCCGTCTGTTTGCCGGTAGCGAGAAATTGCTGGAACAGCGCGGCATCCATCGCGCCGGGCAGCTGGGCATTGGCTTCCGCATAGGAGAGCTCGCTTTCCCAGGTCGCATCGTTGCCGAGCTGCAAGCCGTGTTTCAGCGACAGCTGGGTGGTGTCGAACTGGTTCCAGACGCGCCAGCTGTTGTCCATCGTCCGGTAGGTGCCGGTGAACGCCAGTGCCTGGTCGCCGAAGGTCTTGCCATAGCGCAGATGGTAATTCTGCGTATCGTCGTTGCCGTAACCGATCTTCAGGTTGTTGGCGCGCTCGTCGAAGACCGATTTCGAGAAGATCTGGATCGCCCCGCCCGCGGCCCCGGCGGCGAACAGGTTGCCCGGGCCTTTGGCGACTTCGATGCGCTCGATGTCCTGGGTGTCGACGAAATCGAGGCGGGTGAAGCTGTCCGGGTCGGAAAGCGGTACGCCGTCGCGCAGCACCTCGATCTCGCGGATGCCATAAGGCGCCTTCAACCCTGCGCCGCGAATGATCAGCCGTGCGTCGAAACCGCCGTTCTTGCTATCGACATAGACGCCGGGCATCTCCTGCAGGGCTTCCTTCATGTTGAACATCTTCTTTTCCTGCAGCGTCTCCTTGCCGACGACGCTGATCGCCTGGGGCACCTCGCCGGTGGCGCGCGCCTCGCGCGTCGCGGTCACCGAAATCTCGTCGAGCTTCTGTGCCGTATCCGTCGCCCAGACCGGCGCGGCTGCGACCGAGATGAACAAGAGGAAGCCGTGATGACGGCGGAGGGGCACGCGGTCAGGTCGGACCTGATACGTGTTGCTGGACATGGATTCGCCTCCCTTTGCGATGGTTCCGAAAGGACGCGAGCCTATTGCTTAGGTCAGAGGGCGGGAAGTGACAAATCGTCGCAGGTGGTGGGGTTTTTGCACGCCGGCTTGACTTCGATCAAGCCGGGCTTCAAGCCACCAGCGACCACATCACCAGGAAGTAGCGCAGCCCCTGCCAGAAGGTGGAGATGCCCAGCGCGATCACGGTGAGCGCCGCGGCCTTCAGGAGCGCGCCGCGCAAGGTGGGCCCGAGCTTGCCGAACAGCACGGACGCCGAGAGCATCGAAGGCAGCGTGCCGGCGCCGAAGGCGAGCATCAACAGCATGCCTTCCGGCGGGCTGGGCGCGGTGGTGGCTTTGACCGCCATCGCCATCGTCATCGAGCAGGGCATCAGGCCATTGATCGCGCCGCCGATCAGCGAGCCGATGACCGGCCCCTTCTGCGTCGCGCCCACGAACTGCCGGCGCAGCCAGGCGAGCGGCGCGAAGCCCCAGGCATTGCGGATCGGCGCGAGACCGAGCAGATCGAAGCCGAGCAGGATCACCAGCACGCCGGCGATGATCTGCAGGACGCCCTGCGCCAGGCCGAGCCGGCCGGTGGACACCAGCACCGCGCCCAAGAGGGCGGCCAGCAGGCCGACGATCGCATAGACCGCGATGCGCGCGCCGTGATAGGCGAGGATGGCGGGGAAGGGTGCCGTCCTGCCAGCGCCGACTTTCATGAAGAAGGCCGAGACCAGCCCGCCGCACATGCCGAGGCAGTGCCCGCTGCCCAGCAAGCCGACCAGGAAGGCGGCGCCGTAGGAGAACTCGATGGGGCTCACCGCCTTTGCAGCCGCAGCGAGTTGGTGACGACCGAGACCGAGCTCATCGCCATCGCCGCCGCGGCGATCATCGGATTGAGCCGGCCCGCCGCCGCGACGGGGATGGCGACGACGTTGTAGCCCAGCGCCCAGAACAGGTTCTGGCGCACGATCGCCATCGTGCGACGCGAGAGCTCGATGCCGGCGGCCACGCGCGCGATGTCGCCGCCGACCAGCGTGACGTCGGCCGCCTCGACCGCGATGTCGGCGCCGCCGCCGATCGCAAAGCCCACTGCCGCCGCTGCCAGCGCCGGCGCATCGTTGATGCCGTCGCCGATCATGCCGACTTTCCTGCCTTCCGCTTTCAGGCGTTCGACCAGCGCGAGCTTGTCGGCCGGCGTGGCGCGCGCGATCACTTCCTCGATGCCGACTTCGCGCGCGACGTGGCGCGCGGCGGCCTCGACATCGCCGGTGCACATCACCGTGCGCAGGCCGAGGCGGTGCAGCAGCGCGATGGCTTCCTTCGCGCCTTCACGCGGCGCGTCGGCGATCGCGAACAGCGCGACGCAAGCGTCGTCCAGGGCGACGAACACCGGCGTCTTGCCTTGCCGGGCGAAGGCTTCGGCCTGGGCGGCCTGCGCGCGGCAGTCGATGCCGGCGGCTTCGAGATAGGCGGCGTTGCCGATGCGGATGATCGTGCCGTCGCTTTGCGCCTGCACGCCCTGGCCGGGCGTCGCCGTGAAATCGAAAATCGGCGCTGGGGAGATGGCAAGATGAGCGGCACGGGCCCGGCAGTAGACATTGATCGCGCGGGCGAGGAAGTGCTCCGAATGCTGCTCGACGCCGGCGACCCGCGCGAGCAGCCGTGCTTCGTCGATGCCCTCGGCGGGGAGGAAGTCGGTGACGACGGGCTTGCCCGCGGTGATGGTGCCGGTCTTGTCGAACACCAGCGTGTCGAGCGTCGCGGCGGTCTCCAGCGCCTCGCCGTTCCTGATGTAGATGCCGCGCCGCGCCGCTTCGCCCATCGCGACCATGATCGCGGTCGGCGTGGCCAGCCCCAGCGCGCAGGGGCAGGCGATCAAGAGCACCGCCACCGCGTGCGAGAGCGCGCGGGAGAGCGGATGGCCGGCCGCGAGCCAGCCAACGAGCGTGGCGGCGGCGACGGCGCCTACGGCAGGGACGAAGCGCGCCGAGATGCGGTCGGCGAGTTTTTGCACCGGCAGCTTCGATCCTTGCGCATGATCGACCAGCTTGACGATGCCGGCGAGCACCGTGTCCGGGCCGATGGCGGTGACCTGCAGCGTGAAGCTGCCGTTGCGATTGAGCGTGCCGCCGACGACCTTATCGCCCGTGGCTTTGCCGACCGGCAAGGGCTCGCCGGTGACGAGCGATTCATCGATGCTGCCGCTGCCGTCGATGACCACGCCATCGGTCGGCACTTTGTCGCCGGGGCGCACGCGCAGCACGTCACCCACCCGCACCTCGTCGATGCCGACCGTCTCGTCGCCGGCCGCGGTCACAAGGATCGCCGTGTCGGGCTGCAGCTCGATGAGCTTGCGGATCGCCTCGGAGGCCTTGCCCTTCGCGCGCTCTTCCATGTAACGCCCGCCGAGCACGAAGGAAACGATCGCCGCGGCCGACTCGAAATAGACGTGGTGCTGCATCGAGAAGACGCCGGGCAGGCTGTAGAGATAGGCCGCGCCGGCGCCCATCGCGATCAGCGAGTCCATGTTCGCCTCGCGCGCTTTGGCGAGCGCCCAGGCCTTCTTGAAGATGTCCCGGCCCGGGCCGGCGAGCACATAGGTCGAAACCGCCAGCTCCATCATGCGCAGCGCCAGCGAGCGATGCATCAGCATGCCGGAGATCATCACCGGCGTGGTCGCCAGCGCGGCATAGATGAGCTTTTGGCGGGCCTCGGCCAGCCGCGCCTTCTCGCGCTCGACGACGAGCCGCCGCTGCGAGAGCGTGTCCATCGGCCGCGCCTGGTAGCCGAGCTTTTTCACTGCCGCGAAGAGTTCGTCTTTCGACAGGCGCCCCTTCACCGTCACCGTCTCGGCGGCGTAATTGACGGCGACGGATTCGACGCGCGGATCGCGCTTCAAGGACAGCTCGATCAGCGCCGCGCAGGAGGCGCAGGTCATGCCCTCGACGGCGGCGAGGCATTCCTGCACGGGCTGGTTCGGATCGAGCGTCAAAGTCGGCGTTGGCGAGACGGCACGCTTGCGGCCGGCCTGCACCAGATTGCCGATCACCGCGTCGAGGAGTGCGACGAGGCGCGCCTCGGGCAGCTGCGCCGCGTCGTACTGGACCGTCACCGAGCCGATCGCCGGCACCGCGCGCACCTCGCGGATCGCGGCATGCTTCCTCAGCAGGATCTCGACCAGGTAGCAGCGCTCCTCGTCCTTGACGAGCGATGGCGCAAGGATGCGCAGGCGCCAGGGCAGGCGGTGGACGATGCGGTAATGCTTCACGAAGTCATGTCTTGCGATAACGGACCAGCAGGAAGACGAAATAGAACACCGTCAGCCAGGCATTGGTGTATTTGACCGGCTCCTTGATCCAGTGATTGACGATCAGGTCCCAATGCACCTTGATCAGATAGAAGGCGACGATGTCGTTCGTGAAGTTGGTGATCGCCTTCTCGGTCGTGGCATTGGCGACGAGGGGACGGAAACGCGCCGGCGCGGCGGCGATCAATCGGGCGCGCAGATCGTCGAGACGTTCGGCCAGCCCGACGGTTTCGGGAACGGATCCCGGCACGCTGCCTGCCGCCGGTCCGGCCGGCAACACAGACTTGATGCGCCGCGCGATGTCGGCAGGGGCGAGCCGCTGCGGGTCGAAGCGCACCGCGAGCTTGCCTTCGACCGTCAGCCAGCTCGTGCGCAGCACGCCCGGCAGGGCCTGCAGGCTCTTTTCGAGCGTCGCGCCGAAGTCGGGCGTGCGCAGCGCGGCGGGCAGCCGCAGCCGCAGGTAGCCTTCCGCGCGCTGCAGGACTTCGATGGCGGCGGCATCCATCGCGGCGGCCTCAGCCTTGCGTCGGTGGCGCGGCCGGCGGAGCGGCTTCGGCCGCCGGCCCCTGGGCCTCGGCGAGCAGATCGTCGAGGTTTTCCTTCTGGTGGGCGACGAAATCCTTGCCGATGCCGGTGAGCTTGCTCACGGTCTGGAGGATTTCCTTCTCATACTTGAAGAGGAGATAGCCGGCGGCGACGCCCGCGGCGAGAAAGACCAGTGGGTTGCGCAGCAGGCTCGTCCCGGCGCCCAGCAGCCCCTTGCCGGCGGCGTAGCCGCCGACGGCCATCATCGAGCCCGTCGCCATCGGATGCGCCATCATGTTGCCCATCATCTGCGGCATCTGGCGGGCCGCTTCCGTCATCGCTGTGTTCATGGTTTCTTCCTTTCGGTTGCAGGAGCCATAGTTTGCACCGGCTGTGCGGGCGGCGCATTGATCTCGTTCAACATTTGATAGATTCCCCGGCAGCCTTCGCAGCAGAAATTGAGCGTGCCGTGCGGCGTCTCCAGCGTGAAGGGCTGCTTGCCGCAATCGAGCGCGCACAGGTCACAGGCGATCATTGCAGCAGCGCCTGGATGTGACGCTCGAACAGCGCCTCGTCGGCTTCGCCGACGATCTTGCCGCGCACGATGCCCTTCGCGTCGACGAAGAACGTGGTCGGCAGGCCGACCACGCCGTAGGACTTGGCGATCTTCGACTGCTCGTCCATCAATGACGGATAGCCGACGCCGAGCTTCTCCATGAAGGCGGTCACGGTCTTTTTGTCCTGGCCGACGTTGATCGCGATCACCGCCAGCCGCTGAGCGCGGTGGCGCGCCGCGACCTGGTCGAGTAGCTTCATCTCCGGCGCGCAGAAGCGGCACCAGTCGGCCCAGAAGCGGATCACCACCGGCTGGCCGGTCCAGGCGGCGGGAAAATGCGCGGCCATGCCGTCGGCGCGCACGGTCTGGAAGGTCGGCGCGATGTCGCCGACGTTGAGATTCTTCGGCGGTCCGCTGCCGCCGCAGGCGGCGAGCGCGATAGCGAACAATGTCATCAAGAAACGCTGAAGAAAGCAGCGAGCGGGAAGGGATGCAAGGCGCACGGAGCGCAGGATGCGAGAAAACGAGCCGAAGGCGAAGTTTCGGCGAAGACTCACATGAGCGTAGCGCATGTTACGTCGAAGCCACATACCTAGAAGGTAGGCGAGCATCCGAGCACCGCGCAACACAGCAGACCACCCGCGCAGCAATTTATTCAGCGTTTCTTTCAATCGAGCAGCACCAGGTTGGAACGCCAGATCATCGAGCTGGCGATGAGCAGGAACGCACCGTAGCCGAAAGCGGCGACGCCGGCAAGCCGGCCGGTCAACTCCGGCAAGACCCGGGCGAGGCTGGGACGGCGCGAGAAGAGGCGCAGCACGCCGGCCGCGAGGCCCGCGGCGGTGGCGGCGAACAGCGGGATGTAGAGCGCATAGCCCTGGTAGTCGTATTCGGGCTTGAGCAGGCAGAACGGGCAGTGATGATGCGGATGCTCATAGACATAGAGCGAGACGAAGGCGAGGATACCGCTGATGCTGGCGACGAAGGCAGCCGCCGCGGCCAGGCCTGTCGCATAGCCGCTCACATCGTCGCGCCGCTGCCGGTGCCAGAGCGAGACGGCCATCGCGGCGAGCAGCGTGCCATAGAAGATCAGCATCGCCGGTTTGGCTTCCAGGGCCGTCACTTCGCTGGCGAGGTTGGGCGAGCCTTCCGAGAACATGCTGCCGCAGCACGAGGTGATGACGTCGGCCTTGAGACCGAGGAAGTAGCGCAACTGCAGCCACAGGCTCAGCGCGAACAGCGGCAGTGCGGCCAACAGCAGCGCGTATTTGAGCCTCACCAGCGGATAGTCGCGCGCGTGAGCATCGGCATGGTTGATCGCCAGCCAGGTGGTGGCGAGGAAGAACAGGCCGAGCTGGGCATACAGCGCCGGGAAGCCGTAGTCATTGACGTTGAGCGCGCCCACCGCGCACATCGCGCCGACGAACATCACCGACAGCTTGTCGGCGTTGAAGACGAACAGCAGCGCGGCGGCGATCTGCATCACGCAGACGAAGGCGACCAGCGTCGAGAAGAGATAGGTGAGCCGTTCGAGGCGCAACTGCCGCTCGCTGCCGCTCGTGATGTCCCAATGGCGGATCACCTGCAGCGCGAAGGGCGAGGCGATCAGGAGCATCGCCAGGCTCAGGCCGGCGGCGAGCAGCAGGGCGATGATGGCAGGTTGAAAGATCATCTCAAACTCGGCGCTGGCGGGACGGCACTAGGTCTGATCCACGATACGGCCGTCGCGCAGGGTGACGACGCGATCGACGACGGAGGATTCGACCACCAGCGGATCGTGGCTGGTGAGGATGATGGTGCGGCCCTGGCCGGCCAGTTTTTCGAGGATGCCGAGGAATTCCTTCGACAGCTTCGTGTCGAGGTTCGCGGTCGGCTCGTCGGCGATCAGGATCGCCGGGTCGTTGATCAGCGCACGGCAGATCGCGACGCGCTGCTGTTCGCCGCCGGAGAGCCATTCCACCTTGGCATCGCGGCGGTGCCCGAGGTTGACGCCAGCGAGCAGCGCTTCGGCCTTTTCCAGCAGATCCTTGCGCGGCTGACCTTCCGGGTAGGCGGGCAGGATGATGTTCTCGATCGCCGAAAGCCCGCGCACCAGGTTGAACTGCTGGAAGATGAAGCCGAAGGTCTTGCGCCGGATCTCGGTCAGGAAGCGTTCGGGCAGGCCGGAAATGTCCTCGCCCTTCAGGCGCACGCGCCCCTCGGTGGGACGCGCGAGGCAGCCGAGGATGGTGAGCAGCGTGGTCTTGCCGGAACCGGACGGCCCCTTGAGCGCGGTCACCTGCTGGGCCGGAATCGTCAGGTCGATGCCGTCGAGCGCCCAGTATTCGTTGTGCTTGCCCTGGTTGAAGGCCTTGCGGATGCCTTTCAATTCGATCATGAATAGACCCGCCATCCCCCAGCCCCTTCCTCGCGGAAGGGGAGACTTTGTGCTCGCTGTGCTCGAAGACCAATCATGATCTAGCTCCTCATCACCGTGTCGGGATCGGTCGTCGCCGCGCGCCAGATCGGCACCAGCACCGCGGCCGTGTAAGGCACGACGGTGAAGAAGAACAGCGTGGCGATCTGCAGGCCGTCGATGTGCGGCGGCAGGCTGAAGCGTGGATAGAGCACCGCCCAGCCTTTCAATACCGGCTCGAACAGGCTCGCGCCGAAGTAAAAGACATGCAGGTAGGCGGCCACATAGCCGACGAGGAAGGCGGTGAGCGAGATCAGCAAACCCTCCCAGAACTTCATCTTGATCACGTCGTTGGTTTCCCAGCCGATCGCCTTCAGGATGCCGATCTCGCGCTTTTCCTCGGCGGAGAGGCCGGCGGCCTTCTCCCAGGCGAAGATGCCGAAGGCGAGGATCGCGGCGGAAAGCAGCGCCAGCATCAGCCCCTCGCGCCAGTCGAAGATCGACGCATAGGTGCGCAGCACCTCGTCGCGCAGGATCGGCCGGCTGTCGGGCAGCGTCGTCAACAGCTTGATCGCGACGTTCCTGACCTCCTGCGGGTTGGCGACATTCATCGCGATGTCGTTGTAATACCCTTCCGGAATCTTGAAGAAGGCGCGGAAATCCTCCTCGTTCATCAGCACCAGGTCGGCGCTGACCAGTTCGGAGGTCTCGGGCAGCACGTCGGCGACGATGAAGGTGTGCAACTCGCCGGTATAGGCGCGAAACGAGATGCCATTGCCGGCGGCCAGGCCCCGCGAACGCTCCAGCGCCGGGCCGACGACGATCTCGCCGCGCTCGATCTTCATGTCGCGCGGCGCCATGAAGGTGTAGTTGGCCTTCACCACGCTGTCGTAGTAGTAGCCCCACAGCCGGCCTTCCATCTTCTGCACGCCGCGGATGCGGCCGATCTTCTCCAGATAGCCGGGCGGAATCAGGTCGTGACGGCCGGCGATCAGCCGCTGCAGCACGATTTCCGGGCTGCCGGCCAGCACCTTCTGCGCCTCCACGCGCAGCGCATGGGTGTAGAGCGCCACCGAGGCGAGCACGAACACGAGCAGCGTGTAGATGGCCAGCAGCCCGAGATTCTTCGCCTTGCGCCGTGCCAGTGAGGCGAGCGTGAAGTCAATCAGGTGTTTCTGTTTTTCGATCCAGATTCTCATAAGCCTTGAGGAGACCGGCGGGTGGCGGCACGAGCGAGCCGCTGGGGAAGTGTTCGAACGCGACGGGGTGATCCTGGAAGGCCGACTGCAGATCGGCCTGCGTCGGATGCCGCGTGTAGCGCGCCTCGGTAAACAGCACCGGGTCGGTCAGGCCGAGGCGCTCGACCAGCGCGGCGGACGTGGCGCTCCCCTCGGCGCGCAGCGTGCGCAGGCGCGCGGCATCCGCGAAAGTCAGCGCGAACGCGCCGAACAGGATGGCGAAGACGAGCAAGGCGATATAGGCAGGTCGCATCGGCGGCAGGGAAGAATATCGTTCCACTCGGCGCTGCCCGCGAACGGACATGCGCCGCAAGGCCGTCGATTATCGCAGACCCGAGGCAGGCCGAATGTGCGTGACGTTACAGATGATTGGCGGCGCGCATCAAGGCACCCCGTAAGGCGATCGTCAGGCTCGACCCCAGGCCGATTCTCTGCGCCACCGCGGGCAGCAGGATCAGCGAGGCGAGCGCGAAGCCGGCACCCAAGAGCAGCGAAGCCATTTCGGGTTGGGCAGCGGTCTTTTCCTGGGGCACATTGTTCATGACCAAGCTCCTCGGAGAACATTTTGAAGCCACTCTACGCCCATCCTATTGGCAGGGGAATGCGACAGATTGTCGCAGCGCGGGGAAAGGCTGGGGCCCGCTTCAGTGTGAAACGCCTTACATGCCGACCGCTGTCCCAGTCGTGTTTAATCGACTGTGGGTGGCCCGGGGTCGGCGATGCGGCGTTAGCCCGGGCCCGGTTGCCGGGATGGGGCTTTTCGTCTTTAATGACGGGTTGGCACATTCGCAGACGGATCCCGTGCAGGTCTTCGCCCTCGGCATCAACCATCATACCGCCCCGCTCGAAATCCGCGAGCAGGTGGCGTTCGCGCCGACGCGCCTTGCCCAGGCGCTGCACGACCTGTTGCGCGGCCGGCCGGTGCGCGAGGCGGCGATCCTGTCCACCTGCAACCGCACCGAGCTGTATTGCGCCACCGACGAGCCGGCGGCGGCGATCGACTGGCTGGCCGAATACCACGCGCTGCCGCCGCGGCGGATCGAGCCCTATCTGTATCGGCATCCGCAGCGCGATGCCGTGCGTCACATGTTCCGCGTCGCCTCGGGGCTCGATTCGATGGTGGTCGGCGAGCCGCAGATCCTCGGCCAGATGAAGCAGGCGGCGCGGGTCGCCGAGCAGGCCGGCACCCTCGGCACGCTGCTCAACAAGCTGTTCCAGCGCACCTTCGCGGTGGCCAAGGAGGTGCGCTCGACGACCGCGATCGGCGCCAACATCGTCTCGATGGCCGCGGCCGCGGTGCATCTGTCCGAGCGCATCTTCGAGCGCCTCGACGAGCAGCGCGTGCTGTTCGTCGGCGCCGGCGAGATGATCGAGCTGTGCGCGGCCCACTTCGCCGGCGCGCGGCCCAAACGCCTCTCCATCGCCAACCGCACGCCGGAGCGCGCCCAGGCGATCGCCGAGCGTTTCGATGGCGACGTGATGCGCCTCGACGAGCTGAGCGAGCGGCTCGCCGAATACGACATCGTCGTGTCCTGCACCGCGAGCACGCTGCCGATCATCGGCCTCGGCATGGTCGAGCGCGCGGTCAAGGCGCGGCGCCACCGGCCGATGGTGATGGTGGATCTGGCCGTGCCGCGCGACATCGAGGCCGAGGTGGCGCGGCTCGACGACGTCTTCCTCTACACGCTCGACGACCTCGCGCAGATCGTCGAATCCGGCCAGGAGTCGCGCCAGGCGGCGATCGTCGAGGCCGAGAGAATCATCGACCGGCGCGTCGACGATTTCCTGCACTGGATGGAAGCGCGGGAGACGGTGCCCTTGATCCGCGCGCTGCGCGATACCGCGGAACGCATGCGGCGCCACGAAGTCGAGCATGCGTTGAAGCGCCTGCAGCGCGGCGAGGACCCGGCCCAGGTGCTCGAAGCGCTGTCCAAGGGGCTCACCAACAAGCTGCTGCATCCGCCGACCGAGGCGCTGAATCTCGCCGAAGGCGCGGACCGCGGCGATCTCGCGCGGCTGATCTCGCGCATCTGGCGCCTTCATCCCGAGCAATAGCCGATGAAGCCCTCGATCCGCCAGCGCCTTGCGCGGCTGGCCGAGCGCCTTGCCGAACTCGATGCGCTCCTCGGACAGGAGGATGCCACGCGCGATATGGATGCCTACCGGCGCATGCAACGCGAACGGGCCGAGATCGCCGAAGTCGTCGAACTGTTTTCCGCCTGGCGGCGCGCCGAGGCCGATCTGGTGACGGCGCGGGAGATGGAGCGCGATCCCGAGCTGCGCGCCTTCGCCCAGGCCGAGGCCGCCGCGGCCGAAGAAGAGCTCGCGCGCCTCGATGAGGCGCTCGCTCGCGCCCTGCTGCCGCGCGACCCGGACGACGACAGGAACGTCTTCCTGGAAATCCGCGCCGGCACCGGCGGCGAGGAGTCGGCGCTGTTCGCCGCCGATCTGTTCCGCATGTATGCGCGCTATGCCGAGCGCCAGGGCTGGAAGGTCGAGGTGGTGTCGAAAAACGAATCCGATCTGGGCGGCTACCGCGAGATCATCGCTCGCATCGTCGGCAGCGGCGTGTATGCGAAGCTGAAGTTCGAATCGGGCGGCCACCGCGTGCAGCGCGTGCCGGAAACCGAGGCGCAGGGCCGCATCCATACCTCGGCGTGCACCGTCGCCGTGCTGCCGGAGGCGGATGCAGTCGGCGAGGTCGAGATCAATCCGGCCGATCTGCGTATCGACACCTTCCGCGCCTCTGGCGCCGGCGGACAGCACATCAACAAGACCGATTCGGCGGTGCGCATCACCCATTTGCCGACGGGTCTCGTGGTCGAATGTCAGGACGACCGCTCGCAGCACCGCAACAAGGCGCAGGCGCTCGCGGTGCTGGCCGCGCGCCTCAAGGACCGGGAAGAGCGCGAACGGCAGCAGCGGCTGGCCAGCACGCGCAAGAGCCTGATCGGCAGCGGCGACCGTTCCGAGCGCATCCGCACCTACAACTTCCCGCAGGGCCGCGTCACCGACCACCGCATCAATCTGACGCTCTACAAGATCGACGCGATCATGGACGGCGATCTCGACGAGCTGATCGGCGCGCTGGCGGCGGCGCATCAGGCCGAGCAGCTCGCGGCGCTGGCCGGCGAGGCATGACGACGGTCGCCACCCTGCTTGCCGCGGCGCGCCGGTCGATCCCGCCGTCCGAAGCGCGCCTGCTGCTCGGCCATCTGCTCGGCCGCAATTCGGCCTGGCTCGAAGCCCACCGCGACGATGCGCTCGAAGCGGCGGCCGCCGCGCAGTTCTCGGCGCTCGTGGCGCGGCGTGCGGCGGGCGAGCCGGTCGCCTATCTGACTGGCCGGCGCGAGTTCTATGGCCGCGACTTCGCCGTCACGCCCGACGTGCTGATCCCGCGGCCGGAAACCGAACTGCTGGTGGAAATCGCCGTGGAAAAAGTCGGCGCTGGCGGGACGGCACATTCGGCACGCCCCAGCCCCGCCCTCACGGGCGGGGAGACTTCGTGCGCCCAAGGCGCGATACGCATCCTCGATCTGGGCACCGGCAGCGGCTGCCTGGCGATCACGCTGGCGCTGGAGCTGCCGGCTGCGCAGGTGACGGCGGTGGAGGCTTCGCCGCGGGCATTGGCCGTCGCGCGCGCGAATGCCGAGCGGCTCGGCGCGAAAGTCGCCTTCGTCGAGAGCGACTGGTTTGCGGCGCTGCCGCCGCAGACTTTCGACCTGATCGTCGCCAATCCGCCCTATGTCGCGGCGAACGACCCGCATCTGGGACAGGGCGATCTGCGCTTCGAACCGGCGGATGCGCTCACCGATCATGCGGATGGCCTGACGGCGATCCGCCGCATCGTCGCCGCAGCGCCGCGCTGGCTGGCAGAGGGCGGCTGGCTGTTCTTCGAGCACGGCTGGGATCAGGCAGATGCTGCCCGGGCACTGCTGGAGACCGCCGGCTTCGAGGCCATCGAGCAGGCGCGGGACCTCGCCGGCATCGTGCGCATGAGTGGCGGCCGAAAGCCAGCGGCCAGGGCTCCGATTGCTCTTGTGCCAGAGGCGAATAACCAATAAAATCACGCGCTTTTCCATAGCCGGATTTTTTCGAGGAACCCCCATGGTCGTGATTCGTCTCGCCCGCAGCGGCGCCAAGAAGCGCCCGTTCTACAACATGGTCGTCACCGACTCGCGCAATCGCCGCGACGGTCGTTTCGTCGAGCGCGTCGGTTACTACAACCCCAAGGCCGCCGAAAACGAGAAGGCGCTGTCGATCGACACCGAGCGCCTGGCCTACTGGCAGGGCAAGGGCGCCCAGCTCTCGCCCACCGCTGCGCGCCTCGTCAAGCAGGCCGCTGCCGCCGCGAAGGCTGCCTGACGAGCGGAGCGTTTGCGCCGGGCCGCCCCAAGCAAACGCGGCACGCCACGGCGGGGCAATCCGCAACGCGAGTGCAACGGAGCCGCCCGTGACGATCGAGCGCAGCGAGCAGTCAGGAACCCCCCGCGAGGGGGGCGAAGGGGGGCGGGTAATCATTCTGGGGCGGATCACCGCCCCATACGGGGTGAAAGGCTGGTTGCGCCTGCATCCTTTCGGCGACGATCCCGGACGCTGGCGAGAAATGCCGCACTGGTGGCTGGGCAAGGACGAGGCGGCGTTTGCCGGCTGGCGCGCCTTTGCCGTCCAGGACATGCGCATGCACGGCAAGGGCTGGCTGGTCAAGCTCTCGGGCATCGACGATCGCACCGCGGCCGAACAGCTGGTTGGACAGTTCTTCGGTGCGCCGCGCGAGGCGCTGCCGGCGACGGAAGAAAACGAGTTTTACTGGGCCGATCTGGTCGGCCTGCAGGTGGTGAATGAACGGCAGGAGCCGCTCGGGCGCGTCAAGGAACTGATCGAGTCGGGTGCCCATGCCGTGCTGGTGGTGACGGAAGGCGAAGGCGAAACGGCGTGTGAGCGCCTGCTGCCCTTCGTCGGCCAGGTGGTGAAGGAAGTGGATGTGCCGGGTGGCACGGTCCGCGTCGCTTGGGAGCGCGACTGGTGACGCTGCGCTTCGATGTCGTGACCCTGTTCCCGGAGATGTTCGCGGCGGTGACGGAGTGCGGCATCACGCGGCGGGCATTGGAGCGAGGCTTGTGGCAGCTTGTATGCTGGAATCCGCGCCAGTGGGCCGGCAATGCCTACGGCTCGGTCGACGACCGGCCCTTCGGCGGCGGCCCCGGCATGGTGATGCGGGCCGAGCCGCTGGAGAAGGCGATCGGCGCCGCGAAAGCCGCGCGCGGCGGGACGGGGAGGGTGATCTGCCTCTCGCCGCAGGGCCAGCCGCTCACGCATGCGCGCGTGAAGGCGCTGGCGGCGACCGACGGGGCGATCCTGCTCTGCGGTCGCTACGAAGGGATCGACGAGCGCGTCATCGCGCGCTGCGTCGATGAGGAAGTGTCGCTGGGCGACTTCGTGTTGTCCGGCGGCGAGATCGCCGCGCTGGCGCTGATCGATGCGACGGTGCGGCAGCTGCCCGGGGCCCTGAACGACGGGGCCTCGGCGGTCGAGGATTCGTTCGTGGAGGGACTGCTGGATTGTCCCCACTACACGCGGCCGGAGGTGTATGAAGGATTGCCGGTGCCGGAGGTGTTGCTCTCCGGCCACCACGAGAACATCCGCCGCTGGCGACTGAAGCAGTCGCTGGCACGGACCCGGGAGCGCCGCCCGGAGTTGTTCGCCAAATGGCTGGCGCAAAAAAGTGCTCGCGGTTTGAGCAAGATGGAAGCGCAACTACTTCGGGAGATCGAAGCCGAATCGAGCGAAGCAGCTCTGCGGTCGTCATAAATTTCGTTTCGACAAGGAAAAACGACATGAACCTGATTCAGCAACTGGAAAAAGAGGAAATCGAACGCCTCGGCAAGAGCATCCCCGAGTTCGCCCCCGGCGACACCGTGGTGGTGAACGTGAATGTGGTCGAGGGCGAAAGAAAGCGCGTCCAGGCCTTCGAGGGCGTGGTGATCGCCAAGCGCAATCGCGGCCTCAATTCGAGCTTCACCGTGCGCAAGATCTCCTCCGGCGAGGGCGTCGAACGCACCTTCCAGACCTATTCCCCGCTGATCGCGAGCATCGAGGTCAAGCGCCGCGGCGACGTGCGCCGCGCCAAGCTCTACTACCTGCGCGATCGCTCCGGCAAGTCGGCCAGAATCAAGGAAAAACTCGCGCGCAAGACGGCCGAGGCGAAGGAGTAAGGTATTCCGCGAGTTTTCGGCGAAGGCTCATGCCCGCGTGAGCGAGCGTGATGCCGGAACCAAAAACTCGCGCGCAAGAC
>JACAEF010000116.1 GCA_013388985.1 Rhodocyclaceae bacterium
CTAGCCACGCCATTTGGGACGGGTCCGGGTTCCGAAGGGGAAGGCAGGACACGCCAATTCCGATCGTGACGGCGGGGACGCCACTGCTCTCCCCGAGGGGCAGGCTTGTAATGACAGTGTCCTTACGGTCCTGCTATCCTGTGCCCAAGGAGGACTTACCGATGCGCTCCGAGAGCGACCAGCCGGCCAAGCGCGAGACCCTCAATCTCCGTATCAAGGCGGGAGAACGGGGCCTCATCGACCGCGCCGCCCGTGCCAGCGGCAAGACGCGCACCGATTTCATCCTGGATGCCGCCCGTCGTGCCGCCGAGCAGACCCTGGTCGAGCAGGCGCTGATCCGCGTCGGGCCAGAGGCCTTCGACGCCTTCCTGGCCCTTCTCGACGCCCCGCCGGCGCCCAACGAGCGACTGCGCCGGACGATGCGCACCCCGCCGCCCTGGGAGCGGGAGTGACGGTCGGCGCGCCGGAGCCGCTCGGCGCCCATCACGCCGTTGACGCGTTCGATTGCGGCACGGACTCCCTGAACGAGTGGCTCCGGCAGCGGGCTTTGCGCAATCCGGCCACCGGAGCCTCCCGAACGTTCGTGGCCTGTGACGAGGGACGGGTCGTCGGCTTCTACGCCCTAGCCTCCAGCGCTGTAGCCCTCGAGGACGCCACGGGCAGGCTGCGGCGAAACATGCCCGACCCGGTTCCCGTGGTCATGCTCGCGCGCCTCGCGGTCGATGTGGCCTACCAGGGGCGAGGATTGGGCCGAGCCCTAATGCGGGATGCCGGGCTGCGGGTGCTCCAGGCGGCCGAAGCGATCGGCATTCGCGGGTTGCTCGTCCACGCGCTTAACGACAAGGCGAGGGCGTTCTACCAGCGGCTCGGCTTCGACCCCTCGCCTCTCGACCCCATGCTGCTGATGGTGACCCTCGCGGACCTGAGGGCCACGGGGGATGACGACGCGCAAGGTGCAGGGACCGGTGCGGGGTGACGGAGTGCTTCATCGGCCCTGCCGACGGGCCGGGGCGGCAAGAGGTCGGCAACTACCCCCAGCGGCCCACACTCCGGCCGGGGAGGCGCGTGCCCGGGGACCCCGATCCCGGTCATTTGCCCGTGTCGGCCAGCTTTACACCCCGCCAGCGGCTGGCCCGGGCGACGCAATGATCACTTCCGACCC
>JACAEF010000126.1 GCA_013388985.1 Rhodocyclaceae bacterium
GCACGGTGATCATGGACGGCCTGCCCGTCAACGCATGCCTGGTGCTGGCCGGGCAGGCGGATGGTCGCCATGTTGAGACGGTTGAGGGGCTGTCACATAACGGTCAGCTTCACCCTTTGCAAACCGCCTTTGTCGAAGAGGGCGCGGTGCAGTGCGGATTCTGCACGCCCGGCGCGATCATGGCGGCGAAGGCGCTACTCGATCTCAACCCTCGTCCCACCGATGACGAAATCCGCGAGGCCCTTTCGGGCAACCTGTGCCGCTGCACGGGCTATACCAAAATGGTCGCGGCGGTGCGCCGCGCGGCGGAGGTAATGAGCGATGGGCGCTGAGTGGTTGACGGTGGGCCGATCGGAACTGCGCAAAGACGCCTGGGACAAGGTGACCGGCGCGGCGGAATATGTGGACGACATCGCGCTGCCGGGTTTGCGCTACGCAGCGGTGGTGCGCGCGCCGCACCATCATGCCCGCATTGTGGGTGTTAACGCCGACGACGCCAGGGCGCTGCCTGGCGTGCTGGCAGTGGTGACGGCGGCGGATGTGCCGGGGCACCGAACACATGGCGCGCTGGTACAGGACCAGCCCGCGCTGGCGGTGGATGTGGTGCGGCACATGGGCGAGCCGGTGGCGCTGGTGATCGCAGAGAGCAAAGCGGCGGCGCAACACGCGGCCAGAGCAGTGGCTGTGGAGTATGATCCGCTGCCCGCCGTGTTTGACCCGGTGGCGGCCCTTGAACCCGGCGCGCCGCAGCTTCACCCCGGCGGCAACCTGCTCACCCGCTACGATGTGCAGGACGGCGACGTGGAGGCGGGGTTTGCCGCATCGGATGTGATTCTGGAAGAGACGTTCAGCGTGCCACGCATCTCCCCGGCGTATATGGAGCCGGAAGCCTCCACTGCGATCTGGCATGAGGATGGCACGCTGACGGTGTGGGTCAGCTCGCAGAAGCCGTTCGAAGACCGGCGCGAGATCGCCGCGGTGTTGGGGATGCCGGAAGAGAAGGTGCAGGTCAGGAGCGCGGTGATCGGCGGGGGCTTCGGCGGCAAGGAGGACTCCGGCCTGCCGATTCTGGCCGCGCTGGCGGCCTGGGCGATCAGGGGAAGCGTCCGGCTGGTCAACAACCGACACGAGTCGTTCCTGGCGCATCCCAAGCGCCACCCTGCGCGGCTACACCTCAAGGTCGGCGCAAAGCGCGATGGGACGCTGCTCGCGCTTAAGGCGATGGTGCACATGGACACCGGCGCATATGCCTCCTACGGTCCGGCGGTGGGCGGCCTGCTGACCGAGATGGTGCCGGGCGCGTACCGAATTCCGAATGTCCATGTCGAGACGCTGGTCGTCTATACCAACAGCCCGTTCTCCGGCGCGATGCGCGGCTTCGGCAGCCCGCAGGCGCATTTTGCCATCGAGAGCCTGATGGACATGCTGGCGCATGAACTCGGCATGGACCCGCTCGAACTACGCCGCAAGAATATCCTGAAACCGGGGGACCGCTTCTTCACGCGGGTGGCGGTGGACGAGACGGCCAGCAGCCTGCCGTTGATCGTGGAACAGATGGACGCTGCGCGCACACGGCTGAGCCGGATTCCTGCTGCGCCGGGCAAGATCGCAGGAGTGGGCCTGGCGCTGGGGATGCAGAGCATGGGCCTCGGCTACCGCGTTCCTGACACATCCGCCAATCGCCTGGAACTGCTGCCGGATGGCAGGGTGCGGCTTTACATGGGGGCGCCCGACCTGGGGCAGGGCCTCGCCACCGTCGCCGAGCAGATCGCTGCCGAGGCACTCGAAATGCCCTATGACACGGTGCGTGCGGCGGACGTGGATACGGCGGTCTCACCCAACGGCGGGGTAACGTGCGCCTCGCGCATGACCTACCTGATCGGCAATTCGGTGATGCTGGCAGCGCGCGGGTTGGTTGACGCGCTGCTGACCTATGCTGCGCGGACGCTCGACCTCCCGCGCGAGGCGCTGGTGTACCGGCGGGGGATGGTCAGCCTGCCTGGCGGAGAACAGGTTCCGGTGGCGGAATTCGCCAGCCGCGCCAGCGAAGAAGGCCAGCCGATCCAGGCCGAGGGC
>JACAEF010000032.1 GCA_013388985.1 Rhodocyclaceae bacterium
CCACCAGATTCACCGGGTTGTTAGCTCAGTTGGTAGAGCAGCGGACTCTTAATCCGTAGGTCGAAGGTTCGAATCCTTCACAACCCACCAGGCAGTCTTCTTCGTCGTCATCCGGCGTTCGTGGGTGGTTAGCTCAGTCGGTAGAGCAGCTGGCTTTTAACCAGTTGGTCACAGGTTCGAATCCTGTACCACCCACCAATTTTCCGACTTTGTCGTAGAGTAGGCGTCATGCCCGACGACGCACACTCCCGGAAGTATCCCGACATCCGCTGGAAACAGCGCCTTGCCAACTACCAGCGCGCCTATGCGCAGTTGGCCGAAGCCGTCGCGCTGTCGCAGACGCGGCCATTGAGCCGGCTCGAGCAGCAAGGGCTCATCCAGGCCTTCGAATTCACCCAGGAACTCGCCTGGCAGACGATGAAGGACTATTTCGCCTACCAGGGCATCAGCGACATCACCGGCTCGCGCGATGCGATTCGCGCCGCGTTCAAGGCCGGCCTGATCGAAGACGGCGACGGCTGGATGGACACGATCCAAATCCGCAACCGTTCCTCCCACACCTACGACGAAGCCACCGCCAAAGCTCTCGCCGCGACGATCACGCAACGTTACCTGCCCTTGTTCGAAGCCTTTGGGAAGCGGATGGAAATGCTGGCTGCGCGGGAAAACTGATCGTGGCGGGAGAAACACGGCGTTTCGGCCTCGATGCCGCGACCATCCACAAGATTCAAGATGTGCTGTCGCAATTCCCGGAGATCGAAAAAGCCCTCCTCTACGGCTCGCGCGCCAAAGGCAACTACCGGCCCGGCTCGGACATCGATCTTTCGCTGATCGCAGAAACGCTCACCGCAGACCGTCTGCTGCAGCTCGAAAACCGGCTGGACGATCTGCTGTTGCCGTACCAATTCGATCTGAATCTGTTCCACGCATTACAGAACCCGGCCCTGATCGAGCACATCGAGCGCGTCGGCAAGATCTTCTATGAACGCGCGGAGACTCCAGACTGCGGCGTCACGTCCTCGTAGATCGCCGTCGGCGGCAGCCAAAGCGCCTCATTCGCCAGCAAGCGGCAACAGACGAATCTTTCGCCCCGGGCGGAACGGCTATCTTCATTTAGAATTTGATCGCCGAATGAATTCGAGATCGGCGGGAGAAAACGAAGATGCTCAGTCTTCAATACATCGTCGAAGCTGCCAGACGTCTCGCAGATCAGGCGAGCCAACCGGTCAAGATCATCCTGTTCGGCTCTTATGCACGGGGCGAAGCGGACGATGCTTCCGATCTCGATTTGATGGTTGTGGAACGCGAACTGCCAGACAGGGCCAGCGAATACCTTCGGCTGCGGCAAGCCATCGGGCGGACTGGGGTCGGTGTCGATCTATTGCTGCTGACCGAACAGGAATTCCAGCGTCGCAGTCAGGTGCCCGGTACGACGGCGTACTGGGCGAAAAAAGAGGGGAAGCTGCTTTATGACGCCTCAGCTTGAAGAGGCGATGCGGCTTCTGCGTATGGCCAAACGCGATCATGCCGCTTTCGCGGTACTCACGAATGCACCCGGCGTCGATCAAGCCACGGTCTGCTTCCACGCCCAGCAGGCCGCGGAAAAGGCGATCAAGGCGGTGATGTGTTTGCGCGGGTTCGAATATCGTCGCACCCACGATCTGGAAGAACTCGCAGGCATGCTCATCGATAGAGGTGAAACGCTACCCGTCGATTTGATGGATCTGCGCCGCCTCACTCCTTATGCCGTCGAGTTTCGTTATGACGATGAGATCATCCATCTAGTGACCAGGAATGAAGCGGGGCGGATAGCAGAAATGCTGCTTGGCTGGGCTGCGGACGAAATCACCCGGGGTGGCCGATAGACCGATAGGGCCAAGACATTACCGTCCCCGGCCCTGATCGAGCCCATCGAGCGCGTCGGCAAGATCTTCTATGAACGCGCGGAGACTCCGACCTCCAGCGTCACGTCCTCGTAGATTGCCGCCACCGGCAGCGAGAACGCCACGCTCGCCAGCTCCACCGTCTCACCCGGCCCGTAAGGGTAGAGCACCCAATGGCCGTTGGCATCGCGGCGGAACACATCGACCGCCATCCGCTCGGTGTCGATCAGCACATACTCCTGCAGGCTCGGCAGTTGCCGGTAACAGGCGAACTTGCCGCCGCGGTCGAAGGCCGCCGTGGCGGGCGAGAGCACCTCGACGATCAGCACCGGCTCGCGCTTGAAGTGGGGCAAGGCGGCATCGGCCGCCGAACAGCTGACGAACACATCGGGATAGAAGAAGGCGTCGGCCGTCTGCACCTGCAGCTTCATGTCGGCGATGTAGGTGCGGCATGGCTTGCCGCGCAGGTGCGCGCGCAACGCGGCGAAGACATTCCCGCTGATGGTCACATGCGCGTCCGAAGCACCCGCCATCGCGAACACCTCGCCGGAGAGGTACTCGTGCTTCTCGGACTGTTCGGCCTCCCAGGCGAGATAGTCCTCGGCGCTTAAGACGGGTTTCTTGACGGCGGTCATCGGCGGGCTCCCTGCGCTGCGATGCGATGATTGTAGCGGCGACACGCCAAACTCGGCGCTGAAGCCGCGATCAGCGGAGGGGGATCCGCCGTTAGGCGGGAGCGTAGCGCCCGTGAGCGGCGCCGGGACGGCACCCAAAACGAAAACCCCGCCGGGGCGGGGTTCCGGAGAATTCAAGTCGCTTCATTTTTCACCAAATGGGCTAGGGAGCGCGCTCCTGTGTCTCTTCGTGATACTCATCATCGATATTCACCGCCCAGATGGCCGATTTATCCTTGCTGCCCGACACTATCGCCTCGACGGCCAGCTTTGCGGTGAGCATCGAGTGATCCTGATTGTTATAGCGATGCATGCCGTTTCGGCCGACGAGAAATAAATTCTCAAAACCATCGAGCCATTCGCGTACTTTTGGAAACTGCCCATAAGCACCAAAATAAGCTGGATAGGTTTTTGGCACGCGTATCACTGTTCCGTCGAGCACGTCCGTTTTGACGATCATGCCAATCTTTTCCAGCTCGCCTGCGGCGAAATCGAGCATCTCGGAATCACTCATGCACCAAAGGTCATCGCCTTCCTGACAAAAATATTCCAGGCCAAGCCAGACGTGATCCGGATTGGCAACGAGATCGGGGCTCCAGTTGTTGAATACCTGCAACCGGCCGATTCGTACATCGCGCTCCTGGATATATATCCAGTTGTCGGCTGGCATATTGTTGGCGCTGGCGCTGCACGCTTGGGGATTGGTACGCATTCGGCGCAGCAGCAATCCAACTGTGATGAAGTCCCGGTAAGGTAACGCGGTGGCAACCGACGCGACATCCGCAGGAGCTGCGGGCTGCATGCCCGCAACCAGGTCTTTGATCGGCATGGTCGATATCACGTAATCCACATCCATTTCGCATGAATAACCGTTAGTCGTCTCAGTCATCACCGAGCGGATATGGCCATTTTCGTGACGCAACCCCACGACCTTCTGGCCAAAACGTATTTCGCCACCGCCAGCCAAGACCCTCCGCGCCACCTCTTCCCACAATTGACCTGGCCCGAGACGGGGATAGAGGAAATGCTCGATCAGGCTGGTTTTAGTCGCCTGAGCATTTTTTTTTCGTAGAACGCGCCAAGCATGACGCAACGTTTCAAGTATCGATAGCCCCTTGATGCGTTGTGCGCCCCATTCGGCGCTGATTTGGCTGCAGGGCACACCCCAGACTTTCTCGGTATAGTCCCTGAAAAAAGTCCTATACAGTTCTCCGCCAAAGCGATTGACGAGAAAATCTTCGAGCGATTTCTCCGGACGGCGTGGAAACAGCATGGCCCACAAATAGCTGGCGCCGATCCGCATCAGCCTGACCGGGCCAAGATTGGAAATGGTCGTGGCATTGAGCTTGATTGGGTAGTCGAAATACTTGCGCAGGAAATAAATACGCGAAAGCCGGTTGCGTACCCGCATGATCCTGCCTTCGTTGACTAACTCGGTCTCTTCCGCGCAAAAGTCGGCGCTGGCGGAACGGCACTTGCCCTGATAGGCAATGTCGACGACCGGGGCTTTTGCGACGATAGGCAGGATTTCCTTCCACCAGTTCATCACCCAATCGCTCTTGGAAAAGAAGCGATGGCCGCCGATGTCCATGCGATTGCCTTTGAAAACGACGGTGCGCGAAATGCCGCCGACTGTGTCCGAGGCTTCGAGCACGATCGGCTGCATCCGGCCATCGCGCAACAGTTCGAGTGCTGCCGTCAAGCCTGCCGGCCCGGCGCCGATGATGATCACCTTGGGCTTATTCATCCGCTAACACACAACGGCGCGACGCCGGAAAAGCACGAATTTGCGCAAACCGAAATTGGCCAGGAAAGTAAAACCCGCCGCAAAGAGCTTGGTCAATTCCGGATTGGCATGAAACTGCTCAATACCCACCCACAGCACCAATTGTGTCAGCGCCAGTCCGGCCACTCCAATAAGCGCGAAAGCCAGCAATTCTTTTCCCGGCGCATGAGCCAGACGGCGTGCGCGAAAAACGATCCGAATACTCAGCCAATAAGCCACCCCCACCCCGGCAATGAAACCGATGGTCGCAGCCAGCATCCAAGGGAAGCTCGCAACACGCATCAGGAAAGAAAATAACCCTAGGTCGACAGCCAGCGCGAGCGCAGAGACCGCCAGGTAGCGCATGAATTCTTTGGCGACGAGTATCATGCTGGAGTTCTCGTCGAGGTGATCAGGTCATCGCAACGATAGAGCCGATAGGTGATCGGGAGATCGCCTCGCACGCCGCCTGCAACGAGCCATTTTCCATAAGCCGCAGTCTTGAGCGCGTAGGGCAATACAACGTATGTCAATCGCCCATTCGACCCAGCGCAGACTTCAGCTACCGCCTCATCGTCCGGTACGCAGGCATCCAATGCCCCCTGCAAGCCGTTGATCACCTGGCATAGTTCTTTCTGAAAATTGAACACGTGCATCGAGGCCAGGCGGCGATGCGCCTCTTCCGCCGTGCCGCGATTGAATAGCAAACCGGCATTTTGCAAATTGTTCATGTAACTCGGCCGATTCAAGATCAGCCAAGGTGCGAGCAATTCTCCGTCCCAAAAGACCTGGGCGCCCGGCCTCAATTGCACACCAAACACGTTCTGCTCGAATTGCATCGATTCGATCTGCCGGGTCCACGGGTTGCGATGATCCCACGTCGCTCCTGCATATAGCAGCGCCAACATCACGCCCATGATCATGACATCTCTGGACTTCCGCCAGCGCTGCCAGGCAAGTACGCCGACCGCCGACAAAGCGCCACCCAACAATGGAAAGGAAAACAGCACTACCTCGGGCCGAAACATATCGCGCGTATCGGGGAGCTGAAGGTGAAGGTTCCAAACCATGACCGCCAGCCGGCCAAAGCTGATGAGCATCATCACCACGACGCCAAGTGCAAGCAAGCCTTTCACTGCTTGGCTGATACGCCCCGACAGCCACGACCAAGCAAGGAAGAGTGGGATCAGGATCAGCAAGGCATACGGCGGCAAGGGCTGCGGCCCCACCGGAAAACCGACCGCGAACATTGCTGCCAGGAGCAGCAGACGCATCTCATGCCAGTAACCGGAACGACGATACTGATCGGCGACCAACCAGGGGATGCTCGCTACCGCCAGCCAATGCAGCAACCAATGCACGCGCCAGAGTTGCAAGCCGGTCGGCAGCACGAGATGCAGCAGATCGACGAGGATCAGACTCGCCACCAGCCCGCATGACGCCGCAACGAGAACGGCCCATGCGAACGAACGCAGACGCTTTTCCGACCGCTCGGCCAGCAAACCAACCAGGAAGAAATCAAACCCCAGATAGCACCAGTCGATGGCCCGCCACTCGGTGATGAAACAATTGCTGTTCGGCACCTCGATCCATTCGAACCATTGCGCATCATAGGCCGAGAGCCAGTGGGCAAATGGCGAAATACCCTGCACCGCTGCCAAAACGACGAAAGCTCCCAGCCACAACAGATGCAGCCAGCGCCGGTCATGCCGGACGAGATCGGCCCAGAAAACCAGCCATGCCGGAATGACCTGCAGCGGATGAATGCTCGCCGCCACCAGCGTGATGAACAGCGCCAGCCCTCTGCGCTCCGTCACCCACGCCGCCAGCGCCATCAGAACGAGCGGTTCGGCGAGGGTACGGCCCGTCAAAAAAGGTTCAGCATAGGAAAATACGCCATTCCCGCCATACATCGGCGACAGCAGCAGCAGAGCGAGCAGGCCCCAATAATGGAAAGGCGAAACGAACAGGCGCTGCAAGAAGAACCAGGATGCGACCAGAAAAGAGAGTCGCCCCAGCAATGTCAGCACGAGGAAAAGCTCGGCCGGGCCGAAGAAATCGAACAGGCGGCTGATCAGATACGGAAAAACGGTGAAGTTGGCCTGGCTGCCATAAGCGAAGAACAAATCCTGCCCGAAGAGTTCTGGCCGCCAGCGCAACAGCGCCTGGCCAAGATAGAGCACGGAATCGTGCCGGATACCGTGATAGGGTCGCAGATAAAGCAGTAGAAAGACCGCGAGCGCGCTTGCGGCAAGCAGTCCCGGAATCGAACGAAAGCGAGGGCTGAGACTTTCAGGCATGGGCAATGGCCGAAAATGAAACCGCCCGCAATAGCGGGCGGTCTCTGTCAGGCGATCCGGGTCAGGTTACTTGCAGGAGCCTGGCAGGTACTTGGTATGGGCACCAGAAGTACCGGGAGCGCATTTGAAACTGGCGACCTGGGTTGGAATCGCACTTGCTGTGAGCGCCGCACCGCTTGCACTCATCGGCGTCAGAGTAACTGTCTGACCCGCGAAACTGCCAAGATCCGTGGAATTGGCCGCAGTGACCGTAATTACGCCGTCAGGATCAGTTTGAATACTCGCAACATATTTGGTAGTGGCCGCCGTGCTTTCACAACCCCAACCATTAGCCCCCGGTTGAGTACCAGCAGAGGCCGTTTGATAAACCTCGGCCACCGCAGTGCGGCACTGGCTCGCAGCCAGAATGATTTCGGAAACACGGGCCTTGATCGTGTAATCCTGATACGCCGGCAGCGCGACAGCCGCCAAGATGCCGATGATCGCGACGACGATCATCAGTTCGATGAGGGTGAAGCCTTGTTGAATGCGTTTCATGTTCCTCTCCTTTGGTTGAAGCACCCGAATCGTGCCGACAGCGATTATGCAACCGGCGTGCCAGCGCCCGATCGCCGGATGTCCTGTGGTTTACGGCCGGAATTCGGCGGGCTTGAGTCGGGCTCAGGGCAATATGTGACGTTTTTCGTCACCCGTGCCGTCCCGCCAGCGCCGAGTTTCAAATGAGAAACAGGCCCTCGGCGCGAGCGGCGCGCTCCAACGCGGTATCGCGCGTGGCCAGCGGGCAACGGAGCCGCAGCGCGAGTTCGAGATAGGCGGCATCGTAAGCGGACAGGGCATATTGCCGGGCCAAACGATAGAGCGCATCAGATGCTGGCGGCATGCGATCGACGTTCAGGTTCAAACGACCAGCCAAGGCGATCATCTCCTCGCCTTGCGCTTCGTCCAACAGACCGCGCCTGACCAGAGCGGCCGCGGTGTTGGCGTATTCCGCAGGCCAGATGAAGGCCACATGCAGGGTGCTACGGCCGATTCGTTCCAGCAAAGCCTCGGTGTAGGCCGAGGTTTGCGCCGGGTAGAGCCACGACACGACGACCGAGTTGTCGATCACGCAGGCGCGAGGAGCATCCCCTACCACTTGCGCCCCTCGGCGACGAGTTCGCGCTCGTCGAAAGCGGGCACGGCAGAGAGTTTTTCGCGGGCCCTGCGAATCTCGGCCAGACGATCGTTTTCGACTTTCCGGCTGGGCACCAGGCGGGCGACTTCCTCGCCACGACGGGTAACGGCGATTTCCTCCCCTCTTTCGACGAGCGCGATGAAGCGGGAAAGTTCGTTCTTGAGCTGGTAGATCGGCACGCTTTGCATGGAGGGACTCTCGATGGCTATCTGGCTAGATAGCCTAGATCATGCGTTGCGGCAAGTCAAACGGCACTCTTCCGGCGACACGCGCGACCGCTACGCCCCCGCCTGCGGCGGGTTCCCCTCCGCTGCTCGCGTCTTCAGCGCCGGAGGCACAATCCCAAGTCGTAGCCCGTATCAGTCGAGCCAGTTTTCGACGGTGAGGCTGCCGACCCGACGAAACTCGGTGACATTAGCGCTGACCAGCACGCAATCGGTGGTCAGCGCATGAGCGGCGATCAGCATGTCATTGGGGCCGATGAGTTGCCCGGCCTGTTCGAGCGTCCAGCGGAGTTGGGCATAGGCCCGATCCGCCGGTGCATCGAAGGGCAGCACTTCGATTGCGGCCAATATCGCATCAACCTGATGAGTGAGGCGAGGCGCATTTCGCTTGGCAGCCCCAAAGCGCAATTCGGCCGCCACGATGATAGAAGTGCACACCGCAGATTCGCCCACCGCGGCGATCTTTTCGGCCACCCGCCCTTGCGGGTGGCGCACCAGATCGGAGAGGATGTTCGTATCCAGCAGATAACGCGGTTTCATAGCTCCACAGCATCTGCGGGCGGCAGGCCGGTATCCACGTCCGGGAAGGGCTCGTCGAGCTCCGGCAGGCTCGCCAGCGTGGCCAACAGGCTGGCACGGCGAACGGGTTCGATGATCAGCCGGTCATCTTCACGCCGCAGGATGGCTTCTTTGGCATCGAGCTCGAATTCGCGCGGGATGCGCAACGCCTGGTTACGCCCATTGCGAAACAGTTTGACATGGCGCTCTGGATACATGATCAATCTCCATTCATTGCATATGCTCAAGCATATGCCATGAAACCGCTTTCGTCAAAGCATCTCGCCTGCAATTCGCGTCACCCCCCGCATTGTCCCCGCGCCAAGTTTCTCTCACTCCGTGCAGTCTCTGCGGCAAAGCGCCGCCAGGCCGCTGATCACGAACAGGCTGGCCTGGCAGAATCTACAGCCCATGATAGGCTTAATCCATTGACCAGACTCACTGAGGGATTGCAAATGGCCAACGTGATCAACGGGCATGAAGCCAAGACCCATTTTTTCCCGCTTGCTCGAACAGGCGCACGCCGGTCAGGAAATCGTGGTCGCCAAGGCGGGCAAGCCTTACGCGCGCCTCGTGCTGCTGGAACCCACGAAAGGGCGACGCCAGCCCGGGCGACTCGCCGGCCGGGTCGAAGAAACGTTTTTCGAGCCTTTGCCGGAGGAAGAACTGGCGGCATGGGAGGGGCAGTGAGGCTGCTGCTCGACACCCACGCCCTGCTGTGATGGCTTGCGCGTATAATATATACAAACCTCGGACATTCACATGACCCGGGATGAGATTCTCGACTTCCTGAAAAGCCACAAGGACGAACTGCGCCGGATCTACGGCGTGGAGGAAATCGCCCTATTTGGCAGTCATGCCCGTCAAACGGCGCGTCCCGACAGCGATATCGATATCGTCGTCGAACTCGTCGAAGAAAAAAAAACATTGAGCAATTTTTTCGGCTTGAGCCGATATCTCGAAGAGCACTTGGGCGGCCACGTCGACCTCGGCATTGTCAGCGCGCTGAAGCCCGCGGTTAGAAAGGCCGCGCAAAAAGACATGATTCATGCTTGAGCGCGATTGCCATCTTTACCTGTCGGATATCCAGGATTCAGGACAGGCCATCCTTTCTTATGTCGCCGACATCGATTTCGAGCGCTTCAGCAAAGACCGCATGCGCCAAGCGGCCGTAATACGCGAATTCGAAATCATCGGGGAAGCGGCCGGGAAACTGCCAGAAGATCTCAAGGCATGCTATCCACAAGTCCCCTGGCGGGATATCAAAGACTTCCGCAACCTGCTCATACACGCCTACTTCGGCGTGGACTTGCGCATCGTCTGGAACACCATCGAGCAAGACCTGCCCAAGCTGCTGGCAGCTACGGCCGACATGCTCGCGCAACAACCATCGAATTGAAGAGCAGCGAGCGTGCCGTCCCGCCAGCGCCGAGTTTCATGGCGCGGACGGCAAGAGGGCGAGGTCGGCGTAGATGTCGTCCAGGGTGATGGTGCACTCGAGGCTGTCGAGCCGGACTTCGCCCCATTCCTCGACGATGTCCGGCAGCCAGTCGTTCCTGCGGCGGTAGATTTCGACCGCGCGGCGCGCCTGTTCGACGATCACGTATTCGATGAGGCTTTCCAGGCGGATGTAGGAGAGCAGCTTTTCGCGCCGGTCGATGCGCTCGGTGGCTTCGGAGAGGACTTCGACGATCAGGCTGGGGCTGGATATGAAATAGGGATCGCGATCCCCGGGGTCACAGCTCGCCACGAGATCCGGATAGTAAAAGATCGTCTTGCCGGCGAAATTCAGCCGGACTTTCATGTCGGAGCTGTAGCTGCGGCGGGCATGGGGCTTGAGGCTGCACATCATGGCCGCGACGATCGCGCCATGCGCCCGGCTTGCCTCGGCCATGGCGTGGATTTCGCCATCGATGTATTCGTGGCGGATTTCGCTTTTCAACTCGCCGGCGAGGTAGTCTTCGACCGATATGCGCAGTTTGGGAATGGCCGTCATCACTCCGCTCCTTTCAACGACGAGGAAAGGTTACGCCAGATCGATCTGCGCCGGGTCGAGGAAGGTTTCGGCGTAGCGCTGCCAGACCTTCTGTTGCATGAAGACCTCGAAGAGCTCGGGATCGATGTGGCCGTTTTCGGCGAACTTCTGCATGATGCCGAGCGCCTGCGAGAGCTTCATGCCGGGCTTGTAGGGACGGTCTTTGGCGGTGAGGGCTTCGAAGATGTCGGCGATCGCCATCATGCGCGCGGGGATCGACATCTGCTCCCCGGTCAGGCCCCGCGGGTAGCCGCGTCCGTCCATGCGCTCGTGGTGGCCGCCGGCGTATTCGGGCACGTTCTTCAGATGCTTCGGCCAGGGCAGCGCTTCGAGCATCTTGATCGTGGCGACGATATGGTGGTTGATGATCGCGCGCTCGGCGGCGGTGAGCGTGCCGGTGCGGATGGTCAGGTTGTCGATTTCGTCGGCGGAGAGGAAGTCGGTCTCGACGCCTTCCGGATTGCGCCACTGCCGCTGCGTGCCGATCTCGCGCACGCGCTGCTGGTCTTGCGGGCTCATCGCTTCGACGCCGATGTTGCAGCGGCGCAGGAAATCGCGCTCGGCATCGAGGGTGTCGAGCTCGTTCCGGCACTGCGCCCACCGGGCCGCTTCGGCGGCCGCGTCGGTCTGCGGGCGCAGTTCGAGCAGGCGGCGCAAGGTGGCGATCTGCACGTCGCGCTTCAATACCTCGAAGCGGGTGTCGATCAGCCCGATGCGGTCATAGATCGTCTGCAGCTTGGTGGCCTTGTCGACGACGTGCACGGGGGTGGTGATCTTGCCGCAATCGTGCAGCAAGGCGGCGATTTCGAGTTCGTGCAGATCGGCGGGGCTGAGCCGGAAGCCGGCCAGCGGCCCATCTCGCGTGGCATTCACCGCTTCGGCGATCATCATCGTCAGTTCGGGCACGCGCTGGCAGTGGCCGCCGGTGTAGGGCGACTTTTCGTCGATCGCCAGGTTGATGAGCTTGATGAAGGATTCGAACAGGGTTTCGAGCTGGTCGATGAGCTGACGGTTGGTGAGCGCGATCGCCGCCTGCGAGGCGAGCGATTCGGCCAGATGCTGGTCGGCGGCGCCGAAGGCTCGCACTTCCCCGGTGGCCGGATGCTTGGCATTGATGAGCTGCAAGACGCCGATGACCTCGCTTTCATGATTCTTCATCGGCACGGTGAGGATGGAGCGCGAGCGATAGCCGGTGCGGGCATCGAATTCATGCGTGCCGGAAAAATCGAAGTCACCCGGTGCATAGGCATCGGCGATGTTGATGGTGCGGCCTTCGAGCGCCGCGCAGACGGCGACCAGCGTCCTGTTGGGCGCGCCTTCCGGCGTCGTCAGCGGCAGGTCGGGAAAGCCGGCGGCCGCGCCCGGAGCAATCCCCAGCGTGTCGTTGCAGACGATCTCGAAATGCAGGGCGCGGCCGTCTTCGGTGACGCGGTAGAGCGTGCCGGCATCGGCATGGGTGATGGTCTTGGCGGCGACGAGGATCTGCTCGATCAGCCGACTGATGTCGCGCTCGCTGGAGAGCGCCGCGCCGATCTCGTTGAGCCGATCGAGCCGGGCGAAAAGATCGTCGTGGGCGGAGGTCACTTGATGCAGACGGAGCGCACCTGCTTCATGTCCGTGATGCCCATCAGCACCTTTTCCATGCCATCCTGCTTGAGGGTGCGCATGCCGTCGTCGAGCGCCTGCCTGAGCAGGTCGGCGACGCGCGCGTGCTCCTGGATCAGCTTCTTGACGGCATCGGTGCCGACCATCAATTCATGCAGGCCGATGCGGCCCTTGTAGCCGGTGCCGCCACAGGCTTCGCAGTCACCGTTTTCCTTGGCATGGTAGAAGGTGAATTGTCCCTTCTCGTTGGCATAGTGCTTGAGCCATCCTTGATAGATGGCCGCGGCCGCGGCTTTGGGATCGCGGCGGAAGCTCTCGGTATGCTGCAGCTCTTCGCAGTATTCGTTGAGGAAATGCCGGATCTCCGTTTCGTTCGGCACGTAGGGCTGGCGGCACTGGGTGCACAGCCGCTTGGCGAGACGCTGCGCGAGGATGCCAAGCAACGCGTCGGCGAAGTTGAACGGGTCCATGCCCATGTCCAAGAGCCGCACGATCGATTCCGGCGCGCTGTTGGTATGCAGCGTGGCGAGCACCAGATGGCCGGTGAGCGAGGCTTCGATGCCGATGCTGGTGGTTTCGGCATCGCGCATTTCGCCGACCATGATGATGTCCGGGTCGGCGCGCAGGAAAGCGCGCATGACGGTGGCGAAATCGAGGCCGGCCTTCTTGTTGATCTGCACCTGGCGCAGGCCCTTCTGGGTGATTTCCACCGGATCCTCGGCCGTCCAGATCTTGGTATCCGGGGTGTTGAGCATTTTCAACACCGAGTGCAGCGTGGTGGTCTTGCCGGAGCCGGTCGGGCCGCAAACGAAGAACAGGCCATAAGGCTTGGCCACGACGCTCTTGAGCTTTTCCTCGACGTGCGGCAAGAGGCCGAGCTTCTCCAGAGGAATGGGCTCGCCGCCGGCGAGGATGCGCATCACGACGTCCTCGACGCCGCCTGCGGTCGGCAGCGTGGCGACGCGCAGCTCGATGTCGAGCGGACCGAATTTCTTGAACTTGATCTTGCCGTCCTGCGGGCGCCGCTTTTCCGAGATGTCGAGATCGCACATGATCTTGATGCGCGCGACGATCGCGCTGCGGTAGCTGTGCGGAATCTCGATGTATTTCTGCAGCGAGCCGTCACGGCGGAAGCGGATCGTCACCCGCTCCTTGCCGATGCCCGGCTCGATGTGGATGTCCGAGGCGCCCTGCTGGTAGGCGTCGATGATGATCTTGTTGACCAGTTTGACGAGCTCGTTGTCGGCGGCGGCGGAGACTTCATCACCGGTCTCGATCTCGCCTTCGTTCTCGTCCATCGAGGAGAGCAGATCGCCGACATTGCTGTCGTCGGTGAAACCGCCGCCGAAGAACTGATCGACGGTCTGCCGGAACTCCCGGTGGGTCGTGACGCGATAGGCGATCTTGTTGCGCGGGAAGATGTTGTTGACGATGCGCGAGCTCCTGAGCTGCTCGGGATCGAGCGTCAGGATGACGATGCCTTCCTTGCCGTCCTCGATCGGCAGCCACTGGTTCTGCTCGACGTATTCGCGGCGCAGGTTCTTCATCAGGTCCGCCGGTTTGAGGCGGTCCGGCCGGAACGGCTCGTAGGGCACGCCGAAGAACTTCGCCAGTGCAGCGCCGATCGCCGGCAGCTTGACCTGGAATTCGGTGATCAGGGCTTCCTCGACGTCGATATTCTTGTGGCGCGCCGATTTGCTGGCGAGATCGAGCTCCTCGGCGGTGATCACGGCATCGAGGACGAGATGATCGTATTTGGTCTTGACGACATGCTCGGGACGGCTGCGCTGGGTGAAGGCGATCGCCAGCGTCTCGCACAATCCACGGATACCTTCGACCTGATATCCGGCGAACGGCGTGCCGGCCTTGTGGTTGATGATCTGCACGACGCCGAGCAGTTCGTCGGTATGGGTATCGACGATCGCGCCGACCAGCATCTGCCGCGTGCGGTAGCCGGTGCGGCGGTCGACCTCCTTCAGGAAGCGCAGGTGGGGATTGATCGCCTTGAGCTCTTCCTCGTCATAGACGTCGCGGATGTTGACCACCTGCCGTTGCAGCGCGACGTAACCGGCGATGCTCTGATCGGAGATCGGCAGCCGCAGGTCGCGGAACGAGTTGAGGCCGGTCTTCACCTTCGAGACGATCGAATTGCGATCGTCGCTGACGGTGTAGATCGTCAGCCGGTCGGCGTTGAACAGCGCGCAGATGTCCTGCGAGAGCTCGAGCATGATCTCCTCGATGTTCGAGGTCGCATGGATCTTGTTGGTGACGGCCTGCAGGTTCTTGAAGAACGCCAGCCGGCTGCCCAGCTCGCTCGGGCTGAGGGCTTCGCTGCCCGGATTGACGGTCAGCGGACTGAGGATCGCGCTCACGGTTCAGTCAGTCGAGCCGTCTTCAATCCTTGAGGAAGAACTCCATCTTCACGCCGGCCAGCTCGATGATGTCGTGGTCTTTGAGCGGATGCGCCTGGATGCTGATCGGCGTGCCATTGACCTGCGGGTAACGCTGGCCTTCGACATGGGTGAGGAAATAGCCGTGCGGTCGGCGCGCGATCACCGCCACCTGTACGCCCGGCTTGCCGAGGGTGGTCAGCGATTTCACCAGGTCGAGCGTCTTGCCGGCGTTGCTGCCGGTGAGCACCTGGATCGCCCCGAGGGGCAGCGGCGCGGCCGCAGCCGGCGCGGCGGCGTTTGGCGCCGCGGCGGGCTGGTCGTGCATCGCGGCGGACGGCGCAGCCGCTGCCGGCGCCACGGGCGGACGCGGCGGCTCGGCCGGCGGCCGCTGCACGGCCGCCAGCTCAGCGCCCCTGCGCAGCATCTCGGGCCGCAGCACCATGGTCTTCTCGAAATCGTCCTGGGCGGCTTGGACGCCTGCTTCCTTGACATACTTGAGCCGGTACTTGCCGAGCTCGATCACGTCGTTGTCCTGCAGGAAATGCTTGTGGATCTGCCGGCCATTGACGAACGTGCCGTTGGTGCTGTTGAGATCCTCGAGGAAGGCATCGTTGAGGATGGTCACGATCACGGCATGATTGCCGGAGATCGCCAGATTGTCGATCTGGATGTCGTTGCTTGGCTTGCGTCCGATGGTGATCCGCTCCTTGTCGAGAGGAATTTCCTTGAGCACCAGGTTGTCCATGCTGAGTATGAGCTTAGCCATCTTGAGCTTCCTTCCGGACATCGATCATGGGCAGTGACTTACCGTCGCCGCTTTCCCGCCATTCTTCAGACACTCGCCGGGAAAGCGCGTTTGATTTTCGCAAGGATAACCGAGACATTGTCCCGTCCGCCATGCTGATTCGCGATTTGTACCAGTTGCGCGGTGCAAAGTTGCAAATTTGCTGAAAATTCGTTCAGCGTCGCCGCGATTTCCCCATCGTCGACCATGTCGTGCAGGCCATCGGAGCAAAGCAGATACACGTCGCCGGGCTGGACGGCATGCTCGGCCAGCTCGACCGCTACTTGCGCTTCCACGCCGAGCGCGCGCGTCACGAGATTGCGGTAAGGCGCGTGCCGGGCCTGTTCAGGCGAAATCATGCCCTTGTCAAGCTGTTCCTGCAAGAGGGAGTGGTCACGCGTCAGACAGACGAGCTCGCCGGCGCGCAGCCGGTAAAGACGGGAATCGCCGACGTGAGCGACGACGAGCCGGTCGTCGAAGAACTGCACGGCGACCAGGGTCGCACCCATGCCGGCGTAGCGCCGGTTCTGCCGGGCCGCGAGATGGATCGCCGCATTCGTCCGCCGGATGACGTCGATGAGCGCTTCATGGGCGCGTGGCACGCCTTGCGGGGTCAGCCGATGGGGCGGGATCGTGTCATAGGCATGCGCCAGCTCGCTGCCGATGGCGGTGATCGCCATGTTGCTGGCCACTTCGCCGGCATTGTGCCCGCCCATGCCATCGGCGACCACGGCCAAGCCCAGGCGTGCATCGGCGAAGACGGCGTCTTCGTTGTCGTGCCGCTGCCGGCCGGGATCGCTCAAGGCGGCCATTTCGATGGCATGAGAGAAATTCGGCTGCATTCGTATGACCAAACAATAGGATGGCCCACATTCTTGCAGCCATTTCTCGATTCCGTCAATGGCTTTTTTTTGCGCCGGGCGCGCCGTCAATAGGGCAATGGCATGCCGATGCCCCGCGCCTGGGCGAGGGTCATGAGCCGCCTGGCCAGCGCGAGATCCTGGATCGCCATGCCTTGCGATTCGAACAGGGTGATCGCCTGCGCATCGACCCGTCCGGGGCGGATGCCGGTGACGATCTCGCCCAGCTCGACGAGCTGCCCCGCATGCAGCCGTCCCTTTTCCAGCGCCGGCAGAAGGTCGCCGGCCTCGCGCAAGGCCGTTTCCCGGCTGTCGACACAGATCAGGCTGGCGCGGCCGACGACCTTCTCGTCGAGTTCGCGGCGGATCAGCGCGTTCGAGCCGGCGGCGTTGATATGCGTGCCGGGCGCGAGCCAGTCGCCCTGCACGACCGGCGTGGCCGAGGTGGTGATGGTGACGACGATGTCGCTGCCCTGTACCGCCGCTTCGGCGCTCGCCACGGGCACGACCTCGACGCCGAAGCGGCTTGAAAAGTCGGCGCTGGCGAGACGGCACCTCTCGGCATGGCGGGAGAAGAGTTTCACCTGCCGGATCAGCCTGACCTTGCACAGCGCTTCGAGCTGGCCTTGCGCCTGCCAGCCGGCGCCGATCATGCCGACCACCGAGGCATCCGGCCGCGAGAGGACTTTCGCCGCGATGCCGCCGGCCGCGCCGGTGCGCATCATGCCGAGGAAGTCGGCCTCGATCACCGCCAGCGGCCGGCCGTCGGCGGCGTCGAACAGATGGACGAGAAAGCGCGCGCCCGCCTTGCTCGCGGTATAGGCCTTGTAGCCGATCACGTTTTCGTCGAGCAGCGCGCCTTGCAGAATGTGCAGCGAGGCGGTCGGCACGCGCGTGCGTTGGCGCGGGATGTCGATGGCGCGGCCGAGCGCGTGCGCCCGGTGGGCGGCCTCGACCGCCTCCAGCGCCAGCTCCATCGTCAGCAGCCGGCGGACATCGGCTTCGGTGAGATAGATCGTCATCGTGCCGCCCGGCCAGCGCCGACTTTTACAGCAGGGATTTGAGCAGTTTGCCCATCACCGACGGATCGCGCGTGATCTTGAAGCCGCACTCTTCCATGATCGCGAGCTTGGCCTCGGCCGTGTCGGCGCCGCCCGAGATGAGCGCCCCGGCATGGCCCATGCGCTTACCCGGCGGCGCGGTGACGCCGGCGATGAAGCCGACGATCGGCTTCTTCATGTGCTCCTTGCACCAGCGCGCCGCATCGGCTTCGTCCGGGCCGCCGATCTCGCCGATCATGATCACCGCGTCGGTCTCGGGATCGTCGTTGAACATCTTCATCACGTCGATGTGCTTGAGACCGTTGATCGGGTCGCCGCCGATGCCGACCGCCGAGGACTGGCCCAGCCCCAGCTCGGTGAGCTGCGCGACCGCCTCATAGGTGAGCGTGCCGGAGCGCGAGACGACGCCGACGCGCCCCTTTTTGTGGATGTGGCCGGGCATGATGCCGATCTTGATCTCGTCCGGCGTGATCAGCCCCGGGCAGTTGGGGCCGAGGAGCAGCGTCTCCTTGCCGCCCTGCGCGACTTTGCGCTTCATCTTGTTGCGGACGATCAGCATGTCGCGCACCGGGATGCCCTCGGTGATGCAGATCACCAGATCGAGATCGGCCTCGCAGGCCTCCCAGATCGCGTCGGCCGCGCCGGCGGGCGGCACGTAGATCACGGACACGGTCGCGCCGGTAGCCTCTTTCGCTTCCTTGACCGAAGCATAGATCGGCACGTCGAAGATTTTCTCGCCGGCCTTCTTCGGATTCACGCCGGCGACGAAGCAATTTCTGCCATTGGCGTATTCGATGCACTTTTCGGTATGGAACTGGCCGGTCTTGCCGGTGATGCCCTGGGTGATGACCTTGGTGTTTTTGTCGATGAGGATGGACATGCTATGACTCCTGAAGGGCCGCCCCGAAGGAGGCATCGCCCCCCTGTGGGGGGCAGCAAACGAAGTGAGCGTGGGGGGCCATTAGTTCTTCCCTTACTTGACCGCGGCGACGATCTTGGTCGCGGCATCCGCCATCGTGTCGGCGGCGATGATCGGCAGACCGGACTCGGCGAGGATCCGTTTGCCGATTTCCTCGTTGGTGCCCTTCATGCGCACCACCAGCGGCACGGTCAGATGCACTTCCTTCGCCGCCGTGACGATGCCGGTGGCGATCGTGTCGCAACGCATGATGCCGCCGAAGATATTGACGAGGATGCCCTTGACCTTCGGGTTCTTGAGCATGATCTTGAACGCTGCGGTGACCTTCTCGACGCTGGCGCCGCCGCCGACGTCGAGGAAGTTGGCAGGCTCCGCCCCGAAGAGCTTGATGGTGTCCATCGTCGCCATCGCCAGCCCCGCGCCATTGACGAGGCAGCCGATGTTGCCGTCGAGGCTGATGTAGGCGAGGTCGTATTTCGAGGCTTCGATCTCGTCCGGGTCCTCTTCGTCGAGGTCGCGGTAGGCGACGATCTCGGGATGCCGGTAGAGCGCGTTGTCGTCGAAGTTGAACTTCGCGTCGAGCGCCTTGATGCTGCCGTCGCCCTCCAGGATCAGCGGGTTGATCTCGGCCAGGGAGGCGTCGGTCTCCATGTAGCAGGTATAGAGATTCTTGAAGGTGGCGACGGCCTGGGAGAGCGAGCTTTCGGGCACGCCGATGCCGCGCGCGAGCGCCTGAGCCTGGGCGTCGGAGATGCCATCGAGCGGATCGATGAATATCTTGATGATCTTCTCGGGTGTTCTGGCCGCCACTTCCTCGATGTCCATGCCGCCCTCGGAGGATGCCATCATCGCGACCTTCTGCGTCGCCCGGTCGGTCAAGACTGCGACGTAGTATTCCTTCCGGATGTCCGAGCCTTCCTCGACCAAGAGGCGCTTGACGATGCGGCCCTCGGGCCCGGTCTGGTGGGTGACAAGAAGCATGCCGAGGATGCTGGATGCATGGCTGCGGACTTCGTCGAGCGATTTGGCGAGCTTCACGCCGCCACCCTTGCCGCGGCCGCCGGCGTGGATCTGGGCCTTCACCACCCAGAGCTTGCCGCCTAGCTGCTCGGCGGCCTTGACGGCCTCATCGACGGAAAAACAGGGGATGCCGCGCGGGGTCGCCACGCCGAACTTCCTCAGGATTTCCTTGCCCTGATACTCGTGGATCTTCATGAAAAATCATCCTTGGAGATTGACTGAACTTCGCACATGCTGCAGAGCGCAAATAATAGCATTTATGCGCGTTTCGATTTTTCTTATTGATGAAAGCGGGTAATGCCTCGTTTGCAAGCGGAGGATTCTAGGGCCTGTTCTCATTCATGCGACGGCCGAATGATGGAGAACAGGCCCTAGCGCCCGGCTCCCATGATAAAGTTTCCGGCCCGGCCCACCAGGGCCGGCGAGCACTCAGGGAGAAGAAGATGAAACCGGATCGGGCGTTCGACGCCATCGAAACCGCGAGCCGCGACGAGATCGTCGCCTTGCAGACCGAGCGTCTGCGCTGGAGCCTCAGGCATGCCTACGACAACATCGCCCACATCCGCGCGAAGTTCGATGCGGCGGGCGTGCATCCCGACGATTTCCGCGAGCTCGCCGATCTGGCGAAATTTCCCTTCACCACCAAGCAGGACCTGCGCGACACCTATCCGTTCGGCATGTTCGCGGTGCCGGAAAGCAAGGTCGTGCGCATCCATGCCTCGTCGGGCACCACCGGCAAGCCGACCGTCGTCGGCTACACGCAGAAGGACATCGACACCTGGGCGCACCTGATGGCGCGCTCGATCTACGCCGCGGGCGGGCGGCCCGGCGACAAGGTGCATGTCTCCTACGGCTACGGCCTGTTCACCGGCGGCCTGGGCGCGCACTATGGCGCCGAGCGGCTGGGCTGCACGGTCATCCCGTTTGGCGGCGGCCAGACCGAACGCCAGGTGCAGCTGATCCAGGATTTCAAACCGAAGATCATCATGGTGACGCCCTCCTACATGCTGGCGCTCGCCGACGAATTCGACCGCCAGGGCCTGAATCCTGCCGACTGCGCGCTGAAGATCGGCATCCACGGCGCCGAGCCGTGGACGCAGCAGATGCGCGAGGAGATCGAACGCCGCTTCGCGATCGACGCGATCGACATCTACGGGCTTTCGGAAGTCATGGGCCCCGGTGTCGCCCAGGAGTGCATCGAGGCGAAAGACGGCCCGGTGATCTGGGAAGACCATTTCTACCCCGAGATCATCGACCCGAACACCGGTGAGGTCCTGCCCGACGGCGAACTCGGCGAGCTGGTGTTCACCTCGCTGACCAAGGAGGCGCTGCCGATCATCCGCTACCGCACGCGCGACCTGACGCGCCTCTTGCCACCGACGGCGCGTAGCTTCCGGCGCATCGCCAAGATCACCGGCCGTTCGGACGACATGCTGATCATCCGTGGCGTGAATGTCTTCCCCAGCCAGATCGAGGAGCTGATCCTGAAGCAGCCGAAGCTCTCGCCGCATTACCAGCTCGAAGTGAGCCGCGAAGGCCACCTCGACGCGATGACCGTGAATGTCGAGATCAAGCCGGAGTTCGCCACGCTGACCGCGCCCGAGAAGGAATTCATCGCCCACGACCTGCAGCATCACATCAAGTCCTACGTCGGCATCTCGACCAAGGTCGAGATCAAGGCCGTCGGCGCGATCGAACGCTCGATCGGCAAGGCCAAACGCGTCATCGATACCAGACCCAAGTAAATGTCAGACATCACCCGCGCCAGCCGCGACGAGATCGCCGCGCTGCAGCTCGCCCGCCTGCAAGCCACCGTCCGGCGCGTCTATGAGCGTGTGCCGCACTACCGCGCCAAGTTCGATGCGGCCGGCGTGCATCCGGACGACCTGAAAACGCTCGACGATCTGGCGAAGTTCCCCTTCACCACGAAGGAGGACCTGCGCCAGAACTATCCTTACGGCATGTTCGCCGAGCCGCTGGAAAACATCGTGCGCCTGCATGCCTCCTCCGGCACCACCGGCAAGCCGACGGTCGTCGCCTACACGCAGAACGACATCGACACCTGGGCCGGCATCATGGCGCGCTCGATCGCCGCCGCAGGCGGCACGAAGCGCGACATCATCCACATCACCCACGGCTATGGTCTCTTCACCGGGGGGCTCGGGGTGCATTACGGCGCGGAAAGGCTCGGCTGCACCGTGGTGCCGATCTCCGGCGGCCAGACCGAGCGGCAGGTGCAGCTCATCCGCGATTTCGGCGCGACGATGATCGTCGGCACGCCCTCCTATGTGCTCAACATCGTCGACGAGTTCGAACGCCAGGGCCTCGATCCCCGCGCCTCGACCCTGCAGCGCGGCATCTTCGGCGCCGAGCCCTGGGGCGAGGAGATGCGCCGGGAGCTGGAAGAGCGCCTCGGCATCGTCGCCATGGACCTCTACGGGCTCTCTGAACTGATCGGCCCGGGCGTCGCGGTCGAGTGCATCGAAAGCCGCGACGGGCCGACGATCTGGGAAGACCACTTCTATCCGGAAATCATCGATCCAGCGACTGGGGAAGTGCTGCCGGACGGCGCACCCGGCGAGCTGGTGTTTTCGTCGCTCTCCAAGGAGGCGCTGCCGGTGGTGCGTTACCGCACGCGGGATCTCACCCGGCTGTTGCCGCCGACGGCGCGGAGCTTCCGGCGCATCGGCAAGATCACCGGGCGCTCGGACGACATGCTGATCATCCGCGGCGTGAATCTCTTTCCTTCGCAGATCGAGGAGCTGATCCTCAAGCAGGCTGCGCTCTCGCCCCACTATCAGCTCGTGGTGTCGCGCCAGGGACATCTCGACGAGCTCACCGTGCGCGTCGAGATGAAAGCGGAGCTCGCCGGCGACGGGCGCTTGCGCGAGACCGCGGCAAACGAACTGCGTCATCGCATCAAGGCGCTGATCGGCATCAACACCAAAGTCGAGGTCATGGCGGTGGGCGACGTCGCCCGCTCCGAAGGCAAGGCGAAACGCGTCATCGATTTGCGCAAGTCATGAAACCGCATCACTGGCCGTGGACCACCCTCTTCTTCCTGGCGCTCGGCGTCCTGTGCGCGGTGGCCGGCATCGCCGTCTTCGCCGGCCTGCTCAAGGATGTCCATCCGCTGCTCGCCGACGAGATGGCCGGCTGGGGACTGATCGTCTCGGCGATCGCCTGCGTGCTCACCGGCGCCTTCCCGCTCGTGCTGCGCCGGCTGGCCGAACGAGAGGGCGCATAGGCGGCGCACCAAAACCGCCGTTTGACGGCGCAATGCCCCCGTAATCCTGCTTTCGCCGGCTCGCTGCGCCGGCACAATCGCGTCATCCGCCTCATTGCGAGCGACATGCGATCTTGAGCCGACCCGTGCCCTCCCTGCGAACGAAGATTCTCACCGGCGTTTTCCTCGCCTGGCCGTGGTGGGCCCACGCCCAACCGCCCGCCACGCCCTCCGCGCCGGCGGGCGCCGTGCGCACCATTTCCGATGAGGCTTTCCAGCGCTGGATCAAGGAAGACACGCAGGTCGTCCAGGGCATCCTCTTGAGCTTGAAGCACATCGATCAGCTCGTCGCGGACATCGAACGCATGGTCCGGCAATTGCCCGATTTCGGCGTGGCGGCGAAGCCGGCGCCTCCGCCGCCGCCAGTCGTGGTCGAGAAGACCGTGATCCAGGAAGTGGAAGTGCCCGGCCCCTTGGGCGGCTGGATGCCGACGCTTTCCGGCGCCGCCCTGCTCGCACTGCTGGCCTTCTGGATGGGCAGGAAGCTGGGCGCGAGAAGGCAGCCGACGCCCTTGCCCGCCGCCGCGCCGGCCCCGCCAGCAGCCCCGCCTGCCGCGCCAGCGCCACCCGCTGCGGCGAAAGAAATCACACCGGCGCCACCCCCTGCTCCGCCCCCGATGCAGCCGGCTCCGACGCCGATCGAACCCGCGCCTTCTTCGATCGAGGCGCCGCTTGGCGCGGAAAGCGATCAGTCCATCGAGCTCGCCGAGATCATGCTTTCGATGGGGCTGGGCCACGGCGCGGTGCAGACACTGACCGAGCAGATCCGCAACCAGCCGAAGCAGGCGCTGCGTCACTGGCTCAAGCTGCTCGAGATCTATCGCCGGAACGGCCAGCAGGCGGAATTCGAACGCTCGGCCGAGGAGCTGCGCCTTCACTTCAACGTCCGTCCCGAGGATTGGCATCCGCAGCCGGGCGCACCGCAGACGATCGAGAACTTCCCGCACATCGCGAAACGGCTCACCGAGCTGTGGGGCACCGCCGACTGTCTCGTCTATATGGAAAACCTGCTCGCCGACAACCGCGGCGGCGCGCGCTCCGGCTTTCCGCAGCCGGTCGCCGAGGAGCTGCTGCTGCTCATCAGCCTGATGCGGGCAACCTATTCGGGCTAAACCGGGTTGTCGATCTCGACGAACTCGCAGTCGAGACCGAAGCGCTCGGCCAGATGCTCGCCCAGCGCCTTCACCCCGTAGCGTTCGGTTGCGTGATGGCCGGCGGCCAGATAGGCGACGCCGCTCTCGCGCGCCAGATGGGTGGTCTGCTCGGAAATCTCGCCCGACATGAACAGCTCGGCGCCGGCCGCGATGGCGGCCTCGAACCAGTCCTGCGCGCCGCCGCTGCACCAGGCGACGGTGCGCACGGCCTGCCCCGGATCGCCGATCAGCAGCGGCGGACGTTCCAGCAACCGCGCCGCCTGCGCGGCGATGTCGCCGGCGAAAATCGGCGCTGGCAGCACGGCACGGCAGCCCAAGTCATGTTCGCCGAAATGCCCGTCGATCGTCCAGCCGAAACGCGCTGCGAGCTGCGCGTTGTTGCCGACGACGGGATGCGCGTCGAGCGGCAGGTGATAGGCGATCAGATTGATGTCGTGAGCGAGCAGGCGCTGCAGGCGCTGCTTGCGAAAGCCGGTGACGCGGCCGTCCTCCCCCTTCCAGAACCAGCCGTGATGCACGAGCAGGCAATCGGCGCCCCGTTCGATCGCCGCCTCGATCAGCGCCCGGTTGGCGGTGACGCCGCAGACGATGCGGTGGATCTCGTCGCGTCCTTCCACTTGCAGGCCGTTTGGGCAATAATCGTGGAAACGCTCGGGCATGAGCATGCCATTCAGATAAGTCGTCAACTCCTCGCGCCGCACTTTCCCTTCCTCCATGTTCCTCAAGCGATTGTGGCTCATTTTCGCCCAAACCGTGACGGTCAGCGTCGCGGCGTTGTTCGTCGTGCAAACCTTGAAGCCGGAATGGCTCGCCTGGCGTCCCGTCACCGTCATCGGCCGGCCGCAGGTAGTCGCGATCCAGCAGGCGGCGGAAGGCGAGACGCATGCGGTCGTCAGCTATGCCGAAGCCGCGCGCGCCGCGCTGCCGGCAGTGGTGCATATCTTCACCAGCCAGGAGATCCGCCAGCCGCCGTTCATCGACGATCCGCTGTTCCGCCGCTTCTTCGGCGATCGCTTCGGCGGCGAGCCGCAGCGCCAGTCGGGGCTGGGCAGCGGCGTGGTGGTGTCCGCGGACGGTCTGGTGCTGACCAACAACCATGTCGTCGAATCGGCCGATGCGATCGAGGTCGCCCTCGCGGATGGGCGCAAGTTCGAGGCGCGGCTGGTCGGCGCCGACCCGGAATCGGATCTCGCGGTGCTGAAGATCACCACCGACAAGCCGCTGACGCCGATCATCTTCGCGCCCCCCAATACGCTGCGTGTCGGCGACGTGGTGCTGGCGATCGGCAATCCGTTCGGCGTCGGCCAGACCGTGACCCACGGCATCGTCTCGGCGCTCGGCCGCACGCATCTGGGCATCAACACCTTCGAAGATTTCATCCAGACCGACGCGGCGATCAACCCCGGCAACTCGGGCGGTGCGCTGGTCGACAGCAACGGCAACCTGGTCGGCATCAATACCGCGATCTATTCGCAAAGCGGCGGTTCGATGGGCATCGGTTTCGCGATCCCCGTCTCGCTGGCGAAGAACGTCATGGAACAGATCATCAAGACCGGCACGGTGACGCGCGGCTGGATCGGCGTCGAGGTGCAGGACATGACGGCCGAGCTGGCCGAATCCTTCGGCGTGAAGAGCGAGGAAGGCGCGCTGATCGCCGGCGTGATGCGCAATGGTCCGGCCGACAAGGCGGGCGTGCGCCCCGGCGACATCCTCGTCTCGGTCGCCGGCAAGCCGGTCAAGGATGCCCAGGTGATGCTGGAACTGATCGCCGCGCTGCCGCCCGGTGAGAAAGCGAGATTCGGCCTGCTGCGCGAGGGCAAGCCGATCGACGTCGAGATCACGATCGGCAAACGTCCTCGCCCGCCGCGGCAGTGAGAGCTTGTGAAAATTTCTGCTGCGCGTCCCTAGGCTCGCGTTGCGCGGTGCTCGGAACCTCACCTAACTTCTTGTTATGCCTCGGTTCCTGCGCTCCGTGCGCCTTGCCCCCTCGGCCCGCTCGCGCCCTCAATGCCTTTCGCGGTTGGTTTTCGATTCGGCTTCGGCGCGGTCGAGCTCGGCATTCATCTCCGCGTCGCTGAGCGGACGATAGGCGAGCGCGTCCGTCCGGGGCTCGTCAGCCTCCGGAGTGCCGATGAAGCGCGCGAAGACGATGCCGAGTTCGTAGAGCAGCCACATCGGCACCGCGAGCATGAACTGCGAAAGCACATCGGGCGGCGTGAAGATCGCGCCGACGACGAAGCAGCCGACGATCACGTAAGGGCGGATCTCCTTCAGCTTCTCGATGCTCACCAGGCCGACGCGCACCAGCACGATGACCACTACCGGCACCTCGAAGGTGACACCGAAGGCGAGAAAGGTCGTCAGCACGAACGACAGATACTTGTCGATGTCCGTCATCACCGCAACACCTTCCGGCGCGAACTTGTTGATGAAGGTGAACACGGTCGGGAAGACGATGAAATAGGCGAAGCTCATGCCGACGAAGAACAGCACGACGCTGGCCAGCAACAGCGGCAGCGCGAGCTTCTTCTCGTGCTGATAGAGGCCTGGCGCGACGAAGGCCCAGGCCTGATAGAGCACGTAGGGCAAGGCGATCAGGAAGGCCACCATCAGCGTCACCTTCATCGGCACGAAGAACGCGCCGGCGACATCGGTGGCGATCATGTGACCGCCTTCCGGCAAGGCCGCCAGCATCGGCGCGGCCAGCAGCGAATAGATGTCGCGCGCCCAGTTGACGAGCGCGAGGAAGACGAGGATCACCGCGACCAGCGCGCGGATCAGCCGGTCGCGCAGTTCCACCAGGTGGGAAAGGAAGGTTTCCTGATTGTCTTCCATCAGGCGACGGGCGGAGGTTTCGGCGTCCCGGTCGGCGCGGGCGGTTCGGCCTCGGCCGCAGGCGGGGAAGACTCGGCAGGCAAAGGCGGGGTGAAGGGTTTCGCCGCTTCGACCGATTCGTCCACGGCATTGTTTTTCGCGGCGGAATCGAGGATGGACTGGTTGAGCTCGCTCTCGACCGTCTTCAGCTGCTCATTGACCTGGCGTTCGAGCGCGCGGGCCTGCTCTGCCACCTGGGCTTGCAGACGCTTCAGGTCTTCGAGCTGCATTTCGCGGCTGATGTCGCTCTTGACGTCGCTGACATAGCGCTGCAGGCGGCCGAGCAGATGGCCGATGGTGCGCGCCACGCGCGGCAGGCGTTCCGGCCCGATGACGATCAGCCCGACCAGGGCGATCACCATCAGTTCCGAGAAGGCGATATCGAACACGGCAACGGCTCAGAAAAGTCGGCGCTGACGGCACGGCACCGGGAGGCTCAGGATTTGCTCTGCTCCTTGCGCGCCTCGCCCTCGATCGTGGCGCCGGCCTGATCCTCGATCGGCTTGGCGGGCGCCGCCCCTTGCGTGCCCTCCTTCATGCCTTCCTTGAAGCCCTTGACCGCCCCCCCCAGGTCCTGGCCGATGTTGCGCAGTTTCTTGGTGCCGAAAATCAGCATCACGATGACCAGCACGATCAGCCAATGCCAGATGCTCCAGGTTCCCATATGCGTTCCCTCCGAAAATGTATGCGATTCGCCGCGCCACTGCCTGCCCGTCTCCTTGCCGGGCACGGCCGGCGCCGTGGTGTCGGATCAGCTGCGCGGCAGCATCGGGCCGAGTGGCTCCGGCCCGCCGAGGACATGGACGTGAAGATGATACACCTCCTGCCGACCGATCCTGCCGGTGTTCACGATGGTGCGAAACCCCTCCGTCAGCCCCTGGCTTAGCGCCAGCTCGCCGAGTTTGGCGAACAGTTTGCCCATCAGCGGCGCCTGCGTGGCATCGACGCTCGCCAGCGAATCGATGTGCTGTTTCGGGATCACCATGAAGTGCACCGGCGCCTGCGGATGGATGTCGTGGAAGGCGAGGAGGTCCTCGTCCTCATAGACTTTCCTGCAGGGGATCTCGCCCCGCACGATCTTGCAGAAAATGCAATCGCTCACAGATAGCTCCTTTCTCTTGGCTGTGGTCGGTGCGACGACCCCTCAACCCTGCGGCGTGGGCTTGGCCTGCGCCGCAAGCGCCGCCTCGCGGCTGCGCTTTTCATCGATGCCGGAAATCCCCTCGCGGCGGCGGAATTCGCCCATCACATCGTCGACGCCGAGACCGAAATGCGCGAGCAGCACCAGGCTGTGGAACCACAGATCGCAGGTCTCGCGCACCAGATGCAGATGATCGCCGTCCTTGGCCGCCATGATGGTTTCGGCGGCTTCTTCGGCGACTTTCTTGCAGATCGCGTCGGTGCCCTTGGCATACAGGCTGGCGACATAGGAGGTGTCCGGCGCCGCGCCCTTGCGCGCCTCCAGGGTTTGCTGCACGCGGTGGATGACTTCGAGATCGATCACTTGTAAATCTCCTTGGGGTCCTTGAGCACCGGGTCGACCGGGCTCCAGCAGCCCTCTTCCAGGCGTTGGAAAAAGCAGCTCTTGCGTCCGGTGTGACAGGCAATGCCACCGACTTGCTCGACCTTGAGCAGCACCACGTCGTTGTCGCAGTCGGTGCGGATTTCGACGACTTTCTGGAAATGGCCCGATTCCTCGCCCTTGTGCCAGAGCTTGCGGCGCGAGCGCGACCAATACACGGCCTGGCCGAGGCTGGCGGTCTTTTCCAGCGCCTCGCGGTTCATCCAGGCGAACATCAGCACCTCGCCGCTTTGTGCATCCTGGGCAATCACCGGCACGAGGCCCTGATCGTCCCACTTGATCTCGTTCAACCACTTGCAAGTCATCGACTTCCCTCGCTAAGCGGCCTGAGGCCGCGTTTCTTCTATCTCGGCCTGAGGCCGCGCTTTTCAATCGGCCTACAACCGCACTTCTATGCCGCGCGCGCGCATGTATTCCTTGGCCTGCCGCACGGTGTATTCGCCGTAATGGAAGATGCTGGCCGCCAGTACGGCATCGGCGCGGCCCTCGGTGACACCGTCGGCGAGATGTTGCAGGTTGCCGACACCGCCGCTGGCGATGATCGGGATCGACACCGCATCGGCCACCGCGCGCGTGAGCGCCAGATCGAAGCCATTCTTCGTGCCGTCGCGGTCCATGCTGGTGAGCAGGATCTCGCCCGCACCCAGGTCCGCGACCCGCCGCGCCCATTCGATCGCGTCCAGATGCGTGTTGTTGCGCCCGCCGTGGGTGAACACCTCCCACTTGGCCGGCCCCGTCTGCTTGGCGTCGATCGCGACGACGATGCACTGGCTGCCGACCTTCGCGGCGGCATCGGCGACCAGTTGCGGATTCTGCACCGCCGCGGTGTTGATGCTCACCTTGTCGGCGCCAGCATTGAGGAGCCGTCGCACGTCCTCGACCTTGCGCACGCCGCCACCGACGGTGAGCGGGATGAATACCTGCTCCGCGCAGGCTTCGACAATGTGCAGGATGATGTCGCGCTGATCGGAGCTCGCCGTGATGTCGAGAAAGGTGATTTCGTCCGCGCCTTGCTCGTCATAGCGGCGTGCGATCTCGACCGGATCGCCGGCGTCGCGCAGAGAGACGAAATTGACGCCCTTGACGACCCGGCCGGCATTGACGTCGAGGCAGGGGATGATGCGTTTGGCGAGCATGGAAAAGTCGGCGCTGGCGGAACGGCACTCTATTTCGCGGCGCACTTGTCCGCCTCGAGCTGCGCCTGGCGGAAATCCAGTTTGCCTTCGTAGATCGCGCGACCGGTGATCGCGCCCATGATGCCCTCGTCGGCGACGGCGCACAGCGCCTCGATGTCGTGGAGGCTGGAAATGCCGCCGCTGGCGATGACCGGGATCTTCAGCGCACGGGCGAGCTTGACGGTCGCGTCGATGTTCGGCCCGGTCAGCATGCCGTCGCGGCCGATGTCGGTGTAGATCACCGCTTCGACGCCATAGTCCTCGAACTTCCGGGCGAGATCGATGACATCGTGGCCGGTCATCTTCGACCAGCCGTCGACGGCGACCTTGCCGTCCTTCGCATCCAGGCCGACGATGATGTGGCCAGGGAAAGCGACGCAGGCGTCGTGCAGGAAACCGGGATTCTTCACCGCGGCGGTGCCGATGATGATGTAGCTGATGCCGTCGTCGAGGCAGCGCTCGATCGTGTCGAGATCGCGGATGCCGCCGCCGAGCTGCACCGGTATCTCGTCGCCGACTTCGCGCAGGATGGCCTTGATCGCCGGTTCGTTTTTCGGCTTGCCGGCGAAGGCGCCGTTCAGGTCCACCAGATGCAGGCGGCGCGCGCCCTGCTCGATCCAGTGGCGCGCCATCGCGGCCGGGTCTTCGGAAAATACCGTAGCGTCGTCCATGACGCCCTGCTTGAGGCGCACACAGTGTCCATCCTTGAGATCGATCGCGGGTATCAGCAACATGATGAAGACTCGTTCGGGGATCAGGGATTCCAGGACATGAAGTTTTCGAGGAGCCTAAGGCCGGCCGTCGCGCTCTTTTCGGGGTGGAATTGCACGGCGAAAATGTTAGCGCGCGCACAGGCGCTGGTAAATGTGATGCCGTAATGCGTCGCGCCGGCGATCAGCTCCGGTATCGCCGGTTCGACGTAGTAACTGTGCACGAAATAAAAACGTGTGTCATCGGCAATGCCGCTCCAGAGCGGATGCGGGGCGACCTGATGCACCTGGTTCCAGCCCATGTGCGGCACCTTGAGGCGCACGCCCGCCGCATCGTGCATCGCCGCTTCCGGGAAACGGCGTACCCGGCCGGGGAAGATGCCCAGACCGGCGACATCGCCCTCCTCGCTGTGCTCGAAGAGCATCTGCAGGCCGATGCAGATGCCGAGGAAGGGCTTTTCCGCGGCGGCTTGCACGACGGCCTCGGCCAAACCGCGGGCATCGAGCTCGCGCATGCAGTCGGGCATCGCCCCCTGGCCGGGAACGATGACGCGTTCCGCCGCCCCCACCACCGCCGGATCGGCGGTGACGAGGACGGATGCACCGGGCGCGACATGCTCGACCGCCTTGGCGACCGAGCGCAGGTTGCCCATGCCGTAATCGACGATTGCGACGGTTTTCATCGGGAGCACGAAACGGGCTTAAAGGCTTCCCTTGGTCGAAGGAACGAGACCCGCCGCGCGCGGGTCCTGACTCACGGCCATGCGCAACGCGCGCGCGAAGGCCTTGAAGACCGCCTCGGCCTGATGGTGCGCATTCACGCCGCGCAGGCAATCGATGTGCACCGTGATGGCGGCATGATTGACGAGCGCCTGGAAGAATTCACGCACCAGATCGACATCGAACTCGCCGATCCGGGCGCGCGTGAATTCGACATTGAAGACGAGTCCCGGGCGCCCGGAGAGATCGATCACGACGCGCGCGAGCGCCTCGTCGAGCGGCACATAGGCATGGCCGTAGCGCACCAGTCCCTTCTTGTCGCCAAGCGCCTTGGCCAGCGCCTGGCCGAGCGTGATGCCGACATCCTCGACGGTGTGATGCGCATCGATGAAGAGATCGCCCTGCGCCTCGACGGTGAGATCGACCAGGCCGTGGCGGGCGATCTGGTCGAGCATGTGGTCGAAAAAGCCGATCCCGGTCGAAAGATGCGAGCGCCCACTGCCCTCCAGATCGAGCTGGACGCGGACCCGGGTTTCCAGCGTGTCGCGGGAGATTTCTGCAGCGCGCATTGCAGTGATCGGCAATCGTTGGTCGAGCGAGGCATAATACCATTCCGCCGCATTTTCCAAGCCTTCCCGTTCAACCATGAGCCGTTTCTGGAGCGCGACCGTCCGCGCCTTGCAACCCTACGTTCCAGGCGAGCAGCCCCGCCTTGCCAACCTCGTCAAGCTCAACACCAACGAGAATCCCTATGGGCCGAGTCCCCGGGCGCTGGCCGCGATGCAGGCCGAGATCCAAGACACCCTGCGGCTCTACCCCGACCCCGAGAGCGTGCGGCTGCGCGAAGCGATCGCGCAATTCTTCGGCGAAATCTCGATCCAGCAGGTATTCGTCGGCAACGGCTCGGACGAGGTGCTGGCGCACATCTTCCTCGCGCTGTTGAAACAAGACAAGCCGATCCTGTTTCCGGACATCACCTACAGCTTCTATCCGGTCTATTGCGGCCTTTACGGCATCGACTACCGCACCGTGCCGCTCGACGAGCACTTCGCGCTTTCCATCGCCGACTACCGCCCGCCCAACGGCGGCATCATCTTCCCCAATCCCAATGCGCCGACCGGCCGCGTCCTGCCGCGCGCGCAGATCGCCGCGCTCGCCGCAGCGAACCCGGATTCCGTGGTCGTGGTCGATGAAGCCTATATCGATTTCGGCGGTGAGACGGCGGTGCCGCTCGTGCATCGCTTCCCGAATCTGCTGGTGGTGCAGACGTTCTCCAAGTCGCGCGCGCTCGCAGGCTTGCGCGTCGGTTTCGCGATCGGCCATCACGAACTGATCGAGGCCTTGAACCGCGTCAAGAACAGCTTCAATTCCTATCCGCTCGATCGCGTTGCGCAGGCCGGCGCGACCGCCGCGATCGAAGACCGCGAATGGTTCGATCAGACCCGCCAGGCGGTGATGCGCACCCGCGCGATCCTGACCGGGGAACTGGAGACCCTCGGCTTCGAGGTGCTGCCCTCGGCGGCGAATTTCGTCTTCGCGCGCCACCCGCACCACGATGCGGAAAGGCTGGCGCAGGCGCTGCGCAGCCGCGGCATCATCGTGCGCCACTTCCGGCAGCCGCGCATCGAGCAGTTCTTGCGCATCACCGTCGGCAGCGATGCGCAGTGCGCGACGCTGATCGCGGCGCTGCGCGAGATTCTCAGCGCTTGAGGCGCAGCTCGGCGGCGCGCTGGTGGGCGAACAGTCCCTCGCCGTGCGCGAGCGTCGCGGCGATGGGGCCGAGCGTCTGTGCGCCGGCGGGCGATGCCTCGATGATGCTCGAACGCTTCTGGAAGTCATAGACGCCGAGCGGCGAAGAGAAGCGCGCGCTGCGCGAGGTCGGCAGCACGTGGTTCGGCCCGGCGCAGTAGTCGCCGAGCGATTCCGAACAGTAGTGGCCGAGGAAGATCGCACCGGCGTGGCGGATCTTCGGCAGCAGCGCGCGCGGCTTCTCGACCGAAAGCTCCAGATGCTCGGGCGCGATGCGGTTGGCGATCGTGCAGGCTTCATCGAGATCCGTGACCTGGATCAGCGCGCCACGACCCTTCAGCGATGCGGCGATCGTCTCCCGGCGCGGCATGGTCGGCAACAGCCGCTCGATCGCCGCCGCCACGCGGTCGAGATAGCCGGCATCCGGACAAAGCAGGATCGATTGCGCCAGCTCGTCGTGCTCGGCCTGCGCGAACAGGTCGATCGCGGTCCACTCGGGATCGCCCGAACCATCTGAGATCACCAGCACCTCGGAAGGGCCGGCCACCATATCGATGCCCACCGTGCCGAAGACGCGGCGCTTGGCAGCCGCGACATAGGCATTGCCCGGGCCGACGATCTTGTCGACCTGCGGAATCGTCTGCGTGCCGTAGGCGAGCGCGGCGACGGCCTGCGCGCCGCCGAGCGTGAACACGCGGTCGACGCCGGCCAGATGGGCAGCGGCGAGTACGAGCGGATTCTTCTGCCCGCCCGGGGTCGGCACCACCATGATCAGCTCCCGCACGCCCGCGACCTTGGCGGGGATCGCGTTCATCAGCACGGAGCTCGGATAGGCCGCCTTGCCGCCCGGCACATACAGGCCGACGCGGTCGAGCGCGGTCACCTGCTGGCCGAGCCGCGTGCCGTCGGCTTCCTCGTATTCCCACGATGCGATCTTCTGGCGCTCGTGGTAGAGGCGGATGCGCTCGGCGGCCTGGCCGAGCGCCTCGCGCTGCCCGGCCGGCAGCGTTTCGAAGGCGGTCTCGAGCTCGGCGAGCGGCAGTTCGAGCTCGGCCATGGTTTTCGCGTCGAGGCGATCGAAGCGGCGCGTGTAGTCGAGCACCGCGGCATCGCCGACGGCGCGCACGTTGGCGAGCACCTCGGCGACGGTGCGCTCGATGGCTTCGTCGGTGCTGTGGTCGAAGGCGAGCAGCGCATCGAGGGTCGAGAGGAACTCGGGGTCGCGGGTGGAGAGTCGGCGGACGGTCTGGCTCATGGGATGGCGCTCTCGAAGGCGTTGATGACGGGGAGCAGGAGGCCGCGCTTCATCTTCAGGCTGGCCTGATTGACGATGAGGCGCGAGGAAATCGGCATGATCTCCTCGACCTCGACGAGATGGTTGGCCTTGAGCGTCCCGCCGGAAGACACCAGATCGACGATCGCGTCGGCCAGGCCCGCGAGCGGCGCGAGCTCCATCGAGCCGTAGAGCTTGATCAGATCGACATGCACGCCCTTGGCAGCGAAGTGCTCGCGCGCCGTGTTGATGTATTTGGTCGCCACGCGCAGGCGCGCGCCGCGCCGCGCCGCGGCGGCATAGTCGAAACCGACCGGCGCGGCGACGCACATCCGGCACCTGGCGATCTTCAGGTCGAGCGGCTGGTAGAGACCGGCACCGCCGTGTTCGAGCAGCACGTCCTTGCCGGCGATGCCGAGATCGGCCGCGCCATACTGGACATAGGTCGGCACGTCGGAGGCGCGCACGATGACGACGCGCACGTCGGGCCGGTTGGTGCCGATGATCAGCCGGCGGGACTGCTCCGGATTTTCGTCCGGCACGATCCCGGCGGCCGCCAAGAGCGGCAGGGTCTCCTCGAAGATGCGGCCTTTGGAGAGAGCGATGGTGATCATCGGCTCATTTTACCCGCCGAACCCTCGCCCCCAGCGCGGCCAGTTTCTGCTCCATCCGTTCGTAGCCGCGATCGAGATGGTAGATGCGCTCGATCAGCGTCTCGCCTTCGGCGGCCAGGCCGGCGATGACGAGGCTCGCCGAGGCGCGCAGGTCGGTCGCCATCACCGTCGCGCCGGCGAGCCGCTCGACGCCCGTGACGAAGGCAGTATTGCCGTCGATCTTGATCTCCGCCCCCAGCCGGATCAGCTCGACCGCGTGCATGAAGCGGTTCTCGAAGATCGTCTCGCGGATCACCGCGGTGCCTTCCGCCAGTGTGTCGATCGCCATGAATTGCGCCTGCATGTCGGTCGGAAATGCCGGATAGGGCGCGGTGCGGATGCTCACTGCCTTGAGCCGGGACGGCGCCGTCAGGCGGATCGCTTCGCGTTCCAGCACGATCTCGCAGCCGGCATCCATCAGCTTGTCGATCACGGCGTCGAGCGTGCTAGCCGACGTGCCGGTCAGGCGCACGCGGCCGCCGGTCGCCGCGGCGGCGCACAGATAGGTGCCGGTCTCGATGCGGTCGGGCATGATGCGGTGGGTCGCGCCGTGCAGCCGCTCGACCCCCTGGATGCGGATCACATCGGTGCCGGCACCCGCGATGCGCGCGCCCATCGCGTTCAGGCAGTTGGCCAGATCGACCACCTCGGGCTCGCGCGCGGCATTCTCGATCACCGTCTCGCCTTCCGCGAGGCAGGCGGCCATCATCAGGTTTTCGGTGCCCGTCACCGTGACCATGTCGGTAAACAGCCGCGCGCCGGCAAGCCGTGACGCCCGGGTATGGACATAGCCCTGCTCGAGACGGGTTTCGGCGCCCATCGCCGCCAGCCCCTTGATGTGCTGATCGACCGGCCGCGCGCCGATCGCGCAGCCGCCGGGCAGGGACACGCGCGCCTCGCCGCAACGCGCGGTCAGCGGCCCCAGCACCAGCACCGAGGCGCGCATCGTCTTGACGAGCTCGTAGGGCGCGACCGGGTTGTCGAGAGCGGACGCATCGAGCGTCACGGTCAAGGGTGCCGTCCCGCCAGCGCCGACTTTTTCTTGGCTGACCTTGACACCCATCTGCGCCAAGAGCTTCAGCATCGTGGCGATGTCGTTGAGCTCGGGAACGTTGGTCAGCGTCAGCGGCTCGCGGGTGAGCAGCGCCGCGCACAAGAGCGGCAGCGCGGCATTCTTCGCGCCGGAAATGGCGATCTCGCCATTGAGGGGGACGCCCCCCTCGATCAGCAGCTTATCCACGGGAAGCCGCGGCGAACTCTTCGGGCGTCAGGCAGCGCATCGACAACGCATGCAGGGCCTCGGTCTCGAAATGCTCGCGCAGCACCGCATTGACACGTTGCTGACGCTGCACGCGGCTCAAGCCGGCGAACACCGGGCTGACGATCAGCGCTTCGAAATGGCGGCCGGCGCCGGCGACGGTGACCCGGTCGCATTCCAGCCCGGCGCGTATCCAGCCTTCGATCTGTTCGGGTGAGAGCATGGGGTCAGGTCGATGAGGTTCAGGCAAGAGGCAACAGCTCGGCCACGCCATAGACCTCGGCGAGGCTCTTCAGGCTGGGCGGCGGATTGGCGATCGTCACGGTCCTGCCCTCGGCCCGGGCGCTACGCAGCCAGCCGAACAGCACCGCCAGACCGGAGGAATCGATCGCCCCGACGCCGGAGAGATCGAAACGCGTCGTCCCCTGTTTCAGTGCATTGACGCCAGCGGCGAGCAGGGCGCTGGCATTGGCCAGCGTCATGTCGCCCTGGATGACGGCGCCGCCGTCCGTGCATTCGATGCGCGCATTCATTTGGCCTTGGCGGCGACGGCTTCGCCCGTCTTGTTCTTCTCTTGCAGGCTCTTGATCAGGCCGTCGACCCCGCCCTTCTGGATCTCCTGGGCGAACGTCGAGCGGTAGTTGGTCACCAGGCTCGCGCCGGCGACCTCGATGTCATAGACCTTCCAGCCGTTGTTGCCTTTTTCGAGGTAATAGTCGATCGACACCGGCTTGCCGCCTGTTTGCTTGACTTCCGTGCGCACGCGCACGTCGGTCTCGTTCGCTGCCATCTTGAAGGGCTTGAAGACGATCTCCTGGTCGCGGTACTCGGTGAGCGCCTTGGAATAGGTGCGCACCAGCAGGGTGCGGAATTCGTCGACCAGCACCTTCATCTGCTCCGGGCTCGCCTGGCGGCTTTCACGACCCAGTGCCAGTTGCGTCATGCGATAAAAATTGAAGTGCGGCAGGATCTTCGTCTCGACGAGGTCGAGGACCTTTTTCGAATTGCCGTTGCGGATTTCCTTGTCCTGGCGCACGGTATCCAGGACTTCGTTGGTCACCGTCTTGACGAGCACGTCCGGCGCCATCTCGTTGGCGGCGGCGGGAAGGGAAAAGAGGAGGGCGGTCAGCAGACCCAGCAGGTATTTCATTTTCAGTCCTTGCAAAAAACTCAGTCGGCGAGATCGCGCGGCGGATTGCCGTCGTAGATCAGGTTGCGGCGGCGTTGCAGGTAACCGTCGCGCACATAGCTGTATTTGTCGAGCGCGGCTTCCTCGATCACCTTGTCGGCCGGCAGGAGATCGGCCCGGTTATCGACGACGCGCAGTGCCAGCAGCGAATTGCGCGTCGCGACATCACTCAGGTTGGCCACCGGGTCGGTCTTGACGTCGAGCACCAGGCCGACGGTATCCCGCACCGTGCGCGGACCGAAGAACGGCAGCACGACATAGGCGCCATCGCCCACGCCCCAGCGGCCGAAGGTCTGGCCGAAGTCTTCCTCGTGCTTTTCGAGTCCGGCTTCGGTCGCCACGTCGAACAGGCCCAGGATGCCGATCGTGCTGTTGATCACGACGCGCCCGAAGTCGGAGAGCGCCTGATCCGGCTTGCCCTGCAACAGGTTATTGACGCCGATGAACAGGTCGGCGATGTTGCCGAAGAAGTTCGTCACGCCGGTGCGCACCGGTTTGGGCAGCGCTGCCTCGTAGCCCTTGGCGGCCGGCTTGATCAGAACGGTGTCGAGCCCGTCGTTGAAGGCGAACATCGCGCGGTTGAAGCCCTCGATCGGGTCTTTCGGATTGCCCGACGTGGCACAACCGCTCAGGCCGGCCGCCATGACGGCCACGGCGAGCACCTTCCTGAAGCCGGTTTGATTTGTTGTTTTCTTCATTGCACGCACCTCTATCCGGGTCACTTCTTGCTGCTATCGTCTTCCGACGCCTTGTTGAACATGAACTGGCTGATCAGCTTTTCCAGCACCATCGCCGATTGCGTCTTCTTCACCATGTCACCCGGCTTGAGCATTTCGCTGTCGCCACCGGGCTCGAAACCGACATACTGCTCACCCAACAATCCAGAAGTGTTGATGGTCGCGAACGTGTCGCGCGGAAACCGGTAACGCTTGTCGATGTTGAGCCCGACCAGCGCCGTATAGGTCTCGGTATCGAAGCGGATCTCGCCGACGCGCCCGACCACCACGCCGGCGCTCTTCACCGGCGCGCGCACCTTCAGTCCGCCGATATTATCAAAGCGTGCCTGCAAGGCGTAGGTTTCGCCGACATCCGTGGCGGTCAGATTGCCGGCCTTGAGGGCCAGAAACAACAAGGCGCCCAGGCCCAGCGCGACGAAGATCCCCACCCAGAGATCGATTGCGGCTCGATTCATCACTCACCTCTAAACATGAAAGCAGTCAAAACGAAGTCGGCGGCCAGGATGGCCAGGGAGGAGGTCACCACGGTGCGGGTCGTCGCCCCGGAGACGCCCTCGGCGGTCGGCTCGGCATCGTAACCTTCGAACACGGCGATCCAGGAGATGATCGCGCCGAACACGACGCTCTTGATGACGCCGTTCATGATGTCCTGGCGGAAATCGACGGCGGCCTGCATCTGTGACCAGAACGAGCCCGCATCGACGCCGATCAGCTGCACGCCGACCAGATAACCGCCGAAGATGCCCATCGCGGAAAACAGCGCGGCCAAGAGCGGCATCGAGACCACGCCGGCCCAGAAGCGCGGCGCGATCACGCGGGCGATCGGGTTGACGGCCATCATCTCCATTGCCGAGAGCTGCTCGGTCGCCTTCATCAGGCCGATCTCGGCGGTGATCGCCGAGCCGGCGCGGCTGGCGAACAACAAGGCGGCCACCACCGGGCCGAGTTCGCGCACCAGCGAGAGCGCGACGAGCACGCCGAGCGCCTCGGAGGAGCCGTAGCGCTGCAGGGTGTCGTAGCCCTGCAGGCCGAGCACCATGCCGACGAACAGGCCCGAGACAAGAATGATGATCAGGGAGAGCACCCCGGTGAAATAGACTTCCCGGATCGTCAGATGCAGGCGTCGGAGCGCCGTGCCGGAATACAGCACGGTCATCATCAGGAAGCGGCTGGCAAAACCAAGCCGCCAGAGGCGGTCGGTGACGAAATGGCCGAGGCGGCGCAGCAGGTCGGTTGCTTTCATGTCCACCACGGCCTCGGTCTGCTAGGTTGTTCCATCAACTCTTCCCCGTAAGGACGTGCAGGATAATGGAAATTGACTGGTCCGTCCGGCTCGCCCCAGATGAACTGATGCACGAAAGGCTCTCGGGAATTGCGGATGTCTTCCGGGGTGCCCTCGGCGACCACCTTGCCGTCCGCCATGAAATAGACGTAATCGACGATCTTCAGCGATTCCTGGATGTCGTGCGTGACGACGATCGAGCTGATGCCCAGCGCGTCGTTGAGCTTGCGGATCAGCTCGCCGATGATCGACAGCGAAATCGGGTCGAGACCGGCAAACGGCTCGTCGTACATGATCAGCAGCGGGTCGAGCGCGATCGCCCGCGCCAGCGCCACCCGTCGCGCCATGCCGCCGGAGAGTTCCGACGGCATCAGCCGATGGGCGCCGCGCAGGCCGACGGCATTGAGCTTCATCAGCACGAGGTCGTGGATCATGTCCTCGGGCAGATCGGTGTGCTCGCGCAACTGGAAGGCCACGTTGTCGAAGACCGACAGATCGGTAAACAGCGCGCCGAACTGAAACAGCATGCCCATGCGCCGGCGCAGGGCGTACAAGCCGGCATCGTCGAGCTCATGGACCACCTGCCCGGCGACGCGCACCTCGCCCGAGGTGGGCTTGAGTTGTCCGCCGATCAGCCGCAGCGTCGTCGTCTTGCCGCAACCCGAGAGCCCCATGATGGCCACCACCGCCCCACGCGGGATCGTCATGTTGATCCCGGTCAGGACCGGCCGGCGGTCATAGGCGAAGTTGAGGTCACGAATCAGGACGGGCGGATCGGCAGTCACGAGCGGTCGGCAGAAAAAATTAGCGGCGAATTATATACCTGCGTCCTGAGCGTATTCGCGGCGCGCGCTCCGCCTCGCGCCGGGGGCGGAAAGGGTTTTTTTTCTTCATTGTCCGGACGGCGAGGGTAAGATTGCCCACATGAGCCAAGCGAATGGCAGTCCTCCCACCCTGCTGATCGTCGATGACGACCCATTGATCGCCGACACCCTGGGATTCTATCTGGAACGGGATTTCCGGATCGCGGTGGCGGCCGACCGCGGCCAGGCGATGCAATGGGTCAAGGCACAGGCGTCGCCGCCGGATCTGGCGCTCGTCGACCTGGGGCTACCGCCCGCCCCCCATCGTCCCGATGAAGGCTTCGCGCTGATCACCGAGCTGCTCGCCAGTGCGCCACGCATCCGCATCGTGGTCCTCTCCGGACAAAACGACAGCGCCAATGCCCGTCACGCCCGTGCGCTGGGGGCGCTGGAGTTCGTCGCCAAGCCGGTCGCGCCCGACCGCTTGCGTACCCTGCTGTCGCGGCTCGTCGAGATCCGCGCCGACCCGCTGGCCGACAGCTATGTGCCGCTGCTCGGCGACAGTCCGCCGCTGCGGAAACTCCGTCTGCAGCTGCGGCAATACGCCGACGCGCCTTTCCCGGTGCTGATCGAGGGGGAGTCCGGCAGCGGCAAGGAACTGGCTGCGGCCGCGTTACATCAGTTGTCGGTGCGCAAATCCCGGCCCTATGTGACCGTCAATTGCGCGGCGATCGCGCCGACGCTCGTCGAGGCTGCCCTGTTCGGTCATGCCAAGGGGGCATTCACCGGATCGAACGGTTCCCGCAGTGGCTTTTTCGAGGATGCGGGCGGCGGCACCCTGCTCCTCGACGAGGTGGGCGAGCTGCCGCTGGAGCTGCAGCCAAAGCTGTTGCGCGTCCTCGAAAACGGCGAATATCAGCGCGTCGGCGAGACCCAGTCGCGCAGGTCGCAAGCGCGGGTGATCGCCGCCACCAACCGTGATCTGAAGAGCGAGGTGCGTCAGGGCCGCTTTCGCGCCGATCTCTATCATCGTCTTTCCGTATTCACCGTCACCTTGCCACCGCTGCGCGAGCTCGGCAACGACCGCTTGCTCCTGCTCGATCATTTTCGCCGGCAGATCGCCACCCAGCTCGGCCAGCCGCCCTTCGCGCTGAATGCCGAAGCCGAACGGCTCTGGCTCGGCTACGATTTTCCCGGCAACGTGCGCGAGCTGCGCAACATCGTGATCCGCCTCGCGGCGCGTTATCCAGGCCAAACCATTGATGCCGGAACCCTCGCCGAGGAATTCGATCCGCAGCCGGCCACCCGCCAGCCAGCCGATCGGGAAGCCATGATCGAGAGCGCAAGACGCACCCTGAGCGAACAATCGGGCAGGTTCAGCCTCGATGCCGTGCTACAGAGCTGGGAGGATGCCTATATCGAGGCCGCGCGCCGCCTGGCGAACGGCAACATCAGCCAGGCCGCGCGCTTGCTCGGCATCAACCGCACCACGCTCTATAACCGTATCGACACCCTCGCCCGCGAACGGCCCGAGGAATCTCGCCATTGAGCCGCGCCATGTATCTGGAACATTACGGCCTGAGCGAACCCCCCTTCCGCATCACGCCGCACACCGATTTCTTCTTTTCCGGCGCCAAGCGCGGCGCGACGCTGGAGGCGCTGCTCTATGCGATCACCCACGACGAAGGGATCGTCAAGATCAGCGGCGAGGTCGGCAGCGGCAAGACGATGCTCTGCCGCGTGCTGATGGAACGCCTGCCGGCCAGCGTCGTCGTCATCTATCTTGCCAATCCTTCGCTCTCGCGTGAGGACATCCTCCATGCGCTGGCGGACGAGCTGGGCATTCCACCCGCCGAGCGCAGCCGTCCCGCCGCGGTGATGCGCGCCCTGCAGGAAAAGCTCGTCGCGCTCTATGCCGAGGGCAAGCAGGTGGTCGTGCTGATCGACGAGGCGCATGCGATGCCCGCCGATACGCTCGAGGAGATCCGCCTGCTCTCGAACCTCGAATCCAACCGTCACAAGCTCCTGCAACTGGTATTGTTCGGCCAGCCGGAGCTCGATGCGACGCTGGCGCGCCCCGACATGCGCCAGTTACGCGAGCGCATCACGCACAATTTCCGCCTCGAGCCGCTCGTCCAGGAAGATATCGCGGAATATCTCGATTTCCGCATGCGCGCCGCCGGCTATCGCGGTCCGAGCGTCTTTTCGCCGGAGGCGGTCAAACGCATCGCCAAAGTGTCGGCAGGTCTGACACGGCGCATCAATATCCTGGCCGACAAGGCGCTGCTGGCTTCCTTCGCCCATGGCACCCATCAGGTGGGACACCGGGAAATCGAGGCCGCGATCCGCGATGCCGAGTTCTCGGACCTGCCCAGACCTGACCGTCGCACCGCCGCCTTGAAAGCCCCCTTCCTTTGGGCGGCCGGGGGAGCGATTGCGATGCTCGCCGTGAGCGGCATCGTTTTTCATGCCACCCGGCCCACCGAACCGGCAACCTCGCCGGCCCTCGCCTCGCCGCCGGCCGCGGCCCGGACGGAAGCGTCACCGGCCATGGCACCCACGAACCCGCCGGCGACGGCCAGCGCGACTCCTCTGCTCGACAAGCTGCTGGAAGGAAGCCGCCCCTGGCTCGAAACCGTGGCCGACCAGCGCTGGTTCATTCAATTGTTTACCGCCATCGATGCGGACGATCCGGCGCAAGTCGAAGCGTTCCTGGCGAGCATCCGCAATGCCGGTCTCGAAATGGCGCAGGTCCGGGTGTATCGGCTGGCCGTCGGCGACAAGCCGCGCTATGGCATCCTTTACGGGGAATATGCTTCGCGCCAGGAGGCCCTCAATGCCTTGGCGACGCTGCCGCCGGAGGTCAAGCGGTTTCGCCCCTATCCCCGCCAGGCAATCCGCTTGAAACTGGATGGCAAGACCGCGAACAAAGGCTGATCTTTCAGGATATTCAGATGCTTGTCAGTGCCCCGGCAGATGCTAGGATCATGCATACTTCCTTCCCGTTCGCTCAGAGGCCATGAAAAAACCGTTTTCGATCACTGCGCTCGTTCTGCTGCTCTCGGCCTGCAGCAACGCTCCGATCCAGCCGCCGGGCGAGGGCCACCTGAGCGCGGAGAAACTCGGCGCTGGCGCAACGGCACAGATTCCCCCTCCCGTCCGCCAAACCATCGCGCTGCCGAAACCGAAACCCGCCGCCAAGACCGAGACCTACAGCGTCGTCGTCAACAACGTCAAGGTCCAGGAACTGCTCTTCGCCCTGGCGCGTGACGCAAAGCTCAATGTCGACATCCATCCCGGCATCGAGGGCACGGTGACGCTGAACGCGATCGACCAGACGCTGCAGCAGCTGCTCAACCGCATCGCCAAGCAAGTCGACATCCGCTGGGAGCTCGACGGACCGAATCTGGTGGTCATGCCGGACACGCCCTTCCTGCGGACCTACAAGGTCGATTACGTGAATATGCAGCGGGATACCAATAGCACGGTGATCGTCAATTCGCAGATCGGCGCAGCAGCTACGGCTGGAACCCCTGCCACCCCCGCTCTCGCCCAAGGCAACAATTCCCAGACCAAGATCGAGAACAAGACCCACAACCGTTTCTGGGAGACCCTGGAGGCCAACATCAAGGACATCCTGCGCGAGACCGACAAGATCCTGCCCGCCGGATCGAGCGAGACGGTCATCGAGCGCTTGGACGAGCAGACGACGACGGGTACCGGCGCTCCCCCTCCCCCCAGCCGCAACACTGCCGCGCCGACCCTGGCCACCAGCCCCAATCCGGCCTCGCTGCAGCAAAATGCCGTGACCGTCACGCGCCGCAGCACCTTCCGCGAGGCCGCTTCCGTGATCACCAACCCCGAAACCGGCATCATCACCGTGCGCGCCACCGGCCGCCAGCACGAAAAGGTGCGCGAATTCCTCGATCAAGTGATGAATGCAGCGCAGCGTCAGGTGCTGATCGAAGCGACGGTCGCCGAAGTCGAGCTCTCCGACAACTACCAGCAGGGGATCGACTGGCGGCTCTTGAGCCGCAGCCTGGCCGCGGCGGGCGCCATCGACGGCAACATGGTCGCCCAGGCCGCGACCGGCTTGATCACCCTGCAAAGCACCCGCCGCAGCGGCACGTTCCAGGCGACCATCAAGCTGCTCGAGGATTATGGCAACGTCAAGATCCTCTCCAGCCCCAAGCTCTCCGTGCTGAACAACCAGACCGCCCTGCTGCGCGTCGTCACCAACAATGTCTATTTCACGGTCAAATCCGATGTAGCGGCGGGCGTGAGCGGCTCGGCCCCAGTCAAGGCCATCACGACGACACCGCAGACCGTCGCCGTCGGCTTCGTCATGGCCGTCACGCCGCAGATCAGCGATGGCAACACCATCACGCTGAACGTCCGGCCTTCGATCACCAGCATCGTCGACGCCGTGAAGGACCCCAATCCCGATCTCGCCATCGACAGTCTGATCCCGGTGATCCGCACGCGCGAGATGGAGTCGGTCTTGCGCATCGACAGCGGCAACATCGCCGTGATGGGCGGTCTGATGGAAGACAAGCTCGACTACAAGAACCAGGGGCTGCCTGCGTTGTCGAGCCTGCCGTTGTTCGGCCCCTTGTTCCAGCAGCGCAACGACACGCGCAAGAAAACCGAACTGGTCGTCTTCCTGCGTCCGGTCATCATCAAGGACGCCAGCTTGCAGGGAGATTATGGCGATTATCGCCATCTCCTCCCCGCCGATGACTTTTTCGAGAAAGGCAACCTCGGCCCGCCACAACCGCAGTTGCCTGCGAACACCTGGGGAATCCGGCAGTGAGCCTGTTGATGGACGCGCTCCGCAAGGCGGAACAGCAAAAGCAGCAAGGGAATGGAGCGGCTGAGGGTGTGCCGTCGAACCGGCACGATGACGACCTGACGCTGGAACCCTTGCCGGAACGGCCGCACATGGCAAGCGGGCGCGACAACCCGGGCAGCCGTGGCGACAGGCTGCCGGAATTGCCCAAGCGCATGGAGGAACTGGACGACCAGTTTCTCGACATTCCCAAAACGCCCGGAAGACCCTCCGCAGGGCCCGGTCCGCTGCCGCCCCCTCCCGCCGGCGGCAAAGCGGCGACGGCTGCCACCCGGGCCAGCGCCCAGAACCTGTTTGCCGCCAAGCAACCCAATCCACCCGTCGGGCGCAATTTTGCGCTCGTCGTCGGCGTCTCCACTGTGTTGGCGACCGCGGCAATCGGCGCCTATTTCTATTGGCAGCTGCAGCCCAAGGGTGGCCTTACGGCCAGCCCGGCGCTGATGGCCGGCTCTGCGCCGTCTCCCGTCTTGCCGGCGCACGAAAATGCGCCGGCGCACGAAAATGCCAGCGCGGCTCTCCCACCCACTGCTTCGGCAAACCCGATCCCGGCCTCACCCTTGGCAGCGCCCTTGCCGAGCGGTGATTCAGCCAAGCCGCAGGCATCCCACGTCGCGGCGACCCTGCCGTCATTGCCAGCTCCCCGCCTATCCGCTGCTTCGCCCTCCCTCCCGCAAGCAACCGAACGTCAGGCCGATCCTGCCCCGGCCCCGGCGTCGGATGACACGGTGCGTCTGAGCAAACGACCCAGCAAGAGCGACGACACCACGGAAATCGCATACGCCGCCTTCAGCCGTGGCGAATACGATCGCGCGCGCAACCTGTGGCTGAAAGTGCTGCAAAAAGATGCCCGCAATCTCGATGCCCTGCTCGGTATGGCCGCGCTGGCACAGCAGGAAGGCAAACCGGATCTCGCCGAACGCTACTTCCGTCAGGCCATCGAGGTCGACCCGAAGAACCCGGTCGCCAATGCCGGCTTGCTGGTGCTGAATCCGCCCAGCGATCCCCGGCTGGCCGAGAGTCGTATAAAGGGCCTGCTCGCCGAGCAGCCCGATTCACCCCATCTGCATTTCGCGCTCGGCATTCTCTATGCGAGCGAATCACGTTGGGCCGAGGCGCAGCAGGCCTTCTTCAAGGCCCATGTCGCCGATCCCGGCAATGCGGATTACCTTTACAACCTGGCGGTCAGTCTCGACCACTTGCACCAGGATCGCCTCGCCGCGCAGTATTACGGCCGCGCCCTGGCCGCCGCCCGTTCGGCAACGGCCACGTTCGATCCCGCCCAGGCCGAGACACGCCTGCAAGCACTGCAAGCGGCACCGGGCCACTGACCGGATGGGGCACGTGGAGACGGAACGATCGGCGATGAACACTCCCGCCCAGCGTCAACCCATCGGCCAGGTCCTGATCGCCCGCGGCGTCATCAGCGAAGACCAGCTGCGCATCGCGCTGCTGGAGCAGATGAAATCCAACCTGCCGGTCGGCAAGCTGCTGGTCAATCTGGGCTTCGTCTCGGAAGCCACGCTGCGCGACGCGCTGGGCGAATCCCTGGGGCAGAAATCGATCGACCTGTCGCGCGCCACGGTCGATCCGGCCGCGCTGCAGCTCGTACCCAAGGAGGTCGCGCGCCGGCATCGCCTGCTGCCCCTCGACTATGTCGCGGAACTGCACAAACTGACGGTCGCGCTCGCCGACCCCAATGATCTCGTCGCGCTCGACAAGCTGCGCGCGCTGATCTCGCCAGACCTGGTCATCGACACCGTGCTGGCGGGGGAATCCGAAATCGCGCGCGCCATCGACCAGCACTATGGCTATGAGCTGTCGATCGACGGCATTTTGCACGAGATCGAAACCGGCGAAATCGATTTCCGCAGCCTGGCCACTTCGTCGGACGAATACAGCCAGCCGGTCGTGCGGCTGATCGATGCGCTACTCACCGACGCCGTCAAGCGCGAAGCCTCCGACATCCACTTCGAACCGGAAGCCAGCTTCTTGCGCATCCGTTATCGCATCGACGGCATCCTGCGCCAGATCCGCGCCCTGCACAAATCCTACTGGCCGGCGATGGCAGTGCGCCTCAAGGTGATGAGCGGCATGAACATCGCAGAAATGCGTGCCCCCCAAGATGGCCGCATCTCGATGGCCATCGGTGGGCGCGACATCGACTTCCGCTGCGCGGTCCAACCGACGATCCACGGCGAGAACATGGTGCTGCGCATCCTCGATCGCCACAAGGGCATCGTCCCGCTCGACCGCCTCGGTCTCGATACCTGGCAGCTCGAACTGCTGCGGCGCATGCTGGCGCGCCCGGAGGGCATCATTCTCGTCACCGGCCCGACCGGCAGCGGCAAGACCACCACGCTCTACTCGATGCTCAACCACATCAATGCCGAGAGCATCAACATCATGACGCTGGAAGATCCGGTCGAATATCCGATGGCGATGATCCGCCAGACCTCGGTGTCGGACGCCGCCAAGCTCGATTTCGCCAACGGCATCCGTTCGATGATGCGCCAGGACCCGGACGTAATCCTGGTCGGCGAGATCCGCGATGCCGATACCGCCGAAATGGCCTTCCGCGCCGCGATGACCGGCCACCAGGTGTTCTCGACGCTGCACACCAATTCGGCGCTCGGCGCCGTTCCGCGTCTGCTCGACATCGGCGTATTGCCGGACATCATGGCCGGCAACATCATCGGCGTCATCGCCCAGCGCCTGGTGCGCAAGCTCTGTCCGCACTGCCGCAAGCCCTATACCCCCGGCAAGGAAGAGTTGCGCCTCTTGGGCATCGAGCAGTTACGTCCGCTGCCGGTGCTCTATCACCCCGGTGGCTGCGAGCACTGTGACTTCCAAGGCTACCGCGGGCGCATCGCGATCATGGAGATCCTGCGCATGGACGACGATCTCGACGATCTGATCCTGCGCCGCGCCACCCACCGGGAAATCCGCATGACTGCGGCCGCGAAAGGCTTCCGCACGCTGGCCGACGATGGCCAACGGCGCGTCGTCGAGGGCATCACCTCACTCGAGGAAGTGATGCGCGTGATCGACCTGACCGAGCGCATGTAAATGCCGCTACACGCCTACAAAGCGATGGATCCGGCCGGCAAGGTCGTAGAGGGCCGCATGGACGCCTTGAACGTGGTCGACCTGGAAATGCGCCTCAAGCGCATGGGCCTGGACCTGATCGACGGCGCGCCGGTGGGACATGGCAAGTTTGGCGGTGGCCGGATCGGCCGCCGCGAGCTGATCACCTTCTGCTTCCATCTCGACCAGCTGGCGCGTGCCGGGGTGCCGATCATCGAAAGCCTGGCCGATCTGCGCGACAGCATCGACAACCCGCGTTTCCGCGAAGTGCTCGCCGACCTGATCGAGAGTGTCGAGGGCGGGAAGACCCTGTCGCAGGCCCTGGCTGCGCACCCGCAGATTTTCGACAGCGTGTTCGTCAGCCTGATCCGGGCCGGCGAGGAAACCGGCAAGCTGCCCCAAGTGCTGCACAGCCTGACCGAGTCCCTCAAGTGGCAGGACGAGCTCGCGGCGCAAACGAAGAAGCTCGTCACTTACCCGGTCTTCCTGCTCATCGTCGCGGTGTTGGTCACTCTGTTCATGATGCTCTACCTGGTGCCCAAGATGGTCGGCTTCCTCAGGAACATGGGTCAGGAGCTGCCCTTGCATACGAAGCTGCTGATCGCCACCTCGAATATCTTCGTCGATTACTGGTACCTCGTGCTGGCCGTGCCCGTCGTGGCTGCAGCGGCCATCGCCGCTGTGGTGCGCAGCAATCCACAGGCGCGCCTACGTCTCGATGCCCTGCAACTGTCACTGCCCTGGCTCGGCGAGGTTTTCAAGAAGATCATCCTCGCGCGTTTCGCCAGCGTGTTCGCCATGATGTATGCATCTGGGATTTCAGTGCTCGACGCGATTCGCACCACCCAGAACGTCGTCGGCAATGCCGTCATCCGCCAGGGCTTACAGCGCGTCGAGGCGATGATCGGCGAGGGACAGGGCATCACCGTCGCCTTCCAGAACGTCGGCCTGTTTCCGCCGCTGGTGATCCGCATGCTGCGCATCGGCGAGAATACCGGCTCGCTCGACACGGCGCTGACGAACGTCAGCTATTTCTATACCCGCGACGTGCGCGAATCGATCGCCCGTGTGCAATCCCTGATCGAGCCCGCGCTGACGATCATCGTCGGTGCCGTGCTCGGCTGGGTAATGCTCGCCGTGCTCGGGCCGATCTATGATGCCATTGTCAAATTGAAGATTTGAACATGCCGCAGCGCCGCGTCCTATTCCTCGACAACTCGCGCTTGGCCGCCTACCGGGTGCAGCGCGGCGAGGTGCTGCACGAGGCGAGTTTCGCCGCCGATGAAGCGGGACTGGCGGCTTTCGGCGCCTATCTGACGGAACACCGGCGCAGCCTGTTCATGCTGCTTGCCGACACTACCGAGGAAAGCTACCAGACCGAAGACATCCCCCATACGACCGGCAAGGACCGGCAGGCCATCATACGCCGCAAGCTGGCCCAGCATTTCTACGGCACCCCCTATGCCGTCGCCCTCTCGCAAGGCCGTCTCAAGAGCGGCCGGCGTGACGAACGTCTGCTGTTGATGGCGCTGACCCAGCCTCAACATCTCGAACCCTGGCTGGCCGAATTCCGGCGCAGCCGAGCCATTCTCACCGGCATCTATGCGCTCTCGCAAACCGTCGGCGGCCTGCTGCCCGCCAAGCCGCCCGCGCAGGTGCTTCTGCTCACGCTGAGCCATGCGGGCCTGCGGCAGACGTTCTTCGATACCGGCCGGATGCGCTTCTCGCGGCTGACCCCGCTGATCCACGACGCCACCGACGCGGCGGCATTCGCGGCGGCGAGCGAAGCCATCAAGATGCATCAGTATCTTGCCAGCCAGCGCCTGATCGAACGCGACCAGCCGCTCACCACACTGATCCTGGCGCACCCGTCGGATGTGCCGGCGATCCGCGTCCATTGCCAGAACAACGCGAGCCTGCGTTTCGAGATCCTCGATCTGCCGGAATGCGCGCGCCGCGCCGGCTTGCGCACCCTACTCGCCAGCTCCCAGGCGGATGCGCTGTTTTGCCATCTGCTGGTCAAGCAACCGCCCGCCGAACAGTTCGCGCCTGCCGAAGAGCGTACTTACTACCGTCTCTGGCAGGCCCGCTTCGGCCTGAGGCTCGCGAGCGTGCTGATCCTTGCTGGCGGAATGCTGTTCGCCGTCAACCAGGGACTCGATATCCTCGCGCTCCGGGATGATGCCGAGCAGGCACGTTTCCAGGCCCGCCTCGATCAGGAACGTTATGCCGCGATGCTGAAAGCCCTGCCACGCATCCCGATCAGTCCTGATGATCTGCGTCTGCTCATCGACCGTTACGACCAGCTCGCCCTGCGCGCCCAGGGGCCCGGGCCATTGCTGGCGCAGATCAGCCGCTCGCTCGATGTCTTTGCAGCCATCGGCATCGACCGGGTCGAATGGAGCGTCGTCGAGCAGATGCCATCCACCCCGGCCGACAGCCCGGCCTATGCCGGCGGCAAAGCCGTCACCGTACCCCAGCAGCTGTTTGGCCCGCATTCGCAAGCCGATGTCTACGCCCGTCTGCCGCTTGCCATGGTCGGGGATCAACGTGGGCAACTCGCCCTGGTGGCGGACTTCATGAAACATCTCAGCGCGCAGCCGGGAACGCTGGTCATCTTGATTCAGCCACCGCTCGACACCCAGTCGGGGAAGACCCTCAAGAGTGGTGACGAGAGGGGGGCGCCCGAAGCGCCGCGTTTCGTATTCCGTGTGATCCGCAAGCTCCAGCCATGAACGAGAATCCGGCAGCCCGTGTGCGCAACCTGATCGGCAGCCTGTCGTTCCTGCTCTTGTCGGCTCTGTTCTCTGCCTTCATCGTGGGCGCGACGATCCGGGCGGGCAAGGAAGCGGAGCGCGCGCTGCAACAGGCCAAGGTGCAATTGGCCGAAAGCCGCAATCATCTGGCGCGCGCCCAGGAGGACGAAAAAGAGATCCGCGCCCGCATCGACCGCTACCGCGAGCTGATCGAACGCGGCCGTACCCAGCCGGAACGCCGGCTCGACTGGGTCGAGACACTGCGCAGCATCAAGGAAAAACGCCGTCTGCTCGGCATGGAATATGAAATCGCACCTCAGCGGCCGCTGGACCCGAAACGGCCCGTCACCGGCGGCTACGGCTTCCTGGTCAGCCCGATGAAGCTCGAGATGCAGCTGCTGCACGAAAACGATCTCCTCGGCCTGCTCGCCGACCTTTCGGCCCAGGTGCCGGCACTGATCAGCGTGCGTCAATGCACGATCGAACGTCTCCCCCCCTCGCCCCAGCCACAGGCCGCACAGCTCAAGGCCAGCTGCGAGATCGACTGGATCACCCTGCAGGAAAAGCTATGAGGCCCTTGCACTTAATTCCGCTCATGCTGTCCAGCCTCCTGCCACTGGTGGCGGGCGCAGCATCGAGCGGTCCTGTCACGACAAACGAACCCGTGCTCGGCCGCCTGTTCCTGACCCCGGAATGGCGCGCCGCACTCGAGCGCCAGCGGCAGCTCAACATCCAGCAGACGCGCCGCCTGGAAAGCGACAGCATGCGCCTCGACGGAATCGTCGTGCGTTCATCGGGCAAATCGACGGTCTGGATCAATGGCCAGCCGCAGAGCGAAAACAGCCGCGACACGGGGGTCACGGCTGTGCTTTCCCGGCACTCGCCGGGTCAGGCCCGTCTTTTTCCCGGGACACCCACTCCCATCGATCTGAAGGTGGGCGCCACGCTCGATCAGGCAACGGGTGAAAAGCATGGTGGCTTGGCGGATGGAGAAATCCGCATCCATCGTCACCCAGCGCCGCGCCCTTGAATTTCGGCGATGGCAGCACGGCACATGCGGCGTTACCAGGACGGTGCAGCGCTGCTGGTGTTTCTGGCGCTGCTCGTCATGGCGGTGTTGGCTTACCTGGTCGATCGCCTCTCGGCCGAAACGGCCGATGCGCTGCGTCGCGAAAAAACCGCCGCTGCGCTCGCTCAGGCACGCGACGCCTTGCTCGGTTATGCAGAAACCTTCCGCGACAGAAAATCTGACCGGGTCTACGGCTACCTGCCGTTGCCGGACCTCGGCAGTTCGCGCAATCAAAACCTCGACCCCGGCTGTCTCGACGCCGCAGGCAAGCCGCTGGAAGGCTGCGACGCCAATTTCTTCACCGGCCTGAGCTTCGATGCCAATGGCATCGGACCGACCGTCGTCGGCCGCCTGCCTTGGCGAACGCTGGGCATCGAGCCGCTGCGCGATGGTTACGGCGAGTGTCTGTGGCTGATCGTTTCCGCACTGCATGGCCGCATCCAACGGGCCACGCCCCCTCCTCAGCCGCCGCCGATGAACTGGGACACGCTCGGCCAGCTCGACATCGTCGTCGCCAACGGCACGGCTACGCTCAACAGCATCCTCGCCAGCCCACACGATCGTCCCGCGGCGATCATCTTCGCACCCGGTCCGCCGCTGCCGGGACAAGACCGCAGCCCCTCGGCAGGCGACGATGTCACTCAATGCGGCGGCAACTACAACGCGGCAAACTATCTCGATCCTGCGACGGTCGCGGCACTGGGGGGCGTCACGAACTACCTCGGCGGCACGAATGCCGCCAGCGGGAATACGGGTGATTCCGACCCGAGCAACGATCCGGATCTACCCAAGCCGATGGTCACGGCAGGGAAGATTTTCGTCTCTGCCGGTAACTATCTGCCAGACGCTTGCCGTGGCACCCATTGCGAGCTGCGGGCAAACGACATCGGTTTGCGCATCAGCCCCGATGACTTGTTCGCCGCCTTGCGCCGCAATGCCAACTTCCGCAGTGACATCAACAGCCTGCTCGACAGGATCGTCGCTTGCCTGCGCGACGAGATCGCAGCAGGCGCCACGCTCGGCAACGGCAAGATCGCCGGCACGGACAGCAATCCTTGTTACGGGCAGAGCGTTCCGCCCATCGCCTACTATCCACACTGGCGCGAAATGATCTTCACCGCCGCGCCTGCCACTGTGAACGGGGCATCCTGTGCAGGTGCCCTGCTGTTCGCCGGCCAGCGCGGGCCAGGCCAAGTGCGCGTTTCCCCGGTCGACAAGGCCAACGCCGCGAACTATCTCGAAGGGCCCAATCTGTCCGCCTTCACGAACGGCACCAACAACTTTCTCGGCCCGAGCCTGTTCGATCGCGTCGGCGCCGGGCAAACCGCAGAACAGGACATCGTCCGCTGCATTCCTGCGTCCGCCAGCTTGAATACCGTGGTCTCGCCGGCACTCGGCGCGCTGGGCGGGCAAATCGTCGCCTATGACCCCGCCACTCGCACCCTCACCCTCGGTCGGCTTTTTTCGATCACGCCGGCGCAACGCGCCGCCAATTTCAGCCGTTTCTTCGGCTGCAGCTGGACGCCGGAAACCCACCCGCTTGGCAATGGTCTGCGCAGCTATTTCAAGTTCCGCATCCTGGACCGAGGCGAAGGCTTCACCTTCGCGATCATCGATGGCGACCGCAATGGCGCCGGCGTCTGCGGCGCAGCCGGCTGGCATCTGGGGTATTCGGGCAACAACGGCGTCACCCCGCGCATCGTCGAGCCCAAGATCGGCATCGAGATCGATACCGTCCGCCAGCTCAACCGCAACGACCCTGCCTACGTAGGCGGCCATTTCGGCATCGTCTACTGGGGCGATACCTCGGAATACGATGACAATGTCCATGGCGTCCCTACCACACCCGCCGCCAGCCGCCCCGCCCCGCAAAACCCGCCGGCCCCTGCCACCCCGACGCTCGGAGCCGGGGTATACAAGCTCGATGCAAATCTCAGCAGCACGCCGCTCGATCAGGACATCCACGTGCGCGTCGAACTCACCCGTCTCGCGACTGACACCCTCCATCACAGCACGAGCTGGCTGCTGGAAGTCTGGCTGCTCAAAGACAGCCCCACCACAGCGAATCAGATCGCCGCGCTGAAAGACACCACTCGACCGATGGCACAACTTTTCCCCGGATTCGCCGCACATGTGCGCGACACCCCTACCCTTTACGATCTACAGGGCGGTGCGTGCGCCAGTGATGCCGACTGCGCCACCGGTTATTCCTGCTCCAGCGCCGAACAACGGTGCTACGCTCCCGCTCTGAAAAACGTCCGGCTCGGCTTCACCAACGCCCAGAGTACCTCCGCCAACGACCAGCTGATCACGATCAACGACTTTTTCACGACATGGCTCCCATGAAACGTGCCGTTCCGCCAGCGCCGATTTTCTCGGCGCGCGGTTTCACCCTCACCGAAATGGCGGTAGTGCTGGTGATCGTCGCGCTGCTGATCGGCGGCATGATCCTGCCGCTTTCCACCCAGCAGGAGCTTCGTTACGTCGCCGAAACACGCAAACAACTGAGCGACATCGCCGAAGCGCTCTATGGTTATGCCGCCAGTCACACCGCGAGCGATGGTCGGCCTTACCTGCCTTGTCCCGACACCGATGGCGACGGGCTCGAAAACCGCAGTGGAGGCGGTTGCGCGAGTCAAGAGGGGATCTTGCCGTGGGCGACTCTCGGGCTAGGCCGCCTGGATGCCTGGGGCAATCCGTTCCGCTATCGCGTATCCGCCACCTTTTCGAACAGCACTACCGGCTTCACCCTGCTTGCCACGGGGGATTTGCGCGTCTGCACGTCGGCAGCCTGCACGGCCACCTTGGGCACACAGCTACCCGCTGTGTTTCTTTCCACGGGCAAGAACGGCGGCGCGAGTCCGAGCGACGCGGATCAACTCGCCAATCTCGACGGCAACACCGATTTCGTCTCGCACGACGCGGTCAGCCCCTTCGACGATCTCGTCGCCTGGCTTCCCCCCAGCATCCTCACCTATCGCATGGTGGCTGCTGGCCGATTGCCGTGATCTCAAACCCTTTGATCGGCATTGACCTTCGGCGGAAACGCTACTAGAATGCGCCGTTTCCCAAAACTCTACATTTTTGGAGTCCATCATGTATGCGGTCATAAAAACCGGCGGCAAGCAGTATCGAGTCGTTGCCGGCGAAAAAATCAAGGTAGAACAGATACCGGCAGATGTGGGCACCGAAATTTCCTTGGACCAAGTCCTGATGGTCGGCAAGGGCGACAGCGTCAAAGTTGGTAATCCGCTCGTCTCCGGCGCGACCGTGACTGCCAAGGTCGTTTCGCACGGCCGTCATCCGAAGATCAAGATTTTCAAGATGCGGCGGCGCAAGCACTACCAGAAGCATCAAGGTCACCGCCAGAATTACACCGAATTGGAAATCAGCGGTATCAACGCCTGATTCCCTGGTTGAGGAGCACATACCATGGCACACAAAAAAGCAGGCGGCAGTTCTCGCAACGGCCGTGATTCAGAATCGAAACGCCTCGGCGTCAAGCGATTTGGCGGCCAGCTCGTCGCAGCCGGCAACATCATCGTGCGCCAGCGTGGCACCCAGTTCCATCCCGGCGAAAACGTCGGCATCGGCAAGGACCACACCCTCTATGCCAAGACGACCGGTATGGTGAAGTTTTCCATCAAGGGCCCGATGCAACGCCACTACGTCACGATCGTCCCCGTCGCCTGAATCTTGGCCGGAGCGATTCATGAAGCCCTGTCCGGCCGGATAGGGCTTTTTCTTTTTCAATCATGAAATTTTTCGACGAAGCACTGATTTCCGTCAGTGCCGGCAATGGTGGAAACGGGGCGGTCTCCTTCCGCAGGGAGAAATATGTCCCTCGCGGCGGCCCGGATGGCGGCGACGGCGGCCGAGGCGGAGACGTCATCATGGTGGCGGACCGCAATCTCAACACCCTGATCGAGTATCGTTACACCCGCACGTTCCGTGCCGAACATGGCCAGAATGGCCATGGCGCAGACTGTTACGGTAAGAGCGGCGAGGATCTCGTGCTGCGCGTGCCCGTTGGCACCGTCGTCACAGACGCCCACACAGGCGAGGTCATTGCCGATCTGGATAAAGATGGAGCTACGGCCATCGTCGCAAAAGGCGGCTCTGGCGGGCTGGGAAATCTCCATTTCAAATCGAGCACGAATCGTGCTCCACGGCAATCCACCCCGGGCGCCCCAGGCGAATCAAGAGAACTAAAGCTGGAGCTCAAAGTGATTGCCGACGTCGGCCTGCTCGGCCTGCCCAACGCCGGCAAATCGACCTTCATTCGTGCCGTTTCCGCAGCACGTCCCAAAGTAGCCGACTATCCTTTCACCACCTTGCATCCCAATCTCGGTGTCGTCCGGGTCAGTGAAAACCAGAGCTTCGTCATTGCCGACATCCCTGGGCTGATTCGCGGTGCGTCGGAAGGCGCCGGACTGGGGCACCGCTTCTTGAAACATCTGCAACGCACACGCCTTCTTCTGCACCTGATCGATATCGCACCCCTCGATCCCAGTGCCGACCCCGTCGCCGATGCCGAAGCCATCACTCAAGAGCTGCGCAACTACGACGAGGCCTTGTTCCAGAAACCCCGCTGGATCGTCTTGAACAAGATCGATCTCGTCCCCGAGGACGAGCGTGCGACACGCGTGAAAACAATTCTCGAACGTCTCGGCAGCCCCTCTCCCGCCTTCGTCATCTCTGCGGCAACAGGTGAAGGTTGTCGGCAGCTGTGCCAACGGATCATGCAATTTCTGTCCACCTCAGAACATGCGTAACGACATCGCTCAATTCCGCCGGCTCGTCGTCAAGGTTGGCAGCGCACTCGTCACCAATAACGGCACTGGCCTCTCCAACGAATTCATCGCCGAGTGTGCGCGGCAGATCGCACAGCTGCACAAATCCGGCCGCCAGGTTCTGCTCGTCTCCTCTGGGGCGATAGCCGCCGGAATGCAACGCTTGGGGTGGACGAAACGCCCACACGCGATCCATGAACTACAGGCAGCTGCCGCTGTCGGTCAAATGGGCCTGGCCCAGGCTTATGAGTCCGTTTTTGCCAAACATGGCTTGACCTGCGCTCAAATCCTGCTCACTCATGACGACTTGGCAGATCGGCGGCGCTATCTCAATGCACGGTCGACACTCAATACCTTGATCGAGCTCGACGTCGTGCCGATCATCAATGAGAACGATACGGTCGTCACCGAGGAAATCCGGTTCGGCGACAATGACACGCTGGGCGCTCTCGTGGCGAATCTCGTCGAAGCTGAGGCGCTCATCATCCTGACGGACCAACGAGGTCTCTTTACCGCCGACCCACGCCTCGATCCCAACGCAACACTTGTCTCGGAAGGTGATGCCGAAGACCGCCTCTATGAATCGATGGCGGGTGGAGCCGGTAGCGGCATCAGCAAAGGTGGGATGATCACCAAGGTCAAAGCGGCCCAACGGGCGGCGCGCAGTGGCGCCCATACCTTGATCGTGAGTGGTCGGGAACCCGATGCACTCGTACGCGCCGCCCAAGGGGAGCGGATCGGTACCTGTTTGCGAGCTCATCAGACGCCGCTCGCAGCTCGCAAGCAGTGGCTCGCCGATCACTTGCGTGTCGCTGGCTCGGTCGTCCTTGACAATGGAGCAGTCGAAGCGCTCCGCCGTGGGAAGAGTCTGTTGCCCATCGGAGTACGTCAGGTCCTCGGCGAATTCGATCGTGGCACCGTGATTGCCTGCCTCGACGACAACGGCAGAGAGATCGCCCGTGGCCTGACAAACTATCCAAGCAACGATGTGCGGAGAATCGCCGGTCGTCCCAGTGCAGAAATCGAGAGCTTGCTCGGCTACATGGACGAATCCGAGCTCATTCACCGTGACAACCTGGTGTTGATCTAAGCCCGCTTCGGCACTCGACATAGCGACTAGCCACAGTCGTAAACGCACAAAGCCCGCTGGTGAATCAGCGGGCTTTGTTGATTGGGGGGTCTGGTGTTGACCTACTTTCTCGCCCTTGGGTGGGCAATATCATTGGCGCGGTCTCGTTTCACGGTC
>JACAEF010000022.1 GCA_013388985.1 Rhodocyclaceae bacterium
AAGCCGATCGACATCTATTTCCACACCTACATTGCCACCAAGCCCGAGGGCCTCAAGTCGCTCGAAGAGGTGTTTTCCTGGGCGCTCCAACAGGAGACCACGCCGGTATTCGCCTCGGAATACGCCCGCAAGGCGCTCGATTTCCGTCGCGTGGTCATTGCCCGTAGCGCCACCGGCTGGCGCGTGCGCGGCGCCGAGCATCTGCGCACCCTGCGCTGGCCGCGCAGCCTGGGCGTGCCGGCCTTGAGCCGCAGCAGCGGCGTGGCCGGCTACGTCGAAAAAGGCGAAGGGGGATATCTGCATCTGTCGGCCAACCAGGCAGAACTGGTGTTCTCGCCGCAGGTCGAAGCGCTGCCGCGCCTCGTCTCTGCCAATGGGCAGATCATCGACTATCGACGCGGACGTGATGGCAATGTCCGCTGGCGGCTGCAGGCCCACGTGCCGCTCGTCTTCAGCCTCGCCAATTCCGGCAGCTGCCGCATCGAGGCCGATGGCCGGCCGCTCGAACCGTCGCGCCGTGACGGCGGGATCACCCATTACCGCTTGACCGACCATGCTGCCGCCACGATCGAAGCGTTATGCCGGCGCTGATGCGCCCATTCCGCGCCTGCGCCTGATCCATCCGGCGCAGCTCGGCATCGCCGTGGTGCTGCTGGCGATCCTGTTCGCGCTGATCTTCCCGCGCCGCTCATTGCTCGAAGCCCTGCACCGGCAGGAGCATTTCGATGATCTGACGCTCGCCTACATCGACAACCTGAAGCGCGTGAATACCGGCGATGACGATCTGACGCTCTTGCTCACCCGCGCCCGCCTCGATCGCATGAGTCATGCGGAAGTCGAAGCCGCATTGCAGCCCATCCTCGAAGGCCGCGATGAGCGCTTGCGCGTTCTGGCGCAACGCACCCTGGCGGCTGCCAGCCTGCGCGAAATGGGCCGGCTGCTCGGCGACTATCATGGCGAGGCACCCGTATTCGCGCAGTTGCAGGATCACCACGAGCGTATACGCGCCTGGGGTGACCTGGATAGCCGCGCCAAGGCAGATTCGTTGTGGATCGAGACCCTGCTGCGCACCCCGGCCGAACGCCTGCGCACCGATGCCGCATTGCGAGCGCAGATCGCCGCGCAGGTAGACGAACGAGCTCAGGCACAGCGGGCGATCTCAGACCGACTGACCCTGGCTTCCCTGGCCATGCATGCCGGCCTGGAAACCGAGGCGAACCATCTGCTGTCGTCTGTCGGGAACGATGTGCTGCGGGCGGAGCTGCCTCTCGCCGCCGAAAAAGCCTTGGGCCAGGGCCATTACGAGACGGCGGGCAGGCTGTATCTGATGGCGCGCGAGCATGCCGTGACGGTGGCGGAGGCGCGGGAACGCTTCCTCCAGGGCATCGGCGCCTTCATGGCGGGCGGGCTCCATGCCGCCGCGCTGCAGGCCGCCGAGCGCCATCTCGGCGACCTCGGCGACGACATCGACACGCTGCGTTTCCTGACCCGCACCGCGCTGGCGGCCGGCGATCCACGACGCGCGGCCGACTATGCCCGCCGTCTCGTGTTTCTGCCAGCAGGCCGGGAGGCACGATGAAACGCCTGCTGCTCCTGGCCGTTTGCGCCCTGCCTCTGCCCGTCATCGCCGCATCGGCCGTCTCCGTGGCCATGCCGCTGACGGCTGGTGAACTGCGCCCCTATGACGCCGCGGATTTCTCGCTGGCGTTCGATGCCCTGGTCGGCGCTGGCGATCTCGCCAATGCCTTGCGTGTGGCCAGGCAGGCGGTGAAACACGAGCCGGCGAATCTCGACTGGCGCGAAAAGCTGGCCCGCGTGGCGGAGTGGACCGGCCAGCTCGAACTGGCCTGGGAGCAGCGCGACCATCTTTACCGCCACGGCCGCCGCGACGAAGAGACGATCGGCGCCCTGCTGCGGCTCGGTGCGCTCTATGGCACGCCGGAGACGATGCTCGACCTGTGGCTGACGCAAGCGCGGCACAAGACGCCGACGGCTGCCCAATGGGAAGAGATCCGCCGCCTCTTCGAAAGGACGGTGCGGCTGGCGGACGGGATGCGCTTTTTCGAGCAGCAATACCGCCGTCATGGCGACGTCCGGATGCTCGGTTGGGCCGCCGAATTCGCCGAAGCCGCCGGGCTGGACGAAGAGGCATTGCGCCTTTATCTCGAACGCGCCGCGCTGGAGCCGTTTTCGGTGGCAGCCGTGCTGTCGGCGACGACCTTCCTGGTGCGCCACGACCGGCTGCGCGAAGCCTATCGGTTACTGGAGCAGCATAGCCAGCGCGTGCCGGATAGCGAGCGCGACTATTGGAGGGCACTGGGCGACGTGGCATGGGAGCTGATGGAATCCGCGTCTGCCGAGCAGGCTTACCGGCGTTACCTCGCCCAGGAGGGCAGCGATCCGAGCCTGATGTCGCGCCTGATCTATCTCGTGCAGCAGAAAGACCCGCGCGAGGCGGCTCTTTTGGCCTTGTCGGCCTACCGCCGCCAGGGTGACACCCGTCAGCTCATGCTGGCGCTCACCCTGCTCGACAACGCGCGCGACCGGCCGCGGCAGGCAGAGGTGTTTTCCGCCATACGCAGCGAGGATCTGCCGGCCTTGGAGGCCGATGCGCACTTTCTGCTCCTGCGCGCCCAATTTCACCAGCGTCGGCAGGAAACGTCGCACGCCGCGCAGGATCTGCAACGCGCGCTCGCCCTCGCGCCCGAAGATGTCGATGTCGCGGTCGCCGCGCTGTGGTTCCTGATCGACCGACACGACGGCCCCGCGCTGAGTCCCTTGCTGGCACGCTGGAGCGCCCTTGGCAAAAAGCATGCGGCATTGTGGCTGCCCCTTGCCGCGGCCTACCACGCGCTCGATCGCTATCGCGAAGCGCTGCCCTGGTATCGCCGGGAAATCGCCCGCCAGCCGCAAGACGTGCTGCTGCTTCTCAACTATGCCGATCTCCTCGATCGCCTGCAAATGCCCGGGATGGCCCTGCGCATCCGTCGTCATGCCTGGCATCTGCTGCGCGACAAGCCGGCGCTCGATCTCGACCGGCTGACGGCCACGCATGACGCGGAGCTGCTCGCGCAAGCGCGCCTTGCGCTGCTCGACCGTCCCGGCGACCCTGCTCAGCGGATCGCCTACCAGATCGCCAACCGGCTGCGCGATTTGGCGAACGGCCAGGATACGGATGCGCAGGTCAAGGACCTGGTGCTGGCCTGGGCGATCGGCAGCGAGCAGTACCTGAATGCCAAAAGCTGGATGTGGCGCAACACCCTGCGTCGGCAGGGTGGCGGCAACAGCGGTGCGCCGGTCTGGGCGGAAAGCCAAGTCGCCCTGCAGCTGAACGACACCGGAACCCTGCAGCGCCTGCTGACGACCCGTGCCGAGGCGATGCCGATCTACAACCGCTATGACGCCGCATATTCACTCGAAGACGGGCAGCAGGCACTCGACATCGCCTTCCACGGCCTTGCCGACAATCCGGTCGACGCCGACCTGTATGACCGTTATCGCCTGCATGCACCGCTTCACGGCCATCATCTGCAACTGGGCTGGCGGCATGACCGGCTGGGCGACTACCGCGCGAGCCAGACGGATGCCACGCTGCATCTGAATCTGTCGCAGCGCTGGTCGCTCGACCTGTCGTGGACGCGTCCAACCCAGTCTTCGCGCGAACCGCAGCTCGATCAGCTCGCGCCCGAAACGGATCGGCTGATGCAGCTTCAAGCCCATTGGCGCGGCACGCAGGGCGCGACGCGGCTGGCGCTGTTCCGGCGCGATGAGCTGGACCGTTTCAACGGCTGGCGCATCCAGCAGGACTGGCGCCTGAGCCACCGCCTCGATCTCCAGGGCAGCTGGGAGCAGCGGGCGGAAGCCACCGACAGCCTGCCCTTGCGCGTCGCCGGATGGCAAAGCGGATGGCGAGTGGGCATGACCTACAACCTCGCGAAACGCGAGGCGTTGCACGTCGGCCTGCGCCGCTCGCTTTATGCGACGCAATTCGGCGACGCGCTCGGCACGGGGCGGTTCTACGATCTCGACTTCACCCACCGGCTGCGCACCGAATACCCGGACTGGCGGCTGCGGGCCTACGTGAGCGTGGCCCGCTATCGCTATGGCAGCGATCTCGGGGCGCACAGCCTCGCCGCGCTGGCGCCGGACATTCAGGCTGCGATCGCGGCAGGCACCCAGGAGGGCGTGCGTTATTTCCTGCCGGAAAACAGCCGGACTTTCGGGCTGTGTTTCGGGATGGGAGAAAATCTCGCCGGCCAGAGCCTTCGCGAGGTCTATTCGCGGGGCTGGCGGCATTTCTATGAGCTGTGCGCCACCCACAACGACGTCACCGGCCGTGGCTACAGCGGTGGGCTGGGGATGGTCGGCTCGCTCAGCGGTGAAGACCATCTGCTGCTGACGCTGGGTCAATCGGCCGGCGGCACTGCCAACCAGGGCATCAACCGCCATTTGCAGTTACGCTATCGCCATTATTTCTAGGGAGGCTTCCATGTTGCGCATCGTCCTGATTCTCAGCACCCTGTGGCTCGCGGCATGTTCGACCACTTCGTCGATGACCGGGGCCGGCACATCCTTGGCCGCCGGGCGCTGGGCGCTGTTGCCGTTCGTCAACCACACCGATACGCCGCAGGCCGGCCTCGCGGCGGAAGCCGTCGTCGATCACCTGGTGCGCGCGCGCGGTCAGGCAGCGCTCGAGCGTTACCCCGTCACGCTCTCCAAGGACACCCTGTTCGATCCTGCCGAGCGCAAGGTCGTCGAGGAGGCCCAAGCCTGGGCGAAAAAACAGGGTATCCGCTATGGGCTGGGCGGCAGCGTGCAGGAGTGGCGCTACAAGGTCGGCATCGACGGCGAGCCTGCGGTGGGCGTAACCCTGGAACTTGTCGATCTGGACACCGGCGCCATCGTCTGGAGCGCCGCCGGCGCCAGGAGCGGCTGGAGCCGCGAGGCGCTTTCCGCCGTCGCGCAGAAGCTGCTGGCCGACCTGCTGACGACGCTTCCTGCTCCTGCGCCGGACAAATAAGCCATCATCATGGCCGCCGCGCACGAAACGCCTACCTCGAAACCCGCCCGGTTCCTGCCCTGGCAGGCCAGCGTCGCACCACGGGAGGTGTCGCCGCGCCTGCTCTGGCTGGAAACGTTCGCCATTCCGCTCATCGGCATCGGCCTGGCGTGGTGGCTGCGCCCGGCCGATCCGACGCTCCTGCACGCCAGCTTCCCCTGGCTGTGGTTCGCCCCGGCGCTGGTCGCCCTGCGCTACGGCGTGCTGCCCGGACTGCTGGCCATCGCGCCGCTGCTCGGCAACTGGTTCCTGACCGCTCAACTGCTGGGCGACGCCGGGCCGTTTCCACAAGGGCATTTTTTCGGCGGCATCCTGCTCACCCTGCTGTGTGGCGAATTCGCCGATGTCTGGCGCGAGCGCAACGCGCGCATCGAGGAAACCAACCTCTACATGGCCGAGCGCGTCTCGCGCCTGACGCGCCGCCATCTGCTGCTCAACCTCTCGCACGACCGGCTCGAACAGGAAATGCTGACACGGCCGGGATCGATCCGCGACGCCTTGGTCGGTTTGCGTGACAGCGTATTCAAGGGGCAGGGCAGCGAGGAGCTGCCCGCGACAGCCGAGCTGCTGGAAATCCTCGCGCAATACACCAACATCCAGGCCGCCGCACTTCATCCGGTGGCGACCACGCACGGTGGCCGCATCGGCCCGCCGCTGCGAACGATCGGCGAACCCGAACCCCTGGCGGAGGATGACGAATTGCTGCAGACGGCGCTGGAACGCGGCGAGCTGGCCCATGTGGCGGAATCCTCCGTAGCGCAACCGCATGCCAGCAACCAGCTGGTGGTCGCGCCGGTGGTGAGCAGCGACGGGGCTTTGCTCGCCGTCCTGGCGGTCAGCAAGCTGCCGTTCTTCTCGCTGAACGTCGAGAACCTGCAATTGCTGTCGGTGATCCTCGGCTACTACGCCGACAGCGTGCGTGGCGCGCCGGCACTGGCGGAGATCCGCCGTCTCCTGCCGACCATCCCGCCGATGTATGCCGAGGAACTGGGTCGCTTGCTGGCGCTCCAGCAGCGCTTCGGCATCGACAGCCACATCGTCGTGTTGAGGTTCAAAGGCGCCCAAGGCGAACAGATCGTCGAGCAGTTTCTCCACATCAAGCGCGGCCTCGATCTGTATTGGCAGACCGAGGTCGAAGGCGTGCCGACGATCGCCCTGCTGATGCCGTTCGCGACACCGGCAGGCAAGGAAGGCTTCCTGCTGCGCATCGAGAAGTGGTTGCAGTCGCGCTTCGGCGGCGATTTCGAGACGCTGGACGTCAGCTGGTACGCCATCGACTTCGCCTCGCACGACCCCTTGACCGAATTGCAAAGGCAGATGGGCCGCTGATGCAGGCGCACTGGTTCTATCCGGCCCTCGTCACCGACATCGGGGCATTCTTCTCGCCGCTGGCGATGTCGCCGCAGCCCGCGGCGCTGTGGGCCCTGCTCGGCATGCATGGTCTCGCTTCGGCCTTGCTGGCGCTCTCGCTGCTTCCCGTTCTGCCGAAACATTATCGCCAGCAGAAAACCTTCGCCCTGCTGTTGCTCTTCGCGCTGGCCTTCATGGCGCCGGTGCTGGGGCCGCTCGCCGTCGCGCTGATGCTGCGGCTGAGCTTTCCGAAAGGCGGGAGGAGGAAAAGCGAGCCGCAAACGATCGCCCTGCCGGAATTCGATCCGCGCGCGAAAGACATCGGGCGCACCGCCCAGGGAGCGATCCGCTCGCGCCTGGGCCGGCATGTGCCGGAGCAACTGCGCCTGCAGTCCTTGCTGACCCTGCAGGCCGTGCCGAATCCGGTCGCCAATCCGATCCTCGAAGGCCTGCTCTCGGACGACACCGACGACATCCGCCTGGTGGCCTTCGGCATGCTCGATGCGAAGGAAAAGGCCTTGTCACAGCTGATCCAGCGCGAACGCGCCCGCCTCGATGCGGCAGCCAGCGACCGGCAGCGCTACGAAGCCTTGCGCAATCTCGCCGAGCTGCATTGGGAGATGATCTACGCCTGCCTCGTCCAGGGCGAACTACGCCAATACATGCTGGAGACGGCATGGTCCTATGTCCAACAAGCCCGGCAATATCCGGAGGCTGCGCAGGATGCGCCGCTGGCGCTGCTCGCCGGCCGTATCCAGATGGCATTGGGGCATCCGGCCGAAGCCCAGGCCGCTTTCGAGCGCAGCCTCCAGCTCGGCCAGCCTCCTGCCTCGGTGCTGCCCTATCTGGCCGAGCTGGCCTACCTGCGCCACGATCATGCCGAAGTGCGTCGCCGGATGGAGGCGCTTTCCGCGTATCAACTCGCGCCGCGCGTGCGCGCCCTGGTCGAGCTCTGGACCGGGCGTCGTTCGGCCCGGACGTTTCGTGACCGCCGCATGCTGCCCCATCTGTGACGCCATGACCCGCAAGGCCCCGGAACTGGATGTCCTGCTGCTGCTCGAAGGCACCTACCCCTATGTCGCCGGGGGGGTGTCGAGCTGGGTGCATGCCCTGATCCAGGGCTATCCGCAGTTGCGCTTCGGCGCGGTGTTCATCGGCAGCCGGCGCGAAGATTACGGCGCGAGGCGCTACACGCTGCCGGAGAACTTCGTCTTTCTCGAAGAGCTCTATCTTTTCGCAACCGAGGCCCAGCCGCCCGTCGCGCCGGTCAAGGCCGATCCGCAGGTCATCGAGAACATCCGCCAGCTGCACGCCTGCTATGTGCGCGACAGGCGCAGCGATCAACTACCACGGCATTTCGCACGGGCGATCGAGGCGATCGGCCCCGGCGGCCGGCTCGACCATGCCACCTTCCTCTACAGCGAAGGCGCCTGGGAGATCATCAAGGATTTCTACCGCGCCCACTGCACCGACCCCTCCTTCGTCGATTATTTCTGGACGGTGCGCACGCTGCACACGCCCTTCTGGCAGCTGCGCACGGTGATCGAACGCCTGCCGCCCGCGCGGATCTACCACGCGGTGTCGACCGGCTATGCCGGGCTGCTCGGCCTGATGCTCAAGCAGGTCCGGCCACACCCGTTTCTGCTCTCCGAGCATGGCATCTATGTCAAGGAGCGCAAGATCGACCTCTTTCAGGCGCAGTGGATCAAGGACAACCGCGGCGCGTTCGAGCGCGATCCCGGCCAGATCAGCTACTTTCGCCAGCTGTGGATCCGCTTCTTCGAGACGCTGGGCTATCTGACCTATCAGGCGGCCGACGAGATCGTCGCGCTGTATGAGGCCAACCGTCAGCGCCAGATACACGACGGTGCCCCGCCCGAGCGCACCCAATGCATCCCCAATGGCATCGACATCGCCCGCTACGCTCCGTTGCGCAGCCAGCGTCCCGCCGCGCCGCCGCCGATCCTGTGCCTGATCGGCCGCGTCGTCACCATCAAGGACGTGAAAACCTACATCCGTGCCCTGCCGGCCATCCTCGAAAAGCTGCCGCAGGCGGAAGCCTGGATCGCCGGCCCGGAAGACGAAGATCCGGCCTATGCCGAAGAGTGCCGCGCGCTGGCCAAGAGCCTCGAAGTCGCGGACAAGGTGAAATTCCTCGGCTTCCAGAAGCTGACGGACCTCTTGCCGAAAATCGGCCTCGTCGTATTGAGCTCGATCAGCGAGGCGCTGCCGCTGGTGGTGCTCGAAGGCTATGCCGCCGGGATTCCTGCGGTGTGCACCGACGTCGGCTCCTGCCGTCAGCTGGTCTATGGCCTGCCCGGCGAGGACGCGGCGCTCGGCGCCTCCGGCCGCATCGTGCGCATCGCCGATCCCGAGGGGCTGGCGCAGGCGGCGCTGGAGTTGCTGACCGACCACGCCGCCTGGCAGGCCGCCAGCATGGCAGCGATCCAGCGCGTCGAGCGCTATTACGACCAGGACATGATGTTCGCGCGCTACCGCGAACTCTACCGGAAGCACGGCGCATGGCAGGCATAGGCTTCGAGCTGCGCAAGCTGCTGAAAAAGCGCTCCTATGCAGGGCTGCTGCAGGCCTATTTCTATGCCGGCATGATCGGCGCGGGGCCGTGGATCCTATCGATCGTCGGCATCCTCTTCATCGGCATCCTCAGCCTCGGCGTCGTGATCCCGGACATCCTGATCAGCCAGTTCCAGGTCACGGTCACCTACCTGATCATGGGCTCGCTGATCCTCACCGGCTTCGTGCAGCTGGCGTTCACCCGCTTCGTCGCCGACCGCCTGTTCGTCAAGGACGACGAGGCCATCCTGCCGAACTTCAACGGCCTGTTGCTGGTCGTCTGCGCCCTGGCCACGGCTGTCTCCCTGCCGCTGGCCGCGCTCTTCTTCCCCGGGCAGACCGCGCTGTATCGCAGCCTGCTGATCATGGGGCTGGCCGTGATGTCGAGCATCTGGGTGGCGACGATCTTCTTGACCGGTCTCAAGCACTACAAGGCCATCGTGCTGATCTTCGCCATCGGTTACGGCGTGACCGTAGTGCTGGCGCTCATGCTGCGCCGCTGGCTGCAGATGGAAGGGCTGCTGCTCGGCTTCGTGCTCGGCCAGTTCGTTCTGCTCGCCGGCATGCTCTGGCTGATCTACCGCACCTATCGCGCCTCACGCCTGGTGGCCTTCGACATCTGGCGCCCGAAGCAGATGTATCGCAGCCTGATGGCGACCGGTCTCTTGATCAATCTCGGCGTCTGGCTCGACAAGCTGATGTTCTGGTATCACCCCGCGACCGGGCACCCGGTGATCGGCCTCTTCCATGCCTCGGTGATCTACGACTTTCCGATCTTTCTCGCCTATCTCTCGGTGATCCCCGGCATGGCGGTGTTTCTGGTGCGCCTGGAGACCGATTTCGTCGAGTATTACGGCAAGTTCTATGATGCCGTGCGCGAAGGCGCGACGCTCGACTACATCGAGCGCATGCGCAACCAAATGGTGTATTACGCGCGGCGCGGCCTGCTCGACATCGCCAAGATCCAGGGCATCGCGGTGCTGGTGGTCTTTTTGCTCGGCGCCGACCTGCTGCGCTGGCTGGGGATTTCCACTCTCTATCTGCCGCTCCTGTATGTCGATGTGGTCGGCGCGGCGCTGCAGGTGCTGTTTCTCGGCATCGCCAACGTCCTCTATTACCTCGACGAGCGCAAGGCGGTGCTCGGCCTGTGCGTCGTGCTGACGCTCGCCAACGCGCTTTTGACCGCTCTCTCGCTGGCCGGGGGCGCGGCGTGGTTCGGCTATGGCTTCGCCGGCGCGATGGCGCTGGCGGTGGTCGTCGGCCTCGCCCAGCTCGACCGCAAGTTCGAGAAGCTCGAATACAAGACCTTCATGCTGCAATGAGGGGTGCCGTCCCGCCAGCGCCGATTTTGCCCCTGGCTTAAAATTCGCGTTTGCTCAAGCCCCCTCGATCGAGACCGATTCCCCATGTTTGGTTTCCTGAAAAAGAAGCCGGCCGAGGCCGAAACGCCACCTGCCGAGCCGAAACGCTCCTGGACCGAGCGCCTCAAGGCCGGCCTGGCGAAGACGCGCGCCGCGCTGACCACCCCGCTTTCCGAGCTGTTCTCGCGCGCGAAGATCGACGAGGAGCTGCTCGAAGAGCTCGAATCGACGCTGCTGATGGCCGATTGCGGCGTCGAGGCGACGGCTTGGCTGCTGGCGGAACTGCGCGCGAAGGTGAAGAAAGAGAAACTCGAATCGCCGGCGCAACTGCGCGCCGCCTTGATCGAGCTCATGACCGAACTGTTGCAGCCGCTCGAACAGCCGCTCGACGTCGGCGGCCATCGCCCCTTCATCATCATGATCGCCGGCGTCAATGGCGCCGGCAAGACCACCTCGATCGGCAAGCTCGCCCACCAGTTCCGGAAGGAGGGCCGGAGCGTGCTGCTCGCCGCCGGCGATACCTTCCGCGCCGCGGCGCGCGAGCAGCTCGCCGAATGGGGGCGCCGCAACGACGTCACCGTGGTCAGCCAGGAAGGGGGCGATCCGGCCGCGGTGGTGTTCGATGCGATCGCCGCGGCACGCGCTCGTGGCATCGACATCGTGATGGCGGATACGGCCGGACGCCTGCCCACACAGCTCCATTTGATGGAAGAAATCGCCAAGGTGCGCCGCGTGATCCAGAAGGCCGAGTCCTCCGGCCCGCACGAGGTCTTGCTGGTGCTCGACGCCAACATCGGCCAGAACGCGATCGCGCAGGTGAAAGCCTTCGACAGGGCGATCGACGTCACCGGGCTGATCGTCACCAAGCTCGACGGCACCGCGAAAGGCGGCGTGCTCGCCGCGATCGCGCGGCAATGCCCGAAGCCGGTGCGCTACATCGGCGTCGGCGAGGGCATCGACGATCTGCAGCCCTTCAAGGCGCGCGAGTTCGTCGAGGCGCTGTTCGGCGCCTGAGCGCTCTCTCCTGCCGTCCCGCCAGCGCCGAGTTTTCGCATGATCCGTCTCACCGAACTCCGGCTGCCACTGGAACATTCGCCGGAAGAACTCACCGCCGCCGTGCTGCAACGGCTCGGCCTCGAGCCCGCCGAGCTGCGTGCGCTGCAGATTTTCAAGCGCAGCCCGGATGCGCGGAAGAAGAACACGCTGCAGTTCGTCTATAGCGTCGATGTCGAGGTGGCCGACGAGGCCGCCGTGCTGATGCGTTTCAAGGACGATCCGCACGTCCGGCCGACGCCGGACATGGAATACCGGTTCGTCGCCAGGGCGCCGCAAGGAAATTTCCTGCGTCCGGTCGTCGTCGGCTTCGGCCCGGCGGGCATCTTCGCCGCGCTGATCCTCGCGCAGATGGGTTTCAAGCCGCTGGTGCTCGAACGCGGCAAACGAGTGCGCGAGCGCACCAAGGACACCTGGGACCTCTGGCGCCGGCACACGCTGCATCCCGAATCGAACGTGCAGTTCGGCGAAGGTGGTGCCGGCACGTTCTCGGACGGCAAGCTCTACACGCAGATCCGCGATCCGCGCCATCTCGGCCGCAAGGTGCTCACCGAGTTCGTCAAGGCCGGCGCGCCAGAGGAAATCCTCACCGTCAATCGGCCGCACATCGGCACCTTCCGGCTGGTGAGCATGGTCGAGAAGATGCGTGCCGAGATCGAGGCTTTGGGTGGCGAGATCCGCTTCGAAGCGCGTGTCGATGATCTGATCATCGAAGCCGGCCATCTGCGTTATCTGGTATTGGCCAATGGCGAGACGATCCGCGCCGACCACGTCGTGCTGGCCTTGGGCCACAGCGCGCGCGACACCTTCGCGATGCTCGCCCGGCGCGGCGTGTTCATGGAGGCCAAGCCCTTCGCCATCGGCCTGCGCATCGAGCATCCACAGTGGCTCATCGACCAGGCGCGCTACGGCAAGCATGCCGGCCACCCGCTCCTGGGCGCCGCCGACTACAAGCTGGTGCACCATGCGAAGAACGGACGTGACGTCTATAGCTTCTGCATGTGTCCCGGCGGTCAGGTCGTCGCCGCCACGTCCGAGCCCGGTTGTGTCGTCACCAACGGCATGAGCCAGTATTCGCGCGCCGAGCGCAACGCCAACAGCGCACTGGTCGTCAATGTCGCTCCCGCCGATTTCGGGGGCGGTGACGTGCTCGCCGGGGTCGAGTTCCAGCGCCGCTGGGAACGGCGCGCCTTCGAACTAGGCGGCGGCAACTACGACGCGCCGGCGCAACGCGTCGGCGACTTCCTCGCCGGCCACCCCTCAGAACAGCTCGGCGAGGTCATCCCCTCCTACCAGCCGGCGGTGAAGCCCGCCGATCTTTCCAGCGCGCTGCCGGATTTCGCGATCGCCGCGCTCAGGGAGGCGATTCCCGTCTTCGACCGGCGGATCCGCGGCTTCGCATTGCCCGATGCAGTGCTCACCGGCGTCGAGACGCGCACCTCGTCGCCGCTGCGCATCACCCGTGGTGAGGATTACCAAAGCCTCAACGTCAAGGGCCTGTTTCCCGCCGGCGAGGGCGCCGGTTACGCCGGCGGCATCCTTTCGGCCGCGGTCGATGGCATCGAAGTAGCCGAGGCATTGGCCCTTATTGCCACTTCTTGAACCCCGGGGCCGCTGGCAAAATGCTCGGCGATAACCATCCCGTCGTGAGGAACAGCCATGCGCAACAACCAGCCTGTCACCGGGCGCGAGCTCGACTACCCCGGCGACATCGCGATCATCTCGCACACCGACGAGAAGGGACTCATCACCTTCGTCAATGAGGATTTCTGCGCGGTCAGCGGCTTCACGCAGGAAGAGCTGATCGGCCAGCCGCACAACATCGTGCGCCACCCGGACATGCCGCCGGAGGCCTTCCGCGACCTGTGGGCGACGATCAAGGCCGGCCGCCCGTGGGCGGGACTGGTCAAGAACCGCTGCAAGAACGGCGACCACTATTGGGTGCGTGCGTCGGTGACGCCCCGTCCCGGCGGGGGTTACACCTCGGTGCGCGTCAAACCGAGCCGCGAGGAAATCGCCGCCGCCGAGGCGCTCTATGCGCGCATGCGCCAGGATCCGTCGATCCGCCTGCACGAAGGCCGGGAAGCCAAGACCAATTTCTGGAGCTGGATCGACAACATGAAGATCGGCAACCGGCTGGCGCTGGTGATGGTGCTGGTGATGGCACTGCTCGTCGGCGCGCTGATCGAGAGCCGTCTCGCCTCGGGCCGCATCGAAACCGCCTATCGCGGCTACATCGACCAGGACGTGGCACGGCGAGCCGATTTCTACAACATGTACGCCCAGGGGCTGCAGATGGGTCAGGCGCTGCGCAACGTGATGCTCGACCCCGAAAATACCAAGGCCTACGACAACTACCAGAATGCCGCGGCGAGCTTCGAGAAGGCTGCCGCGCAGGCGCGCGAGCTGGACCAGAGAACCGTCAAGTCCGGCCTGCCCGATCGCCTCCTCGCCCTGCGCGCCGAGCAGAAGAAGCTGCACGAACGGATTTTCGAAGCCGTCAAGGCGAAGCAGGGCGAGGAGGCGAAGATCCTGCTCAACAAGGAAGAAACCCCCAAGTGGCGCGAAATGCGCACGCTGCTGCTGGAGGAAATCAAGCGTCAAGACGAAGCGATACCCAGGCTGCTCGCCGACCTGCAGGCATCTTCCGAGGCCGCGAGTCAGCGCAGTCTGATCTTCGCCATCGTCACCGTGCTGCTCGGCATCACGCTCGCCGAGATCCTGCTCGCCCGTATCGCACGCCAGGCACGGGAAGCCGAGATGCTCGTCTCGGCCGTGGCCGGCGGCGATCTCGCCCAGGTGATCCGCGCCGGCGGTCATGACGAATTCGGCACCATCCTGACGCGCGTCGCGATGCTGAGAAACCGGCTGCACGAGGCGATCAGCCTGATCCACCAGACCGCGCGCGCGCTCGACAGGTCGAGTCACGAGCTGGCCGAGGCGAGCGACGCCACGGTGGGGGCGGCCGAGACGCAATCCACCGCGATCTCGGGGATCGCCAAGACCGTCGAGGAGCTTTCCGTCTCTACCGAAGCTATGAGCGGCAACGCGCGCGAGGCGCTGGACGCCACCGCCAAGTCGGCGCAGGCCACGCGCGAGAGCGCCGCGACCAGCCGCGCGGCGGCCGAGCGCATCCTGAACGCCGCCCGGGTCGTCGCCGATACCGAGCAGCGCATCGCCGAACTGGCGACGGTGTCGGAAGAAATCAGCCGCGTCGTGCTGGTGATCAAGGAAATCGCCGACCAGACCAACCTGCTCGCGCTCAACGCCGCGATCGAAGCCGCGCGCGCCGGCGAGCAGGGACGCGGCTTCGCGGTGGTCGCCGACGAAGTGCGCAAGCTCGCCGAGCGCACCGGCAATTCGACCCAGGAAATCGCCGCGATGATTCAACGCATCCAGGAGGTGAGCCGCTCGGTGGCCACCGAGGTGGCAGCCAGCAGCCAGGGCGTCTCGGAAGGGGCGAAGAGCGCGGCGCAGGCCGGCGAGATGGCCGCCGCGGTCGAGCGCACGGTGCACAAGGCCAGCCAGGCAGTCCAGATGATCGGCACCGCGCTCGCCGAGAGCAGCGCCGCGACGCGCGAGATCGCCAACAACATGGAACGCATCTCGCAGAGCGCGGCGAACAACGCCCAGGTCGCGCAGGGATCGAGCCGGGAGGCGCGCAAGGTCGGTGAATTGTCGGCAAAACTGAAGGTGCTGGCGGCCCAGTTCCACGTCTGAGCCGATACCGATGCGGGATGGATGAGAGTGCTCTCAAGCGGGCGCTGCGCCGGCTGTTTGCGGCGCCCATCGCCACCTTGCTGTCCGGCTTCGGCATCGGCGTGCTGCTCGCGCTGCCGGCCGCCGGCTACCTGTTGCTCGGCCATCTCGCCGGGCTGGCGCAAGGCGCGGCGGCCACGCCCGAGTTGACGGCGTTTCTGCCGGTCGGCGCCGAGCGCAAGACGGCGCTCGCCGTCGAGCAAAAGCTCAAGGTTCTGCCCGGCGTGGCGAAAACCCGGTTGCTCGCCCGCGAAGACACGCTCGCGCGCATGAAGGCTTCCGGCGCCGGCGGCCTTGCCGATGCGCTCGCCGTCCTGCCGGCCAATCCCTTTCCCGATGCGATCGTCGTCACGCCCGCCGACGACGAGCCGGCGACGCTCGAATCACTGGCCGCGACGGTGCGCCAGTGGCGCGAAGTGGAGCACGTCCAGGTCGATGCCGACTGGGCCCGCCGTCTCGCCGCGCTCAATCGTCTTTTGAAGACTGCCGCCTTGCTGCTCGCCGGCCTGCTCGGCCTGGCGCTGATCGCACTCGTCTTCGGCACCCTGCGCCTGCAGGCGGTGATGCAGCGCACCGCCGCCGATGGCCCGGATCGCCCGGCATTCCTCTGGCAGGGCGTGCTGTTGGGGCTTTTCGGCGGCCTGACCGCCTGGCTGATCGTCGTCGCCACGATCTTCTGGTTGCGGCTGCCGGTCGCGGAACTCGCCGGCCTGTATGGCCTCGAGCTCACGCTCGCCCTGCCGAGCGCGCGCGAGGTCGCCGCGTTGCTGGGCGTATCCGCGCTGCTCGGCGGCTGCGGCGCGCTGCTGGCGGGCGGCTGGACGGGCCGTCGCCCATGAGCGGCGACTTCGTTCCCGCCCCCGATTCGCTGCGCTGGCGCAAATATGCGGGCCGCGACGTCATCCCGCTGTGGGTCGCCGACATGGACTTCCCCGCGCCGCCCGCGGTCGTCGCCGCCTTGCAATCACGCGTCGCCAGCGGTCTGTTCGGCTATGGCGAGCCCTGGCCGTCGCTCATCGAGGCCGTCATCGAGCACTGCCAGCGGGAATATGGCTGGCGGATCGAAGCGGAGTGGCTCGTCTGGCTGCCGGGCCTGGTGCCCGGCCTGCATCTCGCCTGCCGCGCCGTCGGCGCAGCCGGCGACGGCGTGTTCACCGCCACGCCGGTCTATCCGCCTTTCCTGTCCGCGCCGGATGCCGAGCAGCGCCGGCTGCTGACGCTACCCTTGGTGCGCCATGAGGGCGGCTGGGGCTGGGATTTCGCCGCCGCCGACGCGATCCTGCGCGCCGCGCGGCTGTTGCTGCTCTGCCACCCGCACAACCCGGTCGGGCGTGCCTGGCGCGAGGATGAGCTCTGGCAGCTCGCCGCACTCGCGCAGAAGCACGATCTCGTCGTCTGCTCGGACGAGATCCATTGCGATCTGACCCTGAACGGCCGGCACACGCCGTTCGCCATGCTCTCTCCGGAAATCGCCGCGCGCACGATCACGCTGATGGCGCCGTCGAAAACCTTCAATCTCGCCGGCCTGGGCTGCGCCTACGCGATCATCCCGGATGCCGGCCTGCGTCGCGCCTTCCGCGCAGCGGGACACGGCATCGTGCCGCATCCGAACGTGCTCGGGCTCACCGCCTGCGAGGCCGCACTGCGCGAAGGCGGCGCCTGGCGGCTGCAATTGCTCGACACCTTGCGCGCCCATGCCGCGCGCGTGGAGCAGGTCGTCAATGCCCTGCCCGGCCTGTCGATGGAACGGGTGGAAGCCACTTTCCTCGCCTGGATCGATTGCCGCGAGCTGGGTCTCGCGCAGCCGGCCGCGTTCTTCGAGCAAGCCGGCGTGGGCCTTTCCGACGGCGCCGCCTTCGGGTCGGGATCGGCCTATGCGCAGTATGTGCGGCTCAACTTCGGCACCACGCGCCCCCTGCTCGATGCGGCGCTGGAGCGCATCCGCGAAGCTTGCGCCCGGCTCTGAAAGTCGGCGCTGACGGGACGGCACCCGTTCAACGCGGCTGCAAGGTCAGGCCGGCTTTCAGCATCGCCGCGAAGGTCGCGGGCGGGACCGGCGGCGAGAAATGGTAGCCCTGGATTTCCTGACAGCCGAGCCGGCTGAGGAACTCCAGCTGCGCTTGCGTTTCGACGCCTTCGGCGACGACGTGCAGGCCGAGGGTTTGCGCCAGGCTGACGATCGCCCGGGCGATCGCGCAGTCGTTCTCGTCTTCGGGAATGCCCTTGACGAACGAGCGGTCGATCTTCAGCGTGTCGATCGGAAAGCGCTTCAGGTAGGCGAGGCTCGAATAGCCGGTGCCGAAATCGTCGAGCGCCAGCGAGACGCCGAGCGCGGCGAGGCTTTCGATCAGCCCGGTCACTTGGGCATTGCCTTGCGTCAGCAGGCTTTCGGTGATCTCCAGCTGCACCCGGTCCGGCGCCACGCGGTGGCGTTCGAGCAGGCCTTGCAGTCGTTCGGGCAGGTCGGGCAGGAAATCGCGCGCCGAGAGATTGATCGCGATCCTGAACGCCGGCAGGCCGGCCTCGTTCCAGGCGCGCACCTGTTGCAAGGCCGCGTCCAGCACCCAGCCGGTCAGGTCGGTGATCAGGTCGGTTTCTTCGGCGATCGGAATGAAGGTATCGGGCGGCAGCAGGCCGAGGTCGGCATGCTGCCAGCGCACCAGCGCCTCGGCGCCGACGATGCGCCCGGAAGCGACATCGATCTTGGGCTGATAGACGAGGCGCAGCTCGTTTTGCGCGATGCCCTGGCGCAGGCCGGATTCGAGGCGCAGGCGCTCGAGCGCCTGGCGGTTCATCTCGCGGCTGAAGAACATGTAGCCGGTCTGGCCGGCTTCCTTGCTGCGATACATCGCGATGTCGGCCATGCGCAGCAGGGTTTCCGGCGTGTTGCCATCGCGCGGATAGATGCTGATGCCGATCGCGGCGCCGACGCGCAGGGTATGGCCTTCGATGCGAAACGGCGGCTCGAGCGCGTCGATCACCTTCTGCGCCACGCGCGCCGCATGCTCGCGGCGCGCGATGTCGAAGAGCGCGATGACGAATTCATCGCCACCGAGCCGCGCGACGACATCCTCGGTGCGCACCGCGGCGCGCAGCCGTTCGGCCACCTGCTGCAGCAGCCGGTCGCCGGCGGCATGGCCGAGGCTGTCGTTGATCGGCTTGAAGCGGTTCAGATCGATGAACAGCAGGGCGCCGCTGCGACGGTAGCGGCGCGCGGCGGCGAGCGCCTGCTCGAGCAGGCGGTGGAGCAGCGCGCGATTGGGCAGGCCGGTCAGGTTGTCGTAATAGGCCAGATGATGGATGCGCTCCTCGGCCGCCTTGCGCTCGGTGATGTCGGCGAAGATCGAGAAATAATTGCAGATGCGGCCTTCGCGGTTGCGCACCAGGCTGATCGAGGCCCAGCTCGGGAAGTCCTCGCCGCTCTTGCGCCGCGTCCAGATCTCGCCGTGCCAGCTGCCGGTTTCCTCGACGCAGCGCCAGAGCTCTTCGTAGAAATGCAGCGGATGCCGCGCCGAGCGCAGCAGTGTCGGCAACCGGCCGATCACCTCTTCCTCGGTGTAGCCGGTCATCTTCGTGAAAGCGGGATTCGCCGACAGGATGCGCCGGTCGGGCCCGGTGATCAGGATGCTCTCCTGGCTGAACTCGAAGATGCGCGCGTGCAGGCGCAGCGTCTTCTCGGTTTCCACGCGCGCGGTGATGTCGGACAGATAGCCGATGATGCCCACCGGCCGGCCGGTCTCGTCATGGCTCAGCGAGAGCTGCAGACTCGCCCAGAACACCTCGCCCGACTTGCGGCGGCGGCGCACTTCCATTTCGTGCCCCGTCTCGCCGAGGAAGGCGGTGTCGCGGAATTCCGCATCTTCCTCGGCATCGGGATCGGCGTAGAGGAACAGGATGTGCTTGCCGATGGCTTCCTCGGCGGTGTAGCCGAACATCTTTTCGGCATTCTTGTTCCAGCCGGTGATATGGCCGGACAGATCCATCGTGATGATCGACTCATGGACCTGATCGAGCATCTTGACCTGGCTGGAAAGCTGGCAGGCGCCGGGCACGGCGCGGGCCGCCGCGCACATCGCGCGCGCCTGTTCCAGGCTGGGCAGGGCCGGGAGAGGAAATGCGTTCTCGTGCTCGGCCATGCCCCTCCCGTCAGGCTTCCTTGCCGACCAGCGTCGCCCAGTGAGCTGCGTCGATCAGCATCGCGGCCCAGCTTTCGGGATCGATCCCCGACTCGCCAAGCGCCCCGGCCAGCGCCGGGAATGCGTCCTGCTCGGCCAGCTCGACGGTTCTCAGGAAGGCACCGAAATCGCCATGCCGGCCCAGCAGCGCCTGGACGACCTCGTCGGCCAGATTGAGCGGGGCGAGGATTTCCGCCAGGGGCTGGCCGAACAGTTGGTCGAGCAGCGAGAACATGCCCGTCATGAACGCCAGATCACGCCGATCGCGCGTCGAGCCCTGATGCCGGGCGAGCGCTTCGAGCAGGCTGCCGCGCAGCGCGGCCTGCGGCAGCAAGGGGCTCGCGGAGTCGTTGCCTGCGGGTCGGGCGAACAACAGCAACGTCACCCAGCGCTGAAGCTGACGCCGACCGAGGATGATCAGCGCCTGGGAAAAATTCTCGATGCGCCGCCCCGGCATGTAGGAGACTGAATTGACGAGCCTCAACAGTTTGTAGGAAAGGCCCGCGTCGCGTTTAAACACGGCTTCGAGCTCCGCCAGTTCGGCATCGGCGGTGACCAGCGCCAGCAGACGAAGCAGCTGGCTACGCGCGGAGGGATCGCCCTGCAGCGCGGGCGAAATCATTCCCGCATAGTGTCCGGAGAGCCAGTGGAAGCGGCAGAATCCGGGACAGACCTTCTCGCTGGTGCCCAGCGCCAGATGCGGGCCGGGACGTTCGAGCAGCAACCTGATGAGGTGCTCCGGTGCCGCACTGCCGGGACAGGCCACCGCGAGGGCGGTGACCGCCGGCGCCAGCACGGCATTCTCCTCCGGCACGCCGGCAGCCATCAGGCCGAACCCCGCCTCATGCAAGGCCTGCAGCGCCGCGCGATTGGCCCCCTCGGCGCCCGCTTCCCAAGGAAAGAGCAGGATCAGGCGGTGGCGCGGCAGCCCGTCCGCCAGCGCCGGGTCGATGCGTAGCGGATCGGCGGGCACGATACAGGGGATCTCGCCGAGCAGGCCGGCCACGGCGCAATCCTCGATCAGCCGTCGCATGCCGGAACTCTCAAAGGGCCGCTCGGACGTCAGCCGCAAGGCGACCCAGGCATGCCGGGCATCGAAGACCGGCTGCAGGGCGATGAGGGGAAAATCACTCGGCGCATTCATGGGATCGAATTGCATTGTCTATGACTTTCTGGCTAGACAGTAGCCCGATCAGGGATGGTGGATGCTGCGTATTCCGCTTTCCGTCGCGATCAGGTCGAGCGGGATGTCGTGCGGTTGGGGATGAAGATCGGCCACCGCGCCGAGATCGAAACCGACGCCGATCGAAAGCGGCCGCGCGGACATCGCCGCCAGGGTGCGGTCGAAATAGCCGCCGCCATAACCGAGGCGATAGCCCGCCGCATCGAAGGCGACCAGCGGCAGCAGGACGACATCCGGATCGCGGCAGCGATGCGTGGCCGGCACGGGGATGCCGTAAGGATCGACGCCCATCGGCGCCGCCGGCCACCAGGCGCGGAATTCCATCGGCGCATTGAGCGCGCGCACCACCGGCATCGCCGCTTGCCAGCCCGCCTGTAACAAGCGTTCGATCAGCGCCCGGCAATCGACCTCGGCGCGCATCGGCATGCAAAACGCGATCATTCCAGCCGGCCGCGCCAGCAGAAACTCGCCGAGGTGGTGACAGACCGCCATGCTGGCGGCGCGGTGCGCCGATGCCGGCAGCGCCTGCCGCGCGGCGATCTTCTCGCGCCGCAGGGCGGCGCGAGAAGATGCCGGATCAATGGGGGTTTGGGGGATTTGATCGGTCATGGCGGTGAATTTGCACTATGCTAATCTGAAAAAAGTTCAGATCGACCGCGCCCCATGAAACGTCTTCTCGCAATTGCTTTACTGATCACCTTGCCGGGATGGGCGCAGGCAGCCACCGGGGAGGAGGATGCGGCATTCGCCGCCGCGCGTGAAGCTTATGCCAAAAACGATCGCGCGGCGCTGGCGCGCGCAATGGCGAATCTGGGCGACTCTGTCTTGGCGCCGTGGGCGCGTTACTTCCAGCTGAGCCTGCAACTGCGCGATGCGCGGAATCCGTCGGATGCGGGGGTCGCGGAATTCGTCGAGCGCGAGACCGGCACCTGGCTGGGCGAGAAGATGCGCGGCGAATGGCTCAAATGGCTGGTCGAGCAACAGGACTGGGAGCGCGCGCGCGAACAGTTCTCGCGCCTGCAACGGCCCGACGCGGAAGCCGTCTGCCGCGGTCTGGAAGCCCGTCTGCGGCTCGGCGAGGCCGGCGCCGCGAAGGATGCGGCTGTGATCCTCTCCGCGCCGCAGCCGCTCGCCACGAGCTGCCTACCGCCTTTGGCGCGCCTTTCTGAAACGAGAGAACTTCCCGCCGGCCTGCTGTGGGAACGCCTCTTCCGGCAATGGGCCGGCGGCAGGCTCAAGGAAGCGAAGCTCCTCGCCAGCTGGCTGCCGGCCAGCGAGGCGCCCGCGCCGCGCGAGCTGGAGAACATCGCCGAGCATCCGGCGCAGGCGCTGGTGAAGCTGGCCGATTCGGGGAAAAGCGGCGCACTAGCCGATTCGGGGAAAAGCGGCGCACTAGCCGCTTTGGCGATCCTGCGCATGGCCCGCGCCGAACCGCACGTCGCCGCGGCGCGCTGGCAGGAAATCGAGGCGGGGCAGCCTGCCGAGCTGCGCGGGCTCGTCTGGGGGCGTCTGGCGCTCGCGGCCGCGCTGGCCCACCAGCCCGAGGCAGGCGACTGGTTCGCCCGCGCCGAAAAGCTCGGCGCGCGCTTCGACGAGGAGCAGCATGCCTGGCGCGTCCGTGCTAGCCTGCGCGCCGGCGACTGGCCCGCAGTGTTGCGGGCGATTGCTGCGCTGCCCGAGACCTTGGCGGCCCAGCCGGAATGGCTCTACTGGCGCGCCCGCGCTCTCGCCGCGCTCGGCAGGCCCGAGGATGCGCAGACGCTCTACCGGCAGATCGCCGGTCAGCCGCATTTTTACGGCATCCTTGCCAGCGAGGCGCTGGGGCAGCGGCCGAGTCTGCCACCACGCCCGGCGCCGCCGACCGTCGAAGAGCGTCGCGCCGCCGAGACCCATCCCGTGCTCGCGCGCGCGCTGGCCCTGATCCGCGCCGAGCTGCGCACGGATGGCGTGCGCGAATGGAACTGGGCACTCGCCGGCATGAACGATCGGCAGCTTCTCGCGGCCGCCGATTTCGCGCGCCGCAGCGACGTCATCGACCGGGCGATCAACACCGCCGAACGCACGCAGACGGAGCACGATTTCGCCCTGCGTTACCCGACGCCGTTCTTCGAACGGGTCGCGCCGCGCGTGCGCGAAGTCGATCTCGATCCCGCCTGGGTGTATGGCCTGATGCGGCAGGAGAGCCGCTTCATCCTGGACGCCAAGTCGAGCGCCGGCGCGAAGGGTCTGATGCAGCTGATGCCCGCGACGGCGAAATGGGTGGCGAAGAAGATCGGTCTGGCCAGCTACCATCCGGGCCGGGTCACCGACATGGACACCAACGTGACGCTCGGCACGAACTACCTGCGCATGGTGATGGACAACCTCGACGGCCACCCGGTGCTCGCCACCGCCGCCTACAATGCCGGTCCCGGGCGCGCGCGCAAGTGGCGCGCCGAAACGCCGCTCGAAGGCGCGATCTACGCCGAGACCATTCCCTTCAACGAGACGCGCGACTACGTGAAGAAGGTGATGGCCAATGCGGTGCACTACGCGATGCTGATGGGCCTGCCGGCGCCCGCACTGACGCAGCGGCTCGGCACCATCCGCCCGCGTGGTTTCGCCGACGACAGCGCGGGAAACCTGCCGTGAAGAACGCATTGCTGATCGGCGGCACCGGCTTTTTGGGCAGCGCGCTGGCGTGCCGTCTCGCCAGCGCCGACTTTGCGCTGACCCTGCCGACGCGCCGCCGCGAGCGCGCCAAGCCTCTCACCGTGCTGCCGACGGCGAGCGTCGTCGAGGCCGACGTGCATGACGAAGCCACACTCGCCCGGCTGATGGCCGGACAGGATCTGGTCGTCAATCTCGTCGGCATCCTGAAAGGGGATTTCCAGCGCACCCACGTCGAGCTGCCCGGCAAGGTTGCGCGCGCCGCCGCCCAGGCCGGCGTGCCGCGGCTGATCCACGTCTCGGCGCTGGCCGCCGCAACGGACGCGCCTTCGCACTACCTGCGCTCCAAGGCGGCCGGCGAGGCGGCGGTGAAGGCCGCCTATCCCGAGGCCACGATCTTCCGGCCCTCGGTGATCTTCGGGCGCGGCGACAGTTTCCTGACGCTGTTCGCCGACTTGCTCAGACTGGCGCCGGTGGTGCCGCTCGCCTGTCCCGAGGCGCGCTTCCAGCCGGTCTGGGTCGAGGATGTCGTCGCCGCGATCATTGCCAGCCTCGCCCACCCGGAAAGCAAGGGGCAGACTCATTCCCTGTGCGGCCCGCGCGTCTATACGCTGCGCGAGCTGATCGCCTACACCGGCTGGCTTTCCGGCCATCCGCGTCCAATCATCGGCCTGCCGCGCGCGCTCTCCTACCTCCAAGCCTGGCTGATGGAGCTCGTCGGCGGGCCGATGACGCGCGACAACCTGCGCTCGATGCAGGTGCCCAACGTCTGCCCGGCCGGCTGCACGCTGCCCTTCGGCCTGCACGCCACGCCGCTCGAAGCCGTGGCACCGGGCTATCTCGTCACCCATTGAACACGCGTTTCCAACCTTGTCCCGCGCATGGCCGTTTGATAGAGTAATACCGTTCGTTTCAAGTATTACCCGAAGAGGTTCGTCGTGCTGACTTCATCCGTCACCAGCAAGGGGCAGGTCACCATTCCAGCAGAGCTGCGCGCCAAGCTTGGCATCCAGCCTGGCGATCGCGTCGGCTTTCTCGAAGAGAATGGCCGCATCGTGCTGCAGCGTCAGGAAACGGCCATCAGCTCGGTGTTCGGCATGATCAAAGCCAAGCGTGGCGTCAGTCAGGAAGAAATGGACGCTGCAGTGGCAGCCGGATGGAAGCGTCGTGCTCGCCCTTGATACCAATGCGCTGGTGCGCGTGCTGATCGACGACCCCGCCGCCGCGGCGCAATGCCAGGCGGCGCGCGCGGCGGTCGCGGCGGCAGGCGAGGTCCATGTCTGCCAGATCGTACAGGTCGAAGCCGTCTGGGTGCTGACCAGCGCCTATGGCCTGGGCAAGGCGGATTTGTTGCGCGTTCTCGAAACCATTGCCCATCACCCTGCCTTCCACCTGCAACGCCCGGAAATCTTTCTGGCGGCATTGCAGCATTATCGGGAAGGCCATGCGGATTTCGCGGACTGCCTGATTCTGGCCGAAAGCGCGGCGGCCGGATGCCCATTGGCGACATTCGATCGCAAGTTGGGCAAACTGCCTGGCACGCAGCGCATCGATTAGTCCATGCGCTTCTATCGAGTCGGCGGCGCGGTGCGCGATCAGCTCCTCGGCCTGCCGGTGCAGGACCGCGACTGGGTGGTGGTCGGCGCCACGCCCGAGGAAATGCTCGCGCGCGGCTTCACGCCGGTGGGCAAGGATTTCCCGGTCTTCCTCCATCCGCACACCCACGAGGAATACGCGCTGGCGCGCACCGAGCGCAAGAGCGGCCGCGGCTACCACGGCTTCACCTTCCACACCGCGCCCGATGTCACGCTCGAAGCGGATCTCGCCCGCCGCGACCTGACGATCAACGCGATCGCGCAGGCCGAGGACGGCACGCTGATCGATCCCTACGGCGGCCGCGCCGATCTGGAGAAGAAAATCCTGCGCCATGTCTCGCCGGCCTTCGCCGAGGACCCGGTGCGCATCCTGCGCGTGGCGCGCTTCGCCGCACGCTTCGCCGATTTCGCCGTCGCGCCGGAAACGCTGGAACTGATGCGCGCGATGGTGGAAAACGGCGAGGTCGATGCGCTGGTGCCCAAGCGCGTCTGGCAGGAATTCGCGCGCGGCCTGATGGAGGCGAAGCCATCACGCATGTTCGAGACCCTGCGGGCATGCGGCGCCTTGAGGAAGCTGCTGCCGGAACTCGACCGGCTCTGGGGTGTGCCGCAGCGCGCCGACTTTCACCCGGAGGTCGATACCGGCCTTCATGTGATGATGGTGATCGACATGGCGGCGCGGCTCGGGCTTTCCCTGCCGGCGCGCTTCGCCGCCCTCACCCACGATCTGGGCAAGGGTGAGACGCCCGCCGAGATCCTGCCGCGCCACATCGGCCACGAACAGAAGAGCGTCGCGCTCCTGGAACCGCTGTGCGAAAGGCTGCGCGTGCCGACGCAGTGCCGCGATCTCGCGCGGCTGGTCGCGCGTTACCACGGCGACATCCACAAGGTCGCCGAACTGCGGCCGGAGACGCGGCTCACGATTCTGGAACGCTGCGACGCGCTCAGGCGTCCGGCACGCTTCGAAGAGATTCTCGCCGCCTGCGAGGCCGACTATCGCGGCCGGCTCGGCTGGGAGGAGAAGGATTACGCAGCCGCCCGCGCCTGGCGGCAGGCGCTCGCCGCGGTACAGGCCGTCGATGCCGGCGCGATCGCGAAATCCTGCGCCGACAAGGCGCAGATTCCCGCGCGCATCCACGAGGCTCGCGTCAGGGCGATTGCTTCAATAACGCCTTGAAGCTCGCCAGCCGCGCATTGCCGGCAGCCTTCTCCGCGGCCTTGTCTGCAAAAGTCGGCGCTGACGGGACGGCACCCTCGTGCTTGATGTCATCGCCCATCTCGGCGATGAAGCGCGAGGCGGCCCGCTCGACGATCTCCTTGCCCTGCTTGCGCCTCATGCACCAGCTGATGTTGAGGCTCATCTGCGCGCGCGTGATGCCGACGTACATCAGCCGGCGCTCTTCCTCGACATTGCCGGCCTCGATCGACTCGCGGTGCGGCAACGAGCCCTCCTCGACGCCGACGAGGAATACATGGCGGAATTCGAGCCCCTTCGCCGCGTGGAGTGTCGCGAGCTGCACGGCATCGACGTTCTCGTCCCGTTTGTCGAGCATCGTGATCAGCGCGACGGTCTGCGCGAGTTCCAGCAGGTTCTTTTTCTCCTCCTCGCCCTTCGCCGAGAGCCAGCCGACGAACTCGCGCACGTTGGCCCAGCGGGCCTCGGCATCGCGCGCATCCATCGACTCGAACAGCCAGGCTTCATAACCGATGGCCTTGAGCAGGTCGTCGAGCACCTGGCCGGCGGGCTCCTTCTGCGCCCGCCATGCCATGCGATTGACGAAGCCGCCGAACTCGCGCAACAGCGCGAGCTGCGGCGCCTTGATCTCGAGCTCCAGCCCTGGCGCGAAGATCGCGGCGAACAGGCCGATGTGGCGCCGGCCCGCCGCGTGGCCGAGCGCTTCGAGCGTCGTACCGCCGATACCGCGCTTCGGGGTCGTGGCGGCGCGGATGAAGGCCGGATCGTCGTCCGGATTCGCCAAGAGGCGCAGGTAGCTGACGACGTCCTTGATCTCGCTCCTGTCGAAGAACGACTGCCCGCCCGAGAGCACATAGGGCACCTTGTGGGCGCGCAGCTGCTGCTCGAACAGTCGCGCCTGGTGGTTGCCGCGGTAGAGGATCGCGTAGTCGCGCCAATGGCCGCGCGTCTCGAACTTGTGCGCCATCAGGCGCGTCACCACCCACTCGGCCTCGTGCTGATCGTCGCGGCAGGCCATCACGCGGATCGGGTCGCCATGGCCCTTGTCCGACCACAGCCTTTTTTCGAACAGCTTCGGGTTGTGGCGGATCACGCTGTTGGCCGCCTTGAGGATGCGCGTCGTCGAGCGGTAGTTCTGCTCGAGCTTGATCACCTTGAGGCGCGGATAGTCGGCGGCGAGCTGGCGCAGGTTGTCGACGTCGGCGCCGCGCCAGGCATAGATCGACTGGTCGTCGTCGCCGACCGCGGTGAAGGCGGCGCGCTCGCCGGTAAGGAGCCGCATCAGCCGGTTCTGGCAGCGGTTGGTGTCCTGGTATTCGTCGACCAACAGATGCCAGATGCGCGTGCGCCAGCGCCGCGCAACCTCTTCGTCCCGTTCGAGCAGCTGTACCGGCTTCATGATCAGGTCATCGAAATCGACGGCCTGATAGGCCTTCAACGTCCGCTCGTACTCGGCATAGACGCGGGCCGCGCCGGCTTCGAGGTCGTCGGCGGGCGAGACGTCCTCCGGGCCGAGCAGCGCGTTCTTCCACAGTGAAATGCGCTGCTGGATCCACTTCACGCGCGACTTGTCCGCGTCCTTGAGCATCTCCTGAAAGAGCGCCGCCGTGTCGCTGGCGTCGAGGATCGAGAAGCCAGGCTTCAAGCCCACCGCCTGCGCCTCCATGCGCAAAAACTTCGCGCCGAGGGCGTGAAAGGTGCTGATATTCACTTCGCCGGCGCGCTCGCCGACCCGTTTGGCAACGCGTTCCTTCATCTCGCGCGCCGCCTTGTTGGTGAAGGTGATCGCGGTGACATGCGCAGGCTGCATGCCGCATTCGCCGATCAGATAGGCAATCTTCTCGGTGATCACGCGCGTCTTGCCGCTGCCCGCGCCGGCGAGCACCAAGAGCGGGCCATCGAGATAGCGGATCGCCTCCCGCTGCGGCGGGTTCAATCCCTGCTGCATCGAGGTTCAGACAATCGCGCGATCCAGGCGCCGGATGCGAGCCAATGCATCGTTGGCGGTGCGCTCGGCGATACGTAGATCGTAATCGGCTTGCAATCCCATCCAGAATTCCGCACTGGTACCGAAATAACGCGCCAGCCGCAGAGCCGTATCGGCCGTGATGCCGCGCCGCTCGCGGACGATGTCGTTGATGCGCGGCGCAGGCACGCCGAGTGCGATGGCCAGCGCATTCGCTGACAGATGGAGCGGCAAGAGGAATTCCTCGCGCAGGATCTCGCCCGGATGGATTGGCCGCATGCCGTTATGAACTTCGCTCATTCCGTTTCCTCAGTGGTAATCCACGATCTCCACATCGAACGCCTGCCCGTCGTTCCAGACGAAGCACACGCGCCACTGATCGTTGATGCGGATACTCCATTGTCCTTTCCGGTCGCCCTTCAACATCTCCAGCCGGTTCTGCGGCGGAATGCGCAGATCGTCAAGACGCACGGCCCGATGCAACATCGCCAACTTGCGCTCTGCTACAGCGCGGAAAGCCTGCCAACGGCGGTGGCAACGCTGTCCAGCGAATAGCGCCTCGGTGTCCTCACACTTGAACGACCGGATCATAGCGTCAAGATATAACGCCTGACGTTAAATATCAAGCGTTATATTGGAAGAGGGTGCCGTCCCGCCAGCGCCGACTTTCACTTCAGTGCGCCGAACACCTTCTTCGCCAGATTGCCCGCGGCGCCGACCGGGTTTTCACGGATCGCCTTTTCTTCCTCGGCGATCATCAGGTAGAGGCCGTCGAGCGCCTTCTCTGTGACGTAGTTCTCCAGATGGGCATCCTTTTCCTTGACGAGGCCGAACTTAGCTCCCTTGCTGGCGAATTTCTCATAGGCGTCTTTCAATTTCACCTTGTCGATGGCCTTCTTGACGATCGGCAGGAACTTCTGGGTGAGCGGCCCTTGGGTCTTCTGCCTGAAATATCGCGTGCCGGCATCCTCCCCGCCGGTGAGAATGGATTTCGCATCCTCGACGCTCATCTGCTTCACGGCGTCGATCAGCAGCCTCTTCGCTTCCGGCACCGCCGCTTCGGCGGCGCGGTTCATCGCCAAGACCAGTTCGTCCGCCTGCTTGCCCATGCCCATGGCACGCATCAGCCCCTCGGCCTGCTCCAGATAGCCCGGCAGTGGAATCCTCACCTTCGGGTTGCCGAGAAAACCATCGGGCCGGCCGAGCAGATCGACGGCCTTGGCCGCGCCCTGCGTCAGGGCCTCCTTCAGGCCACCGCCCGCTTCCTGGGAAGAGACATCGGCCAACGACAACGCGTGGGCGCCGGCGACGAATCCCCAGCTGACGAAGAAGATCAGGAAATTTTTGAGCATCCCTATGGTTCGCATGATGTCATCGGCTCGGCGGCGCGGCTGTGTGGACTTGTCACAAAAATGAAATCTGGCAGAAATAGTATTCGAGTGGTTTCCCATGGCTTACCCGTAAGACGCCACATCCCCACTCACCAGAACTGACAGGAGCACCCCATGATCGTCAAGAAAATCCTTTCGGCGCTTGGCATCGTCGCCACGACCACGTTCATCGCACAGACCGCGTGCGCCCAGGCCGTGCAGGTCGATCCCGCGCTGCCCAGCTACACCAAGGCCAGCGGTGTATCCGGCAACTTTACCAGCGTCGGCTCGGATACGCTGAACAACCTGATGACGCTGTGGGCCGAAACCTACAAGCGTTTTTACCCCAACGTCAACATCCAGATCCAGGGCGCCGGCTCCTCCACCGCACCGCCCGCACTGATCGAGGGCGCCTCGAATTTCGGCCCGATGAGCCGCGTCATGAACGCCAAGGAAATCGAATCGTTCGAAAAGAAATATGGCTACAAGCCGACCGCCGTGCCCGTCGCCATCGACGCCTTGGCCGTGTATGTCAACAAGGACAACCCCATCAAGGGCCTGACGATGCCTGAGGTGGATGCGATCTTCTCGCCGACCCGCAAGTGCGGCCATCCCAATGACATCACCAAATGGGGCCAGGTCGGCCTGACCGGCGAATGGGCCGACCGGGCGATCGCGCTCTATGGCCGCAATTCGGTTTCCGGCACCTATGGCTACTTCAAGGAGCATGCGTTGTGCAAGGGCGACTTCAAGAAAACCGTCGCCGAACAGCCGGGCTCGGCATCCGTGGTGCAGAGCGTCAGCGGCCAGTTGAATGCCATCGGCTACTCGGGCATCGGCTACAAGACCTCGGGGGTGCGCGCCCTGCCGCTCGCCAAGAAGCCCGGCGCCCCTTACGTCGAAGCCGATCCCAAACACGCGCTCGATGGCAGCTACCCGCTGGCGCGCGTGCTCTACGTCTATGTGAACAAGCGCCCCAACACCGAGCTGCCGCCGCTCGAACGCGAGTTCTTCAAGATGGTGCTCTCCAAGGAGGGCCAGCAGGTCGTCGTCAAGGATGGATTCGTGCCGCTGCCCGCCAGCATGGCGTCGAAGGCCCTGGCCGATCTGGGTATCCACTGAACCGCGCCTGCGCTGCGTATCCGGCCGCCGTGCTGGCGGCCGGTTTGACCTGAAGAATACGGAGTCATCACCATGAACATCAAAGCACGCTCCTCTGCCCGCCTGTTGGCCGCCGCGCTGGCGCTCGGCGCGCTGGGCCTTGCCGGTTGCGCCACGCAGCACACCACGGCGGTATCGGCCGACACGAAGGCAGTCCAGCCGGCGCCTGCCGAACGAGCCCACTATTTCCTCGTCTTCCATGAAAATGGCCGGCTTTATGCCTTCAGCGACCCGGCGCTCTATCTGCTCTTCCTGGAACACGACGAAGTCCCGCTGACGCGCACCCGCATCGGCGGAGGCCCGGAAGGGCAGACCGTGATCTTCGGCCTCACCAAGAAGGAAGCCGAGATCCCGCTCAATGTACCGATCGCCGCCGAGAAGTTCTTCGACGACAAGGCTGGCGAGGTCGGCGCATTCTATGGCGAGGTCATCCATAACGGCCGCTACTATGTCTTCGGCGAATGGCAGGACCTGAAGGATTTCCTGCAGCACAAGGAAGTTGCCTGGACATACACGGAAATCGGTGCCGGTCCGAAAGGCGAAACGGTGATCTACGCGCTGAACAAGAAAACCAAGGATGCCGGCCGCCCCGTCGTACTCGTCGAATCCTTCAAAAAGCTGCACCAGAAGAAATAACGCCGCGTTGGCCATTCTCGCCAACGCCAAGCGGGGCGCAGGGGCTTTCCGTCGGAATGCCCCTGCGTCGTGCTGCAATGTATAGACTGCACGGCATCTCATTCTCTGCCAACCGGTGAATCATGGAAAAGATCGAGGCCAACATCAGCAAGGTCGGAGGGTTGACCGGCCGGCGCATGACCAAGGACAAGATATTCAAGCATGTGATGACCTTCGGCGGGCTGAGTGTCATCGTCGCGATCAGCCTGATCTTTTTCTATCTCGCCAGCGTGGTCGTGCCGGTTTTCATGCCCCCCAGCCTGGGCAAGCCCGCGACGTTCCGGTTTGCGGAAAGCGGCGCCGATACCGTCTATCTGACCAGCGAAGAACAAGCCGAGATCGGCGTACGCATGACCCTTCACGGGGAAGTGCGCTTCTTCGGCATGCAAGACGGCCACGAGATCGCCATCGACAAGGTGACTGCCGATGGCACGCCCGTCAGCTTCGCTGCGGGCGATCCGGCCAAAGGCGTGGTCGCCTATGGACTGGCGGATGGCAGGCTCGTGCTCGTCAAACCCGCCTTCGAGGTCCGCTACACGAAGGATCCGGCCCATCCCGGCAAGGATATCCGCACCATCACGCCGCATCTGGAATATCCTCTTGGCAAGGCGCCGATCGTCATCGACCCGGAACGGCGGGCGCTGAAACGGATCGCCGTGCAATATGACGACAACGAAACCAGCGTCGCCGCGCTGACGGCGGATGGGCGCCTGTTGCTGACCAGCATCGGCAGCAAGACCAATCTGATCACCGGCGAAACGAGCGTCGAGCAGAACACGGTCGTCCTGCCGCCGGTTCCGCATGGCGAAATCACGCAACTGTTGCTCGAAGTCAAGCAGCGCGAACTGTATGTGCTGCACGATGGCCGCTTCGTGACCCACTACGACGTGATGGACAAGGCCAATCCCCGCCTGGTGCAGACCGTCGAGCTCTTTCCCGCGGGCGAAACGGTCGGCGCCGCGACGATGCTCTCCGGCGGCTATTCGCTGATCATCGGCTCGGACAAGGGCAACATTGCCCAATGGTTCCTGGTCCGCGATCAGGACAACAACTATCACCTCACACACATCCGCTCGTTCCCGCCGCTCGACGGCAAGATAACGGTTCTCGTGCCCGAATATTTCCGCAAGGGTTTCCTGGCCGGCGACGAACGGGGCGAACTCGGCCTCTATTACGCCACTTCACAACGTCAGTTGCTCACCTACAGCACTGGGTCCCAGCCGGTCGTCCAGGCCGGCATCGCGCCGCGCGGCAACGCGCTGCTGGCGGAAAGCGCCGATGGCCGCCTGACCACCGCACATGTCCATAACGAATACCCGGAGGTTTCCTTCTCCGCGCTGTGGCAAAAGGTCTGGTACGAAAGCTACAGCGAGCCGGAATACGTCTGGCAATCGACCGCGGCCAACTCCGACTTCGAGCCGAAATTCAGCCTCGCGCCGCTCACGCTCGGCACGTTGAAGGCCGCCTTCTACGCGATGCTGGTCGCCGTGCCACTGGCGGTGCTCGGCGCGATTTTCGCCGCCTATTTCATGTCGCCGAAGATGCGCGGCATCGTCAAACCGTCGATCGAGATCATGCAGGCCCTGCCGACCGTGGTGCTTGGTTTCCTCGCCGGGCTGTGGCTGGCGCCCTACATCGACAACAATCTGGCCGGCACCCTGCTCGCCATCTTCCTGCTGCCGGTCACCTTCCTGCTCGCGGCCTGGCTCTGGCATCGGCTGCCGCAAAAGCTGACGCAACGCGTGGGGCCCGGCTGGGAAGCCGCGTTGCTGATCCCCGTGATCCTGACCGTCATGGCGGGTGCCTTGGAAATCGGCCATCCGCTCGAGGCGGTGCTGTTCGACGGCGACCTGCCCCACTGGCTCCATCATCGGCTCGGCTGGTCCTACGAGCAACGCAACTCGCTGGTGGTCGGCATCGCGATGGGGTTTGCCGTCATCCCGACGATCTTCTCGATCGCCGAGGACGCGGTATTCAGCGTGCCCAAGCATCTGACCTCCGGTTCGCTGGCCCTGGGCGCCACTCCTTGGCAGACGCTCTATCACGTCGTGCTGCTGACCGCCAGTCCCGGCATCTTCTCCGCGATCCTGATCGGGCTCGGGCGCGCCATCGGCGAGACCATGATCGTGCTGATGGCCACCGGCAACACGGCGGTGATGGATCTGTCGATCTTCACCGGCTTTCGCACCCTGTCGGCCAACGTCGGCGTGGAAATGGGCGAAGCCGCCGTCGGCACCACCCATTACCGCCTGCTGTTCTTCTCCGCCCTGGTGCTGTTTTTGATCACCTTCGTCGCGAACACGCTGGGCGAACTGGTGCGCCAGCGGCTGCGCGAGAAATACAGTTCATTGTAAGGATGCCTCGTCATGCGTAACTGGTTCAAGAGCGGAGAACCCTGGATCTGGATGACGGCCGGCGCGGTCGCGCTCTCGCTCGTCATGGTCTATGCGGTCGTCTGGCTCACCGCCGCCCGCGGCCTGACTCACTTCTGGCCCCATCCGGTGGTGCAAACGACTTTCACCGACAGCGATGGCAAAGCGGTGCGCGTGATCGGCGAGCTCCACGACGAAGAGGAGGTCTCGCTGCTGCGGCTGCGCGAGGCGGGCTTCAAGATCGACGGCAAGGACAAGTTCACCACGCGCTATCTCTTCAAGCTCGGCAACCGCGACATCACGGGGAACGATTTCAAATGGCTTCCGCTGCCGCTGCTCGGCAAGTTTGAGTATCCGCAGGATGTGCTGACGCTCGAACGACGCGAATGGGGCAACTTCTACGGCCATTTGAAGGAGGTCAAGGAGGAAGGCAAGGTCGTCGCCGCGGGTGCGGATGCCTGGCCCGAGCTGCAAAAACGGCTGGCACGCTCCAGCGCGCTGTTCAAGCAGATCTACCATCTGGAGAAAGTCGAGATCGGCAATGTCAATTACGCACTCGAGAAGTTGCGCCTCAAGGAGCGCAAGCTCGAACTGCAGCAGCGCCTCACCGAGGCCGACAAAGCAGCGATCGCCGCGCAGCGCGCCCAGCTTCAGGCGGAATTCCTCGCCCTGCAGGAAAAGCTGGAAAAACTGCGCCACGAAATCAAGCGCGACAGCCTCACCGCCGAGATCGCCGACGGCCGCAGCATCGACATCCCCCTCGCCAACGTCGCCGACGCCTATCTCGCCAACGCCATGACCACGCCCCAGAAGGTGCAGCATTATGGGCGCAAGCTGTGGGAGTTCATCTCCGACGACCCACGCGAGGCGAATACCGAAGGCGGCATCTTTCCGGCGATCTTCGGCACCGTGCTGATGGTGATCTTGATGGCGGTGCTGGTCACGCCGCTGGGCATCATGGCGGCCATCTACATGCGCGAATATGCCAAGCAGGGACCGCTGATCCGCATCATCCGCATTTCCGTCAACAATCTCGCCGGCGTGCCATCGATCGTCTATGGTGTGTTCGGCCTCGGCTTCTTCGTCTATTTCCTCGGCCACAACATCGACCAGCTCTTCTATCCCGAAGCAGCGCCCGCCCCGGTGTTCGGCAGCCCGGGAATTCTCTGGGCATCCCTGACGCTCGCCCTGCTCACGCTGCCGGTGGTGATCGTCGCCACCGAGGAGGGGCTGGCACGCGTGCCGCGCAGCATCCGCGAGGGCAGCCTGGCGCTCGGTGCGACCAAGGCGGAAACACTGTGGCGCACCGTGCTGCCGATCGCCAGTCCGGCGATGATGACCGGCCTGATCCTCGCCGTGGCGCGCGCCGCCGGCGAGGTGGCGCCGCTGATGCTGGTCGGCGTCGTCAAGCTGGCCCCCAGCCTGCCGCTCGACGGCAACTTTCCTTTCCTGCATCTCGAACGCAAGTTCATGCATCTGGGCTTTCATATCTACGACGTCGGCTTCCAGAGCCCCAACATCGAAGCCGCGCGGCCGCTCGTCTATGCCACGGCCTTGCTGCTGGTGCTGATCATCGTCGTGCTCAACCTGTTTGCCATCCGCCTGCGTCATCGCCTGCGCGAGAAGATGCGCGGACTCGAAGGCGTCTGACCCGCCAATGCTCCATACTTCGTCCGAAGGACCGACAAGATGAATGCCAATCCCGACAAGACCCATGCGATGCAGTTCGGCGATCTCGGCCGCGCGCCGCTGGAACCGACGAACGACCATGTCCTGCACGTCGAGAGACTGAATCTGTTCTATGGTGACAATCACGCGCTCAAGAACGTCGATCTGCAGATTCCCCGCAATCGCGTCACGGCCTTCATCGGCCCGAGCGGCTGTGGCAAATCGACACTGTTGCGCTGCTTCAACCGCATGAACGATCTGGTCGACAACTGCCGCATCGAAGGCCGGATCCTGCTCGACGGCAAGAACATCTACGACCATGACGTGAATGTCGCGCTGCTCCGCCGCCGCGTCGGCATGGTGTTCCAGAAGCCCAATCCGTTTCCCAAGTCGATCTACGAGAATGTCGCCTATGGCCTGCGTATCATGGGTGTGAATGACCGGGCCACCCTCGACGAGGCCGTCGAACGCGCGCTGCGCGGTGCGGCGCTGTGGGACGAAGTCAAGGATCGCCTCGATGAAAGTGGCATGAGCCTGTCCGGCGGCCAGCAGCAACGCCTGGTGATCGCCCGCGCCATCGCCCTGCAACCGGAAGTGCTGCTGCTCGACGAGCCCTGCTCCGCGCTCGATCCGATCTCCACCGCGAAAATCGAAGAGTTGATCGACGAGCTGAAAAGCACATTCACGATCATCATCGTCACCCACAACATGCAGCAGGCAGCGCGCATTTCCGACGTCACCGCCTATATGTATCTGGGCGAGCTGATCGAATTCGGTGCGACCGACACCATCTTCATCAAACCTGCGGACAAGCGCACCGAGGATTACATCACCGGCCGCTTCGGCTAGAGAGGAGAAGCATATGCACGAGCACATTTTCAAGCGTTTCGATGCCGAGCTCGACGATATCCGCGCCCGCATCACCCAGATGGGCGGCCTGGTCGAGGAGCAGATGCGCGCCGCGATGACCGCCCTGGGCGGCGAGGACCGCGAACTCATCGAACTGGTCATCGCCCGCGATGCCGGGGTCGATCAGATGGAACTCTCCATCGACGCTGCCTGCGCGCACATCATCGCGCGCCGGCAGCCCACGGCGATCGACCTGCGCATGATCATGGCGGTGAGCAAGATCGTCACCGACCTGGAGCGCATCGGCGACGAAGTGAAAAAGATCGCCAAGGGTGCACGCAAGATTTTCGAACAGGGCATGGGCGGTTGCCTGACGCAGGTCACCGAGATCCGCTATGTCGGCGAGCGCGTCCTGGACATGCTGCACGACGTGCTCGATGCCTTCGTGCGCGTGGATGCGGATGCCGCTCTGGCGATCATCAGGCGCGACAAGGAGGTAGACGAGAGTTTCCGCTCCATCGTGCGCCAGCTGGTCACCTTCATGATGGAGGATCCACGCACGATCAGCACCGCGCTCGACATCATTTTCATCGCCCGCTCCGTCGAGCGTATCGGCGACCACACCAAGAACATCGCCCGCGACGTCATTTTCATCGCCAAAGGGGAGGACGTGCGACACACCGTCCTGGGCAAGCAGGGAATGGAGGGAGAAAACGCGCAATGAGTGGTCAGCCACGCATTCTGGTGGTCGAGGACGAAGCCGCGATCCAGGAGCTGCTGCGTTATTCCCTGGAACAGGCGTCATTCGAGGTCGTCGTGCTCGGTAGCGCCGAAGCCGCGCTCGAGGAAATCCGCCAACGCCTGCCCGCGCTGGTCCTGCTCGACCTGATGCTGCCCGGCATGTCGGGCAGCGCCCTGGCGAAACGCCTGCGCAGCGAAGCGCGCACGCGCGAATTGCCGATCATCATGGTCACGGCGCGCGCCGACGAGACCGACCGCATCCAGGGCCTCGACCTCGGCGCCGACGACTATGTCAGCAAACCTTTCTCACCGAAGGAGCTGATCGCCCGCATTCGTGCCGTATTGCGCCGGCGCGCGCCGCACCTCGCCGGCGACCCCGTGGAGATCGGCCCGGTGCGTCTCGATCCCGCCTCGCGCACGGTCACCTGCAATGGCCAACCCATCGCGCTGGGCCCGACGGAATTCGAACTGCTGCAATATCTGATGACCCACCCGAACCGGGCCCTGACGCGCGACCAGCTGCTGAATGCCTTGCGCGGCGACCATCGCTTTCTCGAGGATCGCACCATCGACGTCTATATCCGGCGCCTGCGCGCCGGGCTCGGCCCGGTCGGCGACGCGTTGATCGAGACGGTGCGTGGCGTCGGCTACAAACTGACGAGCCCGGCAGGATGAACGCCGCGGCGCTGGCGCTGTTGCTGCTGGCGCTCGCTGGCGCGCTCGCCATCGCTCTGGCGCTGCAGATCCGCCAGCGCAACGCGCTGCGCGACTGGCTCATCGCCCCCGATCTGCACCCGCTGCCCGATGGCCGTGGCGTCTGGTATGAAATCTTTTCGCGCCTGCGCAAAACACGCAAGCAGGAACAGTTGCGGCGTGCCGAGCTTGGCAATGCGCTGGAACGCTTTCGTCTCGCGGTCCAGTCCCTGCCCGAAGGCGTCATGCTGCTCGACACGCAGATGCACATCGAATGGCTGAACGATGCCGCTTGCCGCCAGTTCGCTCTCGATGCGGTGCGCGATCCCGGCACGCTGGCGGTGCAACTGATCCGCCAGAGCGAATTCCGTCAGCTGATCGACAGCTATCGCGCCCGTCCCGTCAAGCAGTCGACCTTGCTCCGTGCAGGCAGCAATGGCGAGGAGCGGGTTCTCTCGGTGACGTTGCTGCCTTTTGCGGCGACGGGAACCCTGCTCGTCGCCACCGACGTCACCGAACAGGTGCGCAGCGAGCTCGGACAGCGTGATTTCATCGCCAACGTCTCGCACGAGCTGCGCACGCCGCTGACCGTGATCACCGGCTTTCTCGAGCAGTTCAATGGCGACGACCCGCCCACGGGCGAGATGGCGCGCAGGTTTCACCGCCTGATGGCCGAACAGGCGGAGCGCATGAACCGGCTGATCGCCGATCTGCTGACCTTGTCCAGTCTCGAAAGCAGCGGCCAGCCGCCGCGCGACGAGGTGATCGATGTGCCAGCGCTGCTCGAAACCCTGCGCAACGAGGCGCTCGCGCTCTCCGCCGGCAGACATGCCATCGACATTACCGATTCTTCGGCCGGCAAACTGCGCGGCAGCGCCGACGAATTGCGCAGCGCCTTCGGCAACCTGGTGTTCAACGCCGTGCGCTACACGCCGGCGGGCGGCAAGATCACAATGGCCTGGCGCCTGATCGACGGCCAACCGACCTTTGCCGTGACCGATACCGGCATCGGCATCCCGCCCGAGCACATCCCGCGCCTGACGGAGCGTTTCTACCGCGTCGACAAGGGCCGTTCGACCGCGGTCGGCGGCACCGGGCTCGGCCTGGCGATCGTCAAGCACGTGCTCGTCCGCCATGGCGGCATGCTGAAAATCGATTCGGTCCCGGGCAAGGGCAGCATCTTCACCGTGGCCCTGCCAGCCGACCGGCGGGCCTGAGGCAGCGCAGAGAGCGGCGAAGGACGCCACCGACAGGCCCTGTTCTCTGCCAATGGATCGAAGGCAGGGTGTCCAGTTGTCATCCATTTGTCAACTTCCCGGCCTAAGCTGCAGGCTCGGTCAATGCCCGTATGCTCATGTCGAATCGAAACAGCCTCAGCCCTTTTCCCGCCGAGGCCCGCCTCGCGCCTCATCATGGCGGCCTGGCCCGGCAAATCATCGCGGCGGCAGCGCAGGAATCGCTGTGCGAAGAGTCCCCCGCCTATCGGCTCGAATGGCGGAACCGGATCAGTGCGGAAGACCTGCACGCGTTTTCCCGAGTTTTCGAGCGTCAGCAACTGCATGCGGTGTTCCAGCCCATTCTCGACCTGTCACAGCGGCGTTTCCTCGGCTATGAGGGCCTGATCCGCGGTCCTGCGGATACGCCCTTGCACAGCCCGCAGCTATTGCTCGAGCTCGCCGCGGCCAGCCAGTTGACAGTCGAATTCGAGCGCCTGTGCCGGGAGACGATCCTGCGCGATTTCGCGGCCCGAAAGCTCGATGGCCTGCTGTTCCTCAACGTCAGCGCCGGCGCCCTCGCCGATCCACGCTTCCTGGATGGCGCGACCACGCGCTTGTTTCAGGAGCTGCGCCTGCGGCCTGGTCAGATCGTCATCGAGATCACCGAAAACCAGCAGGTCGACGACTTGGCCGCCTTGCAAGAAGTGTTGCAACACTACCGCGGCCAGGGCTTCCAGATCGCGATCGACGACCTCGGCGAAGGTTTTTCCAATCTGCGCATGTGGTCCGAGATCCACCCGGAATACGTCAAGATCGACCAGCACTTCATCCGCAACATCGCCAACGACCCGATCAAGTTCCGTCTGGTGCGGGCCATGCGCGACATCGCCGAGGCGACCCATGCGCGCCTGATCGCCGAGGGCATCGAAACCGAAAGCGAATTGATCACGATCCGCGACCTGGGCATCGCGCATGGCCAAGGATTTCTGATCAGCCGGCCCGCCATCCAACCCGAAACGGCCCCTGGCAGCGAGGTTCGTCGCCTGCTCGACCAGTCCCGGCTGATCGTCTTCCCGAACCAGCCCGGCCAAGCGGGCGCCAAAGTGCGCCAGCTCTTGCAAGCCGTCGAGCCGGTGCTGCCCTCCACCTGCAATCAACGAGTGCTCGAGCGTTTCGAGGCCTCCCCCAGCCTGATCGCGTTGCCCGTCGTCACCGCGGAAGGCATACCGGTCGGCCTGATCAATCGCTACACCTTGACCGACCGCTTCGCCCGCCCTTACCGACGCGAGATCTACGGCAAGCAGCCCTGCACCCGCTTCATGAACGATGCGCCGATCAAGGTCGATCATGCCCTGCCGATCCAGGAACTCGGCCAGCTGCTCGGCCGCGCGCAGCCGCAGCAACTGATCGACGGCTTCATCATCACCGAAGACGGTCGTTATCTGGGCGTCGGCAGCACCCAGGCGCTGATGGGTCTGATCACCGAGTTGCAAATCCGCGCGGCACGCTATGCCAATCCGCTCACCCAACTGCCGGGCAACGTCCCGATCAATGAGCACATCGACCGTCTGCTGCACAACGAGGTGGGCTTCACCGCGTGTTATTGCGACATCGACCACTTCAAGCCGTTCAACGACAGCTACGGTTATCGCACCGGCGACCAGATCATCCAGCAAGTCGCCCTGCTGCTGAGCCGCCACTGCGATCCCCAGCTCGATTTCGTCGGCCATATCGGCGGCGATGATTTCATCTTGCTGATGCAAAGTAGCGACTGGGAAGCGCGTTGCCGCGCCATCATCGCCGACTTCGATCAGGCGCGCATCGCCTACCTGATGCCCGAACACGTGGATCAATCAGGCTATTTCGCCGAGAACCGCCGCGGCGAAAAGGTGTTCCATGCCTTGCCCTCCCTGTCGATCGGGGCGTTGACGGTCGTGCCGCACCATTTCGAGAGCCACCGCGAGCTTTCCGTCGCCTTGACCGCCGCGAAGAAAGAAGCCAAGAAGATTCCTGGCAGCGCACTGTTCATCGAACGCCGCCGCCAACCCTGACTCGAAAAGTCGGCGCTGGCGGGACGGCCCTATTGCTTGTCCGGCGCGAAATTGGTAACACCCATCTCCGCAAATGTCGCCTCGATGGCCGCGACGGCCTGCCGGATCGTCGCCGCGCCGATCACGCCGATGCAGCCGACGCGGAAGGTCTCCACCGTCGTCAGCTTGCCGGGATAGAGGATGAAACCCTTCTCCCGCACCTTGCGGTAGAAGATCTTGAAGTCGTAGGCCGCATCGGCCGGCGCATGGAAGGTGACGATGATCGGCGCCTGCACGGCGTCGGCGAGGAAAGTCTGGAAGCCCAGCGCGCGCATTCCAGCCACGAGGGTCGCGCAGTTCTCGGCATAGCGCGCCAGACGCGCCGGCTGGCCGCCCTCCTCGCGATACTGGTCGATGGCGGCGCGCAGCGCAGCGACGACGTGGGTCGGCGGCGTGAAGCGCCACTGGCCGGTCTTCTGCATATAGATCCACTGGTCGTGTAGATCCATCGCAAGCGAATGGCAGTTGCCCGCCGCCGCTGCCAGCGCTTCGCGGCGGACAACAACGAAACCCATGCCGGGCACGCCTTCAAGGCACTTGCCCGAGGCGGCGATCAGCGCGTCGAAGGGCATGCTCTGCGCATCGATGGGAATCGCGCCGAAGGAGCTCATCGCATCGACGATCAGCCGGCGGCCGCGCCGTGCAACCGTGTAGGCGATCTCGGGCAGCGGATTGAGGATGCCGGTGCCGGTCTCGCAATGCACCTGGGCGACGTGGGTGATCGCCGGATCGGCGGCGAGCGCCGCGTCGATGCACGCCGGATCGGCCGGTTCGTCCTCGCGGAAATCGAGCGCCACGGCCGGACGGCCGAGATAGTCGAGGATGCGCAGGATGCGCTGGCAGTAGGCGCCGTTGTTCGGCACCAGCACCTTGCCGTCCTTCGGCACCAGGGTGCCCAAGGCCGCCTCGACGGAGAACGTGCCCCTGCCCTGCAGCGGCACGCAGACATGCGTTTCGCCCGCGCCGGCGATCTCGGCGATGTCGCGGCAGACCGAGGCGGTCAGCTCGTTGAAGGCGCCATCCCACGAACCCCAGTCGCGCAGCATGGCCTGCTTGGTCGCTGCGGAGGTCGTCAGCGGTCCGGGGGTCAGCAAAACGGGATCGTTCATGTTGGTCTCCAAACGGTTTTCAGGGCACGATGGCGGCGCGCAGCACGCGGCGGGCGGCGGCATCGGCCATCGCCTCGTTCGCGGCGTCGAGCGGATACTTGCCATCGACGAGGGCGTGGAAGGGGAAGCGCGTGCGGTGTGCCGCGACGAATTCGAGCGCCTCGACGAGATGGCGCGGGTGGTAGTTATGCACGCCGCGCAGGCAGAGGAGTTTCTTGAGGATCAGGTTGGCGTCGATGATTGCCATCGCGCGCGGATTGACCACACCGCCGAGCACATAGGTGCCGCCGATGCGCAGCATCTCGAGCCCGGCCGGGATGACCGCGGGTGTGCCGCAGACCTCGATGACCGCGTCGGCGCCGGCGGGCGGGCACTGCGCGCGGATTTCCGCCGGGTCGGCGGCGGCATCGAAAGCCAAATCGACACCGAAACGGTAGGCCATCTCGCGCCGCGCCGGATCGGGATCGAGGCCGATCACGCGACGGGCGCCGCGCGCCTTGGCGATGGCGGCGCCGTAAAGTCCCAACAGGCCAAGCCCCTGCACGACGACGGTGTGACCGATGCGGATGTTCGCCGCCTCGGTGACTGCGATCATCGTCGCCACGCCGCAGTTGAGCGGCGTCGCCTCCTCGTCGGTGAGTTCGTCCGGCAGGCGCAGGATCCACGAGCGCGGCAGGATGTAGCAGTAATCGCCGAAACCGCCGTGATGGTGCGGCGGCTCGGCGACCGCTCGATGGCCGTATTTGTCGACGCCGGCCGCCTTCTGCGGCAGATCGAGCACTGCGCCGAAATAGTCTCCTTCGGGGGGGATGAAATATTCGCTCCAGGTCACGCGGTCGCCGAGGGCAAGCGGATCGCCGCGCATGTCCTGCGTGACGCCTTCGCCGAGCGCTACGATGTCGCCGATGATCTCGTGCCCCAACACGCCGGGGCACGGGTTCGGCCGCTGCCCCTGCCAGGAATGGATGTCCGAGCGGCAGATCGTCGCCATGCGAATCTTGACGAGCGCTTCGCCAGGCGCGGGCGGCCGCAACGGGTAAGACTCGATGCGAAACGGCGCATTCGGCGCGTCATAGACGGCCAGACGGCCGATGGCGGGAAGGGCAGCCATTTCAAACGACTCCGTTGATCGCGTAGTCGAAGATCTGGTGGCTTTTCAGCCCGCCAGCCGCGCGCTGCGCAAAGTCGGCGCTGACGGGACGGCTCAGGATGAAGGGCACGCGCGCCTCGGTCACCGCGCCGTGGCTGCGCAGCCGCGCGTCGGCGAGGTTCGAGAGGTCGTGGTCGGCTTGCGAGGCGCCGATCACCGTGCCGATGTCGCCAATCACCGCGACGTCGCCCTCGCGGTCGGGCGGCAGCTCGAAGCGCGCGCAGACCTCCTCTTTCGTGAGCGCCAGCTCAATGCCTGGGATGCCCTTGACGAGGTCGATGATCGCCGCCGGGCTCGCCCTGCCGCCGCGGCACCAGACGCGCACGAAGCCGCCCAGCGCACCGTGGTGACGCACGAAGGCGTCGGTGATCGGGCAGATGACTTTCGTGTCGCCGGCGCCGAAGGCGCGGTCGAGGATGTCCTGCAGGAAGATCACGTTCGGCGTGCCATCCGGCTTCGACTTGTCGTTCATGCCGTGGTCGGCCGTCAGCGCGACCGTGGCGCCAAGCGAAGCGAGCCGGCCGAAGCAGTCGTCGATGCGGCGATAGAACTCGCTGGAGACCGGGTCGCCCGGCGCGTGCTTGTGCTGGATGTAATCGGTCAGCGACAGGAACATCAGGTCGGGCCGCCGCGTCTCCAGCAGCTTGATGCCAGCTTCCAGCACGAAGAGCGACAGATCCATCGAATACATGTCCGGCTGCGGCATGCCGACGAGCGCCAGCACGTTCTCGATGCCGTTCTCGGTCAGCGTGCAGCGGTCGGCGAACTCGGACGAGAAACTCACGTTGCCACGCTGAAGATCGAGGTCCTTGCCGAGCTGCTTGCGCAGCTTGTCCTTGGCGGTGATCGACACGACCTTCGCGCCGGCATCGGCGAAGGTGGCGAGGATCGTGCGGCTCCTCAACAGTTCCGGGCCGGTCATGACGACCGCTTCGCCCGCCTCGTTGAGGTAGAAGTTGCCGGAGATGCCATGCACCGATGGCGGCGCACCGGTGATGATCGACATGTTGTTCGGGCAGGTGAAGCTCGGCACCGTGCCCTCGGCGATGGTCGAGAACCCTTCGCGCATGAAACGTGCGATGTTGGGAATGATGCCGTCTCGGAGCCCTTGTTCGATGTAGGCAGGATCGCCGCCGTCGATGCAGACGACGACGGTAGGACGCGACGGCCAGCGGTATTGAACGCCGTTGAGTGAAAGCATGTTCATGTAAGGTTCAGATCGCCCATTGACGGATGCGGGCGGAGACGAGGTCGATCAGGGTGACCGAGACGATGATGATGATGAGCACGGCGGCGGTCTGCGCGTATTCGAAGCCGCGGATCACCTCGTGCAGGACGACGCCGATGCCGCCCGCGCCGACGATGCCGAGCACGGAGGCCGAGCGCACGTTCGACTCGAAGCGGTAAAGCGAGTAGGAAATCCACAGCGGCAGCACCTGCGGAATCACGCCGTAGAGGATTTCCTCGAGCGCGTTCGCACCGGTGGCGCGCACGCCCTCGACGGGACGCGGGTCGATAGCCTCGACCGCCTCGGCGAAGAGCTTGGCAAGTACACCGGTCGTATGCACCCAGAGCGCCAGCACGCCAGCGAAGGGCCCGAGGCCGACCGCGACGATGAAGAGCATCGCGAACACCATTTCGTTGATGGCGCGGCACGCGTCCATCAGGCGGCGCATCGGCTGATAGACCCAGACCGGGGCGAGGTTCTCGGCGGACATCAGGCCGCAGGGAATCGCGCAGACGATGGCAAGCACCGTGCCCCAAATGGCGATATGCACGGTGACGACCATCTCCTCGAGATAGATGCGCCACTCGTGAAAGTCCGGCGGAAAGAATTCCCGGGCGAAGACGCGCATGTTGTCCGAATCCTTGAGCAGGTCGAACGGCCGCATGTCGGCACCTTGCCACGACCAGATCAGGACGAGGAAAAAGACGCCCCAGGCGAGGGTCGCACCGATGCCGGCGGGCGGCGGACGCAGCGAGACTTCTTGGACGGAAGGTACGGTAGCCATGATCGAAAAAGCGCCGGCAGACGCGAGCCCGCCGGCGCACGAGGGAGGATCACTTCATCTGCTTGGCGAGCTCGGCGAGCTTGGCGTCGATCTCGGCGAGCTTCGCTTTCTTGTCGGCCTCGGACATATTGGCGTCGTTCTCGAACTTCTTGCGATCCTTGAACAGCTCGAGCTGGCGGATCGGCAAGAGCTGCGCGTCGGTCGAGGCCTTGAAGCCGGCGAGGCGATACATGTTCTTGAGGATCTCCTTCTCGCGCTCGTTCTTGCCGTAATTGACGCAGAAGTCCTGGATCTTCTTCTTGAGATCGGCCGGCAGATCCTTGCGATAGACGAGCGGGTCGCGCGGGATCAGCGGCGAAGTCCAGAGGATGCGAATCTGTTCGAGCTTCTCGGGCGCCTTTTCCTTCATCTTCTGCGTCATCTCGCTGTTGCTGGTCGCGACATCGACCTGCTTGTTCAGCACGGCGAGGAAGTTGCCCTCGTGGTTGGCCGAGCGCACCACCTTGAAGTGCGTCTTCGGATCGAGGTTGTTGAGCGTGAAGACGTAATAGGTCGGCACCAGCGTGCCGGAGGTCGAGGACGGATCGCCGATGCCGAAGCTCATGTCCTTGCCGTTTTTCAGCACCTGGTCGAGCGAGGTGATGCCGCTATCTTTGTGGGTGATGAGGTAGGAGTAGTAGCCCGGCGTACCGTCGAGATCGACGAACTGCACGAAGACCTCGCCGTTGGCTCGATCCACGGCCTCGATGGCCGACTTGTTGCCATACCAGGCGATCTGCACCTTGTTGAAGCGCTGCGCCTCGATGATGCCGGCGTAGTCGGTGGCGTAGAAGCCATTGACCTTGACGCCGATGGCCTTCGACATGTCTTCGAGGAAGGGTTCCCACATCTGCTTCAAGGCGCCCGCCTTCTCGGTGGCGATGATGCCGAAGTTGAGTTCCTTGATTTCCTGGGCCTGAACGTTCAGGCCCAGGACGACGGCCGCGGCCGCCAGCAGGGTTTTCAGATTGCGCAACATGGATTCTCCTTGGGTGAAGGGTTGAGAGGGGATTCAGGCCGCCAGGAGCGGCGCCATGCCTTTGTCGGCGGGTATCTTCAGGGCGGGACTGTCGAGCATCATGCCGAACAGCTCCTCGGCGTCGGCGCCATAGAGCTCGCCGAGCAATTGCGGCGTCAGCGCCGCGGAAGGGCCGTCATAGACCACGCGGCCCCGGTGCAAGGCGACGGTGCGCCGGCAATACTTGATCGCGAATTCGACCTGGTGCAGCGAAACGACGACGGTGCAGCCGCGCTCGCGGTTCATCTGCGCCAGCAACTCCATCACGTTTCGCGCCGATTCCGGGTCGAGCGAGGCGATCGGCTCGTCGGCGAGAATCACCTTGGCTTCCTGCACCAGGCAGCGCGCCAGCGCCGCGCGCTGCTGCTGGCCGCCGGAAAGCGTGGCGGCGCGCTGCCAGGCGAACTTCTCGATGCCGACCGCGGCCAAGGCCTCCAGCGCCCGCTGGCGCTCGCTCACCGTGAAACGCATCAGCAAGCTGCGCCAGACGGGCACGCGATAGAGCAGCCCGACCAGCACATTGGTGACGACCGGCAGGCGATTGACGAGATTGAACTGCTGGAAGACAAAGCCAATCTGGGCGCGCAAGGCGCGGATGTCGGGCGCGATGCTGCCATCCTGTTGCACGACGCGATCGAGCACGGCGATCTCGCCGGCATCGGCGGCGACGAAGCCGGCGATATGGCGCAGCAGCGTCGACTTGCCGGAACCCGATGCGCCGATCAGGGCGACCATCTCGCCCGTCGCGACGGTCAGATTGACGTCGTCGAGCGCCTTGCAGCTAGGAAACGTCTTGCCGAGGCGGCGAATCTCGATGGCGGGCGGCGTCGGCTGCGAATTCATCATTTGGCTTTCGTCAATCAAACTGCAACATTCACGAATCTATAATCGGGCCGTTACAGATTGTTGACAATCTGCAATCTAGCCAGACCCGATTGTTCGCCGCCGACGTTGCAGGACGATGAAACAAATATGAACGCCCACGCCTCCGCCATCGCGCTCTTGCAGAGCCGCTCCCTGCCCGGACTGATCCAGCAGCAACTCGAAAGGATGATTCTCGACGGCGAGCTGCCGCCCGGCAGCCAGCTCACCGAAATTCCGCTCGCCGCCCGCCTCGGCGTCTCGCGCGGCCCCGTGCGCGAGGCGTTTCGCGGCCTTGAGGAGAAGGGCCTCGTGCGCGTCGAGAAGAACCGCGGCGTCTTCGTGCGCACCATCGCGCCCGACGAAGCCGATGCGATCTACGAGGTGCGCCTCGCGCTCGAGGAACTGATCGTCAGGAAACTCGCCGCCGTGCCGGATGCGGTACGCGCCGCCGGTCTCGAGAAGCTGCTCGCCGAAGCGGAAAAGTTCGCAAAGAAGGCCAACTTCGCCGCCTGTCACGAGTGCAACGTCGCCTTTCACGACCGCCTCGTCTGCCTGACCGGCAATCCCGCGCTGATCGACAGCTACCGGCGGCTCGTCGGCGAACTATCCCTCTTTCGCCACCAGGCGCACGCCAGCATCCCCGACGCATCGAGCCTGCGCGCCTCGGTCGCCGACCATCGCGCGATCCTCGCCGCGCTGTGCGCGGGCGAACGCGCCATGGCCGCGCGGCTGCTACGCCGCCACGTCGAGGCGAGCCGCAAGCGGCTGCAACGCCTGCTCAAAAACCAATAGGAGAAACCCATGGAATTCCGTCAGGAAACCCTGCGCATCGGCGGCGAACGCCTCGCCCGCGAGCGCGTCATCGAAGTCATGAACCCCTACACGAACGAGTGCATCGGCGCCGTGCCGAAGGCGAGCGTCGAAGACGTACGCCGCGCCTTCGAGATCGCGCGCGCCTACCGGCCGAAACTCTCGCGCTACGAGCGCCACCGCATCCTTCTCAAGGCGGCCGATATCGTCGTCGCCCGCGCGGAAGAAATCGCCGATCTCATCACCGCGGAATCCGGCCTGTGCAAGAAGGACAGCCGCTACGAAGCGGGCCGCGTGCGCGACGTGCTCATCTTCGGCGCCCACGCGGCGCTTAACGACGACGGACAGATTTTCAGTTGCGACATCACGCCGCACGGCCGCGAACGGCGCGTGTATACCCAGCGCGAGCCGCTCTTGGGCGTCATTTCCGCCATCACGCCCTTCAACCACCCGATGAACCAGGTCGCGCACAAGGTCGTGCCATCCGTCGCCACCAACAACCGCATGGTGCTCAAACCCTCGGAAAAGGTGCCGCTCTCGGCCCTGCTGTTCGCCGACATCCTTTATGAAGCCGGCCTGCCGCCCGAGATGTTCCAGGTCGTCACCGGCGATCCGGCCGAGATCGCCGACGAATTGCTGACGAATCCGGCCGTCGAACTCGTCACTTTCACCGGCGGCGTCGCCATCGGCAAGCACATCGCGGCGAAAATCGGCTACCGCCGCACCGTGCTCGAACTGGGCGGCAACGACCCGTTGATCGTCCTCGACGATGCCGATCTCGACAAGGCCACCGATCTCGCCGTCGCCGGTTCCTACAAGAACTCCGGCCAGCGCTGCACCGCCGTCAAACGCATGATCGTTCAGGAAAGCGTCGCCGACCGCTTCGTCGAACTGCTCGTCGAAAAAAGTCGGCGCTGGCGGTACGGCGACCCGATGGACGAGACGATGGACATGGGCACCGTCATCGACGAAGCGGCCGCGAAGTTGTTCGAAGCGCGCGTCAACGAGGCCGTCGCCCAGGGCGCGAAACTGCTTTACGGCAACGTACGGCGCGGCGCGCTCTACTCGCCCACCGTGCTCGATCGGGTGCGCCCGGAAATGAATGTCGTGCGCGAGGAAACCTTCGGCCCGGTCTCGCCGGTGATCCGCTTCAAGACCCTCGACGAAGCCATCGCCCTCGTCAATGGCACGGCCTTCGGTCTCTCCTCGGGCCTATGCACGAACCGCCTCGACGCCATCGCGCGCTTCGTCAATGAACTCCACGTCGGCAGCGTCAATGTCTGGGAAGTGCCCGGTTACCGGCTGGAACTGACGCCCTTCGGCGGCATCAAGGATTCGGGGCTCGGTTACAAGGAAGGCGTGCTGGAGGCGATCAAAAGCTTCACCAACGTCAAGACCTATTCGCTGCCCTGGCCCGCGGCGTGATCTCCACGCCCGTCACCCTGCTGGTGCTGCTGTCGGCGGCGATGCACGCCGGCTGGAACTTCGTCGTCAAGGCGAGCGCCGACCGCTTCCTCGACTACACCGGCCTTGCTGTCGCCGGCGCGGCGGTCGCCGCCTGCGTGCTGCCCTGGCTGCCTATGCCTGCAGTGGCGGCCTGGCCTTGGCTGGCGACGACCACTTTCATTCACGTCGGCTACTACCTGCTGCTGATGCAGGCCTACCGGCACGCCGACCTGTCGATCGCCTATCCGCTGATGCGCGGCTCGGCGCCGGTGTTGGTCGCGCTGGCCGCGCCGCTCGCCGGCGACGCGATCAATCCCGCGCTGATGCTCGGCATCGCGCTGGTGGCCGCCGGCATTGCCCTGCCCGTCGGCATCGGTTTCCGGCGCGGCGGCATCGCGCCCGCCGGTCTGGCGTACGGCTTCGCCACCGCGGCCGTCATCGCGCTCTACACGATCGTCGACGGCATCGGCGCGCGCCGCTCGGGACACGCCCTTTCCTACACGCTGTGGCTGTTTTTCCTCAACGCCTGGCTGGTATTGGGCGTCGCGCTCCGGCAGCGCGGCCGCCGCGCCCTCGTTCATTTGAGAAAGCGCTGGCTGTTCTCGCTCGCCGGTTCGACGCTGACCGTCGGCTCCTATGGTCTCGTGCTCTGGGCGATGACCGTGGCCTCGATACCGGCCGTCGCCGCGCTGCGCGAGACCTCGGTGATCTTCGCGGCGATCTTCGGCGCCTGGCTGCTCAAGGAGCGCATGGGCCGCTGGCGCATCGCCGGCGCCGTGCTCGTGGCGCTCGGCGCCATCGCGATCCGCTGGAGCTGAAACGAAAAGCGCCGCGAATGCGGCGCTTTGTTGCGGGAGAGCGGATCGCGCTCAGTGCTACGCGCCCATCCACTGCGCCGACTTGCCGTCGGCCGTCGGCTTGCACTCGACCTTCACGTCGGAAATGGTCGCCTTGGTGCCGAGATCCTGGAAGGCGCCGACGTCGCCATTCCAGCACTGCGGCGCTTTCTGGGCCGGCGCGGGCGCGGCGGCGGCCGGAGCGGGCGCAGGCGCTTTTTCCTGGCTGGCGCAGGCCGACAGGAGCGCGGCGGTGGCGACAAATGAAACGGCGAGGATGGAACGCAGGGGGGGAACCTCCGATGAAGTGTGGACGAAATGAACATGCCCATTCTCGCCGTCGCGTGTTACGGCAGTGTTTCAGTCCGCTCGATCGGCCATTTCGAAGGCGAGAAACTGCGTCTCTTGCAGCGGACTGAAATTGTCGTCGGCGACGAGCACGAGGCTCGGCCTACCCGCCGCCGTGCGCGGTCCCCAGCTCATTCCTTCCAGATTGTCGAGCCGGACGCCCAGCGTCCCGAGATCGAGCAGCAGCGTTTTGCGCACGGGCTGGAAGGTCGCGCCCGCGAGCGACGCGATGCCCGAAACGTCGGTCGCGTCCTCCAGATCGAGGCGGTAGATGCGAACGCTGTTGCCGACGCCCTGCACGTAGGCGCGCTCGAGCGCGAGCAGCATGCCCTCGCCCGCCAAGAGTTCGACCAGCCCGTTGGTGCGGAACATCAACGGCAAGGGCGGCGCCTGCGGCACGGCTTCGACGATATAAACGTACTCCGCCAGAAGCTTGCCGCTTGCCAGCTCAAAGGCGAGGATGCGGGCCGGGCTCGGTTGCCCGACGTCGGCCTCGGGCCCGTCCTGCTGCAAGGCGTTCTCGGTGCCGACGTAGAGCCGGCCGGCGGCGCGGTCGAGGGCGAGGCTTTCGAAGGCGAGGTTGTCGCGCACGCCGCGCTTTTTGCCCGGCAGGACATGCGCCGGCACGTCGAGGCTGCGCCATGCCGTCCCGCTAGCGCCGACTTCCGTGATGGCGGGCGGAATGCCCCGGCGCGCGTCGCCTTCGCTCGCCCACCACAACGAGTCCGGAGCAAGGCCGAAGCGGACCGCTTCCGGATCGACCGCGCGCGGTTCGTATAGCCGCTCCGCCTCGTCGCGCAGATAGGTCATGTCGAGCAGCTCGACGCCCGCATGCCCAGGTGCTGCCCCGGTATTGAAGCGCGCCAGATCGAGCCTCAGCAGATAAAAGCGCGCCGGCTGGCGCCGCGAGCGGTCGTCGGAAATGGCGACGAAGCGCCGGCTCGCCGGGTCGTAATCCAGCCCCGAGAGGCCGCCGACGTCGGTGCCGCGAAACGTGTAGCCATGTGGCAGGATCTGCTGGCCGAGATAGCGTAACGTCTGCGCCTCTGCAGGCAACAGCCAGAACAGCCAGACCAGCAGGAAAGCGCGCGCGGCGAGCTCGTCAGGCTTAAGCCGTCTCGAAACGCGCCGCGCCGATGGGGCCGCGCAATTGCCGGAACAGCGCCGGCCACCAAGCATGCTGATAACCCAAATCATGCGCGCGATGATAGCTGGGCAGTTGCCACCAGGGCAGACCGGGGCGCAGGTGATGCGCGCCATGCAGGTTGAAATGCAGGATCAGCGCCGACAGCGGCGGCGGGAGGGCGAGGTTCATCGCCCGGCGCGGCTCGTCGAGTGCGGTCCCATAATGGAAAGCATTGTCGACGAAACTGACGGCCAGCGCGCGACCGGCCAGTGCCAGAGCGTACATCCAGGCATACTCACCATAAAACCAGAACACACCGGTATGGAAGAGCAGCACGCACAGCGCATCGATGCGCGCGGCACGCAAGACCGGGGCTTCGAGCAGGCGTACGCCCAGTTCGCCGACGACGTTGTCGGGACGATCGAGATAGCCCACCAGCCTGACGAGCACCGCGCGTGGCAGGAGCAGCACAAGCGTGCCGATCACCTCGGCGAGATAGAGCCCGCCGCCGATGCGCAGGTAGTAGGCGACGACGAATCCCACACTCGGCCGCTCGCCCTCATGCACCTCGCTGCGTTCGCGTATCGTGCGGCTGTGCGCGTGGTGCAGCAGATGCCCCCAGCGCAGGAGATCGAAGGAGGCGCCGAAGGCGATGGCGTGCAGACGACCGATGAGCCGGTTCGCGCGCTTGTCGTGCAGGAGCGTGCCGTGCATCGCCTCGTGCTGGAACGCCCACCAGCTGTTGGTGAGTAGGACAAGCGGCACGAGCAGCCCGCCCCAGGCCGGCGAGAGCGGCAAGAGCATGAGCGGCACGACGAGCGTCGGTAGCAGCGCATAGAGCGAAAAGACGAGTATCAGGCGGCGATTGAGGCAATCGCCGCGGCGCGCTTCGTCATTCGAGCAGCGGAACATAGTCCTTGATCGCGTCCGCGCCGATCAGGGTCGGCGTCACCCCCATACCGTAAGTGAATTCGCCGACGTTCGGATTGACCGGCCGGTCGGTGATGACCTCGCCGACGGCATAGGGCCGGCCGTCCTGATGCGCAAAGCCTTCCGCCGGGCGGCGGTAGTAGCGCAGGGTGAAGGGCGTGGCGGGAAAGACGTCCTTGCCGAAATCGTAGCTTTGCGTCGCCACCACCATCCGGTAGCGACGCGCGGCCTCCAATGCATCGGCTTCCGGCGGGATGAAGAGTTCGGCACGGATGCGGCCCTCGGCGTCGAGATGGCCGCCCTTCGCGGTGAAGGCGCGCATGAGCGCCTGGCGCGCTTTCTGCGCCGCGAGCAGGCTCTCGACGTCGCCGCGCTCGACATGTGGCGCGAGTGCCGGCCAGCCGGAAATCTCGCGGGCGAAGAAGGCTTCGAGCGCAGCGGGCATGTCGCCGTAGAGCGAGGCGCCGACGACGTGGTCGAGAAACACGGCGAACTCGCCGCGGCCGAGCTGGCGGTTTTTCGGCTCGGGCAGCGACAGGGTTTTCGTCGCCGCCCGGTAGCCGAGGTAATCCATCTCGCGCCAGCCGGCGCTGCCTTTCAGCTGGCGCGGGAAGGCCCAGGTCGAATCGATGGTGTTGCCGGTGCCGGAAGTCCAGGTCGGATAGCCGCCGACTTCGGACTGGCGCACGTTGCCCGAATGGCAGCCGACGCACTGCACGAGCTCGGACGGCTTCTGCGGCCGCAGCCGGCCCTGGGCGTCCTCGATCCAGCCGGCGAGCAGCCAGCCGACGCCGTTCTCGATCCAGCCCTGTTTGGAATGGGCGATAGCGGGCGCCGATTCTTCCTTCAGGGCAAGGCCGAATTCGTCCGGCTCCCACGGCTGCCGCTTCATCATCCAGCGAATTTCCTTGACGCGCGTCGCGCGCGCGCCGTCCTTCGCCACATCGACGTAGTGCAGCGGATGCGCGAACTCGGTGCCGAGCGGATACTGACCGCGCACGCGCTCGATCTTTCTCGCCATGCCCAGGTAGTGCGGCGGATCGTCGGGGCGCGCGCGTTCCTGGATGTGGCGCGCGAGCAGGTCGAGATTGGCCGCGTAGGTCGAAAGATCGAAGCGCCCGGCCTCGTCCTTCATGAACTCGACGGGCAGGCGGATATAGACGCCCGAGACGCTGCCGGAGAACGGCGTGAAGATGCCGTAGGGCATGAAGTTGATCGCGCGCCAGCCGGTGTTCCAGCCCCGGCCGTCGTGCCAGATCGCATGGGGACCGCGCGTTTTCGCGCGCACGAAGCCGTCTTCCTGCGCCGGCAGGTCGGTAGGATTGAGCGCAGGGAAGAGCCGGAATGGATGTTCGATGCCGCTATCCCAGTCCGGGGTTTTCTTCGGCCGCCGGGCATAGGCCGCGCGCCAGTTGTCTTCCTCGATCCAATGCGCCATGTCCCAGCGGGCGGGATCGATGCGGCGCTTCGCCAGCTCGGCGCGCAGCTTTTCCGGGAACAGCGTGTTGCGCCAGGGATTGATGCTGGCATTGGGCGTGAAGGGCAGATTGAACGAACCGAAGGCGTATTCGGCCTGCAGGTCGCCGACGTTCGGATTCGCGCCGGCCTGCGGGTTGTTGTTGCCAAGCTTCCTCTTCCAGACGCCGTCGGTGTGGCAGAACAGGCAGGCGTTTTGCGTGCCGCCGCTCGTCTCGATATAGCACTGCGCCGGAATGTGGGCGTGCGGGTTGGGAAAGCGCGCGCGGTCGAAGACCTCGCCGCGCAGGGGTTTGTATTCGCCGGCTTGAACGGTACCGACAAGCCAGACCAAGGACCACGGTAGGCAATGGCGAAGGACCGTGGCGAACGGACGCAGGGCAAGGCGCACGGAGCGCAGGAGGCGAGACATACCTGTCAGGTAGGCGAGCCTACGAGCACCGCGCAACGCTGCCATGCGTTCGCGCAGCAGGTCGTTCGCCGTTGTCTAGAACGCCGGCAAGCCGCTGATATAGCCGACATGCGCTTCGAGCCGCCAGTTGTTCGTACCGTGGCGGTTCTTGCCGAAGACCTCGCCGGCACGCGCCTCCAGTCGCGCCTTCAGATCGGCCGGTGCCGACTTGACCCAGTCGCCGCCCTGGTGCTGCGTGTTGCCGAGGATGTAGGCATGGCCACCGATGTCCTCGTAGACCTTGAGACCCGTCGCCTCGGCGCCGGCGGCCACACTCATGATGCGCGCGAGCTTTTGCGTGTCGATGTTGTAGGCCCAGACGAAGTTGTTCATGTGCGTGCCGGAATCCTCGCCGATGAACAGCGTGCGCATCTTTTCCGAATAGAACAGGTTGTCCGGGTTGGCGATGAACTCGGGATCGGCGGTGTTGCCCTTGGCGTCGACCGGAATCGGCCGGCCGAGCAGCATCGGCTCGACGTAGGCGCGCACCGGCACGAACTCCGAGGCGATCGGATTGCCCTCGGTGTCCTTCTGGCCGCCGGCCATGTCGAAGGTGTAGGTCGCGCCGGCGAGGTTTTCCTTGAGGCGGATGTCATCATGCGGGCCGCCATCCTTGCCGCGCATCGAGCTCTGGATGTAGCTGATCGCGTAGTAGAGCTTCTTGTCCGGATGGTTGATCGCCAGGCCCTCGCCCTTGGTGAATTCGGTCGTCGCGCCCAAGTAGGCCGCGTAACGACGCGTCTCCAAGAAGGCCGCCGCCGTCTCCATGCCGGGCTTCAACTTGAGCCAGACGGTCTCGGCGGAGCCGGCGCGCGTCGGCACAAAGCCGGGCTTCTCGGTAAGCGAGAATTCGAAGATATCGTCGATCGTGATGCCGCGGTCGATGAGCGCCTTGATCTCGTCGTAATGGCTGCTGCCCAGGCGCACCCAGCGGATGTCGGCCTTGCCGCCGTCCGCGCCGTCCTCGGCGGTCTGCTGCCACTTGGCGGCGTAGAGCGTGCCGCCGGCCTTGGGATCGTTGGCCCGGTTGGCGACGAACATGAAGAAGCCCGCGTAGGTGCCGTCGTCGCCAAGGAAGGCGGTCTTGCCGTCGTTGGCGAACTGGGCGAGTTCCCAGGTGCCGCGGCCCATCTCGTAGTGCTTGGTGACATCAAAGCCGCCGTCCGGCTTGACCGCGACCTCGGTCGCGTAACCGTAGTGGTAGGGGTTGGCTTCCTTCTTGCTGCGGAAATAGACCTCGCTCATCGCCTTGAGACCAGCCTTCTGTTTCTTGAACTCCTTCTCGCCCGGCACGAACTGCAGGTCGTAATCCTCCTCGCCCGCGAGATGCGTGTTCCACGGCGTGTGCGAGGCGTTGCAGAAGATCCAGCCGCCGTGCACCGACGAGAAGTCGATGGGCCGCTGGCTTTTCACCTTGAGCTGGCCGGTCTTCTTGTCCTGGACGAGCTCCGAGAGGTTCATCGTCATCGGCATGCGCGACTGCCAGCCCTCGGCCTTGTTGGCGACCTGGCCGTCGGCGAGCACGTCGTCGTATTCCCAGTGCGTGACCAGGAACAGTTTGCCGCCGGTCTGGATCAGCGTGTTGGCGTCGGCCGTTTCGGAGAGCGCCGGGTCGCCCTTGGGCTCGATGATCGGGTTCATGTCGACATCGAACAACTGACCGGCGGCGTAGCGCTTGCCCTTGTGCGTGGCGATCACGTCGGTGTTCTTGTAGAGCGTGTGGTAGGCGAGCGGATAGACGCGCTCCTTGCCGTTGGAGAAGGTGACCTTGGCCTTGGCCGTCGTGTAGTTGCGGATCATCTCGTCGTCGGTCTGCGGCGCCGGCATGGCGATGAATTCGACCTTGACGGCCTTGACCCGATGCGCGTCTTTGGACCGATCCTCGGCCTGAGCGGCCACCGGCGCGGCAAGCGCCAACGTCAGCACCAGAGCGAATTTGCGTCGTTGCATGTTCATGAAGCCTCCATTCGGTCGGAACCGGTTACGGATTGTCCTGGACAAAGATGACAGTTTCGTTGCGTGCCATCACCGTGCGGGTTGAACGTCAGGTTGGGATCGGGCAGCATGCCGTGATATGCGGTCAGCACCTGCTCACAGGCGGCGCATAGCAGTGAATCGAACAGACGCTCGCGTCGGGACAGGGGCACGCCGCAGCGGCAACAATATCTCGGTGTCATGACTGCCCGGCGAGCACGACGTCCGGCTCGATGACAGCGGGCGCTTCGTCGGTTGGTGCTTCGGCCTGCGGTCTGCCGCCATGCTGGCCGAGATGCCATTCGATCGCGGCATGGCAGTGCCGCGCCAGTTCGCGCCGCTCGCAGCGCGCGGCGTCGAGCGCGGCGAGCACGCGCACTTCCGCGGTCAATCCCCCCGCACAGGCGACGGCGCGCAGGCATTGCCACAGCGTCGTGTCGCCCTCGTAGGCCGGCGCGCGGCTTGCATCGCCACGACGATCGAGATAGCGCAAGGCAAGCGGAATCACTGTCCGCCGGGCGTCGATCGCGCTCTGGAACAACGCGGCATGGAACGGCAGCACGCGCTCGCCGCAGGTGGTCGTGCCCTCGGGAAACACGGCGACATGCGCGCCGGTCTGTAAATGATCGATCATCCTCTCGCGCGTGCGCTGCGCGGCGGCACGTGATCCGCGTTCGAGGAAGATCGTCTCGGTACGCGCGCACAGCCAGCCGATCAGCGGCCAGTCGCGCACCTCGGCCTTGCTGACGAAGGCGGCGGGCGCCAGCGCGTTGATGACGAAGATGTCGAGCCAGGAGATGTGGTTGCAGACCACCAGCCCCGCTGGCAGTGCCGCCTTGCCAGCGCCGGTTTTCAGGCGGATGCCGAGCATCTCGAGCAGCTGGCGCGACCAGCGCTGCTTGAGCGCGCGTCGCCAGCGCAGGCTGATCCAGGGGTAGACCGCCGCGACCGTCGCCATGCCCCAGAGGAGATGCACGCCGACACGCGCCAGACGAAAGGCGGCGCGGATTTCGCTCAGCCAGGTCTTCAGCTTTGCCGCTCCACGAAGTGCCGGGCATAGCGCGCATCGACGCGGCTCATCGGCAGCAGCAGCAACAGGTCGGCGGTGTTGAAATCCGGATCCCAGGCCGGCTCGCCGCACACCCAGGCGCCGGCACGCAGATAGCCTTTGATCAACGGCGGCACCTCGGGATCCGGCAATGCCCAGATGCGGTCGAGCGGCAGCGGATGGCGCGGGAAAACGTGGTATTCGGGCGGCGCCATATGCGCGGCGAGGGCATGATAGATGCCGACTGCATTGTGGCCGCCATCCTGCATGCCGATGCTGGCGCAGCCGATCAGGTATTCGTAGCCGTTCTCGCACATGTAGCGCGCCAAACCGGACCACAGCAGCGCGATCGTCGCGCCGGTGCGATATTCCGGATCGATGCAGGAGCGGCCGACCTCGACGATGCGCGGACGCAGATGGGCCAGGCGCGTGAGATCGAATTCGTTTTCCGAGTAATAGCTGCCGACCTTGCGCGCCGCCTGCGGCGAGAGGATGCGATAAGTGCCGACGATGCGGCCGTTGGCTTCGTCGCGCACGATCAGATGCTCGCAGTAGGGATCGTAGAAGTCCTGATCGACGCCGGGCATGCGCGTCGGCAGCGTGGCGCCGAGTTCTTCGGCGAAGACGCGCCAGCGCAGCTTCTGCGCGGCGAGGATTTCGCTGTCGCATTGCGCCAGGGCGACATGCAGCCGGGGGCGCGCCGGGCGCAGCAGGCTGGCGCGTTCTCGCAGTTCATTCCGGTTTTCCATGGCCGGTCTCCTTTTCTCACGTTGGGATGCGCGCACTCTAGGCACCGGCGATGACGGGATTTTGACGCCGCGGTGACGAAGCGATGACGCCGCCGGCGGGTTTGCCATCGTTTTGTAACGCACCCGCGCGATGATGATTCGTCATGCGCGTGCTGATGATCTCCGACGTCTTTTTTCCCCGCATCAACGGCGTTTCGACTTCCATCGACTCCTTCCGCCATGCCCTCGCGCATCGAGGCATCGAGGTGCGCGTGATCGCGCCGGCCTATCCCGCGCCCCACGCCGACGACGAACGCATCCTGCGCGTGCCGGCCCGGCGCGTGCCGCTCGATCCCGAGGACCGCCTGATGCGCGGCTCGGCACTGGACGAAACGCTCTCTCGCCTCGCTGCCGAACGCTTCGACCTCGTCCATGTGCAGACGCCCTTCGCCGCGCACTATGCCGGTCTGCGCTTCGCGCGGCAGAAACGGCTGCCATGCCTGGCCACCTATCACACGCATTTCGAGGAATATCTCCATAACTATGTCCCGCTGATGCCGAAGGCGGCGCTGCGCGCTTTCGCCCGCGCCCTCGCCCGGCGCCAGTGCAATGCGCTCGACGGCGTCGTCGTGCCTTCCAGCGCGATGGAGGAAACGCTGGTGTCTTATGGCGTGACGACGCCGCTCTACCGCGTGCCGACCGGCATCCCGGTCGAGCATTTCGCGCTGGCGTGCCGTTCCGCCAGCGCCGACTTTCGCCGCCGCTTCGACATTCCGGCACGGGCGCCGCTGGCCTTGTATGTCGGGCGCGCCGCGCACGAGAAGAACATCGGCTTCCTGCTCGAAGCCCTGCCGCATGCACATGCGCGCATCCCCGGCCTGATGCTGGTCATCGCCGGCGAGGGGCCGGCGCTGCCCGCCTTGAGACGCCAGGCGGCGGCGCTCGGCATCGTCGAGAACGTGCGCTTCGTCGGCTATCTCGACCGCATGCGCGAACTGCCCGCCTGTTATGCGGCCGCCGATGTGTTCGTGTTCGCCTCGCGCACCGAGACGCAGGGCCTCGTGCTGCTCGAGGCGATGGCGGCCGGTCTGCCGGTGCTGGCGTTTTCCGCGCTCGGCACGCGCGAGATCGTCGAGCCGCGCCGCGGCGCGATGCCGGCACCACAGGAGACGCGGGCTTTCGGCGCCGCGCTGGCCGAGCTGATCGAGGATGTGCCGCGGCGCCGGGCGATGGCGCACGAGGCGCGCACCTTCGCGCAGGAATGGACCACCGAGGCCTGCGCGCGGCGACTCGCCGAGGCGTATCGCTCGGTCCATGCCCGGCATGCATCGTCACAGCCGCGTCATGAAAGATTCATCACCCCGTAGCATTGCCGTCGCATGCTGCGCGGCATGAAGGTACGCAGCATTTTTCTCTCCGATCTCCATCTCGGCACGCGCGGCTGCCAGGCCGACAGCCTGATCGCCTTCCTGCGTCACTACGAGGCCGAGTTCCTGTTCCTGCTCGGCGACATCGTCGATTTCTGGGCGATGAAGCGCGGCATCCACTGGACGGCCGCGCAGAACACCGTGGTGCAGAAGATCCTGCGCCGCGCGCGCCACGGCGAGAAGGTGATGCTGATTCCCGGCAATCACGACGAGGCGCTGCGCGAATACGTCGGCGCCCGCTTCGGCGACATCCAGATCGCCGCCGAACACATCCACGAAACCGCGGCAGGCCGCCGTCTGCTGCTCTTGCACGGCGACGAATTCGATCAGGTGACCAAGCATCACCGCTGGCTCGCCATCCTCGGCGACATCGGCTACAACCTGCTGGTACGCGCCAACGCTTACCTGTCGTGGCTGCGCCGCAGCCTGCGCATCTCCGGCTACTGGTCGCTCGCCGGGTATGCCAAGCGCCGGGTCAAGCGGGCCGTCTCGTTCATCTGCGATTTCGAGGACGCCGTCATCCGCATGGTGCGCGAACGCGGCCTCGACGGCATCGTCTGCGGCCACATCCACAGCGCCAGCCTGTGCGACAAGGAGGGGGTGCTCTACGTCAATTGCGGCGACTGGGTCGATAGCTGCACGGCGATCGTCGAACATCTCGACGGCCGCCTCGAACTGATCGAATGGCGCCAAGCCGCCAGCAACGTCGTCCCGCTGCACGCGACGCGCGCGGCGGCATGAAATGGCTCCTCGCCGCCTCGATCTCGCGCTCGTCACCGAAACCTTCCCGCCGGAAGTGAATGGGGTGGCGATGACCCTGGGACGGCTGGCGCAGGGCATGGCCGAGCGTGGCCATCATGTGCGTCTGGTGCGACCGCGTCAGCCGGTCGAGAAGCGCGGCCTGCTAGCCAATGGCGATCTGCTCACGGCCGGTCTGCCGATCCCGCGCTATCCCGAATTGCGCTTCGGCCTGCCGGCCACCGGCCAGCTCTGGAAAGCCTGGCGCGAGCGGCGGCCCGACATCGTCCATGTCGCCACCGAAGGGCCGCTGGGCTACTCGGCCCTGTCGGCCGCGCGCCGCCTCGGCATCGCGACGATTTCCAGCTTTCACACCAACTTCCACAGCTACAGCCGGCACTACGGCCTCGGCTGGCTGCGGCGCGGCATCGTCCGCTATCTGCGCGGCTTCCACAACCGCACCGCCGCGACGCTGGCGCCGACGGCCACGCTGGCGGAAGAACTGGCCGCGCAGGGATTCCGCAATGTGCGGCTGCTCGCGCGCGGCGTCGATACGGCCCTGTTCAACCCTGCCCGCCGCTCACCCGCGCTGCGCCTGCGCTGGGAAGCGCGGCCCAAAGAGCCGGTCTGCCTCGTCGTCAGCCGGCTTGCCCCCGAGAAGAATCTGGAGCTGGCGTTCGAGGCCTTTGCCGCGATCCGCGCCGAATGGCCGGACGCACGCATGGTCTGCGTCGGCGACGGCCCGTCCGCCGCGACGCTTTCCCGCCGCCATCCGGAAGTGCTGTTTTGCGGCATGCGCACTGGCGAGGAGCTGGCGGCCCACTATGCCAGCGCCGACCTGTTTCTCTTTCCGAGCCTCACCGAGACCTTCGGCAACGTCGTCGCCGAGGCGTTGGCGAGCGGTTTGCCCGTAGTAGCCTTCGACCTGGCCGCCGCCGGCCAGCTGATCGTCGATGGCCGCAACGGCTGGCGCGTGCCGCCGGCCGACGAACGGCGTTTCATCGAATTGGCCCGTCTTGCGCTGCGCAGGGTTGCCGAAGGTCGCATCGAGCGCGGCGAGTGCGCCGCCAGCGTGCGGCAGCTGAGCTGGGAGCAGGTGCTCGACCGATACGAGAACCTGCTCCAGCAAGCCGTCGCGGAGCACGACAGGACCGCGGATGCCGTCCTGCCAGCGCCGACTTTCGGCATCTAGGCGACTCCCGCCTCGTGCGCCTGCAAATCGGCGTGATAGCTCGATCGCACCAGCGGCGCGCTGGCACAATTCGTGAAGCCCATCTTCCCGGCTTTGGCCGCATACATCGCGAACACTTCCGGATGCACATAGCGCACCACCGGCAGATGATGGGCGGAAGGCGCGAGATACTGGCCGATCGTCAGCATCTCGACCTCGTGCGCGCGCAGGTCGCGCATCACCTGCAGGATCTCGTCGTCAGTCTCGCCCAGGCCCACCATCAGGCCGGATTTGGTCGGAATCTGCGGCAGGCGACGCTTGAATTCCCGCAAGAGCCTGAGCGAATGCGCGTAGTCGGCGCCGGGCCGCGCCTGCTTGTAAAGACGCGGCACGGTCTCCAGATTGTGGTTCATCACGTCCGGCGGATCACGAGCGAGGAGGTCGAGCGCGATCTCCAGCCGGCCGCGGAAGTCCGGCACGAGGATCTCGATCTTCGTCGCCGGCGCGGTGGCGCGGATCGCACGGATGCAGGCGGCGAAGTGGCCGGCGCCGCCATCCCTGAGATCGTCGCGGTCGACGCTGGTGATGACGACGTATTTGAGTTTCATCGCCGCGATGGTCGCCGCGAGCTTGGCAGGCTCTTCGGGATCGGGCGGCAGTGGCACGCCATGGCCGACATCGCAGAACGGGCAGCGGCGCGTGCACAGATCGCCCAAGATCATGAAGGTGGCCGTGCCCTTGCCGAAGCATTCGCCGATGTTCGGGCAGGTGGCTTCCTCGCAGACGGTATGCAGGCCGTGGCTGCGCAGGATCGACTTCACCTCGCCATAGCGCGCCGCCGAATTGCCGGCTTTGACGCGGATCCATTCCGGCTTCTTCAAGGGCGCCGCCGGCACGATCTTGATCGGAATCCGGGCGGTCTTGGCTTCGCCTTTCTGTTTTTCGCTCATGTTTTACGGTTAGCGTGGAACGCCTTACTTGCCGACCGCCACCTTCGAGCGTGGGTGGCCCGAGGTCGGCGATGCGGCGTTAATACAAGGCGCGGGAGAGCAGCTCGTCCAGCGCGGCGATGATGGTATCACTGGCGTCGCGCAGCGAAGCGACCGTTTCTCCCAGCGCCTCGACGGGCACCGAAACGATTTCCAGCGGGTTGAGCACGACCTCGACATTCTCGATGCGGAACGACGGATTGAGCGGCGAAGCCGGCAAGGGCGCGAGCCTGTCGATGGCGTCACGCAGCACCAAGGGCACGACGACCCGCCGCCGCGCTTTTTCATAATAAGAAGACTGGACGATGACGACATACGGAATGCTCGCCCGATGCTTCCCGGTATTGCGGCAGACATCGAACTGGGCGAAGCGTCTCATAGCGTCGAATGTTCGTCGGCAAAACTCCCATGCGCTTCGTGGAAGCGGTTCCAGGCATCGGCGACGGCATCGCCTCGCTGCTGGCGCGCCTGTTGCGCCTCGTTTTGCCGCGCGATGTAATCGACCAGCAAACCATCGACCGTCGCGGAAAGATTGTCGGTGAATTGCCGTGCCCGGCGCACGTTCTCTTCGCTCAGCAGCAGATTGACGGGGCGTTTCGCCGGGGCGGCTTGGGCAGTGGTTTTCATTTCTCACCTCCAGTGCGCATGGTATGCGCATTCCCGGATAAAAGCAAAAGTCGGCGCTGGTGGGACGGCACCTCAAAGCCGGGCCTGCAATGCCTCGACGAGCCGGTCGGCGACCACATCGACGCCGATGCCCGGATGAAACGCCGCGAGCTGTGTGACCGCCATGCCCGCGTAACCGCAGGGATTGATCGCCGCGAAGGGCGAAAGGTCCATAGCGACGTTGAGGGCGAGACCGTGGTAGCAGCAGCCGTTCTTGATGCGCAGGCCGAGCGCGGCGATCTTGGCTCCCCTGACATAGACACCGGGAGCACCGGAGAGCCGCTCGCCTTGCACACCGTATTCCGCCAGCAGGTCGATCACCGCCTGTTCGATGCGATGGACCAGCGTCTTCACCGTGAGGCCGCGGCGCTTGAGGTCGAGCAGCAGGTAGCAGACGAGCTGGCCGGGGCCGTGATAGGTGATCTGGCCGCCGCGATCGATCTTCACCACGGGAATACCGATGTCCCGGAGCAGGTGCTCCGGCTTGCCGGCGAGTCCGAGCGTGAACACTGGTGGATGCTCGCACAACCACAGCTCGTCGGGCGTGTGTTCATCGCGCGCGGCGGTGAAGGCCTGCATCGCGCGCCAGGTCGGCTCGTAGTCGGCCCGACCGAGCCGGCGCACTACAAAACGACTTTCACCCACGGATGCGCGACGAGTTCGCGATAGAGCGCATCGAGCTGCGGCTTCGAGGTGGCGCGCACGACGCAGGTGACGGAAAGGTAGTGGCCGGCGCGCGAAGGCCGCATCTCGACCGTTCTTGGGTCGAAGTCGGGCGCATGTCTCATGACGACCTCGACGATGGCCTGCGCGAAGCCCTCCCGCGTCGCGCCCATGATCTTGAGCGGGAAGTCGCAGGGGAATTCGAGCAGTGTCTCCTCTTCAGCCATGGCCGCGCATCACCGTCTGCTTGAAGTCCTGATACCAGCGATACATGCGTCCGAATACCGGGCCGGGCTTGCCGGCGCCGACCGGCCGCCCGTCGAGCGTCACGATCGCCAGCACTTCCTTGGTCGAGGAGGTGAGCCACAGCTCGTCGGCGCTGCGCACCTCGGCGTCACAGATGTCGCGCACCTCGGTAGGCAGCCCGTATTGCGTGGCGAGTTCGAGCACCACGTCGTAAGTGATGCCGGAGAGCATCAGGTGGTTCTTCTGCGGCGCGAGCAGGGTACCGTCCTTGACGACGAAGATGTTCGACGCGGCGCCTTCGGTGAGGATGCCGTCGCGGAACATCACGGTCTCGGCGCAGCCGGCATCGATGGCCATCTGGCGCAGCAGGCAGTTGGCCAGCAGCGAAGTCGCCTTGACGTTGCAGCGCAGCCAGCGGAAGTCGGTGGCAGAGACGGCGGCGACACCCTTTTCGACCTGCTCGCCCGATGGCGTGACGAGCGGCTCGACGAGGCCGAACACCGTGGGCGTGACGACCTTGGGGAACGCATGGTTGCGGATCGCCATCGGCCCGCGCGTGACCTGCAGATAGACCGACTGGTCGTCCCATTCGGCTGCGGCGATCAGGCGGGCGACGAGCGAGTGCCATGCTTCGGCCGACAGCGGATTGGCCAGCCGGATCGCGTCGAGGCTCCTTTGCAGCCGGCCCAGATGCTCGTCGAGCCGGAACGGCTGGCGCGAATAGACCGGGATGACTTCATAGACGCCATCGCCGAACAGGAAGCCGCGGTCCATCGGCGACACCGCTGCCTTTTCGAGCGGCAGGAACTGGCCGTTGAGGTAGCAAAGGCTCATTGGAAATACAGCTTGAGTCCATCCCAGGCGCGGCCGAAGAAGCCGGCGAGAGGCACATCGGCCAGGGCGACGAGCGCATGCTCGCCATAGGGCTTGCCATCCACGGTGAGCTTCAACGTCGCGATGCGGTCGCCCTGCTTGACGGGTGCAAGGAGGGGCTGCTTGCTGTAGACCTCGACCTTGATGCGCTCGGGGTTGCTCGCCACCCCCTTGGGCAGCGAGAGGACGAAATTTTCGGCAAAACCGGCGCCGACCGTATTCTGCTGGCCCTTGAACACCTTGAGCTGTGTCACCGCCTGCCCCTTGTCGTAGAGCTTCACGGCATCGAAGGCGCGCGCGCCATAGTGCAAGAGCGCCAGCGTTTCCTGCACGCGCGCGTTGTCGGACGGCGTGCCGACGACGACGGTAGTGAGCCGTCGCGCACCGTCGTGGCGCGAGGCGATGAGGCAATAGCCGGCGGTCTCGGTGTGACCGGTTTTCACGCCGTCGATCGCCGGATCGAGCCACAACAGTCGGTTACGGTTGGGTTGTTTGATCTTGTTCCAGGTGAATTCCTTCACTGCATAGCGCTTGTATTCCTCGGGGAAATCGCGGATCAGCGCCGTGGTCAGCCTGGCCAGATCGGCCACCGTGGTCATGTGCGCCGGATCGGGCAGGCCGGTGGCATTGACGAAATGGCTGTCGTTCATCCCCAAGCGTTTGGCTTCGGCATTCATCAGATTGGCGAAGGCCTCCTCGCTGCCGGCCACCGCCTCGGCGAGCGCGATGGAAGCGTCGTTGCCCGACTGGATCACCATGCCGGAGAGCAGATCATCGACGGTGACCTGCTGGTCGGGCGCGATGAACATGCGCGAGCCCTGCGCCTTCCACGCCTTCTCGGAGACCGGCACCACTTGATCTTTTTTGAGCTTGCCGTCGCGCAGCGCGCCATAGACGACATAGCTCGTCATGATCTTGGTCAGCGAGGCCGGCTCGACCTTCTGCTCGGGATTCTGGGCGGCGAGGATCTGGCCGGTGGTCTGGTCCATCAGCAGCCAGGCGCGCGCGGCGAGCGGCGGCGGCGGTTCGATGGTCTGGGCAAAGCCGTGGAGGGAAAAGAGAGTCAGCAGTAAGGCAAGAAAACGCATGGAGACGGTCACGGAAAGGAGGAAATGAAGCAGTTACTTTACCAGCACGGTAGGCAGCTCGAAGGCGAGCCTGAGCTGTTCGGCGACGCGCCGCGCCTCGGCGACATCGGGCCAGGGGCCGAGCTGCAGGCGATGCAGGTTGCCAGCGCTCCGCACCACGAGCTTCTCGCCGAGTTCGCCGAGATCGCGGTAGAGCTTGGCTTTGAGCGATTCGGCATTGTCGCGGCTGGCGAAGGCGCCGAGCTGCAGATAATGCCCCTTGCGGTCGACCACGTCTTCGAGCACCGCCGGCGTTTTTTCCGGCGAAGGCGGCGGCTCGAGCGGCGCCATCGCCACGGCGGCGGGCGGCGTAGCCTCGCCCGGCAGCACGCTCTCGACGAGCACCGTGCCGCTGCCGTTGTCGACGAGGCCGAGCTTCCACGCCGCGGCATAGGAGAGATCGATGAGGCGATCGTGCAGGAAGGGGCCGCGGTCGTTGATGCGCACGATGACCGATTTGCCGCTGTAGGACCCGCCGTTGATGCGGGTGACGCGCACATAGGAGGGAATCGGCAGCGTCGGATGCGCGGCGGTCATGCCGAACATGTCGTAGGGTTCGCCGCTCGAGGTCTTCTGGCCGTGGTAGCGCCGGCCATACCAGCTCGCCACGCCCTGCTGCCGGTAGCCGGCGGCGGAAGCGAGCGGCACGTAGTCGCGGCCGAACACCGAATAGGGCCGGTTGGCGAAGCGGTGCAGCGGCTCCACCCTGGGCACGGCATCGGGAATCGCGGCCAGATCGATCGAATGATCGAGCGGGCCATCGTCGAGGTAATAGCCGCCGCGAGTGGCGGAGGGGGACCCGCCGAAGGCGGGGGCGTAGCCTCCGCGAGCGGCGCCGGGTGGCGACTCGCCTCGAAAAGTCGGCGCTGGCGGAACGGCACCCCCGGCCTGCGGCGCCGCGACGGGCCGGGGCGGCTGGCCGCCGCAGGCGACCAGTATCAGCGACAGGGGGATTGGAACGAGTCGACTCAGGAAACGCTGAAGAAAGCCGCGAGCGGGATGGGATGCAAGGCGCACGGAGCGCAGCGACCGAGACATATCGAATAGATAGGCGAGGGAGCGAGCACCGCGCAACGCCGCAAACCGCCCGCGCAGCAATTTATTCAGCGTTTCCTTCATTTTTGTACCAACATACGGTTCTTGTGGATCGACATCAGGATGCCGACGCCCAGGCACAGCGTCACCATCGCCGTGCCTCCATAGCTGACGAAGGGCAGCGGCACGCCGACCACCGGCAGGATGCCCGAGACCATGCCCATGTTGACGAAGGCATAGGTGAAGAAGATCAGCGTCACCGCGCCGGCCAAGAGCCGCGTAAACAGCGTCGGCGCCTGCAGCGCGATCTGCAGGCCGCGGCCGATCAGCAGGGCGTAGAGCACCAGCAGCACGGCGTTGCCGATCAGGCCGAATTCTTCCGACCAGACGGCGAAGATGAAATCGGTATGGCGTTCGGGGATGAATTCGAGCTGCGCCTGCGTGCCCTGCCCCCAGCCCTTGCCGAGCACGCCGCCCGAGCCGATCGCGATCGTGGACTGGATGATGTGGAAGCCCTTGCCGAGCGGGTCCTTCTCGGGATCGAGCAGCATCAGGATGCGTTGGCGCTGATAGTCATGCAACAGGTTCCAGGCAAAGGGCGCGGCGGCGGCGGCTACGCCGAGCAGGCCGAAAATCACCTTCCACGACAGGCCGGCAAGGAAGATCACGTAAAAGCCGGCGGCGAACACCAGCACCGCGGTGCCCAGATCGGGCTGGCGGGCGATCAGCGCCACCGGCACGAGCAGGAGCAGCGTGGCGAAGAGCCAATCGTGCCAGGCGAGCAGGCCCTCGCGTTTCTGGAAGTACCAGGCGAGCATCAGCGGCATCGCGATCTTCATCAGCTCGGAGGGCTGGATGCGCATGAAGCCGAGGTTGAGCCAGCGCCGCGCACCCTTCGAGATGTCGCCGAACAGCGCCACCGCGACGAGCAACAGCAGCCCGAACAGATAAACCGGCAGCGCCACGCGCATCAGCCGCTGCGGCGGGATTTGCGCGACGACGCGCATCACCACCAGCGCCGCGCCGAGATTGATCAGATGCGCACCGATGCGCTCCGGCGAAGCGCTGGCCAGCGCGACCGTGGCGAGGATCAACAGCAACGCGGTGAAGCCCAGCAGCGGCCAGTCGAGCGGTGCGACGAGCAGCTGCCAGTATTTGCGGATCGTCGCGTTCATTCGGGATCCGCCTCCACGGCGGCTTCGTCGGTCGGCGCCATGCCCTGCGGCAGCTTGCCGAGCAGGTAGTAATCGAACACCTGGCGCGCGATCGGCGCCGCAGCCTGGGCGCCGAAGCCGCCGTTTTCGACCAGCACCGCCAGCGCGATCTTCGGCTGATCGGCGGGCGCGAAGGCGATGAACAGCGCATGGTCGCGCAACTGGGCCTTCATCGTCTCGGTCTTGTGCTCGGCGCCCTTGTAGGAGAACACCTGGGCGGTGCCGGTCTTGCCGGCGGCGACGTACTCCGCCCCGGCGAAGGCCCGCGCGCCGGTGCCCTCCCGGGTGACGCCGACCATCGCGTGCTTGATCACGTCGATGTGCTCCTGCTTCCAGGGCAGCTTCTTGATCGGCTGCGGCTCGATGAAGCGCTTCTCGCCGGTCTTCGTGTCGGTGATGTATTTCACCAGATGCGGTCGGAACATCACGCCGTCGTTGGCCAGCGTCGCCACCGCCTGGGCGAGCTGGATCGGCGTATAGGCGTTGTAGCCCTGGCCGATGCCGATCGAGATCGTCTCGCCGGCATACCATTTCTGCTGTTCGGGCTTCTTGAAGCGCTTTTTCTTCCACGCCGGCGAAGGCAGCACGCCTTCCGATTCGCCCTCGATGTCGATGCCGGTCTTGCTGCCCAGGCCGAGCTCGCCCATGAAGCGGGCGATGGCGTCGATGCCCATGTCGTTGGCGAGCATGTAGTAGTAGGTGTCGCAGGAGACGACGATCGATTTGTACATGTCGACCATGCCGTGGCCGCCCTTCTTGTCGTCGCGGAAAGTATGGCCACCGAAGTTGAAAAAGCCCGGGTCGGCGATCGCCTGCTCGGGCCGCCGCTTGCCGTAATGCAAAGCGGCCAGCGCCATGAAGGGCTTGAAAGTCGAGCCCGGCGGATAGGCGCCGTTCAAGGCCCGGTTGACCATCGGCTTGTCCGCCGCCTCGTTGAGCGCCTGCCAGTCCGCCGCGGCGATGCCATCGACGAACAGGTTGGGATCGTAGTTCGGCACCGAGACCAGTGCAAGGATGCCGCCGGTGGACGGCTCGATGGCCACCAGCGCGCCGCGGCGGTCGCCGAAGGCCTGTTCGGCAACCTCCTGGAGTTTCGCATCGAGGGTCAGGGTCAGGTTGTTGCCCGGCACGGGCGCGACGCGCGAGAGCGAGCGCACCGCCCGGCCGGCGGCATCGACCTCGACTTGCTCGAAGCCGCTCGTGCCGTGCAACTCGAACTCGTAATGCTGTTCGAGGCCGGACTTGCCGAAATAGTCGGTGCCGCGGTAGTTGGCTTCCTGCTCCCTCTCTTCGATCCGCGCCAGATCGCGCTCGTTGACGCGGCCGATGTAACCGAGCACATGGGAAGCGAACGCGCCCTTCGGATACTGGCGGAACAGGCGCGCCTTGATCTCGACGCCGGGAAAACGATAGCGGCGGGCGATGAATTTCGCCACCTCCTCGTCGGTGAGCCGCGTCCTGATCGGCAGCGATTCGAAGCGTTTGCTCTCCTCCATCAGCTTCCTGAAGCGCTTGCGGTCCTTCGCTTCGATGGTGATGAACTCCGCGAGACCGTCGATCGTCGCCTCGAGATCGGGCACCTGCGAGGGCGTGATCTCCAGCGTGTAAGCGGAATAGTTGCGCGCCAGCACCTCGCCGTTGCGGTCGACGATCAGTCCGCGGTTGGGCACGATCGGCAACAGCGAGATGCGGTTGTCCTCGGCGCGCGTCTTGTAGTAATCGTGATGCAGCACCTGCAGCCAGAAGAAGCGCCCGAACAGCAGGGCGAAGCAGACGAGCACCAGAGCGCCCGCCACCGCGATGCGGCGGTTGAACTGCTCCAGCCCCTCCTGCGCGTCCTTGATCTGCATGGATCAGGCAGTCCGGGCGCCGGGCCGTCCCAAGCCCGGACGGCGCGCGCCGTATGGCGCAAACCGCGCCGTGCGTGTTGCGAAGACGCCCGTGACATCGAGCGCAGCGAGCTGTTTCGAACCCCCCGAGAGGGGGGTGAAGGGGGGCAGGTCGGTTCGATCGAGGGCCACGGCAGCGTTTGCGAAGGGCCGCCCCGAGCAAACGCGGCACGTGCCGAAGGCACGACCCGCGACGCGATTTCCACGAAAGACGCCCTCGTTATCGAGTGCCGCGTAAAGCGGCGCGAGCTGGAAAGAACCCCCCGAGAGGGGGGTGAAGGGTGGCGGGTTCATATTGGCCTGGTCTCGTCGCGCTCGACCGGCTGGTATTGCGGCAGCAGCAGCAGATAGCTCGCCGGATACCAGAACAGCGTGGCGGTGAGGCTCGACAGGAAATAGGCAAAGCCCGGAAATTCCCCGCCGGTGGCGAGCCGGATCAGCAGCATCACGAGCTGGGTGCCGAGCAGCATCGGCAGCACGTGCAGCGCCTGCTGGGCGAGCGGAAACCAGAGCACGCGCCGCGACCAGCCGGCCGCGAAGAAGGCGAGCAGCACATAGGCGAACGCGTGCTGGCCCAGCACGGCCGCGTGGGCGACGTCCATCACCAGCCCGAAGCAGAAGGCCGCCGCCATACCGACTTTCAACGGCTGGTGAATGCACCAGAACGCCAGCACCAGCGCCACCCAGTCGGGCACGCCGGGCAGACGGCCGAGCGGGATCAGGTTGAGCAACGCCGCCACCAGCAATGACAGATAGATGAACCAGGTGCGCGCCGGCAGCAGGATGCGGCGTGAGGAATGGGTCGGCTGAATCATGGCGATGCCAGGCCGTCCCAAGTCGCCATGCCCCCCCCTGTGGGGGGCAGCGAACTGAATTTGTGAGCGTGGGGGGCTAATGTATTCATGGCTTGTTCCCCTTGGCTTTCCTGCCTTTCGACCTCTTCACTTGCTCCGGCGCATCTTCGGGCGGCGGCGGCGCGACACGCTTGCCGAGCACCAGCACCTGCCCCTGGCGCTCGACGCCGGCGAGCGGCGCGCATTCGATGCGCGCGAAGGAAAAGGAGTTGTCGCGATCGATGCGCGTCACGCGCGCCACCGGCAGGCCGGGGAGGTAGATGCCATCGAGCCCGGAAGTGACGAGCACGTCATCCGGCTCGACGTCGGCGTTGGCCGGCAGGAACTTCAACTCCAGCAGGCCGTTGCCGGCGCCGGCGAGCACCGCGCGCAGGCCGTTGCGCTGCACCTGGACGGGGATGGCCTGGTTCTTGTCGGTCAGCAGGGTCACCTCGCTGGTCAGCGGAAAGACACGCGTCACCTGGCCGATGACGCCAACCTCGTCGATCACCGGCTGGCCGGCTTCGACGCCATGCGTCATGCCGCGGTCGATGACGATGCGGCGCGAGAACGGATCGCGCGCCGCATAGAGAATTTCGGCGGCCTGGGCGGGCGCATCGAGCCGTTCGCGCATGTCGAGCAAGGCGCGCAGGCGGCGGTTTTCATGATCGAGGTGCGCCTGGCGCAGCAGTTGATTGGCCTGGGCGAGCTGACGCGCGCGCAGTTCCTCGTTTTCCTTTTTCAGCCGCGCCAGATCGGCCAGATAGGTGCCTGCCTCGCCAGCGCCCTCGACCGGCAGCATCACGGCCTTCTGCAAAGGCCAGAGCAACGCGGCGACCGCGGCGCGCACCGGCTCGAGCATGCCGAAACGCAGATCGGCCACCATCGCCGCCAGCGACAGCGCGAGGAAAAAGGTTAGCCGCACCAGCGGCGCCGGCCCGCGCTTGAAAAACGGTGGGGGCGAATGACCAATATGGCCCGTGGCAGACATCAAGGCTGCATCTCTCTTCCGCGGATCCTAGCGGGTAACACTGCCGAATTCGCGGCGCCCGGGAAGCACCGCAGAAAGCGGCGAGCAGGATGAAGCGCAAGGCGCCCGGAGCGCAGCAAGCGAGACATACCTTTCAGGTAGGCGAGCTTGCGAGCACCGCGCAACGCTGCGATTCGCCTGCGCAGCAATTTATGCGGTGCTTCCTCACTCGTTGGCGAAAATACTGCCCAGTTTGTCCATCTTTTCGAGTGCGATTCCCGAGCCGCGCACGACGCAGGTGAGCGGATCGTCGGCGACGACCACCGGCAGGCCGGTTTCCTCCATCAGCAGCCGGTCGAGATCCCGCAGCAGCGCGCCACCGCCGGTGAGCACCATGCCCCGCTCGGCGATGTCGGCGCCGAGCTCCGGCGGCGTCTGCTCGAGGGCGATCTTCACCGCGCCGACGATCTGGTTCAAGGGATCGGAGAGCGCTTCGAGGATCTCGTTCGAAGAAATCGTGAAGCTGCGAGGAATGCCCTCGGCGAGGTTGCGGCCCTTGACTTCGAGCTCCTTCACCTCGGAGCCCGGGAAGGCCGAACCGATGGTCTTCTTGATGTGCTCGGCCGTCGTCTCGCCGATCAGCATGCCGTAGTTGCGGCGGATGTAGTTGATGATCGCGTCGTCGAACTTGTCGCCGCCGACGCGCACGGAGCCGGCATAGACCATGCCGCCCAGGCTGATCACGCCGACTTCGGTGGTGCCGCCGCCGATGTCGACGACCATCGAACCGGTGGCATCCGAGACCGGCAATCCGGCGCCGATCGCCGCGGCCATCGGCTCCTCGATCAGGTAGACCTGCGAGGCGCCGGCGCCGAGCGCCGATTCTCGGATCGCGCGGCGCTCGACCTGGGTCGAGCCGCAGGGAACACAGATGATGATGCGCGGACTGGGACTGAGCAGCCGCGAGTCATGCACCTTCTTGATGAACTGCTTCAACATCTGCTCGGTGACGGTGAAGTCGGCGATCACGCCGTCCTTCATTGGCCGGATCGCGGTAATGTTGCCGGGTGTCTTGCCGAGCATCTGCTTGGCGGCGGCGCCCACCGCCTGGATCGTCTTCTTGGCGTTCGGGCCGCCTTCGGTGCGGATCGCGACGACCGAGGGCTCGTCGAGCACGATGCCCTTGCCGCGCACGTAGATCAGCGTGTTGGCCGTGCCCAGGTCGATCGCCAGGTCGTTGGAAAAATAGGAGCGGAGAAATGAGAACATCGGTGTCCTGTGTGTCAAAAGGAAATGCTGAATAAATCTACTGCGCGGTCGAATGGCGGTGTTGCGCGGTGCTCGCTCCCTCGCCTATCTCCTTGATATGTCTCGGTCGCTGCGCTCCGGGCGCCTTGCCCTTCGCCCGCTCGTGACGATTTCTTCAACATTTCCAAAGACAATGCCGCAAAGCCAACCAGCACTGCCGGGAAAAGGGTCTCCTATGATACCCTAACGCCCTCTTGGGGAAGCCCAGCCCGTCTTCCGGCTCTTGATCCCTGATCCCTGATCCCTGATCCCTGATCCCTGATCCCTGATCCCTGATACCTGATCCCTGATCCCTGATCCCTGATTCCTGATTCCTGATTCCTGATTCCTGATTCCTGAAAAACCATGTCCCTGACTCCGGACGACGTCCAGCGCATCGCGCATCTGGCGCGCATCGAGATCTCCGCCGCCGAATCCGCGCAGACCCGCGAGCAGTTGAATGCGATCCTCGCCTTCGTCGAACAACTCCAGGCGGTCGACACCACCGGCATCGTGCCGATGGCCCATGCGGTCGATGTCGTGCAGCGCCTGCGCGAAGACCGGGTGACCGAAACCGACCGCCGCGACGACTTCATGGCGATCGCGCCCGAATCCGAGGCCGGCCTGTATCTCGTTCCCAAGGTGATCGAATGATCAATTCATCTCTCAGGGAACTGTCCGCCGCGCTGGCGCAGAAGAAAATCTCCAGCGTCGAGCTCACCACCCTGTTTCTCGACCGCATCGAGCAACACAATCCGACACTCAACGCCTTCATCACCGTCGACCGCGAGCGGGCTCTCGGCCTCGCGCGCGCGGCGGATGCGAAACTCGGCGCTGGCGAGACGGCACCCCCGCTCACCGGCATTCCGCTCGCCCACAAGGACATCTTCTGCACGCGGGGCTTACGCACCACCTGCGGCTCGAAGATGCTCGCCAACTTCATTTCACCCTACGATGCCCACGTCGTCGAACGCATGAACGACGCCGGCATGGTGCTGCTCGGCAAATGCAACATGGACGAGTTCGCGATGGGCTCGTCGAACGAGACGTCCTACTTCGGCCCGGTGAAGAACCCGTGGGACACGGCGCGCGTGCCCGGCGGCTCCTCGGGCGGCTCGGCCGCCGAGATCGCTGCGCGCCTCGTGCCCGCCGCCACCGGCACCGACACCGGCGGCTCGATCCGCCAGCCGGCGGCGCTGTGCGGCCTCACGGGCCTGAAACCCACCTATGGCGTGGTCAGCCGTTACGGCATGATCGCCTTCGCCTCCTCCCTCGATCAGGGCGGGCCGATGGCGAAATCGGCCGAGGACTGCGCGCTGCTCTTGAATGCGATGGCCGGCTTCGATGCGCGCGACTCGACCTCGCTCGACCGCCCTGCCGAGGACTACACGCGCGATCTGGACAAACCCCTCGACGGACTCAGGATCGGCCTGCCGAAGGAGTTTTTCGGCGCGGGCATGAGCGAGGGCGTGCGCGCGGCGGTGGAGGGCGCGCTGGCCGAATACCGCAGGCTGGGTGCGACGACCGTCGAGATCTCGCTGCCGAACTCGGGCCTGTCGGTGCCGGCCTATTACGTGATCGCGCCGGCCGAGGCGAGCTCGAACCTCGCGCGCTTCGACGGCGTACGCTATGGCCACCGCGCCGCCGAGTACCGCGATCTGATCGAGATGTACGAAAAGACCCGCGCCGAAGGCTTCGGCGCCGAAGTCAAGCGCCGGATACTGATCGGCACCTATGTGCTCTCGCACGGCTATTACGACGCCTATTACCTGAAGGCGCAGCAGGTGCGCCGTCTGATCGCCGCCGACTTTCAGGAAGCCTTCAAGTCCTGCGACGTGATCATGGGCCCGACCGCGCCCTCGGTCGCCTTCAAGTTCGGCGAGAAGAGCGCCGATCCGGTCGAGATGTATCTCTCCGACATCTACACGATCGCCGTCAATCTCGCCGGTCTGCCGGGCATGTCGATCCCCTGCGGCTTCGAGCAGGGTCTGCCGGTCGGCCTGCAATTGATCGCGCCGTGGTTCGCCGAGGCGAAGATGCTGGGCGTCGCCCATCGCTACCAGCAGGCGACGGATTGGCACACCCGCATGCCGGAGGGATGGCAATGAGCCGCTGGGAAGTGGTGATCGGGCTGGAAACCCATGTCCAGCTCGCGACGAAATCGAAAATCTTCTCCGGCGCTTCCACCGCCTTCGGCGCGGAAGCCAACCGCCAGGCCTGCGCGGTGGATATCGCGCTGCCCGGCGTGCTGCCGGTGCTGAACCGCGAGGCGGTGGTCTGCGCGATCAGGTTCGGCCTCGCCGTCGGCGGCGAGATCGCGCCGCGCTCGATCTTCGCGCGCAAGAACTATTTCTACCCGGATCTGCCGAAGGGCTACCAGATCAGCCAGTATGAAACCCCGGTGGTCGCCGGCGGCGGCCTGACGATCCGCATCGATGGCACGGAGAAATTCGTGCGGCTGACGCGCGCCCATCTCGAAGAAGATGCCGGCAAGAGCCTGCACGAGGATTTCCACGGCAGGACCGGCATCGATCTGAACCGCGCCGGCACGCCATTGCTGGAGATCGTCTCCGAGCCCGACCTGCGCTCCTCGGCCGAAGCGGTCGCCTATGCGAAAGCCCTGCACGCGCTCGTCACCTGGATCGGCATCTCGGATGGCAACATGCAGGAAGGCAGCTTCCGCTGCGACGCCAACGTCTCGGTGCGCCACCCGGGCGAGCCGCTGGGCACGCGCCGCGAGATCAAGAACCTCAACTCCTTCCGCTTCCTGCAGCAGGCGATCGACTACGAAATCCAGTGGCAGATCAACGAACTCGAGGAAGGCCGCGCGATCCATCAGGCCACCGTGCTGTTCGACCCGGACACGGGCGAAACCCGCGCGATGCGCAGCAAGGAAGACGCACACGACTACCGCTACTTCCCCGACCCCGATCTCCTGCCGCTGGAGATCGGGCCGGAGTGGATCGCGGAGGTGAAGGCCGGCATGCCCGAGCTGCCGCAGGCGATGCAGGCCAGGTTCCAGGCCGATTACGGGCTTTCCGCCTACGATGCGGCGACGCTCACCGCGACGCGCGAGATGGCGCGCTATTTCGAAGCCGCCGTCGCCGCGGCCGGCAGGGAGAATGCAAAGCCATGCGCCAACTGGGTAATGGGCGAGCTCGCCGCGCGGCTGAACCGCGACGAGCGCGACATCGCTTCGAGCCCCGTCTCGGCCGGCCAGCTCGCCGGCATGATCAGGCGCATCGGTGACGGCACGCTCTCGTCGAAACTCGCCAAGGAAGTGTTCGACGCGCTGTGGAACGGCGAGGGCCAAGGTGACGAAAATGCGGCCGACGCGATCATCGAGGCGCGCGGCCTCAAGCAGGTGTCGGACGCATCGGCGATCGAACCGATCATCGACGAAGTCCTGGCTGCGAACCAGAAATCGGTCGAGGAATTCCGCGCCGGCAAGGAAAAGGCCTTCAATGCGCTGGTCGGCCAGGTGATGAAGGCGACCCGCGGCAAGGCCAATCCGCAGCAGGTCAACGAACTGCTGCGCAAAAAGCTCTCTAGCTGAGGGGGGCTGTGGCCGTCGAAGCCGGGAGGCGACCGGCGCCGCGGCGGCTCATGCCTCGCGGGCAGGGTCGCCTCCCAGTGAAAACTCGGCGCTGGCGGAACGGCACGGGCCGGCTATTTCTTGGCCGCGGCCTTGCCGGTAAGCTGCAGATAGCGTTCCCGGTCGGCAGCGAAACGTTCGCGCACCGCGGCGACATCCTGCTCCTTCTGCTCGAGCGCCTGACGCTGCGTGGCGATCTCGCGCTCGTTCTCGTCGATCTGGCGCTTCAGCAGGGCCGGCAGCGGCTTCTTGAGGTAGAACTCCTTCTCGTCGTCGAGCTTCTTCTGCTTGGCGAGCGCGGCCTCGAGCCGGTTCTTCGCCTGCTCGGCATTCTTTTCCAGATCGGCGATCGCGCGGTCGCGCGCCGCATCGAGCTCCTTGACGGTGGTGAAGCTGTCGAGCAGCGCGCGGTCCCTGCGCGCCTGCTCGGCGGCTTTTCTTTCCTCGACCTTCCTGCGCGCTTCCTCGGCTTCGCGCGCGGCGCGCTGCTCGGCCGTCAGCGGCGCCTCGACTTCCTTGGCCACGCCGCCCTTGCGATAGATGATCTTGGCGCGGGTATTGCACGCCGCGGGCGGGGGATCGCCGCAGGTGCGCTTGCCATCGACGTCACAGCAAACGGTTTCCGCCGCCGCGGGCAGGCTCAGCCCCAGGCCGGCGACGAGCATCAAGGCACGGAATTCACTCGACACCATACGCCTCCCGATAGCGGCGTACCGCCGCGAGGTTCGCTTCCAGCGCCGGCTGTCCCGAAAGATAGCCGATCAGATCGGCGAGCCGGGCGACGGCGATCACCGGCAGCCCCAGCACCCGCTCGACCTCCTGCACGGCGGACAGCTCGCCCGTGCCGCGTTCCTGGCGATCCAGCGCGATCGCCACCCCGGCCGGGGTCGCGCCCGCCTGGCGGATGATCTCGACCGACTCGCGCACCGAGGTGCCGGCGGAGATCACGTCATCGACGATCAGCACCCGGCCGGAAAGCGGCGCACCGATCAGGCTGCCGCCCTCGCCGTGATCCTTGGCTTCCTTGCGATTGAACGCAAAGGGCAGATTGCGGCCGTGCTCGGCCAGCTTGATCGCCACCGCCGCCACCAGCGGAATGCCCTTGTAGGCCGGCCCGAACAGCATGTCGAACGCCAGCCCCGAAGCGAGGATCGCCCGCGCGTAGAAATCCGCCAGCCTGGCCAGCGACGCGCCGTCGTTGAACAGCCCGGCATTGAAGAAATAGGGGGACAGCCGACCGGCCTTGGTCCTGAATTCGCCGAAGCGCAGCACCCCCCGTTCGCAGGCGAACGCGATAAAGTCGCGGCTGAAGTCGTTGGCCTCGCTCATCATCGGATCATTCTACATGCTGAAAATCGTCACGCTGAACCTGAACGGCCTGCGCTCCGCAGTCAAGAAGGGCTGGCTCGACTGGCTCGCCCACCAGGATGCCGACATCGTCTGCGTCCAGGAACTCAAGGCGCAGGAAGCCGATCTCTCCCCTGCCGAGCACCACCCCGCCGGCTACCACGGCTATTTCCATTTCGCCGCGAAGAAAGGCTACAGCGGCGTCGGACTCTACGCGCGCCATGCGCCACAGCGGGTCGCCGAGGGCATCGGCATCGAGGAATTCGATGCCGAGGGCCGCTTCCTGCGCTGCGACTGGCCCGGTTTGACGGTGATCTCGCTGTATGTACCCTCGGGCTCGTCCTCGCCGGAGCGCCAGGCCGCGAAGTTCCGCTTCATGGAGGTCTTCTTTCCGCAGCTGGCCGCCTTGCGCTCCGAAGCGCGCAAGACCGGCCGGGAATTCGTCATCTGCGCCGACTGGAACATCGCCCCGACGGAAAAAGACCTGAAGAACTGGAAGTCGAACCAGAAGAACTCCGGCTTCCTGCCGGAGGAACGGGAATGGATCGCCCGCGTCAAGGACGAGCTCGGCTGGGTCGATGTCTATCGCCGGCTCTACCCCGATGCGGAAGGCGAAGGCTACACCTGGTGGTCCAACCGCGGCCAGGCCTGGGCGAAGAACGTCGGCTGGCGCATCGACTACCAGCTCGCCACGCCCGGCATCGCCCAGCGGGCGCGGTTCGCGGAGGTCTACAAGGCGGCGCGCTTTTCCGACCATGCGCCCTTGACAATCGGGTATGCGTGGCCATAGTTCGTAGTATGTGTGCATTGTGGCGACGAAGCTGTGAGAGAATGCAATCCGCGTGACGCATCCGTCACTCCCAAGGAGCTGAAAATGACCGAAATGACCGAAGTCAACAAAGACAAACTGATCGCCGATTTCAAGGTGGTCGTGGCCGACGCCGAAGAGTTGCTGCGCGCCACCGCGAACCAGGCGGGCGACAAGGCCGCCGATCTGCGCGCACGCATCCAGAGCCGCCTGGCGGATGCGAAGGTGCGCATCGCCGACGCCGAGGCCGCCCTGGTCGACAAGGCCAAGCAGGTCGGACGCGCAGCCGACACCTATGTGCAGGACAATCCCTGGCGTTCCGTCGGCATCGCCGCGGGCATCGGCTTCATCGTCGGCCTCTTGATCGGCCGGCGTTGATGCGCGTAAGAGCGAAGCTGGGGCGCCGCGAAAAACCGTTGCGAGCGGCCCGAGGGCAAGGCGGACGGCGCGCAGCGACCGAGACATATCGAATAGATAGGCGAGGGAGCGAGCACCGCCCAACGCAGCAATCGGGTCGCGCAGCAGATTTTTCGAGGTGCCCTCGTGTCTGACGCTTCTCCCGGCCTGCTTGCATCGCTGCGCGGCCTTGCGACGACCGGCGTCGCGCTGATCCGCACTCGCCTCGAACTGCTCAAGGTCGAGGCCCAGGAAGAGGCCGGTCGCTGGATCGGCCTCCTGTTGTGGGCCGTGGTGGCGGTGATTGCAGGGGTGCTCGGCCTCGCCTTCCTCGGCGTCTTTCTCACCGTCTTGCTGTGGGACAGCCACCGGGTGCTGGCGCTGGGCATCTTCACTGCGCTGTTCCTCGTCACGGCCGGCGTCGCCGGGGCCGTGGCCCTACGCCTCTTGCGTCAGGGGTCACGGCTCTTCGCCGCCAGCCTGGCCGAGCTACGCCGCGACGAGGCGGCACTGCGCAACGAGGATGCGGTGTCATGAACAGGATCGAGCTGGCCCTGGAAAAACAGCGGCTGCAACTCGAAGCCGCGAGCCAGCGCCTGGCCCTGGGTGGCCATCTGCAAGGTTTGACGCCTCTTTTCGACGCGGCTGAGCGGCTGCATGAGGGCGCCCGCTGGATGAAGCGGCATCCCGGGATCGTCGCCGGCGCCGTCGCGCTCCTGGCGGCGCTGCGCCCGCGCACCCGCCGCTTCCTGTGGCGCTGGGGCAAGCGCGCCTTCCTCGCCTGGCAGTTCTGGCGGAGCGATTTCCCCGCGCGGGTGCTCGCCCCTTTCAAGCGCTGAACTCCCCATAACGGCTGCTACGAGAATCGGCCTCCCGGGGTGGCCGATTCGCCGAATCGTTTAGTAGTTGCTTATATACTCAATCCGGGGCATATCGGAACGGACTGAATTCCTCTATGCTCGCGAGCTGCGAGCAATAAGAAGAAATTTTCGTCCCTCACGATGCCAACCCCTGCCCGTTCCGTCCTCTATGTGCGCCTGCCCGTCTGGAAGATCTGGCCGGGGGGCGTGGTCTATCTGGCCGATTTCATCCACAAGCAGCGCCCGGACATCCGGCAGGAAATCCTCGATCTCGCGGTGATCCCGCCGCGCGAGCGCAAGGCGGCCCTGATCGATCGCATCCGCGCACTGCAACCCGACGTGGTGGCCTTCTCCTGGCGCAACATGCAGACCTTCGGGCCGCACCCGGAAAACGACGCGCTCGACGTGGTGATGAATTACGACCATTCGCCGAATCCGCTCAAGCGCCTTCAGGCGGCCTGGCAGGCGATCGGCATCATCGCCGACTACGCCGGACAGCGGCTGCGCAATCTCGGCTATCTGAAGCTGGTGCGCAGGCTCTCGCCCCGAACGCGCCTCGTCGTCGGCGGCACCGCGGTGTCGATCTTCGGCCAGTATGTCGCCGAGCGCTGCCCGACCGACACGGTCGTCGTCGTCGGCGAAGGCGAGGCCGCGATGCTGTCGATCGTCGATGGTGCCGAAGTTCCTGCCGGCCATCACTACTTCAAAGACGCCGAAGGCCTGATCCACCACCGTCCGGCCGAGGAAAACTTCGATCTGCGGCAGCTCACCGCGGTCGATTTTCCCTACCTCGAATCGATCTTCCCCGCCTTCCGGCAATACGTCGATGCGCCGAACGTCTCGATCGGCGTGCATACCAAGCGCGGCTGCCCGTTCCAGTGCCATTTCTGCCTCTACAACAAGATCGAGGGTGCGCAGCAGCGCTATCGCGATCCGGTCGAAGTCGCCAAGGAAGTCGAGACGCTCAACAAGCAGTATGGCGTCAAGCACATCTGGTTCACCGACGCGCAGTTCTGCTCGACCCGGCGCAGCATGACGCACGCCGAGGCGATCCTCGATGAAATGCTGGCGCGGGGAGTCGAGGTGCGCTGGACCGGCTATCTGCGCCTCAACTACATGACCCCGGCGATCGCGCGCAAGATGCTCGATTCCGGCCTGGAAAGCCTCGATCTGTCCTTCACCGGCTCGCAGGAGATGATCGAGAGCCTGACGCTCGGCTACGAACTCGAGCAGCAGATGGGCGCCTTCCGCTACTTCAAGGAGGCGATGACCGGCAAGCACGCCGATCTGAAGGTGAAGCTGTATCTGCCCCTGAATGCGCCGGGCGAGACCCCGGCGACGATGCGCGCGACGATGGCGCGCATCGAGGAACTCTACGCGCTGTTTGGCCGCGACAAGGTGCTGCCGTTCATCTTCTTCGTCGGCGTGCAGCCCAACACGCCAGTCGAGAAACGGCTGATCGCCAGCGGCTATCTGCCGAAAGACTACGACCCGCTGACGCTCAATCCCTTCATCATCAAGAAACTGCTCTACAACCCGCCACCGCTGGGCCGGCTGATCGGCCGCGCCTATCTCTCCGCGCTCGAATATTCGAGCAAGATGGACGACACCCACGGCGAATACGTCGGCCGCGCGACGATGGAAATCCTCGACCGCGAGCTGCCGGCCGCCCCCGTGCCGTCCCGCCAGCGCCGACTTTTCTGGATCCTGCCCGCGTCGGAGCGTTCGTGAGAGCGGTGCCGGGCTATCCGGCCGGCATTTGGAAACCCTGGCGAAACGCCGCGAGCGGTATGGGATGCAAGGCACAGGAGCGCAGGATGCGAGACATACCTGATGGGTAGGCGAGCATCCGAGCACCGCGCAACGCAGCAGACCGCCCGCGCAGCAAGTTTCGCAGGGGTTTCCTATAATCGCCCGCGGCGGGCCTGTAGCTCAGTCGGTCAGAGCAGAGGACTCATAATCCTTTGGTCCTGGGTTCGAGCCCCAGCGGGCCCACCATCGATCTTGCCGCGGCCACTGACGAGGGCCGCTGCGCCGCGTGTCAATGAAGCAGTCCCATAATCCTTTGGTCCTGGGTTCGAGCCCCAGCGGGCCCACCATCGAGCTTGCCGCGGAAAATCTCCTCATCCTGCAGCGGGAATACAATGGCCGCATGACCCAGCCGGCCGAGCCAGGCAGCCCTGCCCACCTCCACGACGTCACGGACGAGCTCAAGCGTCTGCGGGCCCGCCTCGATGGCGAGATCGCCACGCGCCACGGCGTGGAAAAGCGCCTGGCGGAGCTGCAAACGGCCTATGCGCGCTTCGTGCCGCCCCAGTTGCTCGAGCTCCTGGGCAAGGAAAGCATCCTCGACGTCGACCGCGGCAACCAGGCCGAGAAGAAGATGACGATCCTGTTTTCCGACATCCGCGGCTTCGCCTCGCTGTCGGAACGCATGTCGCCGCAGCAGTGCTTCGACTTCATCAACGCCTATCTCTCCTTCATGGAGCCGGTGGTGCTCGCCCACGGCGGCTTCATCGACAAATACATCGGCGATTCGGTGATGGCGCTGTTTCCGGCGCGCGGCGACGATGCGCTGCATGCGGCGCTGGGTATGCTCGCCGAGCTCGAGCGCTTCAACGCCCGGCGCGAGGCCGGTCTCGCCGGCCTGCCCGAGGCGCGTCCCGATCAGCCGATCCGCATCGGCATCGGCCTGAATTCCGGGCTGCTGATGCTCGGCGTGATCGGCGGCAGCAAGCGCATGGAAGTCACCGTGATCAGCGACGCGGTCAATCTCGCCTCGCGCGTCGAGACGCTGACCAAGACCTGGCAGACGCCGATCCTCATCACCCAGCACACCTTGAACAGCATCCGTGATCCCAGTGACTTCTCGATCCGCTTCATCGACCGCGTGCGCGTGCGCGGCAAGCACCTGGCGCAGTCGATCTACGAGGTGTTCGATGCCGATCCGGCGCCGCTCAAGGCCGCCAAACTCGCCAGTCTCGACACTTTCGAGGATGCGCTCGCGCATTACCATTTCCGCCGCCTGGAGGAAGCTCAGCGGCTGTTCGGCGAATGTCTCGAACACAATCCCGGCGACACGCCGGCGGCCATTTATTGGCAGCGCTGCCGGCACGCCAATCACGATCAGGCCGCAGCCTTCGAGAGCGACAGCCTCGCCGTCTGGCATCCGGAATATCTGCTCGATTTCGCCGGTCTCGACGAGATGCACCGGTTGATCTTCGATCACATCGTCGCGCTCGCCGAAGCGCTGCAAACGGGCGCAACCGCCCAGGCCGAGCAGTCGATCATTCGGCTCGTCGAGCTCACCTCCGAACACTTCGACACCGAGGAGCGGCTGATGGAGGCGCATGGCTATCCGCCTTCGCCGCGCGCCGAGCATCAGCAGCAGCATCTGAAATTCAGCGCGTTCCTGGCCGCTCTGCGCACCGAGATCGCCGCCGGCCGCACCTCGCCGCTGCGCCTGGCCTTTCGCTGCCAGTTCCTGCTGCTCGACTGGTTCATCAGCCACATCAGCATCACCGACCGCCACCTCGAACGGTTCCTGTCGGCGCGGCTGGCTACATAACGCCGCAACGCCGACCTCGGGCCAGCCACGGTCGATGGGCCACCAGAGGCAGCGGTCGGCAAGCAAGGCGTTCCACGCTAAATCAGTGGTAACGCCGCACCCTCGTGCTTGAGCCGTGCGCGCGCCGCGCGCCAGTCGGTATAGAGCCCTTCCACGACCCGCCAGAAGCGCGGGCCGTGATTCATCTCGACGAGATGCGCGACTTCGTGGGCGATGACGTAATCGATCGTCGCCGGGGCGAGATGGATCAGCCGCCAGTTGAGCCGGATGCCGCTCTTGCGGCTGCAGCTGCCCCAGCGCGTGCGTGCCGAGCTGAGCGCCAGCGGCGGCGCCGTCTGGCCGATCCGCGCTGCCATCTCGACGAGCCGAGGCTGGAAGTGTTCGAGGGCGCGCCGCTGCAGGGCGCGCCTTGCCAGCGCGGCGAGATCCGCATCGGGCCGCGCGGCGAGCCAGAGCTCCTGCCCGTGCCAGTAGCCGCGATTGGCGCCGCGGCTCACGCGCACGCAGACCTCGCCGCCCAAGAGCGGCAGGCGCACGCCGTCATGGATCGGCAGATGGCGGCGCGCCCCGTGGGCCGCGAAGGCCGCGAGCTTCTCCAGCACCCAGGCGCCATGCTGCTGGATGAAGGCTTCGATCTCCGCGAGCGGGAGGCTGCGCGGCGCGCCGACGGCAAGGCCGCGCTCGTCGATGCGCATCGACAGCCGGCGGCGGTCGCGCCGCAGCGTGTAGGCGACGATGCGGCCGGCGATGAGGAGGTGGCGCGGCCGGAGCGGCTGGGCGTCATGCGGGGGGAGTTGGCGGAACAGTTCGAGCTGGTCGGGCATCAGGCCAGGGAAAACAGATCGTCGGCGGCCGTGGAAGTCTGTTCTGCCAGTGCCCGAGCGAGCGCCTGCTCGATGACGGGCAGCGGCTGCTCGATCAGGCGCCAGTGGCAGCGCAGCACGTCGCCCTCGCGGCGCGCCCAGTCGCCGTGACGGCTGAAACTCAGCATGACTCGGCAAGGGTGCCGTCCCGCCAGCGCCGACTTTTGCGCCAGGCTTTGCAGGATGCGCTGCGCCTCGTCGCGCAGCCAGGCTTCCGCCATGTCGCGGATCTGCCGTGGGCTCGCGCCCGGCGGCAGCGGCAGGTGCAACTCCTCGCCGACCCGCTCGGGCGTGCGCCGGTCGGTGTCGAGCCGCAGCGTGAGCCAGCCGCCGAGATAGGCGACGCGGCCGCCGGCGCACCAGCGCGCATCGGGTTCCGGGGGCGCGGCGTCAAGCCGCAGACTCAGTTGCGGGCCCGGCTTCGGCATGGCGGTAACGTTGAGGGCTGATGCGGCGCATTTCGGCGTCGATCCAGCTTTCCGCGAGGGCATTCACCTCGCCCGCGCTGCGGCCGGCGGTGTCGATCGGCGGGCCGATGCTCACGGTCACGGTGCCCGGCCGTTTGATGAACGCCTTGCGCGGCCAGCATTCGCCGGAATCGTGCGCCACCGGCACGGCCGGGACGCCGGCCGCGACGGCGAGCATCGCGCCGCCGATCTTGAACGGACGGCTCGTCCCGGGCGCCACGCGGGTGCCTTCGGGAAAGACCACGACCGAATAGCCTTCCGCGAGGCGGCGCTTGCCACGCTCGACGACCTGCTTGAGCGCCGCCTTGCCGGCACTGCGATCGATCGCGACGAAGGGCATCAGCTTCATGCCCCAGCCGAAGAAGGGCAGCCAGTTGAGTTCGCGCTTGTAGACGAAGGCGGTGAGCGGGAAGATCAGCTGCAGCGCGAAAGTCTCCCAGGCCGACTGATGCTTGGACAGGATCACGCAGGGCACGGCCGGCACGTTCTCGCGGCCGACGATGCGCATCTCGATGCCGAGCAGATGCTCGGTCAGCCACATCACGAAGCGCACCCAGGGCATCACGAACAGGCGGCGCTGCCGCGCCGGCAGCCAGAACACCAGCAGCAGGGCGGCGACGATCAGCACGATCGTCACCGTCATCACCAGCATGAACAACGTCGAGCGCAGCAGGTTCATTGCGCAGGCCTCGTCAGGCAGTGAGCTTCTGCACGGCGGTGGCCAGATCGGGAAACACCAGCGTGTGGCTCGGCAACGCGGCATCCCGCTCGGTTTTCCGGCCCTTGCCGGTCAGCACCAGGATCGGCTGCGCACCCACCGCCACCGCGGATTCGAGATCGCGCAAGGAATCGCCCACCACCGGCACGCCGGCGAGGCTGACGTTGTAGCGCGCGGCGATCTCCTTCAACATGCCGGGCTTGGGCTTGCGGCACTCGCAGTGATCGGCATTGGTGTGCGGGCAGAAGAAGATGGCGTCGATCGTGCCGCCGACGGTGGCGGCGGCCTTGATCATCTTCTCGTGGATCGCATTCAGCGTGTCCATGTCGAACAGGCCGCGGCCGATGCCGGACTGGTTGGTGCACACCACGACGCGGTAGCCCCACTGGTTCAGCCGCGCGATCGCTTCGAGACTGCCGGGGAGGGGGATCCATTCGTCCGGCGACTTGATGTAGAGATCGGAGTCCTGGTTGATGACGCCGTCGCGGTCGAGGATGATCAGCTTCGTCGCGGGCATGGGGCTCAGGCGGACAGGCGCGAGAGATCGGCGACGCGGTTCATCGCCTGGTGCAGGGTTGCCAGGAGGCCCAGGCGATTGGCACGCAGGGCCGCATCCTCGACATTCACCATCACCTCGTCGAAGAACTGGTCGACCGGCGCCTTCAAGGCAGCCAGCCGTGCCAGCGAGGCGGTGTAGTCGCCCAGCTCGAACAGCGCGTCGGCTTCCGGCTTGATCGCGGTAAGCGCGGCAAACAGCGCGCGCTCGGCCTCGGCGCTGAAGAGGGCGGGATCGACCGTCGCCGCCACCGTCCCTTCCGCCTTCTTGAGGAGATTGCCGACGCGCTTGTTGGCGGCGGCGAGGCTCGCGGCCTCGGGCAATGCGGCGAAGGCGCGCACCGCGGCGAGCTGTCGGGGCACGAGGTCGAGGCGGACCGGGCGCATGCAAAGCACGGCATCCACTTCCTGCGCCGTGTAGCCTTGCTCGCGCAGCAGGCTGGCCAGCCGCTCGAAAACGAAGGTTTCGAGCTCGGCCTGCGCAGCGCCGAGCAGGCCTTTGGGGAATACCGCGAACGCGTCATTCACGAGCCCGTCGAGCGGCAGGGCGATCTCCTTCTCGATCAGCATGCGGACGACGCCCAGCGCATGGCGCCGGAGCGCGAAGGGGTCCTTGTCGCCGGTCGGCTGCTGGCCGATGCCAAACATGCCGGCCAGCGTCTCCAGCTTGTCGGCGAGCGCGACACAGAGACCGACATCGCCGCGCGGCAGGGCGTCGCCGGCGAAACGCGGCTTGTAGTGATCCTCGATCGCATCGGCGATCTCGGTGGGCTCGCCATCGTGCAGCGCGTAATAACGGCCCATGATGCCCTGCAGCTCGGGGAACTCGCCGACCATGTCGGTGAGGAGATCCGCCTTCGCCAGCACCGCCGCGCGGTCGGCAGCATTCGCCAGCGCCTCGCCGCCGAGCTTGTCGCCGATCGCGCGCGCCAGCGCAGCGACGCGCTCGACCCGCTCGCCCTGGCTGCCGAGCCTGTTGTGATAGACGACCTTCGCCAGCCCCGGGATGCGATCCATCAGCGACTTCCTGCGGTCCTGGTCGAAGAAGAACTTCGCGTCGGCGAGCCGCGGGCGCACCACGCGCTCGTTGCCGCCGATCACCGCCGAAGGGTCGTCCGGCCGGATGTTGCTGACGACGAGGAACTTGTTCGTGAGCTTTCCTGCGCCATCGAGCAAGGGGAAGTACTTCTGGTTGGCCTTCATCGTCAGGATCAGGCACTCCTGCGGCACCTCCAGAAACTCCTTTTCGAACTGGCAGACCAGCACGTTGGGCCGCTCGACCAGCGCCGTCACCTCGTCGAGCAAGGCATCGTCCGCGATCGGCTGCAAGTCTTCCTTCAGGGCGGCGTCCATGAGCTGGCGTGCGATCTCGGCGCGTCGGGCGGCGAAACTGGCGATCACCGCGCCCTCTTCCTCCATCTGCCGCGCGTAGCCGTCGGCCTCGCGGATGACGACGGGGTTCTTCTTCGCCTCGAAGCGATGGCCCTGCGTCTCGCGCCCGGCCGAGAGACCCAGCAATGACACCGGCACCACCTCGGCGCCATGCAAGGCGACCAGCCGGTGCGCCGGCCGCACGAAATGCACGGTGGTCCAGCCATCCTGCAACTGATAGCTCATCACCTTCGGGATCGGCAGGGCAGCCACCGCCGCTGCGAGCGCCGCCTGCAAGCCTTCCTGCAGAGTGGCGCCGGGCACGACGCTGTCGAGGAACAGGGCCTCGGCCTTGCCATCCATCTGGCGCTTGAGCGAGGGCACGACCGAGGCATCATGTCCCAGCGCGGCAAGCTTTTTGAGTAGCGCGGGAGTGGGGTTGCCATGGACGTCGAGGCCGACGGCGACCGGCATGAGTTTTTGCTGCACGGCTTTGTCGGCCGCCTTGGCGGCGACATTCGTCAGATGCACCGCGAGACGGCGCGGCGAAGCATAAGGCGTGAGCGTCGTTTCATCGACCAGCCCGGCGGCCCTGAGCTTTTCGGCCAGCGTCGCGGCGAAGGCATCGCCGAGTTTTTTCAGCGCCTTCGGCGGCAGCTCCTCGACGAACAGTTCAACGAGCAGATTCTTCGTCGTCATGCCGCTTTCTCCATCTTCGCCAGCACTTCGGCGGCATGTTCCTTCGGCGCCATCGGGAAGCCGAGCCGCGCGCGCGATTCGAGATAGCTCTGCGCGACGCTACGGGCCAGGTTGCGGATGCGGCCGATGTAGGCGGCGCGCTCGGTCACCGAGATCGCCCCGCGCGCGTCGAGCAGGTTGAAGGTGTGCGCGGCTTTGAGCACCTGTTCATAGGCCGGCAGCGCGAGTTTTTGCTCCATCAGGTATTTCGCCTGCTTCTCGTGCGCGGTAAAGGCGGTGAGCAGGAAGTCGACGTCGCTGTGCTCGAAGTTGTAGGCCGACTGCTCGACCTCGTTCTGGTGGAACACGTCGCTGTATTTCAGGCCCGGCGCATAGACGAGGTCGAAGACGTTCTCGACGCCCTGCAGATACATCGCCAGGCGTTCCAGCCCGTAGGTGATCTCGCCGGTGATCGGTTTCACGTCGATGCCGCCCACCTGCTGGAAATAGGTGAATTGCGTGATCTCCATGCCGTTCATCCACACTTCCCAACCGAGGCCCCAGGCGCCGAGGGTCGGGTTCTCCCAGTCGTCCTCGACGAAGCGCACGTCGTTCTTCGTCAGATCGAAGCCGAGCGCCTCCAAGGAACCCAGATACAGGTCGAGGATGTTCTCCGGCGCGGGCTTGAGCACGACTTGATACTGGTAGTAGTGCTGCATGCGGTTCGGATTCTCGCCGTAGCGGCCGTCCTTGGGCCGGCGCGAGGGCTGCACGTAGGCAGCCTTCCACGGCTCGGGACCGAGCGCGCGCAGGAAGGTGGCGGTATGCGAGGTGCCGGCGCCGACTTCCATGTCGTAGGGCTGCAGGAGCGCGCAGCCCTGCTTGTCCCAGAAGTCCTGCAGGCGCAGGATGATTTGTTGGAATGTAGGTTTCATGGATTTTTTCGCGGAAAGCCAAATTTTAACGGCTCTTGCGCCGCCGATAAGCCTGCAACAGGGCGGGCGAAATGGCGCCAATTGCAAGTAACAGAGCCAATGCATCGCCCCAGCGCACATAGGGTGTGACGCCGGTGAAACCCTGCGCCTCGACGACGAGCGCCCCGCGGGTGAAAGGCGGCAGGCTGCCCACCACCCGGCCGTCCGGCGCGATCGCCGCGGTGATGCCGGTGTTCGTCGCCCGCAGCATCATGCGGCCGGTCTCGAGCGCGCGCATGCGGGAAATCTGCAAGTGCTGCGGCTGGGCGAGCGAATGGCCGAACCAGGCGGTATTGGATAGATTGACGAGCAGCGTCGCTTCGGGCAGCGCAGCGATGATTTCGTTGCCGAATAGGTCTTCGTAACAGATGTTCGGCGCGACCCGCTGCCCGGCGATTTCGAGTGGCCGCTGGCGCGGCGGCCCGGCCGAGAAGTCGGTCATCGGGATGTGCACGAGCGCGAAGAACCACCCGAAGCCCGGCGGCACGTATTCGCCGAAGGGCACCAGATGGCGTTTCGCATAACTTTGCAAAGTCGGCGCTGACGGGACGGCACGGGGGATGACGTCGCGAGCAGCGGAGGGGGACCCGCCGAAGGCGGGGGCGTAGCGACCGCGAGCGGCGCCAGCCGCCGACCCCAACGGCGAAGAATGTTCCGCAGGCGGTAAGGAGGCGGCGACTGCGCCATTCACATAGCCGCCGTCGCGGTGGCGGATCGCGATGCCGATGAGCGCGTCGCCGTGCTGCGTCAAGGCGGCCAGCACCTCGCGTGGCAGGTCGTCGAAGAACAGCGGAATCGAGGTTTCCGGCAGCACCGTGAGCCGGGCGGGATTTTCCTGCGCCAGCCGCGTGTAGGTGTCGATCGATAACGGCAGGTTCTCCGGCACCCATTTCAGGCTCTGCGGGATGTCGCCCTGCAGCAGGCTCACCTTGAACGGCGCGCCGACGGGCTGCGTCCACTCCATGCCGCGCAAGAGCTGCCCCACGCCGGCGAGAAGGCCCACTGCGACCAGCACGCCCGTCGTGCGCGCCCAACTCGCCGTGCCGTAGGCGAACAAGGCGGCGGTGAGCGCGACGAGAAAATTCATGCCGTGAATCCCCAGCACCGGCGCGAAGCCGGCGAGCGGATTCGGCGGCGTGGCCGAATATCCGATCGCGAGCCACGGAAAGCCGGTGAAAGCCCAGCCGCGCAAGCCTTCCGACAGCGTCCACAGACCGGCCAAGGCGAGCGCGTTCCGCCAAAATTCGGCGCTGGCGGGACGGCCGCTTGCCGTCCCGCCGCCCGCCCGGAGACGGCACGACAGATAACCCGCCAGTGCAGGAAACAGCGCGAGATAGGCGCAGAACAGCACGGTGGCGGCGATGGCGAGCGGCGCCGCCATGCCGCCGACATCATGGAGGCTGACATAGACCCATGAGACGCCGGCGAGGAAGAAGCCCAGGCCCCAGGCGAAGCCCAGCCCTGCCGCCGCGCGGGCCGAGGGCGCGCGCTGCCAGAGCCGGAACAGCAGCGCGAGCGTGAATACCGGCAGCGCGAAGAGCTCGAACGGCGCGAAGCCGAGGATAGTCGTGGCTCCCAGCGCCGCCGCGAACAGCGCTGGCCTCATGAGGCGGAATCGAGCGGCAGCCGCTTTTGCGGATCGACCAGCAGGGTGTGCACGCGCCGGCTGTCGGCGCGCAGCACCTGGAAGCGCAGCCCGTCGATGACGATCGTCTCGTTGCGCTTGGGCAAGCGGCCGAGCTGCTTGATCACCAGGCCGCCGACCGTGTCGAACTCCTCGTCGGAGAAATGCGTGTCGAAAGCGGCGTTGAAGTCGGCGATCTCGGTGGTCGCCTTGACGCGGTAGCGGCCGGCGTTGTCGAGCACGATGTTGCCCACCGTTTCGTCGAAATCGTATTCGTCCTCGATGTCGCCGACGATCTGCTCGAGTACGTCCTCGATGGTGACCAGGCCCGCGACGCCGCCGTATTCATCGACGACGATCGCCATGTGGTTGCGCGAGGCGCGGAATTCCCTGAGCAGCACGTTGAGGCGCTTCGATTCGGGGATGAACACCGCCGGCCGCAGGCTGTCGCGCAGGTCGAATTCGCGGCCGGCGAAGGGGCGCAGCAGGTCCTTGGCGAGCAGGATGCCGATCACGTCATCCTTGCTCTCGCCGATCGCGGGAAAGCGCGAGTGCGCGGTGTCGAGCGCGAAATCGACGATCTTTTCCAGCGGGTCGTGGATCGAGACGACGTCCATCTGCGCGCGCGGCACCATGATGTCGCGCACCTGCATCTCCGAAACCGCCAGCGCGCCCTCGATGATCGACAGCGCGTCGGCGTCCATCAGGTTGCGGTCGTGCGCCTTGCGCAGCAGTTGCAACAATTGCTCGCGGTCTTCGGGCTCGCCGAGCAGCAAGAGCGAAAGGCGTTCCAGCAACGATGGGCGACTTCGGGAAGGGTCCATGGGTCAGCGGTAAGGATCGGGAATGCGGAAGCGGGCGAGGATCGCACGCTCGCGCGCTTCCATGCGCAGCGCGTCGCGCTCGTTCGTCTCGTGGTCGTATCCCTGCAGATGAAGCATACCATGCACCACCATGTGGGCGAGGTGCGCCCTGAACGGCTTGCCCTGCTCTTTCGCTTCGCGCCGCACCACCGGCAGGCAGATCACCAGATCGCCGATCACCGGCTCGTCTTCATAGACGAAGGAGAGCACGTTGGTCGCGTAATCCTTGCCGCGGAAAGCGCGGTTGAGGCGTCGCCCCTCGGCCGTATCGACGAAGCGCACCGTGACGGTCACCGGCATCTCCTGCGCCGCGCGCGCCCAGCGGCGCACCTGCGCGCGATCCGGCACCTCCTCGCCCGCGACCGCGTATTGCACGGCGAGATGCAGCTCAGGTCTGTTCGCGTTCATAGGCAGCGACGATGCGCGCCACCAGCGGATGGCGTACGACATCGGAGGCATCGAATTCGGTGAACGCCAGGCCGCGCACCTGCGCCAGGATACGGCGCGCCTCGACGAGGCCCGATTTCTGCCCTTTCGGCAGATCCATCTGCGTCACGTCGCCGGTGATCACGGCCTTGGTGCCGATGCCGATGCGCGTCAGGAACATCTTCATCTGCTCGGGCGTGGTGTTCTGCGCCTCGTCGAGAATGATGAAGGCATGGTTGAGAGTGCGCCCGCGCATGTAGGCCAAGGGAGCGACCTCGATCGCCTGCTTCTCGAACAGGCGCGAGACCTTGTCGAAGCCCATCAGGTCGTAGAGCGCATCGTAGAGCGGCCGCAGATAAGGATCAACTTTCTGCGCCAGATCGCCAGGCAAAAAGCCCAGACGCTCGCCGGCTTCGACCGCCGGCCGGGTGAGCACGATGCGCTGCACCAGCTCGCGTTCGAAGGCATCGACCGCGCTGGCGACGGCCAGATAGGTCTTGCCGGTGCCCGCCGGCCCGATGCCGAAGGTGATGTCGTGTTCCTGGATGTTCTTCAGATACTCGACCTGATGCGGCGTGCGGCCATGCAGATCGGGCTTTCTCGTCAGCAGGCCGGCGGCGGGTTGCGGAATCTCGCCGCGGTTTCGCAGCTCGATCAGGCCGAGCTGGATGTCGTCGACCGACAAGGGCGTGGCCGCCAGTGCATAGAAATGGCGCAGCGCCGCCGCCGCGAGCCGCGCCTGGGCAGGTTCGCCGCTGATCCGGCAATGTTCGCCGCGGCGCGTCAGCAGGACGTCGAAGGCCAGCTCGATCTGGCGCAGGTTTTCATCGAGCGCGCCGCAGAGATTCGCCAGCCGGACGTTGTCGAGCGGCTGCAGTTCGACGGAAAGGCTTTTGGTTTTCACGCGTGCCGTGCCGCCAGCGCCGAATTTTTCCGCTCAGCGGTTATCGGCCAGCGCGGCTTCCGCCGGGGAGAGGATCCAGACCCGCTGCACGGCGCCGAGACCATCGGTCTGGTAGCGCACCAAGGCGGGCCCGACGACCATCATCGGCGGAATCGTCATGTTGTATTCGTTGCGGATCACGACGCCGGGCGAGAGCGGATAGGTCTGACCGTCGATCTGCACCTGGCCGTTGGCGGGCGTACCCATCACGCCTCGCTTCGCCTCCAGGGGCAGATGGCGCACCAGCCCGGTGGCCGGGGGCGGCACGGAGGGGGTCAAGGCCGATTCGACGGCCGAGCCGATGGCGGAACCGATGATCGCGGCGCTGATGGGATCGAGTGGCATCGCTTCATGATAATCGTTTTGCCGGCCGACGGGAACATATCCATCTTTGATATATTGCCAGCTCGACAACCGCGAGGAGGTGAAAATGGGCGGCTTCTTCAAGGAGTTCCGTGAATTCGCGATCAAGGGCAACGTCATGGATCTGGCCGTCGGCGTGATCATCGGCGGCGCCTTCGGCAAGATCGTCGATTCGGTGGTCGGCGATCTGATCATGCCGCTCGTCGGCCGTGTCGTCGGCGGGCTGGATTTCAGCAACTACTTCATCCCCTTGAAGGAAGTGCCGCCCGGAGTCGCAATGACGCTCGCCGAGGTGAAAAAAGCCGGCGTGCCGGTGTTCGCCTACGGCAGCTTCCTCACCGTGCTGCTCAACTTCCTGATCCTCGCCTTCATCATCTTCGTGATGGTCAAGCAGATCAACCGTCTGAAGCGCGAGGAAGCCGCCGCGCCCCCCGCACCGCCGCCCACACCGGAAGACATCGTGCTGCTGCGCGAGATCCGCGACGCGCTGAAAAAATAACCCGGTCAGTCGGCGACGAACGGATTGCTGCGCCGCTCGTCGCCGAAGGTCGACATCGGCCCATGACCTGGGATGAAGGCGTAATCGTCGCCGAGCGCAAACAGCTTCGCGCGGATCGAGTGGATCAGCGCCGCGTGATCGCCACGCGGAAAGTCCGTGCGGCCGATCGAGCCGGCGAACAGCACATCGCCGACGATCGCCAGCTTCGATGGCCGGTGGATGTAGCAGACATGGCCCGGCGTATGGCCGGGCGTGTGCAGCACGTCGAGGACGAGCCCGCCCACTTTCACCACATCGCCGTCTTCGAGCCAGCGATCGGGCACGAGCGCCGGCGTGGCCGGAAAGCCGAACATGCGGCACTGTTCGGGCAGCGCATCGAGCCAGAAGGCCTCCTCGCGCTGCGGCCCTTCGATCGGCACGCCCAGGCGGGTGGCGAGCGCCGCCGCGCCGCCGACGTGGTCGATATGGCCGTGCGTCAGCAGAATCCTCTCCACCTTCAGGTCGCGCGCGGCGATTTCCGCCAGGATGTCCGCCACGTCCCCGCCCGGATCGACCACCGCCGCATGGCGCGTGGCCGGTTCCCAGAGCAGGCTGCAGTTCTGTTCGAAAGGCGTTACGGGCAAAATGGCGTATTCCATGGCCGCGATGTTATCCGATCCAATGTCCCTCCCTGACAAGCCGCTCGTCGTCGATCGCCTCGTCAAGCTCTACGGCGACCAGCCCGCGGTGGATGGCCTGTCGTTCGCCATCGAACGCGGTGAGTGTTTCGGTCTGCTCGGCCCCAACGGCGCCGGCAAGACGACGACCTTGCGCTGCTGTCTCGGCCTGACCGTGCCCGACGGCGGCACGATCCGCGTGCTCGGCCTGCCGGTGCCACCCTCTGGCCGCGAGGCGCGCATGCGCATCGGCGTCGTGCCGCAGTTCGACAACCTCGACCCCGATTTCAGCCTTGCCGAGAACCTGCTCGTCTATGGCCGCTATTTCGGCATCTCCGATGTCACGCTGAAAGCGCGCATTCCCGCGCTGCTCGAATTCGCCGGCTTGGCTGGCAAGGAGCGCGGCAACATCCGCACGCTCTCCGGCGGCATGAAGCGACGCCTGACCCTCGCCCGGGCGCTGATCAACGATCCCGAACTGCTGGTGCTCGACGAGCCGACCACGGGGCTGGACCCGCAGGCGCGCCACCTGATCTGGGAGCGCCTGCGCGAGCTCCTCGCACAGGGCAAGACCATCCTGCTCACCACGCATTTCATGGAGGAGGCCGAGCGCCTGTGCGACCGGCTCCTGATCATGGATCACGGCCGCAGCATCGCCGAGGGCACGCCGCGTGCGCTGATCGAGGCCCATGTGCCGGTCTCCCCCGATCCGCTGCGTCCCGCGAATCTCGAAGACGTGTTCCTGAAGCTCACCGGCCACGAATTACGCGACTGATGGATACCCGGTTCCCCGTCCTCTCCTGGCGCGCGCTCTCGGTCTTCCGCCGCAACCTGCTGGTGTGGCGAAAGCTCGCGCTGCCCTCGATCCTCGGCAACCTCGCCGATCCGATGATCTACCTGTTCGGTCTCGGTTATGGCCTCGGCGGCCTGTTGCCGCCGATCGAGGGCATGCCCTACATCGCCTTCCTCGCCGCCGGCACGGTGTGCGCCTCGACGATGAACGCCGCCTCCTTCGAGGCGCTCTATTCCGCGTTCTCGCGCATGCAGGTGCAGCGCACCTGGGAAGCGATCATCAATGCGCCACTGCTGCTCGACGACGTGCTCGCCGGCGAATGCCTGTGGGCCGCCGCGAAGGCCAGCCTCTCCGGCGTGGCGATCCTCGCGGTGATCTGGGCGCTCGGCTTTGTTGCCGGACCGCTCGCGTACTGGGCGCTGCCGGCGATCTTCCTCACCGGCCTGTGTTTCGCGGCGCTCGGCCTGATCATCACCGCGCTCTCGCCGTCGTTCGATTTCTTCATGTATTACTTCACGCTGTTCATCACGCCGATGACATTGGTCAGCGGCGTGTTCTTCCCGGTCGACCAGCTGCCGGCATTCATCCAGGCCATCTCCGCCTGGCTGCCGCTCACGCACTCGGTGGCGCTGATCCGACCCTTGATCTTCGGCCAGCAACCCGCCCATCCGCTGCTGAACATCGCCGTTCTGACGGCCATCACTCTCGTGGCGTTCTGGGTTGCGATCCGTCTGGCGCGACGGCGGTTTCTGGCATGAGCCCCCTTCAACACAGCGGCGCGCACGACGATGCGAAAGGAAGGAGTCGTTTTACCCTTCATTTCCTTTGCCATCGTCGATTTATTCCACTATTATGATGTGGTCTTTATGACGCTTCTCAGCTTACGGCAGGGTCCCGTGATACCAGAGGCCGAACCCAACGAACACCCGCTCGTGCAGGTGGAGGGCGATGCATACGCCTCGCCGGGAAAATTCGACGCGCTCGATGCTGCCTGGGACCCCGCCTTCCATGACTACGCCGGGCATCTTTTTCCGGTGAGGTTGCACAGGTCCCAATTGAAACGGTTGCTGGAATCGTTCAAGTATCGTTTGGGGCGTCATCCGCGTGATCTCGTCAGCCATGTTCGCTGTATTTTCCTTGCCCGCGCGCTCGCCGATGCGGATGCCACGTTCGAGGCCTGCAAGGCGCTGTTTCAGGTCCTTGCCGGCAAGGGACAGGGCTTACGCGCCCACGTGCTGCGTGAATGCGCCGCGGTGTTGGGCGAAGCGCGGCTGCAACGGCTGGAATCGCTCGGCCAGCCCGGGCCGTCGAGCGCTGGCGACCTGCTTTTTCCCAGTCATCCCATCGTTATTTGCGATGCGCAGCCCAGAGCGGAGGGAAACGACACACTCGATGCCCTCGGCGAAGCGCATGACTTCCTCGAAAACGGACAGGTCGCAGAAGCACGGCACTGTCTCGAAAACCACCTCTTGCAAGCGCCTGGCGATCGTGAGGCACATACACTGCTGCTCGAGATCTATCGCCGCGCCAACGACCGCGCAGCCTTGGACGCAATGCGTTCCCGTCTGCCGGACCTGCCGCAGGAAATCGCCGACTTGTGGGCGGCAGCAGCGATGACGATGGCTCAACCCACTGCGACCTGACGACATGACACACGCAGAGCGACCGATCAAGATCGATTTCGTCGGGGTCAGCAAGCGCATGCGCACGACCTACGAAATGGCGCTCGCCACCCGCCGCGACAACCCGTTCATTCCGGTTTCCTTGGGCGAGACGGCCCAGATCGTCATGGTCGATATCGACGGAGCCGGAGCGACCGACAGCTGGCGCGACTACAAGGCACGACATCCCGAATGCATTTCCATCGCCATCAGCGCTACCCGCGAGGCCGTGGAAGGCCACTTGACCACGTTGCGCAAGCCGGTGCGGCACGAGGAATTTCTCGCCGCGCTGACGAAGGCCGCGAAGATACTGCGCGCCAAGGAACCCCCTGCTCATCACCACGGCAGAACCGGTGCGGCGACTCACCACCGTCGCCAGGACATTCATGCCGGTGCCCAGGCTACCCGGCCGCCTGACATTGCCGGCACGCCGGCCCCGCAACACCCGATCGCCGCGACTTCCGCCCCCGTTCCCGAAAAACGGAACGAAGCGTCAACGGCCGCGGTCGGCCGGAAAGAGATGCGCGGGGGCGATCATGCCGAATCGTTGCCGGACAGCGAACCCGATACCCAGACGATCACGCTGCGGCTCAGACCGGCCAAAACAGCCGCCAGCAGCGGAGCCACCCAAAAGACGGAAGCACTCGATCCGGCTTGGTGGAAAAAGTTGCGGATGAGCAGTCATAGCCGCCTGCTGGGACATCTCCGGCACGCCGTGAACCAAGCCCAGGAAACCCGCCGGCCGTGCGCATTGTTTTATCGCGGGGAACTGCTGCTCATCGTCAGCGCGGACGGCAAGCGGGTAGAACTCCACGAAAGCGAAGGCTTGCTCGAAAGGCTCGCGGCACTGGCCATCCCGGCCGACGCCGTGACATTGCTCCCCCGCCCGGGGGACGAAGCGGCGGGGAACACCGGCCAGCCGATCGAGTCCCTCTTATGGAAGATGGGCCAGTGGACCTATCGCGGTCACATGCCCATCGAACTCGATCCCCGGATGCCGTATTGCCTGCACCGCTGGCCGAATCTGACCCGTCTGGGAGGCTCCGCCCACGCCATGCGGCTGGCCGCGATGTTCGTTCGTCAACCCATGACCATCACGTATGCCGCGACACGGCTCGGCATCGCGCCGCTGGAAGTCGTCGGTTTTTGCGCCTGCGCCCACAGCGCACGATTGCTGGTGCCAGCAAAACAGGGCGCAGAGAGCCCCATCGAAGTCAACGAAGCCAGCGAGGAAATGCCGCAGCCTCCCGTCGAAAGATCGATGCTGCGCAGGTTCGCGGGTTATCTGCGCCGTCTGATGACATGAAAGCGAAACATTTGCCGGATTCACTTCCTCGCGCCTCGATGCTGGAGGAATACCGTATCGAACGCGTGCTGGGCCGGGGCAGCTTCGGGTTCACCTATCTGGCCTATGATCCACAGCTGAAAAAGCATGTCGCGATCAAGGAATTCTTCCCGGAAGGTCTGGTGACGCGCCAGGGTCAGCGGGTCGTGCTAGCGGACGAGGGAAAACACGCCGTCTATCAATTCGGCCGCGACGCGTTCTTGAGCGAGGCAAGGCTTCTCGCCCGCCTGCGTCACCCCAATATCGTCGCCGTGTCGCGTTATTTCTCCGCCAACGAGACCGCTTATTACGTCATGGATTACGAGGAGGGCGAAACGCTGGCCGAGCATTTGCGGCGCCGGCGGCAACCCCTGGACGACGCTGGCGTCTGGAACCTCCTCAGACAACTGCTCTCCGCCCTCCTCAGCCTGCACGAGAAAAAATATCTGCACCGCGACATCAAGCCGGCAAACGTGATGCTGCGCCGTAACGGTTCTGCGGTATTGATCGACTTCGGCGCCGCACGCATGGAATTCGGCACCGCCGGCAATGTCAGCCATATGGCACTGACGCCAGGCTATGCGCCGCTCGAGCAGTATTACGAAGATGCCGAGCAGGGGCCCTGGTCCGATCTGTATGCCTTGGGCGCCACGCTTTATCGCGCCCTGTCGCTCGAACGCCCCCCCGACAGCCTGGCGCGTCAGCGCGCGCTCGAAAAAGGCTTGAGCGACCCGTTGGTTCCGGCCGCGATCCTGCTGAAAAACAGGTTTTCGCCGAACCTGCTGAGTCTCGTCGACTGGATGCTCAAGCTCGACGCGACCCAGCGTCCCCAGTCCGCGCAAAGCGTATTGCAGCGGATCGGCAAAATTTCTCCTGGTGTCGCCCCGGCTCGTACCCGTGGCTTTTCCTATCAACCACGGAAGCTCTCACGGGATTACAAGATCCTCTTCGTCGGCCCGGTGGGCGCCGGCAAGACGACGGCCGTGTCGGCACTCAGCGACACGGGGTGCATCAGCACGGATCAGGCCGCCAGCGACATGACGAAGACGCTGAAAGCGAACACGACCGTCGCCATGGATTACGGCATCATGAATCTCGGCGAAGGCGAGCGAGTCCATCTCTTCGGCGCACCCGGTCAGGAGCGTTTCGATTTCATGTGGGAAATCCTGCAAAAGGGCGCTCTGGGACTGGTCATCCTGATCGACCATTCGCGCCGCGCTCCTCTCGATGATCTCGCCTTTTATCTGGGCCGCTTCTCGGCCCTGTTGAAAAACACGAAGATGGTCGTGGGCATCAATTTCATGGAGCGGCGTGCCAGCCCCGATCTCGATGATTACGTACGCCTGATCCGCGACAGTGGTCACGCCATTCCGCCCCCCGTCTTCGAAGTGGATGCGCGCAACCGCAAGGACATGGCGATGCTGATCGAGGCGTTGCTCGTGTCGATCGATCCCAGGGCGGAATATGAAGAATAAGGGACAGCACAAGGTATTGTTCGTCGGCCCCGTGGGAGCGGGCAAGACTACGGCCGTATCGGTCCTCAGCGACAAGGAAATCGTCAATACCGACGTCAAGGTCAGCGACATGACGCGCTTTCGCAAGCCGCAGACGACGGTGGCACTCGATTATGGCGTGGTCACTCTGAAAGACGATCTGCGGGTGCATCTTTATGGCGCGCCCGGCCAGCAGCGCTTCGATTTCATGTGGGAAATCCTCCAGCAGGGCCTGACGGGGCTCGCCATCCTGGTCGATCATTCGCGCCGCACGCCCTTGGATGACCTCGCCTTTTTCCTCGATTGGTATCAGGCCCTTCCGCAACAGACTCGCTTGGCGGTCGGGGTCAACTTCCATGGCGATGGTGCTCCGGCGGCTTTCTCCGGCTATCGGGCCATGCTGCAGCAGCGCGGGCTCGATTCGCCCGTATTGCCCATCGACGCGCGCAATCGCGACGATATGCGCCGCCTCATCCACGCGCTCGTTTTCGAACCAGACCTGCACTCCAAATGGCCACCTACCGCTTGAATCTCGACCTCCCACTCTATGTGCATGTCACCCCGGCAGGCGCATACCGGGCCCTGCTCGCCGGTCCCGGCGGAAGGGATCTGGCTTCCAAAGTGCTGCAGCGGTTGCTGCAGCTGCCGGAAACTCCGCCACTGGGCGACGAGGTGCTTTCGCTCATCGAGCGCATCGACAACGAACAGGAAAAACTGGAACTTCTCCACCGTCTTCAGGAGCTGGGCTATCTGACCGGCGAAGAAATCCGTCGCAAGAGCCCGGAACTGAACATGGAGCGTGAGGTACCGTTGCTGTTGCAGCGGATTTCATCGCAGGGCAAAGGCGTTCTCGCCGACGCGCAAGGTCTGGTGATCGCCTCGACAGGCTTCGCCCATGAAGCGGTGGAAGAGCTTGCGGGGCTTGCCGCGACGCTCGTTGCCATGCAGCAGCGCTTCGGGCCGTTGCTCAACGACAACCTACGCCTCGAACGTGGCGGCTGGGGGGTCGTGGATGCCTCGGCCAATGGCATGCTCGGCTTCTGGCCGCTGCATGTGGGTCATCAGATCATCACGATGGTCGTTGCCGGTCAGCCGAACTTCAACGTGTCCGGATTTCTCGATCTCGCCTGGTGGTTGATGCGGCGTTACGGGTGAACCTTCTTTTCTTTTTTTCGACGAGGGATAGCTATGCGTGAGGAAATGTTGCGTGCAGTGCTCAGTGATCTGAATGGCAGCTCGGCCGACATCATCGGGTCGGCGGTCGTATCCACGGATGGCCTGATGATCGCCAGTCTGTTGCCGTCCAACCTCGACGAGGACCGTGTCGGCGCGATGAATGCCGCAATGCTGACTCTGGGCGACCGCAGCGCCTCCGAGCTCGGTTGCGGCGCGCTCGAACAGGTCATGGTCAAGGGCAAGGATGGCTACATCCTGATGATCCATGCCGGCGAGGATGCCGTACTTTCGGTGGTCGCACGCGCCGGTGCAAAACTTGGTCTGATCTTCCTCGACGCCCGCCGCGCCGCCGAAAACATCGCCAAGCTGTTATGACCCATGGTCTTCCGGAGTCTCCGTCATGAGAGATATGATGCCTGATGACGTGGGCGGCCTGCCTTACGCAGAACATGAACTCGTTTATTACGACGGCTTCCGTCGCCGCGTGCTCGTGACGCAACGCGAGGAACCCTTTCCCGAGGGAAAGCTGATCGTCTCACGAACCGATCCGACGGGCGTGATCACCCACGCCAACCAGTCTTTCGTCGACATGTCGGGCTACAGCGCTGAGGAGCTGATCGGCGAGCAGCACTACATCCTGCGTCACCCCGACATGCCCAAGGCCGGCTTCAAGGATCTATGGGACACGATCACACAAGGCCGCAAATGGCATGGTTACGTCAAGAACCTGCGCAAGGACGGCGCCTTCTACTGGGTGTATGCCACTGTCGTGCCCAATGTCCGCGATGGCAAGATCGTCGGCTATACGTCGGTGAGGCGCAAGCCATCACGCCGCAAAGTGCAGGAAGCGGCCGCACTCTATGCGCGCCTGCTGGCCGAGGAACGGGGTAGTGTGACATGACGAACGCAAACGAGCGGGCGCTGCAGATAACCGTCAGCCCGGATATCAACATCAAATACCTGCCCGGCTGGTTCACATTCAATGTCTGGCTGCAGAAACGGCTCGGCCAACGCTGTCATTTTCGCGTCTTCGAAGATTTCACCGCCTGTCGGCAGGCCTTGTCGCGGGATGAAATCGACTTGATCTACGCGAACCCGTACGATGCCGCCCTGCTGCTGCGCGAAAAAGGCTTTCTGCCGGTGGCTCGGCCCCTCAGCCAATCCGACGAGGCGGTGCTCGCAGTCAGTGCCGAATCCCCGCATCAGCGCATCGAGGACTTGCCTGCCGGAATCAAGGTGGCCTCCGCCGGTGACCCCGAGATCGACATGATCTGCCGCATCATGCTCGAACCTGCCGACCTGACGATCACGCCCGAGCAGATGGTGTCATGCGACAACTATGTGCTGGTGGCCAAATCGGTCCTCAACGGCAAGGCGGATGTCGGTTTCTTCAACGCTCGCGCCTATGACGATCTCTCCGCGATGGTGCGAAAGCAACTGCGGGTGCTGCTGCGCAGCCAAATCCATGTGCTGCATCACTTGCTGTTGTGCTCCCCTCGCCAGAGGGAACTGGCCGGCCGCATCCAGTCCTTGCTGGTGGCGCAAAACGACGACAGCGATAAGCAAAAGCTTCTGGCCGAGATCGGCCTGACGGGGTGGCAACCGTTGGATCGTGAAGAAGCCGAGTTCATGATCGACATGATGGACACCTTGAGCGACTGAAGCCGCCACGACGCGGCTCGGTCCAGAAGACAGCGCATGCCCGCGTAACGCCGAAGTCATCCGGCGTTACGCGGACGTCGTTCCGCGAAGCATTGCATCGTTTTGACGCGCAGGGGCTAATTGCGCGATACTTCGCATAAGCGGTCTGGAAGGCAACCCCCTCCGCACTGCACCAACCGGTCGGCACGGGCTTACCCGCCAGCGCCGCCCATCACGACAACGCACGACACAATCGAGCGAGGAGCGATATGAGCGCGAGCGCACCTTTGGCACCTTTGCGGCTCCACGTGCCCGAGCCCACCGGACGGCCGGGCCAGCACACCGACTTTTCCTACCTGCACGTCTCCCCGGCCGGCAGCGTACGCCGCCCGCCGATCGACACCCCGCCCTACGACACGAGCGATCTGGCCTTCGCGCTGGTGCGCGTGCTCGACGACGAGGGCAACGCCGTCGGCCCCTGGGTGCCGGAACTCACGCCGGACGAGCTGCGTTTCGGCTTGCGCACGATGCTCAAGACGCGTATTTTCGATGCGCGCATGCTGATCGCCCAGCGCCAGAAGAAGCTCTCGTTCTACATGCAGTGCCTCGGCGAGGAGGCCATCGCCGTCGCCCACGCGCTGGCGCTCGAGCCGGACGACATGACCTTCCCGACCTACCGCCAGCAGGGCCTCTTGATGGCGCGCGGCGCGCCGCTCGTCGACATCATGTGCCAGCTCTTCTCGAACGAGCGCGATCCGATGAAGGGCCGCCAGCTGCCGGTGCTCTATTCCTTCCGCAAATACGGCTTCTTCAGCATCTCGGGCAACCTCGCCACCCAGTATCCGCAGGCCGTGGGCTGGGCGATGGCCTCGGCGATCAAGGGCGACACGAAGATCGCCTCGGGCTGGATCGGCGACGGCTCGACCGCCGAATCCGACTTCCATGCCGCGCTGATCTTCGCCCATGTCTATCGCGCGCCGGTGATCCTCAATGTCGTCAATAACCAGTGGGCGATCTCGACCTTCGAGGCGATCGCCGGCGGCGAGGGCACCACCTTCGCCGCGCGCGGCATCGGCGCCGGCATCGCCTCGCTCAGGGTCGATGGCAACGATTTCCTCGCCGTCTATGCCGCCTCGCGCTGGGCCGCCGAACGCGCGCGCGGCAATTTCGGCCCGACGCTGATCGAATGGGTCACCTACCGCGCCGGCGCGCATTCGACCTCGGACGACCCGACCAAGTACCGCCCCGCCGACGACTGGGAGCACTTCCCGCTCGGCGACCCGATCGCGCGCCTGAAGCAGCATCTGATCAAACGCGGTGAATGGTCCGAAGAACGTCACGCCGCCTTGCAGCAGGAACTCGAAGCCGAGATCGCCGCCGCGCAGAAAGAGGCCGAACGCTACGGCACGCTCGCCGACGGCCAGGTGCATAGCGCCGCCGACATGTTCACCGACGTCTATGAGACGATGCCGGCGCACCTCGTGCGCCAGCGCCAGGAACTGGGGGTCTGATCATGGCGACGATGTCGATGATCCAGGCCCTGCGCTCGGCGATGGACGTGATGCTCGAGCGTGATGAGAACGTCGTGATCTTTGGCGAGGATGTCGGTTATTTCGGCGGCGTGTTCCGCTGCACCGAGGGGCTGCAGCAAAAGTATGGTAAGTCGCGCGTGTTCGACGCGCCGATCTCGGAGAGCGGCATCGTCGGCGCCGCGATCGGCATGGGCGCCTATGGGCTGCGCCCGGTGGTCGAGATCCAGTTCGCCGACTACGTCTATCCGGCGATCGACCAGATCGTCTCGGAAGCGGCGCGCCTGCGCTACCGCTCGGCCGGCGAGTTCATCGCCCCATTGACGATCCGCATGCCCTGCGGCGGCGGCATCTACGGCGGCCAGACGCACAGCCAGAGTCCCGAGGCGTTCTTCACGCACGTCTGCGGCCTGCGCACCGTGATGCCATCGAACCCGTATGACGCGAAGGGCCTGTTGATCGCATCGATCGAATGCAACGATCCGGTGATCTTCCTCGAGCCGAAACGCCTCTACAACGGCCCGTTCGATGGCCATCACGACCGGCCGGTCACGCCCTGGTCGAAGCATCCGAAGGGCGAGGTGCCCGAGGGCCACTACACCGTGCCGCTCGATTCGGCCGCCGTCCATCGCCCGGGCACGCAGCTCACGGCGCTGACCTACGGCACGATGGTGCATGTCGCCGAATGCGCGGCCATTGAGAGCGGCATCGACGCCGAGATCATCGATCTACGCAGCCTCTGGCCGCTCGACCTCGACACCGTCGTCGCCTCGGTGAAGAAGACCGGCCGCTGCGTCGTCGTCCATGAGGCGACGCGCACCAGCGGCTTCGGCGCCGAGCTCGCCGCACTGGTGCAGGAACACTGCTTCTACCACCTCGAAGCGCCGATCGTGCGCGTCACCGGCTGGGACACGCCCTACCCGCACGCGCAGGAGTGGGATTACTTCCCGGGGCCGCAACGGGTCGCCGAGGGTTTCAGGCGCGCGCTGGAGGGCTGAGGACATGGGCATTTACGTGATCAAGATGCCGGACATCGGCGAAGGCATCGCCGAAGTCGAACTCGCGGCATGGAACGTCAAGGTCGGCGACATGGTGGTCGAGGACCAGCCGCTCGCCGACGTGATGACCGACAAGGCCACCGTCGAAATTCCCTCGCCGGTGGCGGGCAAGGTGATCGCACTCGGCGGCAAGGCGGGCGACGTGATGCAGGTCGGCACGGAGCTGATCCGCCTCGAAGTCGCGGGCGAAGGCAATCTCAAGGAGGGCGCCGCCGCGCCCGCGCCGGCAGCGCCGCCCGAGCCGAAACCCGTTCCCGCTGCGCCACCCAAGCCCGCGGCTACCGAACTCCCGCCTCCTCCGCCGCAAAAGTCGGCGCTGGTGGGACGGCACATTCCCACACCTGCACCGGCTCGGCAGCCCGGCGAGAAGCCGCTGGCCTCGCCTGCCGTGCGTCGCTACGCGTGGGATCGCGGCATCGATCTCAGATTCGTCCAGGGCTCCGGCCCGGCCGGGCGCATCCTGCGCGAGGACATCGACGCCTACATTGCCGGCCGCCAGGGCGCGGCCACCCCCGCCCCGCAGCGCGCGCGCATCGACTGGGAGGAGACGATCCCGGTCATCGGCCTGCGCCGCAAGATCGCGCAGAAGATGCGCGAAGCCAAGCAGCACATCCCGCACTTCGCCTATGTCGAGGAAATCGACATGACCGACTGCGAGGCGCTGCGCCAGCAACTCAATGCCAACTATGCGGAGTCGCGCGGCAAACTCACGCTGCTGCCTTTTCTAATCCGCGCCATCGTGCTGGCGGTGCGCGAATTCCCGCAGGTCAATGCGCGCTTTGATGACGAGGCCGATGTCGTCACGCGCTATGGCGCGGTGCACTTAGGCATCGCCACGCAGACCGAGGGCGGGCTCATGGTGCCGGTGCTGCGCCATGCCGAGGCGCTCGATTTCTGGCAGATGGCTGCCGAGATCGCGCGCCTGGCCGACGCTGCGCGCACCGGCAAGGCCACGCGCGAGGAGCTCACCGGCTCGACGATCACGCTCACCAGCCTCGGCGCCTTGGGCGGCATCGTCTCGACGCCGGTGATCAACTGGCCCGAGGTCGCCATCGTCGGCGTCAACCGCATGGTCGAGCGGCCGGTGATCAAAAACGGCCAGATCGTCCCCCGCCAGATGATGAACCTCTCCTCGTCCTTCGATCATCGCGTCGTCGATGGCATGGACGCGGCGCGCTTCATCCAGCGCGTGCGCGGCTATCTCGAAGCCCCCGCCTCTTTGCTCGTGGAGTAAGCCATGCTGACCGAATCGACGACCCTGCTCATCCTCGGCGGCGGCCCCGGCGGCTATGTCGCCGCGATCCGCGCCGCGCAACTGGGCATCGCCACCGTGCTGATCGAGGGCGAAAGCTTGGGCGGCACCTGCCTCAACGTCGGCTGCATCCCCTCGAAGGCGCTGATCCACGTCGCCGACGAGTTCGACAAGACGCGTCACTTTGCCGCCAACTCGCCACTCGGCATCTCGGTGCAGTCGCCAGTCATCGACATCGCCAAAACCGTGCAATGGAAGGACGGCGTCGTGGCGAAGCTCACGAGCGGCGTCGCGCTGCTGCTGAAAAAAGCCGGCGCACGCGTCATCAAGGGCTTCGCGCGCATCGTCGACGGCAAGACGGTCGAAGTGAAGCCCGCCGATGGCGGCGACCCGTGGCGCATCCACTGCGAGCACCTCTTGCTCGCGACCGGCTCGGTGGCGACGGCGCTACCCAATCTGCCTTTCGGCGGCAACGTCATCTCCTCGACCGAGGCGCTCTCGCCGGCCACGCTGCCGAAACGGCTGGTCGTCGTCGGCGCCGGCTACATCGGCCTCGAACTGGGCATCGTCTATCGCAAGCTCGGCGTCGAAGTCGCCATCGTCGAAGCGCAGCCGCGCCTCCTGCCCGCCTACGACGAAGAGCTCACCAAACCGGTCGCCGCGTCGCTGCGTCAGCTTGGCATCGAGGCGCACACCGGCTGCACGGTGCGTGGCCTCAATGCCGCCGGCAACGCGGTGCGCATCCGCAACCTCGCCGGCGAGGAACGCGAACTGCCCGCCGACCGCGTGCTGGTCGCCGTTGGTCGCAAGCCGCGCACGGAAGGCTGGGGACTCGAAACCCTGGGCCTGACGATGAACGGCAATGCCGTGCAGATCGACAGCCAGTGCCGCACTTCGATGCGCAACGTCTGGGCGATCGGCGATCTCACCGGCGAGCCGATGCTCGCCCACCGCGCGATGGCGCAGGGCGAAATGGTCGCCGAACTCATCGCCGGCAAGCGGCGCGAATTCGTGCCGGCCGCCATCCCGGCGGTCTGCTACACCGACCCCGAAATCGTCGTCGTCGGCCTCTCGCCCCACGAGGCGGAAGCGGCCGGCCTCGACATCATTCACGCCCACTTCCCCTTCGCCGCCAACGGCCGGTCGCTCACGCTCGAGTCGTCGAGCGGCTTCGTGCGCGTCGTCGCGCGGCGCGACAACCACCTGATCCTCGGCTGGCAAGCCGTCGGGCGTGGGGTCGCCGAGCTCGCGGCGGCCTTCGCGCAATCGCTCGAGATGGGTGCCTGCCTCGAAGACGTCGCCCACACGATCCACGCGCACCCGACCTTGGGCGAAGCGGTGCAAGAGACGGCGCTAAGGGCGCTCGGGCAGGCGATCCATGTTTGAAAATCGGCGCTGGCGGGACGGCATGACGCCATAGCACAGCTGTGCTACAGTAATGGCAATTTTCTCGCACTTTCACTTCGAGGCTTGCCATGCCTACCACCACCATCCGCCTTTCTGAAGAGCTCAAAGCCCGCGTCGCGGCTGCGGCCCGACGCGCGGGCACCACGCCGCATGGCTTCATCCTCGATGCCGTCGCGGAAAAGACGGCACGCGAAGAGCAGCGTGCCGCGTTCGACGCCCTCGCCGAAGCGCGCTATGCCGAAATCATCGCCAGCGGCAAGACGCTTTCCTGGCACGAAATGCGCGGCTATCTCGAGGAAAGGCTGGCTGGCAAGCCGGCGCGACGCCCTACAGCACGGAAGTTGGCGCGCTGAGGATGGCGCGCATCGAGCTCGCACCGGAAGTTGCCGACGACTTCGAGCGCATCCTCGAACATCTGGCCCGATACGAAGTCCGCCAGCCGGCGCAGCGCCTCCACGAGATCATCGCCGCCATCGATGTGCTGGAAACGAACCCGCTGATCGGTCGCCCCGTCGAGAATGGCAAGCGCGAGCTCGTCATTGGCCGACGCAGCCATGGCTATCTCGCTCTGTATCGTTACATCGCGGAAATCGACACCGTTTTCGTATTGGCGATCCGCAGCCAACGCGAAGCGGGTTACGCCAGAATGGATTAGTCGCCCACCGCGCCGAACTACATGACATCAGAGGAGGACATCATGCCCCACCCGCTCGCCGGTAAGCCTGCGCCCGCCGACGCGCTCACCGACATTCCCGCGCTGCTCGCCGCCTACCACGGCCCGGCGACGCAACCGGTCGCCTTCGGCACCAGCGGCCATCGCGGCACCGCCTTGAATGGCAGCTTCAACGAAGCGCACATCCTCGCGATCAGTCAGGCCGTCGCCGAATATCGCGCGCAGGCGGGGATCAGCGGCCCCTTGTTCCTCGGCATGGACACGCACGCGCTATCCGCGCCGGCACAGCGGAACGTGATCGAGGTGCTCGCCGCCAACGGCGTGATGGTGCATTACCAGAAAGACGGCGGCTTCACGCCGACGCCGGCGATCTCGCGCGCGATCCTCGCCCACAATGAAAGTCGGCGCACGCGGGACGGCACTCGCCGGCCCGCTCAACCTCATGGGGACGGCACGGCGGACGGTATCGCGGATGGAATCGTGATTACCCCCTCGCACAACCCGCCGCGTGACGGCGGCATCAAATACAACCCGCCGCACGGCGGGCCGGCCGACACCGACGTAACCGGCTGGATCGAAAGCCGCGCCAACGCGCTGATGGCCGAGGGCAATCGCGGCGTGAAGCGCCTGCCTTATGCGCAAGCGCTCGCCGCGCCGAACGTGCAGGCCGTCGACCTGATGACGCCCTACATCGAAGCCTTGGGCGAGGCGATCGACATGGACGCGATCCGCCAGGCGAAGCTGCGCATTGGCGTCGATCCGATGGGCGGCGCGGCGGTGCATTACTGGGCGAAGATCGCGCAGCATTACGGTCTCGACCTCACGGTGGTCAATCCGAAGGTCGATCCGGCTTTCGGCTTCATGACGCTCGACCACGACGGCAAGATCCGCATGGACTGCTCGAGCCCCTATGCGATGGCCAGCCTCGTCGGCCTGAAAGACAAGTTCGACATCGCCTGGGGCAACGATGCCGACGTCGACCGCCACGGCATCGTCACGCCCTCGCAGGGGCTGATGAACCCGAACCATTATCTGGCCGTGGCGATCGACTACCTGCTTTCACACCGACCGCAGTGGTCGCATGATGCCGCGATCGGCAAGACGCTCGTCTCCTCCAGCCTGATCGACCGCGTCGTGCAAGGCCGCGGCCGCAGGCTGCTCGAAGTGCCGGTCGGCTTCAAGTGGTTCGCGCAAGGGCTGAAGGACGGCACGATTCTCTTTGGCGGCGAGGAGAGTGCCGGCGCGAGTTTCCTCAAGAAGGACGGCACGGCCTGGGTCACCGACAAGGATGGCATTCTGCTCGGCCTCTTGGCCGCCGAGATCACTGCAGTGACCGGCGCCGACCCCGGCCGCTATTACGAGCAACTCGCCGCGCGCTACGGCGCGCCGCATTACATCCGCATCGACACGCCGGTGACACCCGCGCAGAAAGCCGCCTTCAAGAACCTCGCCCCCGAACGCGTGACGGCGACCACGCTCGCCAATGAATCGATCGCCGCGAAGCTCACGCGCGCGCCGGGCAACGACGCGCCGATCGGCGGCCTGAAAGTCACGACGGCGAACGGCTGGTTCGCCGCCCGCCCCTCCGGCACCGAAGATATCTACAAGCTCTACGCCGAGAGCTTCGTCTCCGCCGAACACCTGCAACGCATCGTTGCCGAGGCGCAGCAGATCGTCGCGGCGGCGCTGGCTTGACCTACCCCGGCTGACTGCCCAGATAGCGCGGCTCGTCGAACAGCGACGTGAAGACCACCTGCTTCACTTCCGGATGGTCGGGCACGAGATAGAGCGCCGGCATCAGCATCTCCTCGAAGATGCCGCGCAGGGAGCGCGCGCCGGCCTTGTATTCCATCGCCAGGTCGGCGATCTGCTCGAACACCTGCGGCGCGATCGTCAGTTCCACCCCATCGGCGGCGAAGATGGCGCGAAACTGCTTGTAGAGCGCGTTCTGCGGCTCGGTCATGATGCGCACCATCATCTCGCGCGTGAGCGGCCGGACGCGCGCGACGATCGGCAGCCGGCCGGCGAATTCCGGGATCAGCCCATAGCGGAACAGGTCGGTCGGCTTGATGCGCGCGTTCAGCCGGTCGAGGATCTTCTGGTTGTCATCTTCACCGGTGGCGATGAAGCCGAAAGTGTGCGTCTGCGAGAGGATCTCGTCGATGCCGACGAAGGCGCCGCCGCAGATGAACAAGGTCTCGGTGGTGTCGAAGTGGCCGCCGCTCTTGAGTTTCACCGGCGCGCCTTCCATGATCTTCAAGAGCGCGTGCTGCACGCGTTCGCCCGCCGACGTCCTCGCCCCGCCGCCGGCCTCGGGCGGGGCTTTCAGTTTGTCGCTCAGTTTGTCTATTTCGTCGATGAAGACGATGCCGCGCTGGGCGCGAATGAGCTCGCCGCCGGCCTTGTCGATGAGGCGCATGAGGATCACCTCGATCTCCTCATTGACGTATTCGCTCTGCGCCAGCGAGGTGGCGTTGGCGGTGACGAAGGGCACCCCGAGTGCCTTCGACAGCGTCTCGCACAAGAGCGTCTTGCCGGTGCCGGTTGGGCCCACCAGGAGCACGTTGCTCTTGACGAGTTCGAGGCCCTGGTCCCGTGCGAGGCCGAGCTTGCGGTAGTGCGTATGCACGGCGACGGCGATCTGCTTTTTGGCCTCCTCCTGGCCGACGACATGCCGGTCGAGGAACTGGACGATCTGGCGGGGGGTGAGTTCCATGCCCGCTAGAATAACAGGATGATCGACACCTCACCCACCCTGCTGGTCATCACCAACCTGCCCGACGGCTACAGCGCCCATGCGCTTGCCGGCGCGCTGGTCGAGGCGCGGCTCGCCGCCTGCGTGAACATCCTCGCCCCTTGCCGCTCGGTCTATCGCTGGCAGGGCAAGACGGAGAACGCCGAGGAAGTGCCGGTGCTGATCAAGACCACGGCGGCGCGTTACGCCGCACTCGAAGCCGCGATCCGCGCGCGACATCCCTATGAACTTCCGGAGATCGTCGCAGTCCCAATCGCTCACGGCCTGCCGGACTACCTCGCCTGGGTCGCTGCCGAAACCACGGAACCCCCGACATGCTGATCCGCCTTTTCGCCCTCCTCTGGCTTGCCATCGCCAGCCTCGCCCAGGCCGCCGAGCCGCTCGACCCCGAAGTCGCCTACAAGTTCTCGGCGCGCGCGCTCGATGAAAAGACGATCGAGGCGCGCTGGGACATCCAGCCCGACTACTACCTCTACCGCAACAAGATCGCCTTCCGCGCCGACGGCGCGAAGCTGGGCGAGCCGGAAATGCCCAAGGGCAAGGAAAAGGAGGACGAGTTCTTCGGCAAGGTCGAGACCTACCGCGGCACGCTCGTCGTGCGCATCCCCGTCATCGAAGGCAGCGGCACGATCACTTTGAGGGCCGATTCGCAGGGCTGCTGGGACGAGGGCATCTGCTATCCGCCGATGACGCAGGAAGCGAAAGTCACGCTGGCGGCGATGAGCGGCACCGCACCCGCTGCCAGTCCTGCCGGCAGCGCCGTCCCGGCGCCGCTCGCGGCCGCTTCGCCCCCGCCTGCGGCGGGTCCCCCTCCGCTGCTCGCGTCTTCAGCGCCGACTTTCGAAACGGGCGGTGACGAATCGGGACGCATCGCCGCGCTGCTGAAAAACAGCAGTCTATGGGTCGCCGTGGCGAGCTTCTTCGGCTTCGGGCTGCTGCTCTCGCTCACCCCTTGCGTCTTCCCGATGATCCCGATCCTCTCCGGCATCATCGTCAATCACGGCCATGCCGTCACCCATGCGCGCGCCTTCGTGCTCTCGCTCGCCTATGTGCTCGGCATGGCGGCGACCTACGCGCTGGTGGGCGTCGCGGCGGGCTTTTCCGGCACGCTGCTGTCGAATGCCTTGCAGAATGCCTGGGTGCTGTCCGCGTTCGCGCTGATCTTCGTCGTCCTGTCGCTGTCGATGTTCGGCTTCTATGAGCTGCAATTGCCGGCGGCCTTGCAATCGAAGCTCTCGGACAGGGCCAACCAGCAGGGCGGCTCGCTGCCGGCGATCGCGCTGATGGGCGCTTTGTCCGCCCTCATCGTCGGCCCCTGCGTCGCCGCGCCGCTGGCCGGCGCGCTGCTCTACATCGCGCAGACGAGAGATGCGGTGCTCGGCGGCGTGGCCTTGTTCGCGATGGCGCTCGGCATGGGCGCGCCGCTCCTGGCCGTCGGCGTGTTCTCGCGCAGCTTCCTGCCCAAGCCCGGCGGCTGGATGGAAGGCGTGCGCCGGTTCTTTGGCGTGGTGCTGCTCGCCACCGCGCTGTGGTTCGTCTCGCCGGTGCTGCCGGCCTGGGCGATCATGCTCGGCTGGGCGGCGCTGGCGATCGTCCCGGCCGTCTACCTGCATGCGCTCGACCCGCTGCCGCCCCACGCGACCGGCTGGCACAAGTTCTGGAAAGGCATTGGCATCGGCCTGCTGCTCTACGGCGCGGCATTGCTCGCGGGATTGCTGGGCGGCAGCCGCGACCCGCTGCAGCCGCTCGATTTCCTGCATGGCGCCGCCGCCCAGACCCGCCGTGCCGTCTCGCCAGCGCCGAGTTTCGAGAAAGTCAAGAACCTCGCCGAGCTCGAGGCGCGCGTGGCCGCCGCGACCAAACCCGTGCTGCTCGACTTCTATGCCGACTGGTGCGTCTCGTGCAAGGAGATGGAGAAGCTCACCTTCGCCGATCCCGCCGTCGCCGCGAAGATGCAGGAATTCGTGCTGCTCAAGGCCGACGTGACGGCGAATACGGCCGACGACCTGGCGCTCTTGAAGCGCTTCAACCTCTTTGGCCCGCCCGGCACGATTTTCTTCAAGGACGGCCAGGAGATCGCCGGCCTGCGCGTGGTCGGCTACCAGCCGCCGGCACAGTTCCTCACGACGCTCGACCAGGCATTGCGCTGAATCTTCTTCCAAGGAGCCCCTCCCATGTTCACCGGCATCGTCACCGCCACCGGCAAGATCGCCCGCATCGAACCGCTCGAAACGGGTCTTCGCCTGACCATCGAGGCCCCCGGTCTCGACCTCAAGGATGTCGCCATCGGCGACTCGATCGCGCATTCGGGCGTGTGCCTGACGGTGATCGCGAAAAAGAAGAACGCCTATCAGGTCGAAGTCTCGAAAGAAACGCTCTCCTGCACCGTCGGCCTCGACGTCGAGGGCGGCGAGGTCAATCTCGAAAAGGCGATGCGCCTTTCCGACTTCATCGGCGGCCATCTCGTCTCCGGCCACGTCGATGGCGTCGGCGAAGTGACGAAATTCGCGCCGGTCGGCGAATCGCATCTGTTGGAGATCAAGGCGCCGAAAGAGCTGGCGAAATACATCGCCCGGAAAGGCTCGATCACCGTCGACGGCGTCTCGCTGACCACCAACAGGGTGAAAGGGCGCAGCTTTTCGATCAACCTGATCCCGCACACCGTCGAGGTCACCACCCTGAAGCGCCTGCATCCGGGCGCGAAAGTGAACCTCGAAGTCGATCTGATCGCGCGCTACGTCGAGCGCATGCTCAACGCCTGATCCGCTTCGGATCCGCCATCGTGCCGCGGCAGTCGTCGGCGCCGCAGCGGCAGGCCCAGTCCGAATAAGCCGCCTTGCGCGAGCGGATGTCGAGGCGATAGTCCCAGAGCAGTTCCTCGCCCGCCCGGATGTCGCGCAGCGCGAAGAGCCAGGCGCGGATACGGCCGCCGCGCCCCGTTTCCTCCTGCAGCTCGCAATTGGGGTCGCAGCTGTGGTTCGCCAGCGCGGCCCAGCCCGTGCCATCGATGCCGGTGCCGTCGGAGAGGCCGAGGAACTTGGTCACCCCATCGTCGCCCATCTCCGGGTATTCGCCCTTGCCGTAACGCCTGCCCTTGTATTCGATCAGCCGCTCGCCCGCTTTCAGATCCCGCGCGGCGAACAGTCCCATGCCATGCAAGCGGCTTTTTCTGGCGATCACCTTGCGTGTCATATCGAAGCTGCGAAATGAAATGGGCAACTATTTTATGGGCGTGCCGTTCCGTCAGCGCCGAGTTTCAGACCTTGGCTGCCGGCGGATACTTCTGCGCCATCATTTCCCCGATCAGCCGGATCACCTCGCCGCTGGCGGCCTCCGCCGAGCGCATCTGCGTGACGATCGCCTCCAGTGCGGCTGCATCATGCATCCAGTCCTGTCCGGAAGCGGCGACGGCGCCGCGCACGCCTTCATGCACCTTGCGGTGGGGCACTTCGAGCGCCGCATAGGCCGGCAGCTGGGCGAAAGTCTGCTTGCCATGCCCTTCCTCGTACCACTTGCCGAGCCGGCAGTTGTGATGGTCGACGGCGATCGCCTGGGCTTCCTCGCCGACGCCGCCTTTCTCGACCGCCGCATAGCCGCGCTGCATGTAGATCACGTGGTCGAGCTTGACCAGCGAGGTGAAGGCCAGATCCTTCGCCCGGTTCAGCGCTTCGATGGTCTGCTGGGCCGAGAGCGCCACCGCGTCGAACTGGCTGGCGAAGCCGGCCACCCGCGTGCCGATCGCCTGGACGCGATCGCCGAGCGCGTGGGTCTGGCTCACCATCGCGGTGACACGATCCGAGAGGGTCGTGATGATCCTGCCGATCTCCTGTGTGGCGACGCGGGTGCGCTCGGCGAGCTTGCGCACCTCGTCGGCGACGACGGCGAAACCGCGTCCCATCTCGCCGGCGCGCGCGGCCTCGATCGCCGCATTGAGCGCCAGCAGGTTGGTCTGCTCGGCGATTTCCGAGATCAGCCGCACCGTCTGCTGGATCGTGCTCGTCGCCTCACCCAGCGCCTGCGCGGTCTGGCCGGTTTCATTCATCTGCTCGCGCATCGCCGCAAATCCCGAGGTCAGCTCACGCACCGCGGCCTGGCTGTCGATCGCGCCGCGCTCGTTGTTCTGCGCCAGCCCGACGACGCCGTCCATCGCCTTGCCGACCTCGACCAGATCGCCCTGGTTACCGACCAGGTTCTTGAGCAAACTGCCGCTGTTGAGATGGTGCAATTCGCTCATCAGCCGGTTGCGGCTGGAGAACTCGGCCGATTCGCGCATCGCGACGATTGCGCGGTTGATCCCGGCCATCGATTCGGCAAGCTGACCGGGAATGCCCTCCTGGAAAGCCTGGCGCGTGAAATCGCCTTCGGCAGCGCGGGCGAAGCAGGTCGAGACATCCTTGAAATAGGCTTCGACGATGTCGAGGAAATCGTTGAGCTGCCAGGCCACCTTGCCGAATTCGCCCAAACCTCTCGTGCCGGTGATGCGCACATGGGTGTTGCCGCGCTTGGCGGCTTCGAGCGCCTCGCTGATGCGTTGCAGGGTTTCGAGCGGCGTGGCGGCCCAGTGATAGAGGCCATACGCCAGCACCGCCGTCACCAATGGAATGGCCAGCAAAGGGGCGAAAGCCTGCAACCAGTACAACCACGCCGCGAGGGCGGTATCGACCACGACGATCAGCGTCAGGCCGATCAAAAGGCGCTGACGGACGAAAGGAATGCCTTGGCTGATGCCGCTGGTGGCAGAGTAGATCTGGCTCATGGGAGGGGCTCCGCGCTCACGCCGGCTGGTGGAACAGATCGAGCACCAGCCGCTCATACGTCGTCTGCCGGACGGTCAGCTGCTCGTCGAGCCAGGCGAGCGAAGCCTCGCAGGCGCGCGAGGGCCCGGCCTCGCGCTCGATGCGCAGCATCTCGGCATACAGCGGGGCGATGAATTCGACGGCCTTGCGCGGTGCCTGACGGCGCACCGAGTAGTAGCCGACGATCTGCCCATCCTGGAAATCGGGCGTGACGTTGGCGAACACCCAGTAGAAATCGCCGCGCGAAGTCATGTTCTTGACGAAGCCGAACCACTCGCGGCCCGTCTGGATCGTGTCCCACAGATGTTTGAAGGCGCCACGCGGCATGTCGGGGTGGCGCACGATGTTGTGCTGCACGCCGAGCAGCTGGTCTTCCGAATAATCGGCGATGCGCATGAAGACGCGATTGGCGTAGGTGATGCGCCCCTTCAGATCGGTCTTGCTGACGATGAATTCGTCGGCGGCGAAGCCGACCTCGCACTGGGTGGGAACGATTTGCGGTTTCACGGCTGCTCCTCACGTCGATTCTGCGGCGAGCGACATCTTACCCGGCCCCGCCACCCGGGAAGCCCAGAAAAGACGAGGATTTCCATCCATTGGCAGGCCGAGCGCCCTTCCTCCGCAGGTCATCGCTGACGCAATCCTGACAGGAAGAGATGTCATGATTGACAGCAAGCCACGGCACGGCTGAAATATCAGCATGTAATCATTAACTTAAATACCAACATCTTGGCCCGGAGCTGGCATGATTCTTGATTTATTCATTGCCTGGGCCGCGATCGCAGCAGAAATTAGAGTAGACGGGCGCATCCATTGGAAGCATTCATACCCGGAAGCGGCATTTCACCTGACAGAATTGGAAACCAAACATGACAACGATGACAGAACCGATCCGCTTTGCTGTCACCAGCCAGAATTTCCGCACCATCACCGGCCACGCCGGCAAGGCACGCCGTTTCATCTTGTTCGAAGCCACCGGCCCGGACGACATCGCCGAAATCGGCAGGCTCGACCTGCCGATCGAAATGGCGATGCACGGCTTCGACGATCGCCAGAGCCATCCGCTCGATGGGGTCGATCTGCTGCTCACCGGCGGCGCCGGCGACGGGTTCGTGATGCGCATGGCGCGCCGCGGCATCCGCGTCGTGCGCACTGGCGAAACCGATCCGGTCGCGGCGATCCGCAGCTGCTATCTCGGCACCCTGAAGCCTCCCGCGCCGCACGACCACGATCACGATCACGGCCACGCCCATGGCGAGGGACACTCATGCGGCTGCGGCCACGGTCACTGAACCCATTCCGCGACGAGCAAGGGCGCCCGCGCAGCCCGCTCGGCCGCGAAATCGCCGCGATGCTGGCGGTGAAGGCTTTGGTGCTCTACGGCATCTGGAGCGCTTTCTTCAGCCAGCCACTGCTGCCAAAGATGACTGAGGGCATGGATCCCGACCGCGTCGCGGCCGTATTGATCGCGCCCGCCAGCTCGAGTGCCGTTCCGCCAGCGCCGACATTCGATCAGCACCGCGCAGTTCGAAACAACAACGATCATTCATCCACCCCCAAGCAGGCACAACCATGATCACTGAAGAAGTCATCGACCTCTCGCGGCTGCAATTTGCCGCCACCGCCTTTTATCACTTCCTCTTCGTCCCCCTGACGCTGGGCCTGTCGTTTCTCCTGGCGATCATGGAGACCACGTACGTCATGACCGGCAAGGAGATCTACCGCGACATGACGAAGTTCTGGGGCAAGCTCTTTGGCATCAACTTCGCGCTGGGTGTCACCACCGGCATCACGATGGAGTTCCAGTTCGGCACCAACTGGGCCTACTACTCGCACTACGTCGGCGACATCTTCGGCGCGCCCCTGGCGATCGAGGGCCTGATGGCCTTCTTCCTGGAGTCGACCTTCATCGGCCTGTTCTTCTTCGGCTGGGACAAGCTCTCCAAGCGCCAGCACCTGGCGATCACCTATCTGACGGCGATCGGTTCGAATCTGTCGGCAGTGTGGATCCTGATCGCCAACGGCTGGATGCAAAACCCGGTCGGCGCCGAATTCAGCTGGGTGACGATGCGCATGGAGATGACCTCGTTCTGGGATCTGCTATTCAATCCGGCAGCGCAGGCGAAATTCGTGCACACCGTCTCGGCGGGCTACGTCACCGGCGCGATGTTCGTGCTCGGCATCTCGTCGTGGTATCTGCTCAAGGGTCGGCATGTCGAGTTCGCCAAGCGCTCGTTCCGTATCGCCGCCGCCTTCGGCTTCGCCTCGGCGCTGTCGGTGATCGTGCTCGGCGACGAATCCGGCTATGCGGTCACCGAGCACCAGCAGACCAAGCTCGCCGCGATGGAAGGCATGTGGCATACCGAGCCTGCGCCCGCGCCTTTCACGCTGTTCGCGATTCCCGACGACGAGGCGCGCAAGAACCGCGCCGAGGTGCAGATTCCCTACGCCCTCGGCCTGATCGCCACGCGCTCGACCAAGACCGAGCTGCCGGGCATCGACCAGCTCGAAAAGCAGGCCGCGAAGCGCATCGAGCGCGGCATCGTCGCCGTCAAGACGCTGGAGAAGCTGCGCGCCGGCGAGGACACTCCGGAAAACCGCGCCGTCTTCGAAGAACACAAGGCCGATCTCGGCTTCGGGCTGCTACTCAAGAAATACACGGCCGACGTGGCAGCCGCCACGCCCGAGATGATCGCCCAGGCCGCGCGAGACTCGATCCCGAAGGTCGCGCCGATGTTCTGGACTTTCCGCGCCATGGTCTTCCTCGGCTTCTCCTTCGCGCTGCTGTTCGCGCTGTCGTTCTGGTACTCGACGAAGAACAGCTTCCAGGACAAGCGCTGGCTGCTCAAGTGGGCGCTCTGGTGGATCCCGATGCCGTGGATCGCGTCTGAAATGGGCTGGTTCGTCGCCGAATACGGCCGGCAGCCCTGGACCATCTACGGCGTGCTGCCGACGCACCTCTCCACCTCGACGCTTTCCGCCACCAGCCTCTATGGCTCGCTCGCCGGTTTCCTGTTCTTCTACACGGGCCTCCTGATCGTCGAGATGTACCTGATGTTCAAGTACGCGCGTCTGGGGCCCGCCAGTCTCGGCACCGGCCGCTATGAAGGCGAAGCCAACTACTCACCTGCCACGCAAGGAGCCTGAATATGTTCGACTACGAGACCCTGAAAATCATCTGGTGGCTGCTCGTCGGCGTGCTGCTCTTGGGCTTCGCCATCATGGACGGCCACGACATGGGCGTCGGTACCCTGCTCCCCTTCGTCGCCAAGGATGACGTCGAGCGCCGCGTCGTCATCAATACCGTGGGCCCCCACTGGGACGGCAACCAGGTCTGGTTCATCACTGGCGGCGGCGCGATCTTCGCTGCCTGGCCGCTCGTGTATGCCACCGCGTTTTCCGGCTTCTATTGGGCGATGCTCGCGGTGCTGTGGGCGCTGTTTTTCCGCCCGGTCGGCTTCGACTACCGCTCGAAGGTCAACAACCCGACCTGGCGCGCCGCGTGGGACTGGGGCCTGTTCGTCGGCGGCGCGGTGCCGGCGCTGATCTTCGGCGTCGCCTTCGGCAACCTGCTGCTCGGCGTGCCCTTCCACTTCGAGGAAAACCTGATGCCGGTCTATACCGGCAGCTTCTGGGCGCTGCTCAACCCCTTCGCGCTACTCTCTGGCGTGGTGAGCCTGGCGATGCTGACCTTCCACGGCGCCAATTACCTGATGATCCGCACCGAAGGTGAAATTTATGCACGCACCAAGAAAGCCGCGCTGATCTTCGGTGCCCTGATGCTGATCGCTTTCGCTGCTGCCGGCGTCTGGGTTTCGTCGGGTATGACCGGATATGTCATCACCTCGCCGGTGGATCCCAATGCCTTGCCCAACCCGCTCGCCAAGACGGTCGAGCTGCAAGCGGGCGCCTGGCTTGCCAACTTCCGGAAGCAGCCGCTTTTGTGGCTCGTGCCCGGCGCAGCCTTCGCGGGCGGCCTGCTGGCGCTGCTGTTCGCGGCCAAGGATCGCCCCGGGCTTGCCTTCATCGGCAGCGCCATCGCCGAGCTGGGCATCATCGGCACCGCAGGGGTCGCGATGTTCCCGTTCGTGATGCCTTCTTCCTCCGATCCGAAATCGAGTCTCACGGCCTGGGACAGTGTCTCGAGCCACTTGACGCTCGAGATCATGTTCTGGGCGGCGCTGATCTTCACGCCGATCATCATCGCCTACACCAGCTGGGCCTACAAGGTGATGTCGGGCAAGGTCACCAAGGCCTACATCCAGTCGCACGAACGCTCCGCCTACTGAGAAAGGAACAGCCGCCATGTGGTATTTCACCTGGATCCTCGGCCTCGCCATGGCCATCTTGCTCGCCGTCCTCAATGCGATGTGGTTCGAGGCGCAGGAAGACCGAGAGCAAAAATGAAACAAACGCTTTTTCAACCCCCAACCAAGGAGAAATCATGAAGCAAATGATGCTGCAGGAAAAATACCCGGTCTTCGTGCTCGAGCTCGGCAAGAACGAAACGAGCTGCAAGACGGTCGATGACATCGCCGCGAAGCTCAAGGAAAAGATCGCCGCCGACAAGCGCGTGGCCTGGATCGCCGAGTTCGACCACTACGCCCATACGCAGAAGCTCGGCGGAGAGATCGCCCCCGAGATCAAGGCCGCGAAGAACCTCGTGTTCTGCTTTGGCCTCGCGCTGCCGAATCCGAACGTGCTCGCCGTGCGGCCGCGCTCGATCGGTATCGCCGACTGCGGCGAAAAGTTCGTCATCAACTTCATGGAAGCGCCGATGAAACCGGCCAACGAGGCGATGGAAAGCTGGGCCAAGGCGCTCAAGGACCTCGGCTGACCATGCCGTCGCACTTTCGCCAGCTGCGCGACGAGCCCACCCGGGCTTATTCCTATCTCATCGGCTGCGGTGAGACGGGACGCGCGCTGGTGATCGATCCGGTGGTCAGCCAGACCCCGCTGTATCTCAGCCTGCTCGGCGAGCTGGGATTGCAGCTGGAATGGGTGCTGGAAACGCATCTGCATGCCGACCACATCAGCGCGGCGGATTCGCTGCGCGAATGGACCGGCGCGCGGGTGGCCGTCAGCGCCCGTTCCGGGATCGCCGATGCGGATCGCCTGCTGGACGATGGCGATCACCTGCGCTGCGGTACGATCGAACTCGAAGTGCTGGCCACGCCGGGCCACACGCCCGGCTGCGTCAGCTACCATTGGCGCGGCCGGTTGTTTACCGGCGACTGTCTGCTGATCGGCAGTTGCGGGCGTACCGACGAACCCGGCAGCAGCGGCGCGCAGCTCTATGACAGCGTGATTCGCCGGCTGTTTGCCTTCCCCGACGAAACGCTGGTCTATCCGGGGCATTGCCTGAACGGCCGGCGTGTCAGCAGCATCGGCGAGGAACGCGAGAGCAATCCGCTGTTCCAGAACGTCAGCCGCGACAGCTTCGCCAGCACGCCGATCATCAACGACCTGCCCGCGATCGTGCCGATCGCGCTCGAAGCCAATCTCCATTGCGGGCGGTTGATCCGCAACAGCGCTCTTTGACACGGCCGCGCCCTCGTGCCGTTTCGCCAGCGCCGACTTTGGCGCTGCGCTATCGACCCGATAGCGACAATTCAATTGCCCCGTCAAAGGCCGGGGCGTAGTTTTTCCTGCGTGGATCGTCTTCATCGACCCCGATCACGACAGGAGAGACATCATGAACGCACCCGGCAAATGCCCCTTCCACCACGGCGGCGCGACCGCCGCCGAAAAGCAACATACCTGGTGGCCCAAAGCCCTCAACCTCGACATCCTGCACCAGCACGACACGAAGACCAACCCGCTGGGCAAGGATTTCGACTACCGCGAAGAACTCAAAAAACTCGACGTCGAGGCGTTAAAGCGCGACCTGAAGGCGCTGATGACGCAAAGCCAGCCCTGGTGGCCGGCCGACTGGGGTCACTATGGCGGCCTGATGATCCGCATGGCCTGGCACGCAGCCGGCACCTACCGCATCGCCGATGGCCGCGGCGGCGCCGGCACCGGCAACCAGCGCTTCGCGCCTCTGAATTCCTGGCCTGACAACGCCAACCTCGACAAGGCGCGGCGTCTCCTATGGCCGATCAAGAAGAAGTATGGCAACCGCGTGAGCTGGGCCGATCTGATCGTGCTTGCCGGCACGATGGCCTATGAGTCGATGGGCTTGAAGACCTTCGGCTTCTCCTTTGGCCGCGAGGACATCTGGCACCCCGAGAAAGACATCTACTGGGGCTCGGAGCGCGAGTGGCTGGCGCCAAGCGACCAGCGCTACGGCAATCTCGACCAGCCCGAGACGCTGGAAAACCCGCTCGCCGCAGTGCAGATGGGCCTGATCTACGTGAACCCGGAAGGCGTCAATGGCAAGCCCGATCCCTTGAAGACCGCCGAGATGGTGCGCATCACCTTCGCGCGCATGGCGATGAACGACGAGGAGACGGTGGCGCTCACCGCCGGCGGCCACACGGTCGGCAAGGCGCATGGCAACGGCAGCGCGGCGAATCTCGGCCCGGCGCCCGAAGGCGCGGAGATCGAGGAACAGGGCCTCGGCTGGCAGAACCACACCACACGCGGCATCGGCCGCGACACGGTGACGAGCGGTTTGGAGGGCGCCTGGACGTCGCAGCCGATGAAGTGGAACACCGGCCGCGGCGGCTATTTCGATCTGCTGCTGCGCTACGACTGGCAGCTCACCAAGAGCCCGGCGGGCGCCTGGCAATGGGAGCCGGTGAACATCGCCGAGGAGGACATGCCGGTCGATGCCGAAGACCCGGCCCAGCGCGTCAAGCCGATGATGACCGATGCCGACATGGCGATGAAAATGGACCCGGTCTATCGCCAGATCGCCGAGCGCTTCTACCGTGACCCGGCCGCCTTCGAAGACGCCTTCGCCCGCGCCTGGTTCAAGCTCACCCACCGCGACATGGGCCCGAAGTCGCGCTACTTCGGCCCGGACGTGCCGAAAGAAGACCTCATCTGGCAGGACCCGGTGCCACCCGGCCGCAAGGACTACGACATCGCCGCCGTCAAGGCGAAGATCGCCGCGAGCGGCCTCACGCTGCAGGAGCGGGTCGCCACCGCCTGGGATTCCGCGCGCACCTTCCGCGGCTCGGACAAGCGCGGCGGCGCCAATGGCGCGCGCATCCGGCTTGCGCCGCAGAAGGACTGGGAAGGCAACGAGCCGGCGCGCTTGGCCCGGGTGCTCGCGGTCTATGAAAAGATCGCTCGTGACACCGGCGCCTCGATCGCCGACGTGATCGTGTTGGGCGGCAATCTCGGCATCGAGGAAGCCGCCCGCACCGCCGGCTTCGAGGTGACGGTACCCTTCGCACCGGGCCGCGGCGACGCGACGCAGGAGATGACCGACGTCGAGTCGTTTGCTGTGCTCGAGCCGGTCGCCGACGGCTTCCGCAACTGGCTCAAGAAGGACTACGCGGTCACGCCCGAGGAACTGCTGCTCGACCGCGCGCAGCTGATGCGGCTCACCGGCCCGGAGATGACGGTGCTCGTCGGCGGCCTGCGCGTGCTCGGCGTCAATCACGGCGGCACGAAGGACGGCGTATTCACCGACCGCGTCGGCGCGCTCACCAACGACTTTTTCGTCCATCTCACCGACATGGCCTACTCATGGCATCCGGTCGGCAGCAACCGCTACGAGATCCGCGAACGCAAGAGCGGCGCCGTGAAGTGGACGGCGACGCGCGTCGATCTGGTATTCGGCTCGAACTCGATCCTCCGGGCCTATGCCGAGGTCTATGCGCAGGACGACGCGCAGAAGAAGTTCGTCGATGATTTCGTCGCCGCCTGGGTCAAGGTGATGAACGCCGACCGTTTCGACCTGCTTTGACCTGAGACAAGGCGCCAGCGGGACGGCCGGGTAACATTGCGTGCCGTCCCACCAGCGCCGACTTTGTTGTCTTTGGCAGAAAATAATCCTATATTCCGAAAATCGGAATACTGGAATAGCCGAATGAAAGAGAACCTTTTCGTTTCCAGCAAAGGCCAAATCACCCTGCCGGCCGCGATGCGGCAGGCCTTGGGGCTTACCGGCAATTCGATCCTGACGGCAGAGACCAAGGACGGCCGCATCATCCTCTCTCCGGCGATGGTCGTCGAAACCGAAATCTGGGCCGATGACGAGATCGCCGCCTGGGACGCGGCCGACGACTTCGCGCCGGGCGAGCGTGAAGCCCTGGAGAATGCCTTGGGCAGCCGGCGTGACGGATAGGCTGTTTCTCGACGCCAACGTTCTTTTCACCGCCGCGCATCGGCCGCACGGCAAGGCGGCCTTTCTCTTCACGATCGCCGCGCGGGGACCGAATCCGCCGTGGCAGATGTTCAGCAGCGCTTACGCAGCGGAAGAGGCCCGTCGCAATCTGCAGGCGAAGTTTCCAGCTGCGCTGTCCGACTGGCCGGCCATCGTCGCCCGGCTGCGCGTCGTGCCACAACCGGGAATGCCACGCCTCCCGCTCGCCCTGCCGGAAAAAGACCAGCCGATCTGGGCGGCCTGCCACGCGGCACGCTGCACCCACCTGCTCACCGGCGATCTCAAGGACTTCGGTCCGCACATGAACCAGCCCGAACAGACCGGCGGCATCGTGATCCAGACCGTCGGCGAGTATCTGGCCGCTTTCCTCCACCGCATGAAAAATCCAGCACCATGAACGCCACCGCCAAGACCTTCCTCGTCGTCAGTGCCCTGCTCGCGCTCTCCTCGATCATCCTCGGCACGATCGCCGCGCACGCGCCGAGCGAGCAGCTCCTCGCCGCGAAGCACTGGTTCGACACCGCGATGCAGTACCAGCAGTTCCACGCGCTGGCGCTGTTCGGCGTCGGCCTCATGATGGCGCATTGGCCCTCGCGCGCCTTTGCCGCCGCCGGGTGGCTGATGATCCTCGCCACGCTGCTCTTTAGCGGCACGCTCTACCAGCGCAGCATGCTGGGCTACCATGACTTGCACTGGCTCACGCCCTATGGCGGCTGGGCCTATCTCGCCGGCTGGATCGCGCTGATCGTCGGCGTGATCAAGGCTCGCCGGGCTTGACCGACTTCGCGCCGGCCTCGATCGCTTCGAGGTCGAAGCCCCAGTCGCCGTGCAGATACCAGTCCTCGCCGAGCAGCTCGGCGGGGTGCGGGGTGCGCGAGGAACCGTTTCCGCACTGCATCGCATCGACCGGGCAATACTTGTCGCAGCCCCAGCAGATGCGCTCGGGATGCTTGGGATTGAGGGGAAAAGGCTTGCTCACGATTTTTCCTCGCCCGGCGGCCAGACGCCCTTGTCGGCGGCGCGCGGCCCCTCGAAGATGAGCCAGCTCTGCCTGCCGTAATGCGGCAGCGCGCGCTGGAGCGCCAGCAAGGCGCCGGCATCCTGCGCCGCGATGACGACGTAGGGCCGCTGCTTCGCGTCACGTCCGGCCCAGACCTGCGCCGTGCCGCGCGGCGGGAAGGGGCGCGCCGGCAGGCCGTTCTTCGCGAGCCAGCCGTCGATGTCCGCGGAAAGCCCGATGATCAGGAGCGGACCCTGCGCTGGCAATATCGTGCCGATCGGCGCAGCTTTCGCATCGAGCAGACGCTGTGAGAGCGCCTGCGCCGGCTCGATGAGCGCCGCAGCGGTGACGACGACGGCCGCCTTGGGCGCGACGAACACCTCGCGCAGAATCGGTGGGAACACCTGCGGATCGACGCGCCGCCAGATGCGGAAATCCGGGTCGCTCCCCTTGAAGGGCGGCGCGCCCGGCTGCTCGACCCAGGTGCGGAAGAATTCCCGCAGCGGCTGGCCCGAGGCTTCGACAAAGGCCGCTTCGAGATCGCGCCAGCCTGCCGTCTTGAACCGATGGCGCTGCCAGAAAAGTTTCAACCCGCGCTCGAAGGCATCCTTGCCGATCCGGTCGCGCAGCATCAGAAACACCATCGCCGCCTTGCCGTAGCCGATGATCGAAGCGATGCCATGATGCCGCGAGCGGAAATCCGTCAGCGCGAAATCCTCGGAGGGTGGCACGGCGGCGTAGTCGCGTAGCCAGCCGAGGCGCATCTCGCGCGCGGCGGCCTCGCCTTCCTCTTCCTTGTAAGCATAGTCGGCCATGAAGGTGGTCAGGCCCTCCGACCAGTTGCCGGATTGCCAGTCGGGGTAGACGCCGTTGCCCCACCAGTTGTGCAGCACCTCGTGGCCGAGCGAAGTGGCGCGAATGAAGGGAAGGCGGATCACGTCGCGGCCCAGATAGGTCAAGGTCGGCATGCCATAGCCCGTCGGCGTCGGGCTCGAGACAACGCTGAACATCCCGAACGGGTAGGGGCCGATCAGCTTGCTGTAACGCTCGAGGTAACGCGCCGAGTCGTCGAGATAGGCCTGGGCGAAGTCTTTCAGCTCGGGATGGAACCAGGTGCGGATGCGCACCGTCTTGTCGGCGAGCTTCAGTGAGCGCTCGCTGACGACATACGGTCCGGCCATCAGCTCGAGCGCGTCGGCCGGATGCGGGAAGTCGAACACCGCGCGATAGCCCTGCGGGGTGTCGCTTTCCTCGACCAGCGTGCCTGGCACCAGGCCTTTCTGCCCGGCGGGCAGATGGAGCGTGACGCGGTGGGTGAACAGCGCGCCGGGGTCGGGATACCAGCCACTGGAGGCCGGCAGGAAACTGCCTTCGGGCGACGCGGTGCCACCGCGCTGGGCGAGCACCTCACGATGATCGAGCGCCGGCGTCGGTTTCAGCGTGCCGCGGTAGGCGATCTCGATCTTGCGGGTGCCGTCCCGCCAGCGCCGACTTTTGGCCGGTTGGTCGTCGAGCTTCAGTTCGGTGATCTCGAACTCCTGGCCGAGATGCACGCCTTTGAGACCCTGCGGATCGCTGAGCGTCGCCTGCGCGCTGAATTGCCGCGTGGCCGGATCGAGCCGCACTTCGAGCTCGAGATGCGGCATGGCCCAGGCGAGAAGCGGTAATGCGAGTAGAGCGATGGCCATCAACATGAGCGGACGGCTCATGGTTCGCGGCCCGCTCACGCCGATGTCCATTCAACTCCCCACCGGAAAGCGCGCGACGATCTCCAGTTCCTCTTCGCCACGGCGGATCTTCATCGGCAGCCAGGTGCCGGGCGTCTGGCGCTGCACCAGCGTGCGCAGCGTCAGAAAGTTTTTCGCCGGCCGGCCGGCGATCGTGAGGATCACATAGCCGCGCTTGAGGCCAGCGGCCTCCGCGACGCTGCCGGCCATCACCTCGGTGACGCGCAGCGTCTCGCCGGACTGCTCGGTCGCCACGCCGAGGCGGGGCGCATTCTCCTTCGGCGCCTCGACCAGATAGAGCGCATCCGCGTACTCCTTGCCCAGCGCCGTGCAGGCATTCTGGCTGTTCCAGGTCAGCAGGATGCTGCTCTTCGTCACCCCCAAGGCCTTCAACTGATGGATGACGCCGTGGCCGTTGCGCACATGCCCGGCGCCCATGATGCCGACCACCAACGCCCCCGGCGCCTTGCGCAGGAACCCGGCGATGCCCTCGGCCATCGCGCGATCCCACAGCGTCTGCCCCTCGACGAAGCGCAAAAACGCCTGCTCGCCGCGCGCCTTCGCCGGGTGGTGGTCGAACACCGCGCGCAAGGCCTGGCGATAATCCTCGGTCGGCGGCGCCGGCCTGCCGACGCCTTCCTTCTGCGCTTCCGGAACATTGTCCCAGCCCTGCTTGCCGACGGCATCGATCAGGCTGCGCTCGACATTGAGCGCCAGCATCGGAATGCGGTTCATGCGCGCGAAGTGAAAGAGCGGCAGATAGTCGCGCGCATCGAAGCCCCAGACCTTCTCCCATTCGACCTTGCGCAGGAACTCCTCCTCGGAGAGTCCGCCCGCCACCCACTCGTCGAGCACCGGCTGCACGCGGCGCGGGAACATCTCGAAGCCGATCGCCATCTTCGGCTGACGGCCGTAAAGCTGCGCCAGCGTATGCAGTTGCCAGCGATGATCCTCGGCGCTGTCGTGCGCCTCGCCGAGCAGCACCACCTGCTGACCGGCCAGGCGATCGAGCAAGGCCGGGAAAACGACGGGCTGTGCGGCGCGCTCGTCCGGCACGCGCCACTCGCCCACCGCGCCGCAGGGCGCGTTCTTTTCGCCGCGGGCGCAGGCGGACAGGCTGGCGAGCGCCAGCACGAATGTGACGAACAGAACCTTTGCGCGCATGGTGGTCTAAATCGGGCCGGACGGAGGGAAACCAAGAAGACTGGTATTTTGCACGTTCGGTTCCATTTCACGCCGGAACGTTTGCGATCATGCTCAAAGCACTCTTCATCGTAGGGGCAATCATCATGACGACGCACGCCAATGCCGATACCATCGTGTTTGGAATGGGCTGCTTCTGGGGCGCGGAAAAACGCATGAGCGAGCTGCCGGGCGTCCTCGACGTCGAGAGCGGCTACGCCAACGGCGAGATCGCCGGCAATTACGAAGCGATCCTCGCCCACGAGCGGCTCTTGCGCCTGGGCAAGACGACCAAGCGCAACCACGCCGAGGTCGTCAAGGTCACGTTCGACCCGGCGAAGGTGAGCCTGGAGCGCGTGCTCGCGCATTTCTGGGAAAACCACGATCCCACGCAGGGCGACCGCCAGGGCAACGACGTCGGCAGCAACTACCGCAGCGCGATCTACACGACCAGCGACGCGCAGCTCGCCGTCGCGAAAAAGACCCGCGATGTCTATCAAGCCGCGCTGAAAGCGGCAGGCTACGGGCCGATCACCACCGAGATCGCGCCGCTGACCACCTACTTCCGCGCCGAGGAATACCACCAGGACTACCTGAAGAAGAATCCGCACGGCTATTGCGGCCTCGGCGGCACCGGCGTGAAGTACCCGGGCGCGCTCGCACCGGCCAAGGCGGCCGCCGCCGCCAAGCCGCTCGACCCCAAGGCGCTCGCCCTCAAGCGCCAGCTGATCGTCTTCGAAGCCGAGGACTGCCCCTACTGCAAGCAGTTCAAGGCCGAGATTCTCGACCACTGGAAGTCGGACGTGCCGGTCGCGCGCAGCTTCTCCCCGCAACCGCCCGAGGGCTGGAAACTGGAAAAGGCGCTGTTCGCCACGCCGACCATCGTGCTGTTCGAAAACGGCAGGGAAGTCTCGCGCTTCACCGGCTGGAACGGCGACAAGCCGCGCTTTTGGAAATGGCTCGGCTTTCATCTGCTCACCCCCGAGCAGCAACGCATCGCCTTCGAGCAGGGCACCGAATATCCGGGCACCGGCTCGCATCTCGACGAGAAACGCCCCGGCACCTTCGTCGACCCGATCACCGGCGCGCCGCTGTTCAGGAGCGACGCGAAATTCGACAGCGGCACCGGCTGGCCGAGCTTCTTCCAGCCCTTGCCCGGGGCGCTGACAGAACACGTCGATCTCTCGCACGGCATGCGCCGCGTCGAGGTGCGGAGCGCTTCTTCCGGCATTCATCTGGGCCACGTCTTCGACGACGGCCCGCCGCCCACCGGCAAGCGCTACTGCATCAACGGCAACGTGCTGAAGTTCGTGCCGGACGCCGCCAAATGAAAAATGCCCCGGCGGGCCGGGGCATATTCTTGCGGCGCCGAGCGGCGCTTACTTCGCGAACGGCGTCGGGCGCGGCGTCTTGTCGGTCGACGGCGGCAGGATCGGCAGCGCGAACTTCGGCTGCTCACCCGTGAGCGTCTTCAGGAAGGCGACGATCTGGGCGTTTTCCTTGTCGGTGAATTTCCTGCCCAGTTGCAGCCGCCCCATCAGATCCACGGCTTCCTTCAACGTCCACACCGCGCCGTCGTGGAAATAGGGATAGGTCAGTTCGACGTTCCGGAGCGTCGGCACCTTGAACATCATGCGGTCGGCATCCTTCTTCGTCACGTCGGCGCGGCCCTGCGCGGCGGCCGTGGTCTTGTAGGGTTCGACGAGGCCCATCTTCTGGAACGAGGTGCCGCCCAAGGCCTCGCCGTTGTGACAGGCCACACAGCCGCTGTCCTTGAACAGCTTCCAGCCGGCCAGCTCGTCGGGCGTGAGCGCATCCTTCTTGCCCAAAAGCCACTGGTCGAAACGCGAGTTCGGGGTGACGAGCGTCTTCTCGAACTCGGCGATCGCGGCGGTGACCTGGTCGATGTCGATCTTGTCCTTGCCGAACACCATCTTGAACTCGCGCACATACTCGGGGATCGATTCGAGCACGCCGACGGCCAGCGTATGCGAGAAGGCCATTTCGCCTGGATTGGCGATCGGGCCGCCGGCCTGCTCCTTGAGGTCGGCCGCGCGGCCATCCCAGAACTGGGCGACGTTGAGGCTGGAATTCAAGACCGTCGGCGCGTTGATCGGCCCCTGTTGCCACTTGTCGCCGATCGAGGTCGGGATGTTGTCGGTACCGCCCATCGACAGGTTGTGGCAGCTGTTGCACGAGAGGAAGCCGGACTTGGACAGGCGCGGATCGAAGTAGAGCTTCTTGCCGAGCTCGACCATGCCGAGGTTGATCTGCTTGGGCGGCTGGATGGGCTTGACCAGCTCTTCGCTGGCTTGGGCGATGCCGATGCCGAAGCCGATCGCAGTCAGCGAAGCGATGAGTGTGCGGATTTTCATATCGATGACTTCCTTTCTTTGCATGTGAAAAAAATTGGGCAAGCAGGCTTGCGCAATGCCGCAAGATACCCCTACAATTTCTAGGGAAGTTGACGTAAGTCAATGATTTAAAAGTATTTTTATAGTTTTTATCTATTTGCCGCATAGCCACAGGCTATAACCCGGAACATGAAGCTTTCATCATTGCGCTATCTGGTCGCCTTCGCCGACGAGGGCACGATCAGCAAGGCGGCCGAACGCTGCCATGTCAGCCAGCCCACCCTGAGCGTGGCCCTGCAGAATCTCGAAGCCGAGCTCGGGGTTGCCTTGCTCGAACGCAGCAAAGGCCATGTCGCGCTCACCGATCTGGGCTGGCAGGTGGTCGGCCAGGCCAGGAAAACCCTCGACGAGGCGCGCCGCATCGAGCAGGTGGCCCAGCTCGGCAAGAATCCGCTCGCCGGCGACTTCCGCCTCGGCGTGATCCACACCATCGGCCCGTATCTCCTCCCCGAGCTGATCGCGGCGATGAAGCAGGTCGCGCCGGAAACGCATCTGTTCATCGAGGAGAGCATGACCGCACTCCTGGCCGACTATCTCAAGTACGGCACGGTGGATGCAGCGATCATCGCGCTGCCCTTCGACGTTCCCGGCGTCAAGCTCCACCCGCTCTACGACGAGCCCTTCGAGGTCGTCGTGCCCAAGGGTCACCCGTTCGCACAGCGTGAGAAGATTCCCGCCTGCGAAGTGCGCGGCGAGGAGGTGCTGGTGCTCAAAGCCGGCAACTGCTTTCGCGAGCAGGTGCTCGACGCCTGCCCGGAGATCAGCCACGCCGAAGGCTCGACGCACGAGGGCCATTCGATCGAGACGGTGCGCTGCATGGTCGCCTCGGGTTACGGCATCTCGGTATTGCCGGCAGGCGCGACGGGTGGCATCTACAAGAACGATCTGGTGGTCTCGATCCCGTTCGAAGAACCGGCGCCCTCCCGCCGCGTCGCGCTGGCCTGGCGGCAGGGCTTCACGCGCCCGCAGGCGATCGAGGCGATCATCCAGGCAGTGCGGATGATCAAGAATCCGAGCTACAGGCTACTCGCGTAACGCCGCATCGCCAAAATCGGCGCTGGCAAGACGGCACGCCGCGGCCAAAACGGCCCCCAGGTGCTAAAGTTTCGCCCTTTGGTTGCTGCGGTTTTTCCCTGTGCGCCTGTTCCGTCTCGCCAAAATCGCCCGCGTCGGCCTGAGGTTCGGCCTCGACCGGCTGATCGTCGAGCACGACCCCACCGGTCGGCTCGCGTGGCCGCTCGGCCTCGTCGATGCGCTGTTTTTCTGGCGCGACCGGACGCAACTGGCTAAACCGGCCGGCGCGCGCCTGCGCGAGGCGCTCGAAACGCTCGGGCCGATCTTCGTCAAGTTCGGCCAGGTGCTCTCCACCCGGCGCGATCTCTTGCCCGACGACATCGCCGACGAGCTGGCGAAGCTCCAGGATCAGGTGCCGCCGTTTCCTCCCGACGAAGCGATCGCCGTCATCGAAAAGAGTTTCGGGCGCCCACTACACGAAATCTACGCATCATTCTCCCGCGAGCCGGTCGCCTCGGCCTCGGTCGCCCAGGTGCATTTCGCGACGCTGTTCGATGGCACCGAGGTGGCCGTCAAGGTGCTGCGCCCCGGCATCGCGCCGGTGATCGCGCATGACATCGCGCTGCTCGACACCTTCGCCGGCCTGCTCGAACGCTTCTGGTCTGACGGCAAGCGCCTGAAACCGCGCGAGGTGGTGCGGGAATTCGCCAAGCATCTCGACGACGAGCTGGATCTGATGCGCGAAGCGGCCAACTGCTCGCAACTGCGGCGTAATTTCGCCGGTTCGGAACTGCTGCGCGTGCCCGAAGTGTTCTGGGATTTCTGCCGTCACAACGTGATGACGATGGAACGCATGCACGGCATCCCGATCAGCCAGACCGACCGGCTGCGCGAGGCCGGCATCGATCTCAAGCAGCTCTCGCGCGCTGGCGTCGAGATCTTCTTCACCCAGGTGTTCCGCGACGGCTTCTTCCATGCCGACATGCACCCGGGCAACATCCTCGTCTCGACGCACCGCGCGAGCTTCGGCAGCTACATCGCGCTCGATTTCGGCATCGTCGGCACGCTCACCGAGGTCGATCAGCGTTACCTGGCGATCAACTTTCTCGCCTTCTTCCGCCGCGACTACAAGCGCGTCGCCGAGGCGCACGTCGAATCCGGCTGGGTGCCGAAGAACACCCGCGTCGACGAGCTCGAAGCTGCGGTGCGCGCGGTCTGCGAGCCGATCTTCGACCGGCCACTCAAGGAAATCTCGTTCGGCCATGTGCTCTTGCGGCTGTTCCAGACCTCGCGCCGCTTCAATGTCGAGATCCAGCCGCAGCTCGTGCTGCTGCAAAAGACGCTGCTCAACATCGAGGGCCTGGGCCGCCAGCTCGATCCCGACCTCGACCTGTGGCAGACCGCCAAGCCCTTCCTCGAACGCTGGATGCACGAACAGGTCGGCTGGCGCGGCTTGATCAACCACCTGAAGCGCGAAGGCCCGCAATGGGCGAGCCTGCTGCCTGCGCTGCCACGCCTTGCCCACCAGGCGCTGACGCAGGCCACCGAGCGCAACGCCGATGCCGGCGAGGAGCTGGCGCGCCTGCGCGAGGAAGCGGCCGCGAGCCGCCGCCTCGCCAGCGCGGCCGTGATCGTCGCCCTCGCCGCGCTCTTGCTCGCCGCCTGGCCATACCTTCAATCCTGATTCCGGAGACCCGCCATGTTGCTGTGGTTCGTCATCCTCTACCTGATGATCTCGGTCGGCATCGGCCTGTTCGCGGCGACGCGCGTGCATAGCGCCAAGGACTACGCGGTGGCCGGCCGCTCGCTGCCGCTGCCGGTGGTCACCGCGACGGTGTTCGCCACCTGGTTCGGCGCCGAGGCGGTGTTCGGCGTCTCGGCCACCTTCGTCAAGGACGGCCTCACCGGCGTCGTCGCCGACCCCTTCGGCTCCTCGCTGTGCCTGATCCTCGCCGGCATCCTGTTCTCACGCTATCTCTACCGCCTCAACATCCTCACGCTCGGCGATTTCTACCGCCTGCGCTACAACCGCGCGGTCGAAGTGCTCACCACGGTCTGCATCGTCACTTCCTACCTCGGCTGGGTGGCGGCGCAGATCAAGGCCCTGGGCCTGATCTTCTACATCGTCACCGACGGCGCGGTGAGCCAGCAGACCGGCATGATCCTCGGCGCGGCGATCGTGCTCACCTACACCACCTTCGGCGGCATGTTCTCGGTGGCGATCCTCGACTTCGTGCAGATGGCGGTGTCGATGGGCGGCCTGCTGTTCATCGCCTGGATCGTCAGCGGCAAGGTCGACGGCGGCACGGCGACGATCGTCAATCACGCCGCCGAGGCCGGCAAGCTGAAGTTCTTTCCCGAGATGGACCCGCTCAAGTGGGTCGCCTTCTTGGGCGCCTGGGTGACCATGATGCTCGGCTCGATCCCGCAGCAGGACGTGTTCCAGCGCGTCACCTCGGCGAAGACCGCGAACATCGCGCTCTACGGCTCGATCCTTGGCGCCTCGATCTATTTTTGCTTCACCTTCGTGCCGATGTTCATCGCCTATTCGGCGACGCTGATCGATCCGGACCTGTTCGCCAAGCTGCTGGAAAAGGACACGCAGCTGGTGCTGCCGACGCTGGTGCTGCAGCACACGCCGCTCATCGCCCAGGTGCTGTTCTTTGGCGCGGTGCTCTCGGCGATCATGAGCTGCTCGTCGGCGACGCTGCTCGCCCCTTCCGTCACCTTCGCCGAGAACGTGATCCGCGGCTTCTACCCGAAGATGGGCGACCATCATTTCCTCTGGGTCATGCGCGGTACCCTGGTCGGCTTCGCCTGCCTGGTGCTCGCTTTTGCGCTCAATTCCGGCGCCTCGATCTTCAAGATGGTCGAGAATGCCTACAAGGTCACGCTCGCCGGCGCCTTCGTGCCGCTGGTGTTCGGCATCCTCTGGAAGCGCGCGACGACGCAGGGCGCGCTGGCGGCGATCTTCGGCGGCCTGGTGGCCTGGCTGCTGGTCGAGGTGCTGATCGCCGGCGGCGAGGGAGGAAGCGAATATGCCTATGCGCTCATCGGCGAGGAGGGCATCCCGCCGCAGCTCGTCGGCCTGGCCGTCTCGGCCTGCGGCATGATCGCCGGCTCGCTGCTGCCGCAGTGGGTCGGCCACAAAGTGCCGGGCCGCCCCTTGCACGAATTACAGCATCATGCTGCAATGGAAACGCACCACGTCACGGAGCAGCCTCACCACCATCGATGATTTCCAACGAAAGGGGTAGTCAAATGAGAAAGCTGATTTCCATCGCCGCGCTTGCCATCGCCAGCCAGTTCGCGCTCGCACCCGCCGTGCTCGCCGCCACGCCGCAGCAGGAGCGCATGAAGGAGTGCAACGCCCAGGCCGGCGAGAAGGGCCTCAAGGGCGACGAGCGCAAGGCGTTCATGAAGCAGTGCCTCTCGGCCAAGAAGGACGGCCGCGCCGCTCAGCAGGAGAAGATGAAGACCTGCAACGCCGAAGCCGGCAAGCAGGGGCTCAAGGGCGATGCCCGCAAGGCCTTCATGAAGGAATGTCTGTCTAAGTAAAGCGGACGACCTGCGGCGATACGTCCTCGACTGCTTCCTCGTCGAAGGCCGTGTCGCCGTCCGGCTCGGGCTGCCCGCTGGGCCTGAGGCCGGCGAAGTCGTAGAGCTTCGTATCCATCAGGTGCGAAGGCACCACAGCCGACAGCGCCCGGAACATCGTTTCGATGCGTCCGGGAAAGCGCTTGTCCCAGTCGCGCAGCATCTCGGCGATCTGCTGGCGCTGCAAATTCGGCTGGCTGCCGCAGAGGTTGCACGGAATGATCGGGAACGCGCGGTGCTTCGCCCAGGCCGCGAGATCCTTCTCCGGACAGTAGGCCAAGGGCCGGATGACGATGTGGCGGCCATCGTCGGTGACCAGCTTCGGCGGCATCGCCTTGAGTTTCCCGCCAAAGAACATGTTGAGGAACAGCGTGGCGAGGATGTCGTCGCGATGGTGGCCGAGCGCGATCTTGGTCGCGCCGAGCTCCGTCGCCACGCGGTAGAGCACGCCGCGCCGCAGCCGCGAGCACAGCCCGCAGGTGGTCTTGCCTTCCGGCACCACACGCTTGACGATCGAATAGGTATCCTCCTCGACGATGCGGAACGGCACGCCGCGACTTTCCAGATAAACCGGCAGAACCTCGGCGGGGAAGCCCGGCTGCTTCTGGTCGAGATTGACGGCGATCACTTCGAAATCGATCGGCGCGCGCTCCTTCAGCGTCAGGAGGATGTCGAGCAAGCTGTGCGAATCCTTGCCGCCGGAGAGGGCGACCATCACGCGGTCGCCGTCCTCGATCATGTTGAAATCGGCGATCGCCTTGCCGACCATGCGGAAGAGGAATTTCGCCAGCTTGTTGGCCTCGAACTCGGCCTTGTGCGCCTGCTTGTAGGTGGTCATGAAACTACAGATGCGCGCTCCGCCCGCCGTCGACGTTGATCACCTGGCCGGTGATGTAGGGGGCGTCGAAGATCAGGAATTTCACCGTGCGCGCGATGTCGCGTGGCGAGCCGACGCGCTTCAACAAGGTATGCTCGATGATCGCCGCCTGCGCCTCCGGCGGGAAATCGGTGGCGTTCTCCGGCCACTCGATCGCGCCGGGAGCGACCGCATTGACGCGCACCTGCGGACCCAGTTCGAGCGCCAGCGCGCGCGTGAGGCCCAGGAGTCCGGCCTTCGCCGCGCAATAGAGCGGATAGCCTTTCAGCGGCCGCTCGGCATGGATGTCGGTGATATTGACGATGCAGCCATGCGCCTGCGCCAGATGCGGCGCGGCGGCCTGCGAGAGAAACAACGGGCCTTTCAGGTTGCTGCCGACGAGGTCGTCCCAGGCCGTTTCGTCGATCGTGCCGATCGGCGTCTGAAAGAAGCTCGAAGCGTTATTCACCAGCGCATCGAGCCGGCCATAGTGGGCGACGACCGCCTTGACCAGACGCGCCGCGCCCGCGCTGTCGCGGAGATCATGCCGTTCCGCCAGCGCCGAGTTTTCGCGGCGTGCGTTGAAATCGGCCACCAGCGCCTCGGCTTCCTTCGCCGAAGCGCGATAGTGCAGCACGACGCGCGCGCCCGCCGCATGCAAGGTGCGTGCGATCTCGGCGCCGACGCGACGGGCGGCGCCGGTGATCAGGACGACGGGATCGGCGACATTCATCCGAGCAGTATACCGAGGCCGTGCGCCGCCGCCGCGAGGCCGAAGCCGGCCGTGACCGTCATCGACGAGCCGTAGCCGGCGCAGGAAAGCCCGTGCAGGCCAGCTTCATCGACATCGCAGGCCAGGACCTGCGGCCGGCGAATCGGCTCGTCGGAGAACACGCAGGGCACGCCGAATTTCTTCTTCGCTTCACGCGGAAAGCCATAGTCGCGCCGCAGCTTCGCGCGCAGCTTACTGGCGAGCGCATCCTGCGTCGTGCGCGAAAGATCCTCGATGCGGATCTTCGTCGGGTCGGCCCGCCCGCCTGCCCCGCCGGTCGTCACCAGCGCGATCTTCCGCCGCCGGCAATGCGCGATCAGCGCCGCTTTCGCCTTCACCTGGTCGATGCAGTCGAGCACGAGATCGCAGGGCGGAATCAGCGTCGCGACGTTCTCCTCGGTCACGAATTCCTCGATGCAATTGACGCGACAATCCGGATGGATAGCCGCGATGCGCGCACGCATCGCCGCGACCTTCGCCATGCCCAGCGTGTCCTCGTTCGCCTGCGCCTGGCGGTTCACGTTGCTCTCGGCCACGTGATCGAGATCGATCAGCGTCAGCCGCCCGACGCCTGATCTCGCCAGCGCCTCCGCCGCCCACGAACCGACGCCGCCCAGGCCCACCACGCAGGCGTGCGCCGCCGCGAGCCGCGCGAGGCTGCCCGCGCCGTAGAGCCGCTCGATGCCCGAGAAACGGCGCGCCGTCCCGTCAGCGCCGACTTTCATAGCCGATCCAAGGGGCTTGCCACGCCGCGCCCGCCGCGGTTCAACACATGCGTGTAGATCATCGTCGTGCGCACATCGGCGTGGCCCAGGAGCTCCTGCACGGTGCGGATGTCGTGGCCGGCCTCCAATAGATGCGTGGCGAAGGAATGCCGCAGCGTGTGCGGCGTGGCGGGCTTGGCAAGCCGCGCCGCCGCGACCGCCTTCTTCATCGCCCGCTGCAGGAGCTTTTCGTCGATGTGATGCCGGCGCGTCACACCCGAGCGCGGATCGACCGAGTGTGAGCCCGAGCAGAACACATACTGCCAGCCCCATTCCGTCGCCGCGTTCGGATATTTCTTCGCCAGCGCATCCGGCAGCCAGACCGCGGCGCGCCCGTCGCGCAGATCGTCCTCGTAAATCGCGCGCCGCCGCTGCAAATGCTCCTGCAAGGGCGCGGCCAAGGCCGCCGGCAGCATGGTGACGCGATCCTTCGCGCCCTTGCCGTCGCGGATCACGATCTCGTTGCGGCCGAAATCGACGTCCTTGACCCGAAGCCGCACGCACTCCATCAGCCGCATGCCCGTGCCATAGAGGAGCCGCGCCATCAGGCCATACACCCCCGCCATGCGGTCGAGCACCGCGCGCACCTCGGCGGGGGTGAGCACCACCGGCAGCCGCTGCGAGGGCTTCGCGCGCGTCAGGTTCTCCAGCCACGGCAGCTCGACCTTAAGCACCTCGCGGTAGAGAAACAGCAGAGCCGAGAGCGCCTGGTTCTGCGTCGACGCCGCCACGCGGCCATTGACCGCGAGGTCGGAGAGGAACGCCTCCACCTCCCGCGCCCCCAGCTCGCGCGGATGGCGCAGGCCGTGGAAACGGATGAAGCGCCTTATCCAAAAGACATATTGATCTTCCGTGCGGATGGAGTAATGTTTCGTCCT
>JACAEF010000005.1 GCA_013388985.1 Rhodocyclaceae bacterium
TGTAGCTCCCTCTCTCACCCCGGATAGCTACAATCTGCGTCAAGCGCTTCTCCGAGATGCTGGCTGTTGTAGCTCCCTCTCTCACCCCGGATAGCTACAATCTGACCTCGCCGAAATCCCCGTCAGGCTTGAGCGTGACGGGGATTTCTTTTGGCCGTTCTCATTTGTGATGATCGCGTGCGCCCTCGATAGAAAAATTTTCGGGGAAAATTCGCTGGGTTCGGTTCGGTCAGTATCTGCCATAATTGAGCATATCGAACAGGAGTTTGCCATGCCCAACATTCATCTGACCGCGCCGATGCAGGCCTATGTGCAAGCGCAGATCGCGTCGGGTGCCTACGCCAATCTCAGCGAGGTGGTGCGCGCCGGCATCCGGCTCTTGATGGAGAAGGATGGCGCGCGCCAGTTCTATGCGCTCAAGGCTGAACTTGAAGCCGCGCAGGCAGAGGCCGAGCGCGGCGATTTCGAGGTTTTCGACCCGCGCGCCTTCGAGCCGGATGCCTACGCGCAAGAAACCTGAAGCGGCTGTTCGTCTTTCTGGCCGCGCCCGCGCCGATCTCGAAGACATTCGCCGTTATACCGTCGAAACCTGGGGACGGGTGCAATGGTTGGTCTATTACCGCACCCTCGTGAGAGGCTTCGAAACCATCGCGAGACATCCGGAGATCGGACGCGACCGCAGCCTGTTCGCACCGGGCATGCGCTCGATCAACTGTGGCAAGCATGTCATCTTCTACCAGCCGCTGAAAGCCGCGAAAGGCGCGCCGGTCGTGCTGCGCATCGTCCATCAACGGCGTTACCTGCCGGCGCTCGTCTATTACGATGATTTGGATGCGCCGGTTTGAAAGCTTGTGAAAATTTCTGCTGTGCATCCCGATGGCTGCGTTGCGCGGTGCTCGCTCCCGCGCCTAACTGATGGTTATGTCTCGGTCGCTGCGCTCCGTGCGCCTTGCCCTCGGGCCGCTCGCAACGAAATTTTTCACAAGCTTTGTGCTTAGTTCTCAAAAGAGCAGCAGCTGGGCGGCCGCGACCTTCTTCTCCTGAAACAGCGGCATGCCGACCAGGAGCCGCATGCCCGCATACTGCTTTTCGGTGACGGTCATTGCGCGCACCGAGCCTTCGGGCGGCAGATTCTCGGCCAGCCGCGCCAGATGCTTCTTCTCGGCATCGATGCCGTTGAGGATGCGGCCGTAGACCGACCACTGGATCATGTCGTAGCCGTCGTTGAGCAGGAACTTGCGAAACTGCACGTAGGCGCGTTTCTCGGCCTTGGTGACCATCGGCAGATCGAAGAAGACGAGCAAGCGCATGTATCGCCTCGTCTCACTGCTCACGTCAATACTCCAGCCGGTGCGGCTGCAAGCCGATCAGGACGGGCAGATCGAGCGTGGCCGCTTCGCCCTCGAAGACCCGCACCAGGCTTTCCACGGCGTATTCGATCGCCGAAAGGACCGACATCCTGCCCTGCGGCATGGCGAGGTCGACGTTGAGCAGCGCGACGAGCGCCTGCTTGTCGGCCGGGATCAGATCGCCCTCGGTGAGCGCCGCATGTTTGGCGACATGCAGATCGACGAGCGGACGGAAGGGTTCGATCAAATCGTCGGCGAGGTTGAAGGCGTTCTGCTCGCTGTCGTGGAAGAGGCCGATGGTCGGATGCAGGCCGTGCGCCACCAGACCGCGCGCGATGGCGCCGCGCAGCACGGCATAGCCGTAGTCGAGCGCGGCATTGGTCCAGCGCGCGTCGGCGCGGCTGAAATCGGCGCCGAAGAGCTGCGCGAAGTAGAAGGCCGCGGCCTGCCCTTCGAGATTGTCCGGGTCGCCCGAACGCACGCGGCGCGCATAGGAGGCGAGCCGGTCGGCACCTTTCCTTTCGCAAAGCCTGAGGCACGCAGCCTGGTTCTCGATCTTGCGGCGCACGAGGCTCGCCCAGGCCTGCTTGGCGGCGGGTTTGCCGATGTTCAATTGCAGCCGCATCATGCGTGTCGTGCGCGAGTGCGGCAGGAAGGGCAGGAAGACGCCGGCCGGCTGATGATTCTGGCCGGTGGCGTACAGCCCGATGCCGTATTCGGCGCAGGCCGAGAGCACCGGATGGGTGAGCGTGATCTCGCGATGATTGAGCACGATCACCGCGATGTCCTCGAAGGGCACGAAGGCGGTTTCCTCCTGCTCGATGGCGAGCGAATAATGCTCCCGCCGCAGCCGCGCCGGGCGGGAGATCATCACGCTACGCCAGACCACGGCGCACCTCCGGCGGCGCGGGGTAGAGGTTGCCGAGGACGTCGACGTGGAACTTCTCCAGCGCGACTGCGGTTTTGACGCCGATGCTTTCGATCAATCCATCCTTGCCGGTTGAACGGTTGCGGTCATGTGACCACAGATTGAATGCGCCTGTGGAGCGGTTGCAACTGGCGAAATAACCTAGGTGTTTTTCTTTCTTGAGGGTGATGCGCAGCAGGTCGTTCGGATAAATCGAAAAACAAAAGTCGAAGTTGTCGTCGATCGGCGTCCAGTCCTCCTCGTCCTTGAAGGCGACGATCGCCCGGTTCGGCAACTCGCCGGTGCGCCGGTAGATCGCCGCGTGATGCACATAGACCGGCACCAGATGGAACTTGCCGTCCTTCTTGTGACGGAAGACGTCGACGCGCAGCATGGTGTCGTTCTTGGCGATGCCGCCGCGCACGGGGATGCCGGAGAGCTTGTCGATCACCAGCGTCACCGTGCGCACGATCGGGCCGGTCGGGTTGCCGTGGCGGTCGGGCTTTCTGAGCGGATTGTCCGGCGGAAAGGCCTTCTCGCCCTTGCCACCGTGCGCTTCGAGCCGTGCGCGGATCGCGGCGTAGAGCTTCTCGTTGCGATGTGGGTCGATCAGCTTGTCGAGGTCGGCGAGCTTCAGGCTCGCCAGCGGCACGCGTTGTGTCACGCCGCCTTGGACCTTCAAGCGCTGGGCATAGATGGTGTCCTTGTGTGCCGCGCCGCCATTTCGCCGTTGCGGCGCGCGTGAGACGAACAACGGCCGAACAATGGCGAGCGCCTCGGGCGGGTAAGTGCCGAAGGCTTGCAAGCGCTCGCGCAGCGTCTGCGCATCGTCGATGGCAAGCCGTGCTTCGAGCTCCTGGCGGAAATGCGGCCACGGCTCGGGGAAATGCTCGGTCAGGCGCTGAAACATCGCTGGGTCGAGAATCTCCCCGGTTTCCGGGTCGGGGAAACCCGCGCGCAGGTTTTCGAGTTCCTTGCGCCGCGCATGGTCGGCCAGGCGCTTGACCATGCCGTGGCTGCAGGCGGCGACGACGGCGGCGTCGAGCGCATGGTGGCGGTCGCTCTCGCTGCGAATTTTCAGCAGGCCCCAGCGGGCGCGCAGGAAGGCGGTGGTCTGGCCATTGAGCACCACGCAGCGCTTGGCGGCGGGCAGTGCCGTGCCGTCAGCGCCGACTTTTTCGGCGAGCAGCAAATGGTCTTCGACCCAGTTCTTGAAGAAGCGGCAGATGTAGCGCGTGTCGTTCAGGTTGCGCTCGCGGAACTCCTCGGCGGCCTTGCCCGTGAAATCCTTGCGCAAAAGACGCTGCCGTTTGGCGAGGCGGTAATTCTTGTTCGCCTCGACGAAGGCGGCGAACTCGCGCCAGCGCTCGCCCGAGGGGTCGGTCGCCATCAGGTATTCGTAGGGCGTGCGGTTGCCCTTGTTGCGGTTTTCCTCGGTCAGCGCCAGCACCTTGTTGTTCTTGCCGTCGTCGAAGCTGCGCGAATAGGGCAGGGCGTGGTCGACCTCGGCATAGCCGGGCTCGAAGATCACGCGATGCAGATCCAGGGGCTTCAGGGAGTAGGCGCATTTGCCCTGCTGCTCGCGGTAGAGCTGGAACTTCTCGAATTCGCGGCTCTTCGCGGCGATGCCGTATTCGGCGGCGAAGGCGGCCTTGTCCTTCTCGTTCTTCTCGCGGTATTCCTCCTGCGCCTTCTTGATCTTGTTGCGCTCGTCGAAGGGCCGCGAGAGGTCGCGCGCCATCTCGATGTGCACGGCCACGGGCGAGCCATATTCCCGGATCAAGGCATTCATCACCTTGCGCGCTTGGTTGAGCGCGCGCAGCACGACGGGGTTCTTCGGGATGTCCAGGTCTTCGTTGAAGCGCATCCGTCCGTCCTTGTCGCGGCCGGAATAGAGCGGCGGCAGATAGCGCGATTTTTTCCCCTCGCCGGCCCGCGGCTGGCTGTGGCGGTAGCCGGCGGCCTGGCAGGCCTCGTCGTAGCGCAGACCGGCCTCCATGTGCGGCACTATCTTGGATAGCGCTTTGAGCGAGAGGTTGTGGAACCGGTCGAAACTGACCTCCGAGAGCGCCTCGATCATCTTTTCGCCACCCGGGAGGTTCAGCTTGGAGAGCTCGGCCTCGACCTCGGCGCCATCCTTGAAGACGGAGAGTACCCAGGCGATGGCGTCGAGTTGCGACGGGTCGCCGTCGATGGCGCGTCCGGCCAGGCCCTCCCATTCGGTTTCGAGGCCATTCTCTTTCAGCGCCTTGCGCAGCGTCTGCCAGCCGGGCAGTTTGACGAGGACGTCCTTTTCCTTGTCCTCATTGACACCGGCGAAGGAAAAGTTGGCGAGTCCCGCCTTGGCGAGCGCCTTGCGCAGCTGTTCGTACTTGAAGTCGCCGGCCTGCCGGTAGGGCAGGGGCAGGGCGATCCGGCGTTCGGCCTCGGTGAGCGGCCGGGTGACGCCGTCGACGACGAGGCGCAGGTTGTTGAGGCGCGTGAGCCAGACGTGGCGCTCGGCGGTGAAGCTCGCCTTCGGCGCGCGGTATTCATCCCGCTCGAAGGTGCAGCGGCCCAGCATCCCGAGCAGCGCCTCGCCCGACAGCGGCGGCCTCTGCTCCCAGAAAAGGCCGCTTTTGCGGTCGCCCGTGCCAAGGATCTTCGCCTCCAGCCCCGCGCCGGCATGCGGGTTGCCGAGCTCGCGCTGGCGTTTGAACAACAAGCCCAGTTCGTCGGCGAGCAGGGCGCGGGAAAGTGCCTTGCCGTAGTCGCCGGCCTTGTTGCGTTGGGCGTCCGGGAATTCCGCCAATACCATCTCGGCGGCGGTCCGATAACCTTTCTCGGTCATGCGGCGCTGGGTGTCCGCCAACCCCTGCTTGACCTTGCCGCCTTCCTTCTTGTCGCCTTCGGCCTTCTTCTCCTCGGCGCGGCTCAGCCAATGAAAGCCGCGGTGTTTGCACAGGTGGTAGATCACACGCGCCCATTCGTCATCGGTCAGGCGGCGATCCAGGCCTTCGACGCGCAGCCGCCAGGGCGAGACGGGCGCGGGGCTTTGCAGCTCGTCGACACGGGCGATCAACCCCTCGCGTTTCATCAGGCGCGCGAGCTTGATAAGCCGCCAGGCGCGCCGGCGCAGGCGCCTGCGCATCAGCCGCGTCATGCGGCGGGCGAGGTTCAGGGATTCGCCCTTGTCGGCCGTTTCGGCCTTGTCGAAGCAGCGCACGCCGAGATCGACGATGCGGGCGTCATCGAGCACGCACCAGCCGACCGAGGCGATGCCGATGTCGAAGCCGAAGGTCAGGTTTTGGCTTCGGCCGGCGCTGCGCGCCTTAACGTTCGCTGCGCTCACGTTAGCCTGCACCGAAACTTCGTTTTGCGGGGTCTTGTCGCCCATGTCATCCTCCCTTATGATTCGTCCCGTTGTGGCTATCCGGGGTGAGAGCCGTTGCTACAATAAGCTGGAGTCGCAAGACTCCGAGTCGTATCCGGCCCGGCGGGGAAACCCGCCGGGTCTTTGCTATTATGCGCAGCGATTGTAGCGGGGTTTGCTTTTGGCATGCTGCAACGGCTCGTCAATCCGCTCCAGGCGCCGCGACTTCCTGGCAGGGCAGTTGCAAGGTGAAGATGCTGCCATGCCAGGGAGTGCTGACGACCTGGATCATCCCTCCCATCAGGCTGGCCAGGTTCATCGCGATGGGAAGCGCCAGCCGGGCACCACTCGTCACGCGTCCGGACGCGTGGTCGTCGGGGGCGAAGGCGCGGAACAGATTGGCGATTTCTTCCTGGGTCATGCCGACGCCTTCGTCCCTGACGGAGAACCACAATTCTTCGTCCGCGCGCAGCACGGTGAGCGTGATGCAGCCGTGCTGGCTGTGGCGCACGGCATTCGCCAGCAAAGTGACGAGGATCTGGCGGATGCGCGTCGGGTCGCCCTGGATCCATTCTGGCAGTGCCGGGCTGAGCCGGCAGAGGAGCTCCAGCCCTTTGTCGGCAGCGCGCTTTTCTACGGCAGCCACTGCATCGGCGATGAGGTCGTGCAGCTTGAAGCTGCGGTTCTCCAACACCAGTTTGCCCGCTTCGAGGCGTGAGAAATCGAGCACGTCGTCGATCGTCGCCTGCAATCGGGCACCTGCGGCATCGATGCGGGCGAAGTGTTCCTGATCGATGAGGGATTCACCCTGGCGGGCGCCGAGTCGCGCGGTCTGGCGGATGAGCGTGAGCGGAGCGCGAATTTCGCGGCTCAACGCGGCGAGGAACTGGCTCTTTGCTTCCGAAGCGGCTTCGGCGGCCTGACCGGCTTCGCGCGCTTCGCCGATCGTCAGTACCAGGCGGTCGGCCAGCCGGTTGATGTCGCTGACGAGTCGGCCGATTTCAGTGTTCTCGTGTCCGGCCGGGATCGACAGCCGTTCGCCTTGCAGCGGGTCCATGGCGTGCAGACGGGATGAGATGCGCGAAATCGGCCGGACGACGAAGACGATCAGCGCCGTGCCGATCGCGCCGGAGACCACCAACAGTTGCCAGATGAGCTGCTGGGCCGTGCGCTGGATTTCATCGTCGCGCTGTCGGGCGATCACTTCCGGATTGGGCAGAAGTCGGATCATGCCGACCTGTTTGTTGGGGGTGAATGGAGACATGACCTTGCGTTCGAGCGTTGGTGGCCAAGGTGCGTCCTGCTGTCCGGGCTCGCTGCCAGCGCCCGCTCGTCCTTGATCGACGAGTATCGTTTCATCGGCCAGGATCACCACGTGCCGCACTTCCGGGCTTTTCAAGAGGCCGGAGGCGACATCCTGGGCGAGCGCTTCGTCTTTGAGGAAGCAGGCGATGCTGAGAGTGCTATGCACCGTGTCGAGCAGCTGGATGAGGCGGATATCGACGTCCCGGGCGGCCCGTTGAGCCGTGGCATGGTAGGTGAACGCGAATACCCCGATGCCGGCGACGAAAAAGGCGAGTACCGTGAGCAGAATCGAGCGCAGGACTATGCCATCGCCGGGGAGGGGTTTCATCGCGCGGTAGAAGGGCAGAGTGATTCCGGGCAAGGCATCATACAATCATACCGAGCGAATATTCAGCACGGCACGCATTGCGCGCCAGCTCCGCTTGCGGTAGTGTGCGCGCCTTTTCGTTACGTTCGAAACATGCTGCCTTCCATCGAATCCCGCATCGCCTTTGAGCTAGGCGTCCATCCGAACCAGGTCGCTGCCGCCGTCAAACTGCTCGATGACGGCGCCACCGTGCCCTTCATCGCCCGTTACCGCAAGGAGGTGACCGGCAACCTCGACGACACGCAGTTGCGCACGCTCGAAGAGCGGCTGGCTTACTTGCGCGAGCTGGAAGATCGCCGCGCGGCGATCCTGCAATCGATCGAGGAACAGGGCAAGCTCACGCCGGAGCTGCGCAACGACATCGAACACGCCGAGACCAAGCAGCGCCTCGAAGACCTGTATCTGCCCTATAGACCCAAGCGCCGCACCAAGGCGCAGATCGCGAAGGAAGCCGGGCTCGAGCCGCTCGCCGACGCGCTCTACGGCGATCCGACGCTCGACCCCGAGACCGAGGCGGCGAAGTTCATCGACGCCGAGAAGGGCGTGCCGGATGTCAAGGCCGCCTTGGAAGGTGCGCGGCAGATCCTCATGGAGCGCTTCGCCGAGGATGCTTCCTTGCTGGAAAAACTGCGTACGTATCTCAACGAGCACGCCTTCATCGTCTCGACGGTGATCGAGGGCAAGGAAGAGGCGGGAGCGAAGTTCCGCGACTGGTTCGCCTTCCGCGAGCCGTTGAAGAGCGCCGCCTCGCACCGCGTGCTGGCGCTCCTGCGCGGCCGCAACGAGGATGTGCTGCGGCTTGCCATCAAGACCGAGCCGGAACTGCGCGATCCGCCCGAGTCTTCGCCGTGCATCGCGATGATCGCGGGCCATGTCGGCATCCGCGACCAGGGCCGCGCGGCCGACAAGTGGCTGGCCGAGACCGTGCGCTGGACCTGGCTCGTCAAGCTCTCGCTGCATCTGGAAACCGAATTGATGGGCGCCTTGCGCGAGCGCGCCGAGGAAGAGGCGATCCGCGTCTTCGCCAAGAATCTGCACGACTTGCTCCTGGCCGCGCCGGCCGGGCCGAAGGCGGTGATCGGCCTCGACCCGGGCATCCGCACCGGCGTCAAGGTCGCGGTCGTCGACGCGACGGGCAAGCTCTTGGAGACGACGACGCTCTACCCTTTCGAGCCGCGCCGTGACTGGGAGGTGTCGATCGCCGCGCTGCGCATGCTTGCGGAAAAGCACGGCGTCGCCTTGATCGCGATCGGCAACGGCACGGCGAGCCGCGAGACCGACCGGCTCGCGGGCGAGCTGATCCAGCGACATCCGGAGTTGAAGCTCACCAAGGTCGTCGTCTCGGAGGCCGGCGCTTCGGTCTATTCCGCTTCGGAGCTGGCCGCGCGCGAGTTTCCCGATCTCGATGTCTCGTTGCGCGGCGCGGTGTCGATCGCGCGGCGGCTGCAGGATCCGCTGGCGGAACTCGTCAAGATCGATCCGAAGAGCATCGGCGTCGGGCAATATCAGCACGACGTCAATCAGGCGAAGCTCGCCCGCGCGCTCGATGCCGTGGTCGAGGACTGCGTCAACTCCGTCGGCGTCGATGTGAATACCGCCTCGGCGGCGCTATTGGCACGCATCTCCGGCTTGAACGCCACCTTGGCGGCGAACATCGTTTCCTATCGCGACCAGCACGGCGCCTTTCCCTCGCGCGAGGCGCTCAAGAACGTGCCGCGTCTGGGCGAGAAGACCTTCGAGCAGGCGGCCGGTTTCCTGCGCATCCCGCACGGCGAGAATCCGCTCGACGCCTCGGCGGTGCATCCGGAAGCCTATCCGGTGGTCGAACGCATCCTCGCCGACATCAAGAAGGGCGTGAAGGAAGTGATCGGCGACAGCCGGCTGATCCGCGCGCTCAAAGCCGAGAAATACACCGACGAGCGCTTCGGTCTGCCGACCGTGCAGGACATCCTCAAAGAGCTCGAAAAGCCCGGCCGCGACCCGCGCCCGGAATTCAAGACCGCGCGCTTCCGCGAGGGCGTCGAGGACCTGAAGGACCTCGAACCCGGCATGCTGCTCGAAGGCGTGGTCACCAACGTCACCAACTTCGGCGCCTTCGTCGACATCGGCGTGCATCAGGATGGTCTCGTGCATGTCTCGGCCCTGGCCGACAAATTCGTCAAGGACCCGCACACGGTGGTCAAGGCCGGCGACGTGGTGAAGGTCAAGGTGCTGGAGGTCGACGTCGCCCGCAAGCGCATCGCGCTGTCGATGCGGCTTACCGACGAAGCGAAGAAAGGCGCGAAAGTCGGCGCTGGCGGGACGGCATCCCCACACGAGATCGATCGCCAGCGCAAGCCGCGCGCGCCCGAGCCGCAAGGTGCCATGAGCGCCATGGCGGCGGCCTTCGCCCGCCTGAAACGCTAAAGGCGCTCGGCATGTCGCAACGAGGAGAGCGGTTGAACTTTCCATTTTGCGTGAATACAATCGCGGCTCCTTCAACTGCGGAGTTCCCAAGTGGGCACTTGTTCGAGTGACAGTAGTCGGCCGGTCCTGATGACCGGCACCCCCTCGGCAAGATAACGCGCAGCTTCCCTGCCGCTATCTCGCCGAACGCGAGAGGCGGCAATCGCAACGCAGCATCCCGCTGCACGCCATTCCCCTCCCGGACAACTGAATGGCTGATCGCCACGCGGCGCTCGGCCGCGAACGCTGCGACCGTCATCGGTCGCAGGCTTGTCATCTGCGCTGGCTAAGCTGCGCATGACAGCCCCCGCTCGCTGCGGGACCCGCCTTGCTTCGAAAGGAGGTTGCCGTGCGCATCGTTCGTTTTCTGCATCCGGCTCGCTTTGGCGCGGCCTATCCGCCACTTTGGTCAGCCCTGCTGAGTATCGCCTGTCTGTTCATCCACCCGGCCCACGCGGCGCGCCCCATGGTCACCGACGATGCACGCATCGTCGATGCCAAGGCCTGCCAGCTCGAAAGCTGGGTCAAGAGGAGCCCCGACAGCACCGAATTCTGGGCGCTGCCCGCTTGCAACTTCACCGGCAATCTGGAGCTGACCTTGGGCAGCGCCTCGACCCGCGAGGCGGGCCACAGCCGAACCACGGATGTCGTCATGCAGGGCAAGACGCTTTTCAAAGCCTTGGATACCAATGGCTGGGGGATGGGCTTAGCCGCAGGCACGGTTCGCCATCCGGCGGCGGATGCCCGTGACTGGTATGCCTACGTACCGACCAGTTTCTCGTTCCGCGACGATGCCGTGCTCGTGCACACCAATTTGGGCTGGTTACGCGAGGGGAATACCCGGCGCAACCGCTTGACCTGGGGCCTCGGCACGGAAGCCCAGCTTGCCGAGCACTCCTGGTTGATCGCCGAGACCTTCGGCCAGAACCGGGACAGACCGTTCCATCAACTGGGCCTGCGTCATTGGCTGGTTCCAGATCGTGTTCAACTGGATGCGACCTACGGCAACCGCAACGGTGGCGGGAGCAACGAGCGATGGTTTTCGATCGGCCTGCGCTTGCTCTCGGTGCCATTCCTGCCGTGATGCATGACCGCAACGGAACTTTGTCAAAGATGACCGACCCTGAACATCGATTGCCCGCCTGAGTGCGCTTTCCAGAGCGTGGAACCGGCGGGCGGCCAGGAGAAAAATCATGAACTTCACGCTCTTGAAAGAGTTTTTCGCGGGCTTCGTCCGTGCCCACGGCTTCGGCCGCCATTTCCGCCGCCTGCTGCTGCTCGACAGCCTCTCCGGCATGACCGTCAGCCGCGAACTGCCGGCCGAACACGGCAAGCGTCTCGTTGCCGCGGCGACCGTCGATGCAGAGGTGCTGCTCCAACAACTCGACAGCCATGCCGACGGCCTGAGCGAAGTCGAGGCAGAAGCCATCCGCCAGCGTGTCGGACTCAACGAAGTCGAGCATGAGAAACCGCTGCGATGGTGGCAGCACCTGTGGCTCTCTTACCGCAATCCGTTCAACCTGCTGCTGACGCTGCTGGCGGTGATCTCGTATCTGACCGAGGACGAGAAGGCCACTCTCGTGATCGGCACCATGGTCGTGCTCTCGACGCTGTTGCGCTTCTGGCAGGAGGCCAAAGCCAACGAGGCGGCCGACGCATTGAAGGCCATGGTCACGACCACCGCCACGGTGATGCGCCGCGATCTCTCCGAGGACGCAGCGCCGGTGTTCGAGAGGTATTACGGCGCGCACCTGCCCGTGAAGCAGGCGCGGCGTACGGAAGTGCCGATCCGGCTGCTGGTGCCGGGCGACGTGATCGTGCTCTCGGCCGGCGACATGATTCCGGCCGATTGCCGCGTGCTCGCCGCCAAGGACCTGTTCGTCTCCCAGGCGGCGATGACCGGCGAATCGATGCCGGTGGAGAAATTCGCCGTCCAGCGCGATCTCCGGGCGATCAATCCGCTCGAACTGGACAACCTTCTGTTCATGGGGACCAACGTCGTCTCCGGTTCGGCCACGGCCGTGGTGCTTGCCACGGGCAACGCCACCTACTTCGGCGCGCTCGCTTCCCGCGTCACCGCCGCAGACCGCGCGCCGACGCAGTTCCAGGCCGGCGTGAACAAGGTGAGCTGGCTCTTGATCCGCTTCATGTTCGTGATGGCACCGCTGGTGCTGTTCATCAACGGCTTCACCAAGGGCGACTGGATGGAGGCGGTCCTGTTCGCGCTCTCCATCGCCGTGGGTCTCACGCCCGAGATGCTGCCGATGATCGTCACTGCGACGCTGGCCAAGGGCGCGGTGATCCTGTCGCGCAAGAAGGTGATCGTCAAGCGTCTCGATTCGATTCAGAACTTCGGCGCGATGGACGTGCTGTGCACCGACAAGACCGGCACGCTGACCCAGGACAAGATCTGCCTGGCGCGGCACGTCGATGTCTGGGGCAACGAGTCCGACGAGGTGCTGGAGATGGCCTATCTCAACAGCTACTACCAGACCGGCCTCAAGAATCTGCTCGACATCGCCGTGCTGGAGCACGTCGACGTGCAGCAGGAGCTCAATCCGGCGAAGAACTACCGCAAGGTCGATGAGATTCCCTTCGATTTCGAGCGCCGTCGCATGTCGGTGGTGGTCTCGGAGCGCGAGGATCACCACGAGCTGATCTGCAAGGGCGCCGTCGAGGAAATCCTCGGCGTGTGCACCCATGTGCGCCATGGCGAGAAAACCGAGCCGCTGACGCCGGAGTTGCTCGAGCGCATCCGCCGCGTCACGGGCGAACTGAACATGGAAGGGCTGCGCGTGGTGGCGGTGGCGATGAAGGAAGTGCCGCCGACGAAGGAAGCCTATGGCGTAGCCGATGAAGCGGAACTGACGCTGATCGGCTATGTCGCTTTCCTCGATCCGCCCAAGGAGAGTGCGGCACCGGCGCTCAAGGCGTTGGCCGAGCACGGCGTGGCGGTCAAGGTGTTGACCGGCGACAACGAGCTGGTTACCGCCAAGGTCTGCCGCGAGGTCGGCATGAAAGTCGATCTGGGGAGGATCCTGGTCGGGGGGGAAATCGAGCGCATGGGCGATGCCGCGCTCGCCGAGGCGGTCGAAACCACCGACGTGTTCGCCAGGCTGACGCCAGCGCACAAGGAGCGCATCGTCCGCACGCTCAAGGCCAACGGTCACGTCGTCGGCTTCATGGGCGACGGCATCAACGACGCACCGGCGCTGCGCACCGCGGACATCGGCATCTCGGTCGACACGGCGGTGGACATCGCCAAGGAGGCGGCCGACATCATCCTGTTGGAAAAGAGCCTGATGGTGCTCGAAGAGGGCGTCGTCGAGGGCCGCAAGACTTTCGCCAACATGTTGAAATACATCAAGATGACGGCGAGTTCCAACTTCGGCAACGTCTTCTCGGTGCTGGTTGCTTCGGCCTTCATCCCCTTCCTGCCGATGCTGCCGATGCATCTCCTGGTGCAGAACCTGCTTTACGACATCTCGCAGATCGCCATTCCGTTCGACAACGTGGATGACGAGCTGCTTTCGACGCCGCAGCGCTGGAACCCGGGCGACGTCGGCCGCTTCATGGTCTTCTTCGGGCCGATCAGCTCGCTCTTCGACATCACGACCTACGCCATGATGTGGTTCGTGTTCGGCGCCGACACGCCTGCGGAACAGACCCTGTTCCAGTCAGGCTGGTTCATCGAAGGACTGCTGACGCAAACCTTGATCGTGCACATGATCCGCACGCCGAAGCTGCCGTTCCTCCAGAGCCGCGCGGCGACCCCGCTGATGGTGATGACGGCGCTGATCATGGCCATCGGCGTCTTCATTCCGATGGGTCCCCTGGCGTCCTACTTCAAGCTGCAAGCGCTGCCCGCTCCTTACTTCGTCTTCCTGCCGATGATCCTGCTGGCCTACATGGGGCTGACGCAGGCGATGAAGGGCTTCTATTTCCGCCGCTACGGCTGGCAGTGAGGAGGTCAGGGCGATATGCTCCGCGACCCGGTCTCGGCGCTCGGCACGCTGTTCGGCCTCGTCGCCTGCTTGCCCGGCAGGACGCGCCGTTGAGCCGTTGCGATCGCGCGGAGCGCAGCGGATCGTGGCTGATCCGACCGATTTGCACGGGACGGATGGATCGGATAGACTGGATAGTCTAGTCTATCCGGTTGGCGTATCCATGTCTGCCTGCATCCCGATCCAGTCTGCGCACGATTGCCGTTCCCGCCTGCTCCAGGCGGCCTGTGAGGTATTCATTGCCGAAGGCTATCAGGTCGGCGTCGACCGCATCGCCGCGCAGGCGGGCGTCGCCAAGCAGACGCTCTACAACCATTTCCCGAGCAAGGCCGAGCTCTTTGCCGAGGTGATCAAAAACGCCACGGCCGAGTTCCTCGTCGCTCTCGACGACGACGGTGCACCTTTGCGCGAGCGCCTGTTGCGCTTCGGCCTGCGTTACCGCGAGCGCCTGCTCTCGCCGGGCGGCTTGCAGTTCTATCGCATGCTGATTGCGGAGATACCGCGCTTTCCCGAACTCGCCGCGGCGTTCTACGCGGCAGGACCGCAGCGGACGGCGGCGACTCTGCGGGATTTGATCGTGACCGCGATGGAGCGCGGCGAGTTGCGCCGCGACGATCCGGATTTCGCGGTGACGATGCTGCTGTCGATGCTGGTCGGCGCCGAACGCAGTCATTATCTGCTCTCTGGCGTTGCCGCACCGGCCGCCGATCCGGCGGATGCCGCGCGAATCGTCGATTGCTTCCTGCGTGCCTTTGCGCCCATGCCTTCACGGAGAAAGAAATGAAAAAGATCACATCCGTCATGCTGCCCGCCTTGCTCGTCGTGCTCGCCGCCTGCGGCGAGGGCAGCAAGCAGGGCCAGCCGGCCGGGGCCGCCGCGCCGCCGCCGGAAGTCGATGTGGTGACGGTCGCGCCGTCGAACGCCGCCGTGACGCGCGATCTGCCGGGCCGCATCACGGCGGTGCGTGTTGCGCAGGTGCGCGCGCGTGTCGAGGGTGTGGTGGAGAAGCGGCTCTTCGTCGAGGGCAGCGACATCCGGGCCGGCACGCCGCTGTTCCGCATCGAACCGCGCGTCTATGAGGCGTCGCTCTCGGCGGCCGAGGCCAATCTGGCCGCGGCGCGGGCGACGTTCGAGCGTTACCGGCCGCTGCTGGAGATCAAGGCGGTGAGCCAGCAGGAGTTCGATGCCGCCGCCGCCGCCGTCAAGCAGGCGGAAGCCGCGCTGGCGAAGGCGAAGCTCGATCTCGAGAACGCCGTGCCGACAGCGCCGATCTCCGGCCGTATCGGCCGCGCGCTGGTCACCGAGGGCGCGCTGGTCGGCAAGGGCGAGGCGACGCCGCTGGCGACCATCGAACAGCTCGACCCCGTCTATGTGGATTTCACCGAGAGCAGCACCGAGCTGCTGCGCCTGCGCGAGGCGATCAAGTCCGGCCGGAAGAAGCGTTCCGACGCGACGCGCGTCGCGCTGGTGCTCGAGGACGGCAGGCCCTATGCGCATCCCGGCAGGCTGCTGTTTTCCGACCTGTCCGTGGATCCGGCCACCGGCTCGATCCTGATGCGTGCGGAATTTCCCAATCCCGACCGGGAGCTGCTGCCGGGCATGTTTGCCCGCGTGCGCTTCCCCGAGTCGGTCGTCTCCGGCGCCATCGTCGTGCCACAGCGCGCGGTGCAGATGTCGCCGCAGGGCCAGTTCGTCACGATCGTGGACAAGGAAGGCAAGGCCGCGCCGCAGCCGGTGAAGATCGGCGGCATGAGCGGCGGCGACTTCATCGTCACCGACGGCCTCAAGGGCGGCGAGCAGGTGATCGTGAACGGGTTGCAGAAGGCCCGTCCCGGCATGCCCGTGAAGCCCGTGCCGTGGGCGCCCGCCGCTGCGCCGGCGCCGACCGCCAAGCAGGGCGACTGAGATGCTGGCGAAATTCTTCATCGACCGCCCGATCTTCGCCTGGGTGATCGCCATCGTCATCGTCCTGGCCGGCAGCCTGGCGCTCAAGAAGCTGCCGGTCTCGGCCTATCCTGCCGTGGCGGCGCCGTCGATCGCCTTCAACATCACCTATCCGGGCGCTTCGGCGCAGGTGATCGAGGACACCGTCACCTCGCTGATCGAGCAGGAGATGAACGGCATCGAGCACCTGCTCTACATGGAGGCCTCCTCCGAGCTCGGCACCGCCACGCTGACGCTGACTTTCGAGCCCGGCACCAACATCGATCTCGCCTCCGTCGAGGCGCAGAACCGCTACAAGCGCGTCGAGGCGCGCCTGCCCGAGGAAGTGCGCCGCATCGGTGTGCCGGTCACCAAGCCGCAGCGCAACTACCTGATGTTCGTCATGTTCTATTCGCCGGACAAGAGCATGAGCAACATCGATCTCGGCAGCTTCGCCGCGGCCAACGTGCTGAACCAGATCCTGCGCGTGCCCGGAGTCGGCGAAGCGGTGCTGTTCGGCACCGAGTATTCGATGCGTATCTGGCTCAATCCGGACAAGCTCAACGCTTACAACCTCGCGCCTTCCGACGTCGCCAACGCCCTGCGCGCCGAGAACGTGCAGCTCGCCACCGGCGAACTGGGCCAGGCGCCGGCGGCCGGAGGCCAGCAGTTCACTGCCGTCATCGTCACGCGCGGCCGACTGTCGACGCCGGAGGAATTCGGCAACGTCATCGTGCGCGCGCGGCCCGACGGTTCGACGGTGCGCGTCAAGGACGTCGCGCGCGTCGAGCTGGGCGCGCAGGATTACAACATCTTCGCCCGCCTCGACGGCCAGCCGGCGGCGGCCATCGCCGTGCGCGTGGCGCCCACCGGCAACGCGCTCGACGTGGCGAAGGCGGTCAAGGCGAAGATGGACGAGCTGTCGCCCTATTTCCCGAAGGGCGTCGCCTGGACGGTGCCCTACGACACCTCGCGCTTCGTCGACATCTCGATCACCGAGGTGCTCTACACCCTGCTGGAGGCGATGATCCTCGTCTTCCTGGTGATGTATCTGTTCCTCGAGAACCTGCGCGCCACGCTGATTCCCGCCGTCGTCGTGCCGGTGGCGCTGATGGGGGCGATGACCGGCCTGTTCCTGCTCGGCTATTCGATCAACGTGCTGACCATGTTCGCGATGGTGCTCGCCATCGGCATCGTCGTGGACGACGCGATCGTCGTCGTCGAGAACGTCGAGCGCATCATGACGGAGGAGGGCCTGCCGCCGCGCGCCGCGACGGTGAAGGCGATGGGACAGATCTTCGCCGCCATCATCGGCATCACGCTGGTGCTGATGGCGGTGTTCGTGCCGATGGCCTTCTTCGGCGGCTCGGTGGGCGTCATCTACCGCCAGTTCGCCGTCACGCTGGTGCTGACGATGGCTTTCTCGGCGCTGATGGCGCTGACGCTGACGCCGGCGATGTGCGCCACCGTGCTCAAGCACGCTCCGGGCAAGGAGGTGCTGCCGACCAGCGGCTTCTTCGGCTGGTTCAACCGCGTCTTCCGCCGCACCAGCGAGGGCTATCGCTCCACCGTCGCGCGCATGCTGCGGCGGACCGGCCGCTGGCTGGCCGTCTATGCCGCCATCCTCGTCGCCGTCGGCTGGCTGTTCGCGCACCTGCCGGGCAGCTTCCTGCCGGAGGAGGACCAGGGCTACTTCATCAACGTCGTCCAGCTGCCGCCCGGCGCGACGCAGGAGCGCACGCTCGAAGTGGTGAGGCAGCTCGAAGCCTACTACCTGAAGCAGCCGGAGGTCGATCACGTCATCGGCGTCGTCGGCTTCTCCTTCTTCGGTCGTGGCCAGAATGCCGCGCTGGCCTTCGTGCGGCTCAAGGACTGGGATCTGCGCAAGGATGCCAACAGCATCGCCGGGGCGGTCATCCGCCGCGCCAACATGGCGCTGTTCCAGATCAAGCAGGCGTTCATCTTCGCCACCAACGTGCCGCCGATTCCCGAGCTCGGCGCCATCGGCGGCTTCGATTTCCGCCTGCAGGACCGCACCGGCCAGGGCCGCGACAAGCTGATGGAGGCGCGCAACGTGGCGCTCGGGCTGGCGATGAAGAATCCCGTGCTGGCGGGCGTGCGGCCGGAAGGACAGGAACCGGGCCCGCAGCTGATGCTCGACATCGACCGCGCCAAGGCCGAGGCGCTCTCGATCGACATGGCCAGCCTCAACGATACGCTGCAGTCGGCGCTCGGCGTCGCCTACATCAACGACTTCGTGCGCCAGGGCCGCATCCTGCGCGTGCAGATGCAGGCCGAGCCCGACCTGAAGTCGCGCCCCGAGGACATCCTGCGCCTGCCGGTGAAGAACCTGCAGGGCAAGATGGTGCCGCTCGGCGAGATCGCCACCACCCGCTGGATCGTCGGCCTGCCCAAGCTCGACCGCTACAACGGCCTGCCGTCGTTCAAGCTGTCCGGCGGTCCGGCACCCGGCCACAGTACCGGCGAGGCGATGGCGGCGATGGAGAGCATCGCCGCGCAGCTGCCGCCGGGTTTCGGTTTCGAGTGGTCGGGCACGTCCTACGAGGAGCGCCTGTCGGGGGCGCAGGCGCCTTTCCTCTTCGGCCTGTCGCTGCTGGTGGTCTTCCTCGCGCTCGCGGCGCTCTACGAGAGCTGGTCGATCCCCTTCGCGGTGATCCTCGTCGTGCCGCTCGGCGTGCTCGGCGCGCTGCTGGCGGTGCATCTGCGCGGCCTGCCCAACGACGTCTTCTTTAAGGTCGGCCTGATCGCCATCATCGGCCTTTCGTCGAAGAACGCGATCCTGATCATCGAGTTCGCCAAGACCTTGCACGAGGAGGGCATGGAGCTCGTCGAAGCCACGCTCGAAGCGGTGCGGCTGCGTTTCCGACCGATTCTGATGACCTCGATCGCCTTCATCTTCGGCGTGCTGCCGCTGGCGATCTCGACCGGCGCGGGCGCCCAGAGCCGCCACGCCATCGGCACCGGCGTGATGGGCGGCATGATCGCCGCCACCGCGCTGGCGGTCTTCCTCGTGCCGGTGTTCTTCGTCGTCGTGCGGCGCATCTTCCCCGGCAAGCCCAAGCCCGCGGAGCCCCATCATGAATAAGTCGCTGCTTCTCGTTCTCCTGCTCGGCGGATGCTCTTTCGTGCCGCCTTACGAGCGGCCGGCGGCGCCCGTGCCGGCAACCTGGCCGCAGTTGGATCCGAGTGGCGGGACGGCACCTGGAAAAGTCGGCGCTGGCGAAGCGGCACGCGGCGAGAATTGGCGGACGTTCTTCACCGCTCCGGAGCTGCAGCGGCTGATCGAGGCGGCCTTGGCGCACAATCGCGATCTGCACATCGCCGTGGCGCGCGTCGAGGAGGCCCGCGCCCAGGCCGGCCTCGCGCGGGCCGACCGTTTTCCGACCATCGATGCCGGCTTGCAGGAACAGGCGGCACGCGTGCCGGGCGATCTCAACGCGACGGGCCGGCCGGCCATTGCCCGCCGCTTCGATGCCAATCTCGGCGTCGCGGCCTTCGAGCTCGATTTCTGGGGGCGGTTGAAGAGTCTCGATGCGGCGGCCCAAGCCACCTTCCTCGCCACCGACTACGCACGGGCGGCGTTCCGCATTTCTCTGATCACCGACGTGGCGAATGCTTGGTATAGCCTCGTCGAACTCGATCAGCGCGCGCGGCTGGCCGAAGCGACGGTGAAAACCCGCGCCGAGAGCCGCGAACTCGTCGCCAGGCGGCGCGACGTCGGCCTGGCCACGGACCTGGACTATCTCACCGCCGACGGCGCTTATCAATCCGCGCGGGCGGATTGGGCGAATCTCGTGCGGCAGAAGGTGGCGGCGGAAAATGCGCTGCGGCTCCTGGTCGGCGCCGATACCGGTGCCGTGCCGTCAGCGCCGACTTTCGGACCCATGCCGGAAATCGCGGTTGGCCTGCCTTCCGAAGTGCTGCTCGGACGCCCCGACGTGCTCGCCGCAGAACAAAAACTGATCGCCGCGAACGCCAACATCGGCGCGGCGCGCGCCGCGTTCTTTCCACGGATCGCGCTGACGGTGACGGCGGGCAGCGCCAGTGCCGCGCTCTCCGGCCTTTTTTCCGGCGGCAGCGGTGCGTGGAGCTTCGTGCCCGTGCTCAAGTGGCCGCTGTTCGACGCTGGCCGCAACGCGGCGAACGTCGATCTGGCGGAGGCGAGGAAGCTCATCGCGGTGGCCGAGTATGAAAAGACGATCCAGCAGGCTTTCCGCGAAGTCGCCGACCTGCTGGCAGCGCGCGAGTACTACGCAGCGCAGTTGCAGGCTCTCGAACAGGCGGAAACGGCCCAGGTCGAGCGATTGCGCCGCGTCGAAGCGCGTCAGCGCTCCGGCGTGTCGAGCTATCTGGAGCTGCTCGATGCGCAGCGGGACGCCTATACGGCGCAACAGGCCGTCGTGGCGGTACGGCGCGCAGTGGCCGCGACGGCGGTCGGACTTTTCAAGGCGACCGCGGGCGGAATTTGATCGCTGCGCTGGCTTCCCCGGCAAAAATCGGCTACAGTTCCACCCCGCTTTCCATAACCATAAATTTCGTGAGGTCATCATGAGCAACAAAGGGCAGATGCTACAAGACCCGTTTCTGAACACGCTGCGGCGCGAGCACATCCCCGTTTCCATCTATCTCGTCAATGGCATCAAGCTGCAGGGGCAGGTCGAATCCTTCGACCAGTACGTCGTGTTGCTCAAGAACACCGTCACACAGATGGTCTACAAGCACGCCATCTCGACCGTGGTGCCCGCCCGGCCGGTCAATATCAGCAACGAACCCGCCGAGTGAGACCACTGACCGGCAGACGCTCTGCCGATGTTTGAACGGCCCGCGGCTGGCGAGCAGGCCCTTCTGGTACAGCTCGATTTCGGCGAGGGCGATTTTGCCGAACGCCTCGAGGAATTCCGCCTGCTCGCGACCAGCGCGGGCGCCCATCCCGTGGCGATGGTCACCGGCAAGCGTAGCCGGCCCGATCCGGCCACCTTCGCGGGTTCCGGCAAGGTCGAGGAAATCCGTGCGGCCGCGGTCCTCCACGGCGCGGATCTCGTGCTGTTCAATCACGAGCTATCGCCCGCCCAGCAGCGCAACCTCGAAAAGGCGCTCGATCGCCGCGTCATCGATCGCAACGCGCTGATCCTCGACATTTTTGCGCTGCGTGCGCGCAGCCACGAAGGCAAGCTGCAGGTCGAGCTCGCCCAGCTGGAACACCAGAGGACACGGCTGGTGCGCGGCTGGACTCACCTCGAACGGCAAAAGGGCGGCATCGGCTTGCGCGGCCCCGGCGAGAAGCAGCTGGAGACCGACCGGCGCCTGCTGGGCAAGCGCATCGCGGTGCTTAAAGAGCGCCTCGAACAGCTCGAACGCCAGCGGGGCGTGCGCCGCAAGGGGCGCAGCCGCAGCGAGGTGTTGTCGGTTTCCCTGGTGGGTTACACCAATGCGGGAAAGAGCACGCTGTTCAACGCCCTGACGAAGGCCGGCGCCTATGCGGCCGACCAGCTTTTCGCCACGCTCGATACGACCTCGCGGAAACTCTACGTGCCGACCTGCGAGCTGGAGAATGGCCGTTCCGGCTGCCAGGTGGTGATCTCGGACACCGTCGGCTTCATCCGCGACCTGCCGCATACGCTCGTCGCGGCTTTCCACGCCACGCTGGAGGAAACCGTGCATGCCGATCTGCTGCTACATGTCGTCGATGCGGCGAGTCCCGACCGTGAGCAACAAATGCGCGCCGTGGAAAAGGTACTCGCCGAGATCGGCGCCGCCGACGTGCCGCAGATCGTGGTCCTGAACAAGATCGACCTGACCGGCCTCAAGCCGGGGGTCGAACGCGACGAGTGTGATAACATCGCGCGCGTCCGTGTCAGCGCCAGAACCGGCGCCGGACTTGACCTGTTGCGAGCCGCGCTGGCCGAAATGTCGCGCAAGCTGGCAGCGCCGATCCAAGAAAAGACAGCCCACCCCATTACAGAACATGATCACCGGCATCCTGATGTCGCTCAATGACCACGGCTGGGGCAACGACCCGGGCCGCGGCGGCGGCCGCAACGGCCCGCCCGATCTCGACGAATTGTGGCGCGATTTCAACCGCCGCCTGTCCGGCATCCTGGGCAAGAAGGGCGGTGGCGCTGGCGGCGATGACGGCGGGGGGCGCATGCCGAACCTGACTCCCGGCCAGTTCGGCGGCGGGATCGGCTTGCTGATCGCGCTCATCGTGGTCGTCTGGCTGGCCAGCGGTTTCTATATCGTCGATGCCAGCCAGCGCGGCCTGGTGCTGACGCTCGGCAAGTATTCCGAAACCACCGAGCCGGGCCTGCGCTGGCGCCTGCCGTGGCCGATCCAGACCCACGAGATCGTCAACCTCACGGGTGTGCGCACGATCGAGATCGGCTATCGCGGTTCCGAGAAGAACAAGGTGCTCAAGGAAGCGCTGATGCTCACCGACGACGAGAACATCGTCAGCGTGCAGTTCGCCGTGCAGTACCTGTTGAAGGATCCGAAAGAGTATCTGTTCAACAACCGCCATCCCGACGATGCCGTCACCCAGGCCGCCGAAACGGCGATCCGCGAGGTGGTGGGCAAGAGCAAGATGGACTTCGTGCTCTACGAAGGCCGCGACGTGATCGCCGCCAACACGCAGAAGACGATGCAGGAGATCCTCGACCGTTACGGCACCGGCATCCAGATCCGCGCCGTAACGATGCAAAGCACCCAGCCGCCCGAGCAGGTGCAGGCCGCCTTCGACGATGCCGTGAAAGCCGGCCAGGACCGCGAGCGGCAGAAGAACGAAGGCGAAGCCTATGCCAACGATGTGATCCCGCGCGCGCGCGGCACCGCCTCGCGCCTGCTGCAGGAGGCCGAAGGTTATCGCGCGCGGCTCGTCGCCACCGCGGAAGGCGAGGCGGCGCGTTTTTCGAAACTCTATGGCGAATATGCGAAGGCGCCCGAAGTGACCCGTCAGCGCCTCTATCTGGAAACCATGCAGCAGATCTTCACCAACACCAGCAAGGTGATGATCGATGCCAAGAGCGGCGGCAACCTGCTCTATCTGCCGCTGGACAAACTGATGCATCAGGCCGCGGCGAATCCTCCTGCGTCGACCGAGACGCCGGCCGTCGAACGGCCGTCGGCGCCTGCTTCCGCGCAGGAAAACCGGGACGTGCGCACGCGTGGCCAGCTCACGCGTGAGCGGGGAGAACGCTGATGCAACGCCTGCCTCTCATCCTCGGCATCGTTTTCGCAGTCTTCGTCGCGGCCGGTGCGATGCTGTTTACCGTCGATCAGCGCCAGTATGCGATCGTCTTCCAGCTCGGCGAGATCAAGGAGGTGGTCAAGGAGCCCGGCCTCAATTTCAAGTGGCCGCTGATCCAGAACGTGCGTTATTTCGACCGCCGCATCCTGACGATGGACTCGGTCGAGCCGGAACGCTTCCTGACCGCCGAAAAGAAGCCCGTGCTGGTCGACTCCTTCGTCAAGTGGCGCATCGCCGACGTGCATCAGTATTACATCTCGGTGCAGGGCGACGAGATGCTGGCGCGCACCCGCCTGGCGCAAACCGTCAATTCCGGTCTGCGCGAGGAATTCGGCCGGCGCACCGTGCATGATGTCGTTTCCGGCGAACGCGACAAGATCATGGCCGAGGTGCAGAAAAAAGCGGATGCCGATGCGCGTCAGATCGGCGTCGAGATCGTCGATGTGCGTTTGAAGCGCGTCGATCTGCCGCCGGAAGTGTCCGAATCCGTGTATCGCCGCATGGAGACCGAACGCAAACGCGTCGCCAACGAGCTCCGTTCGCAGGGGGCGGCGGAAGCAGAGCGGATTCGCGCCGATGCCGACAAGCAGCGCGAAGTGATCGTCGCAGAAGCCTATCGGGAAGCGCAGAAGATCAAGGGCGAGGGCGATGCCAAGGCCGCCGCGATCTATGCGAAAGCCTTTGGCGAAAACCCCGAGTTCTACGCCTTCTATCGCAGTCTCGAAGCCTATCGCCAGAGCTTCGGCAACAAGAACGACCTGCTCGTCGTCGATCCGAGCGCGGATTTCTTCAAATACTTGAAGAGTGCCGGCAAGGGCGGCAGCAAGTAACGACCGGTCGTTTTGATGACAACGTTTCTGTTGGCCCTGGGCCTGATGCTGGTGATCGAAGGGCTGCTGCCCTTCGCGGCGCCTCGCATCTGGCGTGAAACCTTTCGCCGCGCCACCGAGCTGGCCGACGGCCAGTTGCGTTTCGTCGGTCTGACTTCGATCCTCGCCGGGCTGGCGCTGCTCCTGCTGTTCAGGTAATCGAGATGCATACCTGGTTGTTGCCCGAGGCGATCGAAGACCTGCTGCCGGACGAGGCCGCCCAGATCGAGACCTTGCGCCGCCGCCTGCTCGACGAATTCGCCCGTCATGGATATCAGCTGGTGATGCCGCCGCTGCTCGAGTTCGCCGATGCCTTGCTCGACGAAAATGCCAGCGATCTCAATCTCTCCAGCTTCAAGCTCGTCGACCAGCTCTCGGGCCGCACGCTCGTGCTGCGTGCCGACATCACGCCACAGGCGGCGCGCATCGATGCCCATCTGCTCAACCGCGTCGGCGTGACGCGGCTGTGCTATTGCGGTAGCGTGCTGCATACCCGGCCGGCGGGGCTGCTTGCGACGCGCGAGCCTTTGCAGATCGGCATCGAGCTCTATGGCCATGCCGGCCTCGAGGCCGACCACGAGGTCATCCGCCTTTTGGCACGCACGCTGCGGCTCGCCGAGCTGCCGCCTTCTCGCATTGATCTCGGCCATGTCGGCATCTTTCGTGCGCTGGTGGCCGGACAGGGACTCGCGCCCGAAGTCGAGCAGAGGCTGTTCGAAGCCTTGCAGGCCAAGGATCTGCCCACGCTGCGCGAGCTGACCGCAACGCTGCCCGAGCCGGTGCGCAATGGCCTGCTCGCCCTGCCGACGTTGTTTGGCGGCGACGAGGTGATCCGCGGCGCATCCGTCTGTCTGCCGATGCTGCCGGAGATTACGCGCGCGCTCGGCGAACTGCAGCGTCTCGCCGTCGAATTGGCCGATTTGCCGTTGTCCTTCGATCTCGCCGACCTGCGCGGCTATCACTATCACAACGGCGTCGTGTTCGCCGCCTACTGCGCCGACAGCCCTGCGGCGGTGGCGCTGGGCGGGCGTTATGACGCGATCGGCGCGCGTTTCGGCCGCGCCCGCCCGGCGACGGGGTTTTCTCTCGATCTGCGGACGCTGATGCGGCTGGCGCAACCGAAGCCCATGCCGGGCGCGATTCTCGCCCCCTGGCCGGAGGACGGACAGGCGCAGGCCGAAATCGAGCGGTTGCGCGCGCAGGGCGAAATCGTCGTCGCCGCCTTGCCCGGCCACGCAGGCAGCTGGCGGGAGGCCGGCTGCGACCGCCGTCTGGTGCGGCGCGGCGAGGAATGGATCATTGAACCTTTAGGGGAGAGTTAGGATGGCCAAGAACGTAGTCGTGGTGGGCACGCAATGGGGCGACGAAGGAAAAGGCAAGATCGTCGACTGGCTCACCGATCATGCCCAGGCGGTGGTGCGCTATCAGGGCGGTCACAACGCCGGACACACGCTGGTGATCAACGGCAAGAAAACGGTACTGCATCTCGTGCCCTCGGGCATCCTGCGCCCCGGCGTTACCTGCTACATCGGCAATGGCGTGGTGCTGGCCCCCGATGCGCTGATCAAGGAACTCGACGAACTCAAGGCCGCTGGTGTGGATGCCGAAGCGCGCGTGAAGATCTCCGAAGCCTGCCCGCTGATCCTCCCTTATCACCAGGCGCTCGACGTGGCCCGCGAGGCCGCCAAAGGAGCGAAGAAGATCGGCACCACCGGACGGGGCATCGGTCCGGCCTATGAAGACAAGGTGGCACGGCGCGGCTTGCGCGTGCAGGACCTGTTGCGGCCGAAGCGTTTTGCGGAAAAGCTTGGCGAAGTGCTCGACTATCACAATTTCGTGCTCAAGAACTACCTCGGCGCGGAGCCCGTCGATTTCCAGCAGGTGTTCGATGGCGCGATGGCGCTGGCACCGCGCCTGACCCGCATGATCGCCGACGTGCCGCGCGCGCTCTACGACGCCCACAATGCTGGCGCCAACATCCTGTTCGAAGGCGCCCAGGGCACGCTGCTCGACATCGACCACGGCACCTATCCTTATGTCACCTCGTCGAATTGCGTCGCCGGCGGCGCCTCCACCGGCGCGGGGGTGGGCCCCGGCATGCTGCATTATGTGCTGGGCATCACCAAGGCCTACACCACGCGCGTCGGCGGCGGGCCTTTCCCGACCGAACTCTATGATGCGGTCGACAAGCAGGACCCGGTCGGCAAGCACATGGCCACCAAAGGGCACGAGTTCGGCGCCACCACCGGCCGCGCGCGCCGCTGCGGCTGGTTCGACGCCGCCGCGCTGAAGCGCTCGATCCAGATCAACGGCGTTTCCGGCCTGTGCGTGATGAAGCTCGACGTGCTCGATGGCCTCGAAGAAATGAAGATCTGCACCGGCTACAAGCTCGACGGCCAGTTCACCGACATCCTGCCGGTCGGCGCGGACGAGCTCGAGCGTTGCGAGCCGGTCTATGAGTCGATGCCGGGCTGGAAAGAGAGCACCGTCGGCATCAAGAGCTTCGACGCGCTGCCCCGCGCGGCGCAGAATTACATCAAGCGCATGGAGGCGCTTTGCGGCGTGCCGGTCGACATGATCTCCACCGGCCCGGACCGCGAGGAGACCATCGTCCTGCGCCACCCCTTCCTGTAAGCATCGACCATCGCGGCGGGCGGTAGCGGCAGCTCCGCTGCCCGCCCGCCTTCTTTGCAAAGTCGGCGCTGACGGGACGGCACTCTCCAGCGGTCCGTTGCAACAATTCATTACACTTTGCCACGCTGGCGACATTGCCTGTAGGCCGCCGGATGCTTCAATATGAGCAACGGCATTCGAGGAGAGAAGGCGATGAAGAACGTGGCAAAAACCGGATTGATGGTTGCGCTGGCCTGCCTACTGGCAGGCAATGCCTGGGCGGATCATTGGCATCATCCACGCACCTCGGTCGAACTGGGGTTTTACTGGGGCGGGCCATGGTGGTATCCGCATTACTATCCCTATCCGGTCTATGGGCCGCCGGTCGTCGTCGTGCCTCCCCCTTCGCCGCCGCCGGTCTATATCGAACAGCCGCGTGCCGCGCCGCCGCTCGAACCCGGTTATTGGTATTACTGCCGCGAGGCGCAGGCCTATTATCCCTATGTCAAGGAATGCCCGAGCCCCTGGGAGAAGGTGGCGCCCCAGCCGCGGCAATGAAGGAGAGATGGCGATGAATTCCAAGATCAAATGGCTTCTTCCGTCCGTGTTGGGCGGGTTGATACTGGCCGGCTGTGCGAGCGTGCCGACCGCGCCGAGTGTGATGGTCCTGCCCGGCACGGGGCGGACCTTCGATGAGTTTCGCGCCGACGACGCCTGGTGCCGCGAATATGCCTTCCAACAAATCGGCGGTCGCTCGCGTGAGCAGGTCGCCAGCAGCGCGGCCGTGCAGAATGCCGCGGTCGGCACGGCGATCGGCGCCTTGGCGGGTGCCGCGATCGGCGGCCGCGACGCGGCGGGCGTGGGCGCTGGGATGGGACTGATCGTCGGCAGCGCTTCGGGTGCCGAAGCCTCGCGCGGCGCGGTTTATGGCAGCCAGCGCCATTACGATCACGCCTACGTGCAATGCATGTATGCGCGCGGTCACCGCGTCCCGGTCAATATGGGCGGCTATACCTCGGCGCCACCCGCTGTCGTGCCGCCGCCTCCGCCACCCGGGAATCCACCTCCGCCGCCTCTCCGTTGACGCGTGAACGAACGTTCCCTATAGTAGGGAACGTTCGTTCAGTCTCGGGAGGTCGTCATGTCTGCTGCCAGTCCCGATCGCGACGCCGACTATCTGGGTCGGCTGCGTGATTATTACGCCGCCAACCGGCACATTCCTTCATTCCAGCGCATTGCCGAGCTGATGGGCTTCGCTTCCAAGGCGGCGGCCAGCAAGCTGATGGATCGCTTGGCTGCCGCCGGCTTTTTCGAGCGGGCGCCCGATGACGCATGCTGGATTCCCGCCGAGCGATTTTTCGAGCGGCCTCTGGCCGAGGTCGCGGTGCGCGCCGGCGCACCGGACGCGATCGAAGGCAGCCAGGGACAGCTTTTCCTCGTCGATCGTTATCTCGTGCGCCAGCCATCACGCACCGTGATGGTGCCGGTGAAGGGGGATTCGATGCGCGATGCCGGCATCTACGATGGCGACATCGTCGTCGTCGAGCGCACCAAGGGCGCAAAGGCGGGAGACTTCGTCGTCGCCATCGTCGACAACGAATTCACCCTCAAGGAACTTGCATTGGAGCAGGGCCGTTTCGTCCTCAAGCCTCACAACCCTGCCTATCCGGTCATCCGTCCGCAAGGCGAACTGGAGATCTTCGGCGTGGTCACGGGGCTCGTCAGGCGTTATCGGCCTTGAAATTTCGTCGGGGGCGAATTCACGCAGCCGGGATGCGCTTGGCTGCTTTCGCGATCAGGCGGCTGATCATCTCGACGCGCGAAACCCGGTAATAAAGACTGAGTCGCTCGAGCGCCACGGCGATTTCGGGTGAGACGAGAAGCTCGATGCGCTTCATGCCGGCATCGAGGCGGCGTTTGCGGCTCTCGCTCGCCCTGACCGTGGCCGGCACCGGGTTTGGCGAGCGCGGCCGTCCTCGCCGCGAGAGCCCAGGCAGAAAAGGCTGAAAGGTGCCCGGCGGCGAACCCTTCTCTTCCTTGCCTCGACGTTGCGTTTTCTTCGCGGCGGCTTTGCTCGTCTTTTTAATTTCCGCCGGCTTCGAATAATCAGGGAAATCGAAAAGCGCGGGAGTGTTCGTGTTCTTGGCCATTTCGTCGTTGCTCGATGTTTATCTGAATCCGGATTCTATTATCCCTCGCGGCATGCCTGGCCCGCTGCGCGAAAAAACGTCGCCTGGTGCCGTTCCGCCAGCGCCGAGTTTTCGGTATAGTGAATGTCGATATCAAAAAAAATGATATCGATTCAAACTCGACAATAACCGGAGGAGGAAACATGCAGACCAACAAGAAACTGATCGTCAGCGCCATTGCCGCCCTCATCGTCGGTGGATGTGCCACCACGGCCACCGCGCCGAAGTCGGCCGACGTCAAATGGCCGAACGTGATCGTCCATCTCCACGCGGGCAACGGGAAGGCTTATTTGGTCGATCCGGCCACCGACAGCGTCGTGGCGACGCTCGATACCGAGAAAAGCGCCGCGCTGGGCGACACCACGCCGGATGGCCGCAAGGTCTATGTCGGCGCCGAAGGGGAAGGCCAGGATACCGTGACCGTGATCGATCTCGACAAGCGCGCCGTCGTCGCCAAGATCAAGACCGGCAACCGTCCGAAGCATCCAGTGGTGAGCCCGAATGGCAAGCTGGTGATGATCAACCACTGGGGGCTCGACAATGGCAAGCTCAGGGTGGCATTCATCGATACGGCGACTGACAAGGTCGTGAAGAACATCGATCTCGACGTCGTTGGCAAGCCCGCCGGCCCCACCTCGATGCACAACGCCTGGAGCTACGATTCGCGCTACGCCTTCACCGTCGATCGCGTGGATGACCACTTCGTGGTCATCGACACGACCGACTGGTCGGTGAAGAAGATCAAGGTGCCCAGCAAGCCGCATTACGTCGCGCCCAGCCCGGACGGCAAGGAAGTCTGGGTCGTCGTCGAGGGCAAGGATCGCGAATCGAATTATCCTGGGGCGCTGGTGTATAAGATAGGCAGCTTCGAGCAGATCGCGCAGATCAAGATGCCGCTGATCGGCCAGGGCGTGATCGAAGGCCATCATGGCAATTTCACGCAGGATGGCAAGTACTTCTTCATCCTCAACCGCGGCCCGGGCAGCAAGCTCGAAGGCACCGAAGTCGCCGTCTTCGACGCCGCGACCAAGAAACTCGTCAAGCGCACCGACACCGTCTCGACCGGCATCGGACACACCTATAACACGCCGGACGGCAGGTATGCCGTGGTCACCAACTATGGCAACAACTGGGTGTCGATCATCGACAATACGCAGGGCTTCAAGGTCGTCAAGGACCTTGCCGTCGGCAAGGGGCGGATGGGACATGTCGCCTTCACGCCGGACAGCCGCTACGGCTACTTGTCGAATGCCGGTGATGGCAATCTGCACAAGCTCGACATGCAGTCGCTGACGGTGGTCAAGGAAATCAAGACCGGCAACGCGCCAGGCGGCTCGCAGGTGCTCAATGTCTGGACCAACATCTTCGAAGAACTACCGCGCTGAGCGGTGGGTCGCGCTGCGACGAGGCCTCGGCCTTGTCGCAGTGTTGTGCGGCGGGCTGGCTTTCGGGCAGGCGGATTTCCGTGTCGGAGAACGGCTTGCCGCACCGACGGCGAAGGCGACGGGCGAGGGCGTGCCGGAGATCGAATGGCAAGCGCTGATGCCGGCCGAATGGAATCCGCAAAAGGCGCTGGCAGGCGTCGATCTCGCGTCATTGTCGGACAACGACCCGCGAGCCAATGCGCTGCTCGACAGGTTGCGCCGCGATCTCGACCGCGCCCCGGTAGTGAAAGCGCTCGACGGCAGGCGCGTGCGCATCGCCGGTTTCGTCGTCACGCTGGAGCGCGACGACAAAGGCGTCAGCGAGTTCCTCCTCGTGCCTTATTTCGGCGCCTGCATCCACACGCCGCCGCCGCCCGCCAACCAGATCGTGCATGTGCTGCCCAAAAAGCCCGTGCCGGCCGACGTGGCGATTTTTCCCGTCTATGTGACCGGGACGTTGAAGACCGTCGCGGCGGTGACGCCCGAGGGCGCGGCGGGATACCGCATCGCCGATGGCGAGGTCGAGGAATACCCCTGGCGCAGGCAGCGCCGCTGATCAGAGTTCGGAAATCACCGCCGCTGCCGGCAGGCGCGACTTGGGCAGCACGGCGTTGAAATCGTCGGCGCTGCGATAGCCGAGCGCGGCGAGGACCACGCTGGTGAGCCCTTTTTCACGCAAGCCCAGCACTTCGTTGAGGACGCGGCTGTCGAAGCCTTCGATCGGCGTCGCATCGATGCCCAACGTCGCGGCGCCGAGCAGCAGGGTGCCGAGCGCCAGATAGACCTGCTTTTCCATCCAGTGCTGCGTGTCCTTCAGATCGAAGCGGTGTAGCCCCGCATAGAACCGGCGACTCTTGAGCTGGGCGGCCTGGGCATCCGGATTCGGAAAACGCCCGTCGCGCGCTTCCTGCTCCGTGACTTCGACGAGGTGGGCGTCCTCCAGCGTCGTGCGCGCGCAGAACACCACGACGTGCGAGGCATTGAGGATCTTTGGACCGTTGGCGGCGAAGACCGGGTGTTCCGTCGCTTTTGCTAGGCTTGCCTTGGCGGCGTCGCTCGAAGCGATGATGAAATGCCAGGGCTGCGAATTCACAGAGGAAGGCGCAAAGCGCAGCAGGGTCTTGAGCTGCTCGACCTGTTCGGCCGGGATCTTGCGGGTCGGGTCATACGCCTTGCAGGTATGACGGGTTTGGGCGATCTGGGCAATGTCCATCGAGGGTTCTCCCGGAATGCAGTCGTCAGGGGGTTGAACAGGGGGTTGAATATTGCACACCAAAAGAACAAGGCCAATCACCGGTAGGTGATTGGCCTTGCATTTCCAAACTGGTTGCGGGGGCAAGATTTGAACTTGCGACCTTCGGGTTATGAGCCCGACGAGCTGCCAGACTGCTCCACCCCGCGTCGAAGTCGCTATTATGCAAGAACCTGGCCACCTGCGTCAATAAGCGTTTGCATTTTTTTCGCGGCTGGCGGGTTCAGCCTGCCATCACGCGGTTCTTGCCGGCCCGCTTGGCGAGGTACATCGCCTTGTCGGCGCGTTCCATGGCGGCTTGTGCCGTCTCGTCGGCGCCGAGTTCGGCGACGCCGCAGCTGAAGGTGATCAGCACCTTTTGATTGTCGTGCAGGAAGAAGCGCCGTGTCAGCTCGCGCTGGACGCGTGTCATCGCGGTGATGGCGTCCTCCAGTGCCGTGTTGGGCAGCAGGATGACGAATTCCTCGCCGCCGTAACGTGCCAGGGTGTCTTCGGGGCGGATGGTTTCCTCGACGACCCGTGCCAGATGCACGAGCGCGGCGTCGCCGGCGGCGTGGCCCAGGCTGTCGTTGAGCTTCTTGAAGTTGTCGATGTCGAGCAGGGCGAGGCAGAGCTTACTGCCATGGCGCCGGGCACGCGAGGCTTCGGTCTCGATGGCCTCGTCCATTCCCTTGCGGTTCAGCGTGCCGGTGAGCGGATCGTGGCGCATCCGTTCGCTGGCCTGGGCGAGTTCCTGCTGCAGGCGCTGCACTTCCTGCTCGGCCGCCGCGACTTTTTCGCGCATCAGTTGCAGCTCGTCGTGCGTGCGCCGGGCGTCGAGCTGGACCGCGCGCGTCTCGTTCATCACCTCGTCGAGCACCTGGGTCAGCTCGGCGATGTCGCTGGCCTGGCTGATCTTCTCGGCGCAGCGCTCGATCTTGTCGTGATAGCTGCCGGTCGAAGCCGAGAAGTCGGCCAGCCGGTCGACGAAGGTGGCGAGCATCGCCTTGAGCTGCTCCTGGGCCTCGGTGAGGCTTTTCTTCAGCGCGCTCTGCTTGTAGATGACTTCCTTCATGCGGCGCTCGACTTCATCGAGGCGGCGCAGATTGAGCGGCTGGGAAACGAGCTCGAGCACCGTCGCGATCTGGCCGTGCAGCCAGTGGTCGTCGATTACCAGCTCGCTGATGTTGTCGATGACCAGCTGCAGGAGATGGAGCAGGGAGGCGCGGATCTCGCTCTGATCCTCGGCGACGAAATGCAGCCGGTAGGCAAAGCGTTTCAGCGCGGCGACGAGGTTCGCGACGTCGCCGCTGCCGCGGGCGCTGCGTGCCGCGCTGGCGAGCTGGTGCGCTTCGGCGACCAGTTCGGCGTTATCGTCGATGACGAGCGCGATCGTCGTCTCGAGCAGCTGGGCGAGCAGTTCGAGCAGCTCGCTGCTCGCAGTGCCGAGGGCAGAAGGGGCATTGGCAAAAGTCGGCGCTGGCGGGACGGCACCCCCCGCTTCATCGCTGGCCTCCGTGACGCTGGTGGCGGCTTCGAGGGCGCCGGTTTGCGTCCAGCTCTTCAAGAGCCCCTGGAGACGGGCGTAGAGCAGTTCGGGCGAGGACGAGGCCGAGAGCACGTGATCGAGCGCTTCGCGTTTGCGCGCCGGTGTGAGCTCGGCCTGGCGCATCTCCAGCCGCAGCAGCAGCTCGCGGATCAGCCCGGACCAGTTGGGCGGCTCTTCCGCCGATTTGGCGAGCAGCTCGGCCAGCGCCGTGCGCACGGGTTCCCAGTCGCTTTCGGCGATCCCCTTTTCGAGTTGGCGCGCGAAGCGCAGTTGCTCGGGCGTCGTGCGCGGCAGGGCAGCGAGCAGCGTTTTGAGCGATTTTTCCGGGAAGGGCTCCTGCGCGACGGTGCCGGCGATTTCATGGTAGAGCGCCCGGTAGTTGTCCGGCGTCGGCGTGATGCGCAGCTGCGCAAGCCTTTTGAGGGTTTCGCGGGCGATCTCGAAGGGCGTCATGGCCACCGAGCGGAAGGATCAATCGACCAGCCCATGCCGCAGGCCGTAGTGGATCAGCTCGGCGGTGCTTTTGAGCCCCATTTTTTCCAGCAGGCGCGCGCGGTAGGTGCTGACCGTGGCGACGCCCAGATTCAGCTCGTCGGCAATCTGCGTCAGCGGTTTGCCCTGGGCGATCATCACCAGCACCTGGTATTCGCGGTCGGTGATGCGCTCATGCGGCAGCTTTTCCGTGTCTTCGGCAATGGCTTCGGCGAGCTGCTGGGCGACGCCTGGGCTGACATATTTCTTGCCGCGCGCAACCTGACGGATCGCGGTGACGAGCTGGTCCGGCGCGCTTTGCTTGGTCAGATAGCCGGAGGCGCCGGCCTTCAACGCGCGCAGCGCGTATTGCTCCTCGGGATGCATGCTGAGGATCAGCACCGGCTGTTTCGGGAACTCGCGCTTGAGCTGCTTCAAGGTGTCGATGCCGTTGCGGTTGGGCATCGAGATGTCGAGCAGAAACACATCCCACTCGTTCTGCCGGGCGATCTGCAACGCATCGACGCCGTCGTCGGCCTCGCCGGCGACGACGAGATCTTCGGTTTCGGAAAAGATCTGTTTGAATCCCTGACGCACGATGGCATGGTCGTCGGCGATCAGGACACGAATTTTTTCTGCCATTTCAGAACAGATCCGGCTGGATGACGGGTTCGGCTTCGCTCGCGGCAACGGCATCCCCTTGCCGTTGCGGCACTTTCAGGATCAGCAGCGTGCCGCCCTGTTCCGCGCTGGCGATGTGGAAGCTGCCCTCGAGACTCTGCACGCGCTCGCGAATGCCGCGCAGGCCGAAGGATTTTGGCTTGTCGAGGTCGCACTCGTTGATACCGCGGCCGTTGTCGCGAATCTCGAGCACGATATTACCGTTTTCGCGTTTCAGGCGCACGACGACCAGCGAGGCATGAGCATGCTTGGCAATGTTGGTCAGCGCTTCCTGGACAATGCGGAACAAGGCCAGCGAGGTCTCGGCATCCGCCTCGATGCCCTCGTCGCATTGCGCGCGACAGGTGATACCGGTGCTGTGTGCGAAGTCCTCGGCCTGGCATTCGATCGCGGCCGCCAGGCCGAATTCCTTCAGGATGCCCGGTCGCAGCTGACGCGCGACGCGGCTGGCGGTGCCCATCGCCTGGTCGAGCAGGTTTTCGATCGAACGCGCCTTGTCGGCGAGCTCGGCGGGCAGCTTGCTGGCCAGGAGCGCCGCCTCGATCTTCAGGCGCACGAGGATGCTGCCGAGCTCGTCATGGATGTCGCGGGCGATGCGTTCGCGCTCTTCTTCCTTGGCGGCTTCGAGGTGGAAGGAGAGGGCTGCGAGCTGCGCGCGCGATTCGCGCAGCGCGGCTTCGGTGTTCTTGGTGCGCGAGATGTCCGTCGCGATGCCGGTCCATAGCACCGTGCCGTCGTCGCCGCGATGGGGCAGCGAGCGCATGTCGATCCAGCGTCCATCTTCCCGGAGACGCCCTTCCCAAAGCAGCGGATTGCCGGACTGGGCGGACTCTTCGAGCGATGCGATCAGGCCCTGCCGGTCGGCCGCCAGCAGGCTGGCGAAGAAGCGCTCGGCGCTGCCGCGCAGTTCGTGCGGGGCGATGCCGAGCAGGCGCGTGCTGCCTTCGCTGACGTAGAGAAAACGGAAGCGCCCCGCTGGATCGCGTTGCAGGTTGAAGACCAGGCCAGGCAGATTGCTGGCCAGGGCGCGAAAGCGCGTCTCGCTGTCGTGCAGCATTTCGAGCGCGGCGCGGTGATCGGCGCGCTGGCCGGCTTCCCGGACCTCGCGCTCGACGGCGGCGGGCAGGCGTTCGAGCCGGTCGGTGAAGACGACGTCATGCACGCCGCTGCGCAGCGCTTTCATGGCCATGCGCTGGTCGGAGGGTTCGGCGATGACGATCAGCGGTGTTTCGAGGCCGCGGTCGCGCAAGGTCTTCAGCGCTGCGGTCGGAGTGCAGCCGGCGTGGTTGAGGCAATGCAGCACCGCATCCCAGGGTTGCGCGCGCAGCGTCGAGCGCAATGCAGGCAGTCCCGCCACCGCCGTGAATTCCGGCATCGGTCCTTCCCATTGCCAACTGCTGCGCAGTTTCTCGATCATTGCGGACAAGTCGCACAGCACCAAGAGATGCAGGGCGATGTCGCGGCGCGATGGAGCAGTTTGCATGTGGAATGTCGAACGACCGAAAAGGCGCATTTTAGGATACGCGGTGCTCTCCGTTTATAATCCGGCCGGAAAGCGCGTGCCGGCATAGCTCAGTCGGTAGAGCAACCGCCTTGTAAGCGGTAGGTCACCAGTTCGAATCCGGTTGCCGGCACCACCGATACTTTCTCACCAAGGCACGAAGCGCGTCGATGAGCGCAAGAGTCCGCTTCATTCTGGCCGTCGTCATTCTGCTGTTGCTGATGATGGCGCCCGCGGCGCTGACGTTGGGCATTGCCCTCCATGAGCTGCAGGGAGAGGAACGTGCTGTCTTTCTCGCCGTGCTGGAGCGCTGGCTGCCGATCGGCGCGATGCTGGGACTTTTCGCTCTGTTGCTCGGTGTGCAATGGCTGCGGACGGCGTTCAAGCAGTATGTGCGCGGCCTGTCGGCGCTGGCGGAACAGATCCGGCTGACGATCGACGTCAACCGCGCTTATCGCATCACATCCGTCGGGCCTCCCGAAGCCCAGGCGCTGGCGGAAGCCGTAAACGCGCTGGCCGATCAGCGCGATGCGCTGCAAGCCGATGTCGACGCGCGCATCGCTGCGGCCAAGGCGGCCGTCGAGGAGGAAAAGAACCGCCTTGCCGCGCTGGTCGCCGATCTGCCGATGCCGGTGCTGGTCTGCAATCTCGACGGCCGCATCCTCCTCTACAACAATCATGCGCGTCTGCAAGTGCGCGCGCTGGTGCCCGATACCCATGCCGGCGGTGGCGTGATCGGGCTGGGGCGCTCGATCTACGGGGTGTTCGATCGCTCGTTGATCGGTCATGCGCTGGAATCGCTGCAGCATCGCCTCGAACGCGTCGGCAGCCGGCCGCTCGCGCACTTCATCACGACGACGCGCGCCGGTCAGCTGATCCGCGTGCAAATGGCGCCGGTGCTCTCCAGCGCGGCCGTGGAAAGCGATGCGGGTGTGACTGGACAACGCGGCATCGCCGGCTATGTGCTGGTGATGGAGAACATCACCAAGATGCTCGAAAGCGGTGCGCAATGCGACCGCACCGTGCAGGCGCTGGCCGACGACACGCGCGCCGCGCTGGCGGGGATCCGTGCCAGCCTGCAGGGCCTGCGCGGCAGCCACGCCGCCGAGGAGGTGCGCGCCGTCGCCGACGCCATCCAGGATGAGATCCAGATCCTCACCGTGCGACTCAACCAGTCGGCCCAGGAGTATGCGAGCACGCTGATCGGCCGCTGGCCGCTCGAAGACATGCTGGGCGCGGATCTGGTGACGGCGGTCGGCCGGCGGATCGAGAAGCGGCTTGGCCTGACGGCGAAGATCGACGACGTCGCAACCGATCTGTGGGTGCGGGTGGACAGTTATTCCCTCACCCAGGCGATGACCTTCCTCGCGGCGAAGCTGGACGAGAGTTTCGGCGTGCGGCTGGTGCGCCTGCGCCTGAGCCATGCCGGCCGCATGGTGCAACTCGAGCTGCGCTGGGCAGGCACGGCGGTCTCCACCGAAACCCTGCTCGGCTGGCAGCTCGAGCCGATGTCGGTCGCCGGCGAGACTTCGCCGCTGACGCTGCGCGACGTCACCGACCGCCACGGCGGCCAACTGTCCTGCGGCCGCGACGCGGCGATCCAGCAGTCCTTCTTCCGTATCGAGATTCCGGTCGCCGTAGCGCAGGAAGGCGGTGAAGGCGCTGCGCTCGTCCAGGTGGAAAGCCGACCGGAGTTCTACGACTTCGATCTGTTCAAACGCGTCGGCGAGGATCGCGCGCTCGACGACACGCCACTCACTGCTTTGACCTATACGGTTTTCGACACCGAAACCACGGGCCTCGAACCTTCGGCGGGCGACGAGATCATCCAGATCGGCGCGGTGCGCATCGTCAATGGCCGCCTGCTGCGCCACGAAAACATCGACCAGCTCATCGATCCGCAGCGTCCGCTGCGTCCCGAGGGCATCCCGATCCACGGCATCACCGAAGAGATGGTGCGTGGCCAGCCGACCATCGCCACCGTGCTGCCGCAGTTCCACGCTTTCTGCGAAGGCACCGTGCTGGTGGCGCACAACGCCGCGTTCGACATGCGTTTCCTGCAAATGAAGGAGGAGGGGCTCGGCATCCGCTTCACGCAGCCGGTGCTCGATACGCTACTCTTGTCGGCGGTGATCCATCCGAACCAGGAGTCGCACAAGCTCGAAGCGATCGCCGAGCGGCTCGGCATCACGATCATCGGTCGCCATACCGCGCTCGGCGACGCGATCGTCACCGCCGAGGTGTTCCTGCGCATGCTGCCGCTCTTGGCCGACCTGGGCATCCATACCCTCGGGCAGGCGCGTGCGGCGGCCGAGAAGACCTATTACGCCCGCGTCAAGTATTGAACGCCGGATTCAGGGCTTGAGGCGCGCCGCCGCCTGGCGGAACAGCCGTAACGCTTCCTGTCGGTCACCAGCGGCTTCGGCGGCGTGCGCCTGTTCGAGCAGGCGGTCGACGTCCGTTTCCTCGGTGGCGCTGCTGACGACGGAGAGCGACTGGCGTTCCGGCTGGTCGCGCTTGGCGCGGATCACCAGCGCCTTGGGCGTCTTCGGAGGCCGGTTCTTGCCCTGCCGTGCCGTTTCGCCAGCGCCGACTTTTTGCGGCGTCTGGCGGGTCTTCAGCTCGGTCCAGGCCTGCTGGTAGGCGAGCAGCGCCTCGTCGCGGCGGCCGCTCGTCTCGGCGAGACGCGCCTTGCGCAGCAGCTCATCGACGCGATCCGGCGCCTGCACCGAGCGGACGGGCGGCGGCAGGGGCTTTTCCGTGGCCTCTCGCGCCAGTGCGGCGAAGTTCGCGGCGCTGGTGAAGGTCCTGGCGATGTCGTAATTGCCCTGGCGCATCGCCCAGGCGAGTGCATCGTCGCCGTAATCGTTCTTCAGCGCCGGGTTCGCCCCCGCTTCGAGCAGACGCTTCGCCAGCGCCGTGTGGCCTTCGCGCGCGGCCATCATCACCACCGTCGAGCCGTTGGTCGAGCGTGCATTGACATCGGCGCCGGCGGCGAGCAGGTCTTCGACCACGTCCGCATGCCCGGCGAAGGCGGCGTAGTGCAGCGCGGTCCACTGGCGTTCCTCGCCATTGCCACGATTCGGCCGGGCGCCGTGATCGAGCAGCCAGCGCAGCGCGTTGTGCTGGTTTTTCCAGGCGGCGAGCATCAGCGCGGTCTCGCCGAAGCGGTTGGCGCGGTCGATGTCGGCGCCGCGGGCGAGGAACAGTTCCATCAGCGGGATGTTGCCGGTCCACGCGCCGATCATCAGGCCGGTGCCGATCAGCCGGCCTTCGAAGTTCGGGTCCAGCCCCTCGTCGAGCCAGGCCGCCGCCTGTCTGAGATCGCCGACTTCCAGCACGACGGAAAACCGCGTCACGTCGGGAAGTTCGGCATGGACGGAAGACAGGAACGCGAAAGCGAAGAGACAGGCGAGGAGGAACTTCTGCATGCCGGCAGTCTACCGCTGCTGCGGTAGCATGCGGCGATGGTGACAAAGCGTTTCTTTCTGGCGTTGCTGGCCAGCCTCGCCCTGCATGCGCTCATTCTGGCGCCGTTCGCAGGGTGGCTGAGCAGCGCAAGGGCGCCCGCGCCGGCGCCTCTGGCGGTGCGCTTGCCGCCTCTGGCGCGGGCGGAAGCACTCGCCACGGAGGCCGAAGAGCCGGCGATGCGCCCACGTGCCGTCCCACCAGCGCCGACTTTGGCGCCCCGCGAACCGCCGCGCCCGCTGCGGGGGCGGGCGCTGCAATCGGCACTGGCCGCGCTGAGCCGCGAGGAGTTCTACCCGCGCGAGGCGATCCGGCAGGGCCTCGAAGGCCGCGTCGTGCTGCTGTTGACGCTCGACGAGGCCGGCCGGGTCGAGCGCATCGAGGTGGCGAGTTCCTCCGGCCATGCGCTGCTCGACGACGCGGCGCGCAGGGCGGCGGCGCGCATCGATCGCCTGCCTGCCGGGCGCCGGCAGGCGTTGCTGCCGGTGGAGTTCCGGCTCGAATGAAGGAAATTTGCCTCCATGCCGCCGCGCCGGAAAAGCCCGCCTTCGGCGCGCCCTGCAACGGCTGCGGCGTCTGCTGCGCGCTGTTTCCCTGTCCGCTCTCGCGCCTGCTGCTGCGGCATCGGGAAGGCGCCTGTCCGGCGCTGACCTGGCAGGGCGGGCGCTATGTCTGTGGCCTCGTCGTCGCGCCGACCGGAGTCGCCCGCTGGCTGCCTCGCCGCCTGCGGCTGCGCTGGATCGGCGTGGGCTGCGGCTGCGATTGCGATGCCGAAATCAGGGATGATGTTTTATAGTCGGCGTCGATGCTCGCCTACCTGATCCGCCGCCTGCTCTACGCCCTGCCGATCCTGATCGGCGTCAATGTCATCACCTTCGCGCTGTTCTTCATCGTCAACACGCCGGACGACATGGCGCGCATGCAATTGGGCGTCAAGCGCGTCACCCCGGAGGCGATCGAGAAGTGGAAGGCCGAGCGCGGCTACGATCTGCCGCTCTTTTGGAACGAGCGCGCAGAAGGGGCGGAGAAACTCACGCGCACCATCTTTTTCACGAAGTCGGTGCGCATGTTCGCCCTCGACTTCGGTCGCGCCGACGACGGCCGCGACATCGCGCGCGAAATCCGCATGCGTATGGGGCCGAGCCTCGCCATCGCCGTGCCGGTGTTCGTGCTGGGGCTGTTCGCGGCGATTTCCTTCGCGCTGCTGCTGGTCTATTTCCGCGCCAGCTATCTCGATTTCGCCGGCGTCGTGCTGTGTGTGGCGATGATGTCGGTCTCCAGCCTGTTCTACATCATCGGCGGGCAGTGGCTCGTCGCCAAGGTTTGGCACTTGGTGCCGATCTCCGGCTATGCCGGGGGGCTGGCCGCAGGGAAGTTCATCGTCCTGCCGGTGGTCATCAGCGTGTTCGCCGGGCTGGGCGCCTCGGCGCGCTGGTATCGCACGCTCTTTCTCGAAGAGGCGGGCAAGGACTACGTGCGCACCGCACGCGCCAAGGGGCTCTCCGAGCGGCTGGTGCTGTTCCGCCATGTGCTCCGCAACGCCCTGATCCCGATCCTCACCGGGGCGGTGGTGCTGATTCCGTCGCTGTTCATGGGCAGCCTCCTGATCGAGGCGTTCTTCGGCATTCCGGGCCTGGGTAGCTACACGATCGATGCGATCAACGCGCAGGACTTCGCCGTCGTGCGCGCGATGGTGTTCATCGGCTCGGCGCTCTACATCGTCGGCCTGCTGCTCACCGACATCTCCTACACGCTCGCCGACCCGCGGATACGCCTGCAATGAAATTCGTCCTGCTCTGGTCGGATGCGCTGTTCTTCCTGCTCGTCGTGACGGCGATCGTCGGCGGCCTGTGGGCGCGCCGGATCGAGCACCTGCGGGTAAGCTGGCGGCGTGTCGGCCAAAGCCGCGTAGCGATGGCGGCGGCGACATTGCTCGTCGCCTTCGTCGCGGTCGCGCTGCTCGATTCGCTGCATTACCGCGAGCGCCTGCCGGGCGAGGGCGAGAACTACGCGGTGGAGGTGCGCTCGGCTCTCGACGCCTTGCTCGCCGGCCTGCGCACGCGCACCGAGAAGACCTACTCGGCGCCGCTAGCCACGCATTCCTTCGCCAAGGAGACGATCGAGGGGGAAGGGCGCGACTTCCCTCGCCTCAAATACGGCGGCGCGCATCTGGGCGACGAGCTCGGCCGCCACGAGATGGACATTGCGCTGCGCGCGGTGCAGGGGTTGGCTCTCGGGCTGATCGCCTGGCTCGCGCTATGGCTCGCCGGGGCGCCGCTGCGCCGCAGGGCGACGCATCTCGCCTGGGAGGCCGTATTCGCGACGCTGTTCGCGCTCTGCCTCGTCAGCGGGGTGGCCGCCGCGCTGGCAGGGGGCTATCACGTGCTCGGCACCGACAAGGTGGGGCAGGACGTGCTGTATCTGACGCTGAAGAGCATCCGCACCGGGCTGCTGATCGGCACACTGACGACGCTGATCATGCTGCCGGCGGCGTTGTTCCTCGGCATCCTCGCCGGCTACGCGGGCGGCTGGGTCGACGACGTGATCCAGTATCTCTACACGACGCTGAACTCGATCCCGGGCGTGCTGTTGATCGCCGCCGCGGTGCTGATGATGCAGGTGGTGATCGACACGCACCCCGACTGGTTCGCGACTGCCGCCGAGCGGGCGGATGCGCGGCTGATCGCCCTGTGCGCGATCCTCGGCATCACCAGCTGGACGGGACTGTGCCGCCTGCTGCGCGGGGAAACCCTGAAGCTGCGCGAGCTCGAATACGTGCAGGCGGCGCGCGCGCTCGGCGTCTCATCCTTGCGCATCCTGACGCGCCACATCCTGCCGAACGTGATGCATATCGTGATGATCGCGATCGTGATGGACTTCTCGGGTCTCGTGCTCGCCGAGGCGGTGCTCTCCTACGTCGGCATCGGCGTCGACCCGAACACGATCAGCTTCGGGACGATGATCAACACCGCGCGCATGGAGCTGGCGCGCGAGCCGATGGTCTGGTGGTCGTTGGCCAGTGCCTTCGTCTTCATGTTCGCGCTGGTGCTGGCGGCGAATCTGTTCGCCGACGCAGTGCGCGACGCCTTCGATCCGCGGGGGGCGCGATGACGCTCCTCTCGGTGCGTGACCTCAGGGTGGCCATCGGCGCGGCGCGGCCGGTCGATGGGGTGTCGTTCGAGATCGGAGCAGGGGAGACCTTCGCGCTGGTCGGCGAATCGGGCTGCGGCAAATCGCTCACTGCGCTCGCGCTGATGCGCCTGCTGCCCGAGGCGGCGCGCATCGCCGGCGGCGCGGTGCAGCTGGCCGGCACCGATCTCTTCGCTCTACCCGAGGCGCGCATGCGCGAGGTGCGCGGCGGCCGCATCGGCATGATCTTTCAGGAGCCGGCGACCAGCCTCAATCCGGTGATGACCGTTGGCAGCCAGATCGCCGAGGCGCTGCGGCTGCACGCCGGCTCGGCCGATCCCCGGCGGATCGTGGAGCTCTTCGCCGCGGTGGGCATCCCCGATCCCGAGCGGCGCGCCGACGAATATCCGTTCCAGATGTCGGGCGGCATGAAGCAGCGCGTGATGATCGCGATGGCGCTGGCCGGCGAGCCGGAACTCTTGATCGCCGACGAGCCGACCACCGCGCTCGACGTGACGATCCAGGCCCAGGTGCTCGATCTGCTGGCCAGGCTCGCCAAGGAACGCGGCATGGCGATGCTCTTGATCACGCACGATCTGGGCGTCGTCGCGCGGATGGCCGATCGCGTCGGTGTGATGTACGCCGGCGAGCTCGTCGAGATCGCGCCGCGCGCCGCCTTCTTCGCCCGACCGGCCCATCCGTATGCGCAGCGGCTGTTCGCCGCCCTGCCCGATACGGCGAGCCGCCGGACGCGATTGGCGACGATCCCGGGCAGCGTGCCGAATCCGGCCGAGCGCCACGCGGGCTGCCGCTTCGTTTCCCGCTGCGCCGCGGCCCTGCCAGTGTGCGGCACGGTGCCGCCGCCGTGGCGCGAGCCGGCGCCGGGCCATCGCGTGCGCTGCCATCTGGAAGCGGTGGCGAAAATCGGCGCTGGCGGAACGGCACCCACCGCCACTGCAGAGCAGCCACCCCCCCCAGCCGAGCCCCTGCTCGAAACGCACGCGCTCAAGGTGCACTTCCCGATCCGGCGCGGTGTGCTGCAGCGTGCCGTCGGCTGGGTGCGCGCGGTCGATGGCGTCGATCTCTCCATTGCGGCAGGCCGCACGCTGGCGCTGGTGGGTGAGTCGGGCTGCGGCAAGACCACCGTCGGCAAGGCGATCCTGGGCCTGCAGCCGGTAACGAGTGGAACGGTGAAGCTGTTAGGCCGGGTGCGCGAGGGACTGGCGCCGGGCGAGATGCAGATGGTGTTCCAGGACCCTTTCGGCTCCCTGAATCCCCGCTTGAGCATAGACGCGATCGTGCGGGAAGGACGGCCCGACGCGGATGTTCCGGCACTGCTGCGGCAGGTGGGGCTGGCGCCGGAGATGGCGGCGCGTTATCCGCATGAATTCTCCGGGGGGCAGCGCCAGCGCATCGCGATCGCCCGCGCCTTGGCGGTCGCGCCGCGGCTGCTGATCTGCGACGAGCCGACTTCCGCGCTGGATGTCTCGGTGCAGGCGCAGATTCTCAATCTGCTGCTCGATCTGCAGGAGCGGCTGGGGCTGGCCTACCTCTTCATCACCCACAACATCGCGGCGGTCGAATTCCTCGCTCACGAGGTGGCGGTGATGTATCTCGGACGCATCGTCGAGCAGGGGACGGCCGAGGAGGTGTTGGAGAACCCGCGCCATCCCTATACCCAGGCGCTGCTGGCCGCCGTGCCGAAGCTGACGGGGACGGTCGGAGAGCGGTTGTTGGTGTCCGGGGATCCTCCCTCCCCGGCGCATCCGCCGTCCGGATGCCATTTCCATCCGCGCTGTCCGCGCGCGGCGGCGCGCTGTCATGCGGCTTATCCCGCAACTGCCGTGATTTCGGCGACCCACTGGGTGCGCTGCTATTTTCCAGACTGAGACTTTGAACCCCCTGCGAAACTTGCTGTGCGGGCGGTCTGCTGCGTTGCGCGCTGCTCGCTTCCTCGCCTATCTCATTGATATGTCTCGGTCGCTGCGCTCCGTGCGCCTTGCATCCCATCCCGCTCGCGGCGTTTCGCAGGGGTTTCACTTTTTCTTCTTTACGAAAGGGGTCGCCGGCGCTTTGACTTTGGCCTTTGGTTTCGCCGCCTGTTTCGTCACCGGTTTGGCGGCGCGCGCGCCGGACTTCGCTTTGCCTTTTGCGCCTGGCGACTTGCCAGCGGCCGGGGCGCTTTCCTTCGGCAACGGCGGCGGTTCGGGAAGCGCATGGGCGAGGGTCTCCGCCGCCTGGCTGCCGGGACGGGGCACCAGCACGGTGAAGCCGGGTCGAATCCGGACACGGGGGGTGATGCCGTTGATTTGCCGCAGACGCGCCTCGGAGATGCTGAAGCGGGCGGCGACCTTGGCGAGTGTCTCGCCACGTTTCATCGCATGGGTCATCCAATTGGATAGCGGCCTGTCCTCGGCTTCGTAACGTTCCAGATTGGTGATGAAAGTGCCGATCTTTTCGACCGGGAGGAGCAGTTCCTCGCCGGCGTGATTGCCATCGATCACCGGACGATGGTAAGCCGGATTCAAGGCAACGAATTCCTCGACCGAAATGCCCGCGAGATGCGCGGCGAGCGCGACATCGATGCGCGCCGGCTTCTCCACGGTCTCGAAATAGGGCCGGTTGGGGATCGGCGGCAGGTAGATGCCAAACAGCTCGGGCTGCGCGATGATGTTTTTGAGCGCCTGCAGCTTCGGCACATAGTTGCGCGTCTCCGCCGGCATCGTCAGGTTCGGGTAATCGGTGGGCAGCCCCTTGGCCTGGTTTTTCGCGATCGCCCGGCCGACGGCGCCTTCGCCCCAATTGTAGGAAGCCAGCGCGAGATGCCAGTCGCCATGCATTTCGTAGATCTTTTGCAGGTAGGTCAGCGCCGCGTCGGTCGAGGCGATGATGTCGCGGCGCTCGTCGGCCCACCAGTCCTGGTCGAGGTTGTAATTCTTGCCGGTCGAGGGGATGAACTGCCAAATGCCCATGGCTCGCGCGCTCGAGACGGCGCGCGGGTTGAAGGCGCTCTCGACCATCGGCAGCAGCGCGAGTTCGGTGGGCATGCCGCGTTTTTCGAGCTCTTCGACGATGTGATAGAGATAGCGCCGGCCGCGCTCGAAGATGCGGCGCAACATCTCGGGGCGGTTCAGATACCACGATTGACGTTCCGCGACGAGCGGATCGTGCAGATCGGGCATCGCGAAGCCGCGCCGGATACGCTGCCAGAGATCTTCGGGCGGAACGGTCAGGTCGATCAGCGGCGGCGCGCTGTTTTCCCGAAGCGCCTGGTGCGGCAATGGGGGGGGAGGTGTCGGAGACGAGGAGGGCGTCGTGATGCCGGCGTGACCGGAAGACGGTGGAGTCGGGTCGCTCAGCGACGCCGTATCCCGTGAATCCTCCGCTGGCCTGCTGGCGTTGGTGCCGCCGGGCAGCGATGCGCAGGCGCCGAGCAGCAAAACCAGCACCAGGAGGGCGAGGCGCGAGAGGAAATTCATGAGATCCTTGCTGCTTTGCAAAAGCAGCTAGTTTAACCCCGCGCGCAGAGTGCGGCTTTCCGCGGGTAGGCGAGTCTGCGGAAAACCACAATGGCGTTGGAGGGGAATGAGGCGCTAACTTCGAATCGGTCAATGAGTGACACGCATCATGCGGCACCGCCGCTTTGACGAACGTTCCGAGGAGACAACGGATGAAACTACGCAATATCGTGATGGGGCTCGTGGCCGCTGCGTTTGCTTGTGCCGCTTACGCCCAGCAGCCGATCGTCATCAAGTTCAGTCACGTCGTGGCCACCGATACGCCGAAAGGCAAGGGCGCCGAGTTCTTCAAGCAGAAAGCCGAGGAACTGACTCACGGCCGCGTCAAGGTCGAGGTCTATCCGAACAGCACGCTCTACAAGGACAAAGAAGAGCTGGAGGCGTTGCAGCTGGGGGCCGTGCAGATGCTCGCTCCTTCGCTCGCCAAGTTCGGTCCGCTGGGCGTCAAGGAATTCGAGCTTTTCGACCTGCCGTTCATCTTCGACAACTATGACGAGCTGCACAAGGTCACCACCGGTCCGGTGGGCAAGGGCCTGCTCAAGAAGCTCGAAACCAAAGGCATCCTCGGTCTGGCCTACTGGGACAACGGCTTCAAGGTGATGAGTGCGAACAAGCCGCTGCGCATGCCGGAAGATTTCCGGGGCCTGAAGATGCGCATCCAGTCTTCCAACGTGCTCGAGGCGCAGATGCGTGCGCTGGGCGCCTTGCCGCAGAAGATGGCCTTCTCCGAGGTCTATCAGGCCCTGCAGACCGGCGTGGTCGATGGCACCGAGAACCCGCCTTCGAACCTCTATACGCAGAAAATGCATGAAGTGCAGAAGTATGTGACGCTCTCCGACCATGGCTATCTGGGCTATGCGGTGATCGTCAATAAGAAGTTCTGGGATGGTCTGCCCGCCGACATCCGTCAGCAGCTGGAGGTGGCGATGGAGCAGGCGACCCGCTACGCCAACCAGATCGCCAAGGTCGAGAACGATCAGGCGCTCGAAGCCGTCCGCAAGTCCGGCAAGAGCGAGATCATCACGCTCACGCCCGAGCAGAAGAAGGCCTGGAAGAAGGTTCTCGTCAAGGTGCACGAGCAAATGGCCGACCGCATCGGCAAGGAGCTGATCCAGTCGGTCTATCAGGAAACCGGCTTCGATCCGAAGAAGCTGTAACTTCCACCCATTCAATGATTGAGTGTCACGGGGAGCGCATGCTCCCCGTGTCGTTTGCCGGGAAAGCGCATGAAGATCCTCGATCACCTGGAAGAGTGGCTGATCACCTTTCTGATGGGCGCAGCCACGCTGATCATCTTTGTTGCCGTCGTGCATCGCTATGCATCCGGTTGGCCGATCCCGGTCGTGCAGGATTGGCTGATCTCCCTGAACCTGTCGTGGGCGCAGGAGTTGTGCATCATCATGTTCGTCTGGATGGCCAAGTTCGGCGCCGCCTATGGGGTGCGCACCGGCATCCATGTCGGCGTCGATGTGCTGATCAACCGGCTCTCCGACCGCACGCGCGGCAAGCTGATCGTTTTCGGCCTGCTCGCCGGTGCGCTGTTTACCGGCATCGTCGGCACGCTGGGTGCGACCTTCGTCTGGGAAAACGGCGCCCACTACAGTTTCTACAAGTTCTTTGGTCTCGAGATGGGCGATCTCTACGAAGGGCCGACGACACCGGATCTCGAATGGCCGACCTGGATCGTCTATTCGGCGATCCCGCTCGGTTCCTGGCTGATGTGCTTCCGCTTCCTGCAGGTAACGGTCAGTTTCATCCGCACCGGCCAGTTGCCACATCACGATCACGGCCATGTCGAGGGGCTGGAGGAGGGCGAGCCGCTCGAGCCGGGCAAGGACGATGCGATCTATCGCATGAATGACGACCTGCATCCGCGCGACATTTACGCGGGACCGGAGCGCCGGCAGCGCAATGAGGGGCCGCCGCCTGGTGGCGAGCGCCGCGGGGGAGGGCAGCCATGAATTCTCTCATCATCTTTTCGCTGCTCGTCGCGCTGATGCTCACCGGCATGCCGATCTCGATCTCGCTCGGCCTCACGGTGCTGACCTTCCTGTTTTTCATGACCCATGTGCCGGTCGAGTCGGTGGCGCTGAAACTATTCACCGGCATCGAGAAGTTCGAGATCATGGCGATCCCGTTCTTCATCCTCGCCGGTAACTTCCTCACGCATGGTGGCGTGGCGCGACGCATGATCAAGTTCGCGACCTCGATGGTGGGGCATTGGCATGGCGGCCTCGGTCTCGGCGGCGTGGTCGCCTGCGCCCTGTTCGCGGCCGTTTCGGGTTCCAGTCCGGCCACCGTGGTGGCGATCGGCTCGATCCTGATGCCGGCGATGGTCAAGGCAGGCTTCCCGAAGCGTTTCGGCGCCGGCGTCATCACCACCTCGGGCGCGCTCGGCATCCTGATCCCGCCTTCGATCGTGATGGTGATGTATTCGGTCTCGACCAATACCTCGGTGGGCGCCCTGTTCATGGCGGGGGTGATTCCCGGCCTTGTGATGGCCACGATGCTCGGCATGACCACCTGGTATCGGGCGTGGAAGAACGACTATCCCCGCCAGCCGAAGGCGAGCTGGCGCGAGCGCTGGACGGCTTTCCGCGAATCGGCCTGGGGCCTGTTCCTGATCGTCGTCGTGATGGGCGGCATCTACTCGGGCATCTTCACGCCGACCGAGGCCGCGGCGATGAGCGCCGTGTATGCCTTCTTCGTCGCCGTGTTCGTGTACAAGGACATGGGATTGAAGGACGTGCCGCGCGTGCTGCTTTCCTCGGCGAACATGAGCGCGATGCTGCTCTACATCATCACCAATGCGGTGCTGTTCTCTTTCCTGATGACGCACGAGAACATCCCGCAGGAGATGGCCGACTGGATGATCGGCACCGGTGTGGGCGTGATCGGCTTTCTGCTGATCTCCAACGTCTTGCTGCTCCTCGCTGGCAACTTCATGGAACCCTCCTCGATCGTGCTGATCCTGGCACCGATCCTGTTCCCGATCGCGGTCAAGCTCGGCATCGATCCGGTGCATTTCGGCATCATGATGGTGGTGAACATGGAGGTCGGCATGTGTCACCCGCCGGTCGGCTTGAACCTCTACGTCTCCTCCGGGATCACCAAGATGGGCATCACCGAGCTGACCGTCGCGGTCTGGCCGTGGCTGTTGACGATGCTGGTGTTCCTCGTCATCGTCACCTACTGGCCGTCACTCTCGCTGTGGTTGCCCAGGACGCTCGGCATGATCGGTTGAACGCTGTTCCACGGAAAAGCCCGGTCGTCCGACCGGGCTTTTTTGTTGCCGCTGGCCGCGGGAAGGTCCGATTCTGCGATAAAATCCGCAGTTCTTTGTTTTTCATATCAATCTGCTGGAGAATCTCAGAATGGCCATCGAACGCACCCTGTCGATCATCAAACCCGATGCCGTGGCGAAGAATGTGATCGGCAAGATCTATTCCCGTTTCGAGACCAACGGTCTCAAGATCGTCGCCGCGCGCATGGCGTGGCTCTCCGAGCGCGAAGCCGGCGGCTTCTACGCCGTGCATAAGGAGCGGCCCTTCTTCAAGGATCTCGTCAAGTTCATGACCTCCGGCCCGGTGATGATCCAGGTGCTCGAAGGCGAGAACGCGATCGCCAAGAACCGCGAGCTGATGGGCGCGACCGATCCGAAGAAGGCCGAAAAAGGCACGATCCGTGCCGACTTCGCCGAAAGCATCGACGCCAACGCCGTGCATGGCTCCGACGGTCCCGAGACGGCCAAGGTCGAGATCGCCTATTTCTTCCCTGAGCTCGAAGTCTTCTCCGGTCGTTGATCCAAGGCTCGCATGACGGTCAATCTGCTCGATTTCGATGCCGCAAGCCTGGAAGCCTGGTTCGCGCAGCTGGGCGAGAAACCTTTCCGCGCGCGCCAGGTGCTGCGCTGGATGCATCGTTTCGGCGTCGATGATTTCGGGCAGATGACCGATGTGGCGAAAAGTCTGCGCGCTAAGCTGGCGGAAGCTGCCGTAATTCATGGCCCGGTTCCCGTACGCGACAGCATTGCGGCCGATGGCACGCGCAAGTGGTTGCTTGACGTCGGACGGGGCAACGCCGTCGAGACGGTGTTCATCCCCGAGGCCAATCGCGGCACTCTGTGCGTCTCGACCCAGGTCGGCTGCGCGCTCGAATGCGCTTTCTGTTCGACCGGCCGGCAGGGCTTCAACCGCAACCTGTCCACCGCCGAGATCATCGGCCAGCTCTGGCACGCCAACCGCATGCTTGGCGCCGTGAAACAGCTGGGCGTGGGCGATGCGGGCGAGCGCGTGATCAGCAACGTGGTGCTGATGGGCATGGGCGAGCCGCTCGCCAACTACGACAACGTCGTCGCGGCGCTGAGGCTGATGCTCGATGACAACGCCTATGGGCTGTCGCGCCGGCGAGTCACTGTCTCCACCGCCGGCATGGTGCCGGCGATCGACCGCCTGCGCGAGGATTGTCCGGTGGCGCTGGCGGTGTCGCTGCATGCGCCGACCGACGCGCTGCGCGACGAACTGGTGCCGCTCAACCGCAAATATCCGCTCAAGGAGCTGATGGCGGCCTGTCGGCGCTATCTGCAAAACGCGCCACGCGACTTCATCACCTTCGAATACGTGCTGCTTGCCGGCGTGAATGACCGCGTCGAGGACGCGCGCGCGATCCTGAGGCTGGTGCGCGACATCCCATGCAAATTCAACCTGATCCCGTTCAACCCCTTCCCAGGTTCCGGTTTTCGCAAACCTTCCGCCGAGCAGGTGCGTCGTTTTCAAGAGATCCTGATGGCTGCCGACATCGTCACGACGGTCAGGAAGACGCGCGGCGACGAGATCGATGCCGCCTGCGGGCAGTTGGCTGGCAAGGTCATGGACCGGAGCAAACGCACAATCGTCAAGTTCCCTTCCGAGGCGGTCGTCTGATGTCGTCGCTACGCATGTTGTCGATTCTGCTCGGCTTGTCCGCCATCCTGGCGGGGTGCGCGGGCACCACCGTTTCGTCCAAGCCAGAGCCGCTGCCCAACCTGGAGCAGTCCACGGCAAGCGCTCCGCCGGTTGCCGCGGATCCGCTCGAGCGGGCGAGAGTCCATACGGATCTCGGTCTTGCCTATCTGCGCGATGGGCAATACGACGTCGCGCTCAGCGAGGCGAAGATCGCCCTCGACAGTCATGACGGCTATGCCCCTGCCTACAATCTGAAGGCGCTCGTGCATATGGCGCTGAGACAGAACAGGGAGGCCGAGTCGGCATTCCACCAGGCGCTGGCGCTGGCGCCGGACAATCCCGAAATCAGCAACAATTACGGCTGGTTCCTCTGTCAGACGGGCAAAATCAAGGAGTCATACGCCCATTTCAACAAGGCATTGCGCAATCCACTCTACAAGACGCCGGCCACCGCCATGCACAACATGGGCGTTTGCGCGCTGCTGGACAAGGATGACGTTACGGCCGAGTCCTACCTGTTCCGCGCCTTGAAGCTCGACCCGAACGATCTGCGCGCCTACTATCTGCTCGCCGACATCGATTACCGGCGCGGGCGCTACGAGGATGCGCGCGAATGGCTGCGCAAGTTGCACGAGAGGATCGAGCCGACCGCGGAGACCGTTTGGCTGGCGTTGCGCATCGACCGCAAACTCGGCGACCGTAAGAGCGAGGCGGCCAACATGGGGACCTTGCGCGGCAAATTCCGCGATTCGCCTGAATACCAGTTGATGATGCTTGGAGCATTCGATTGAGCGAGATGGAGCAGGGTATTGCCGGCAGCACCGACGAGGCGCTATCTCCCGTTACCGACACGGCTACCGTCGGCGCGCGGTTGAGGGCGGCGCGCGAGGCCGCGCATCTTTCGCATGAGGATGTCGCGCAGGCGCTGAAATTCAGCCCGCGCCAGATTGCCGCGCTCGAGGCCGACGATTATGCGGCGTTACCCGGCGCGACGATCGTGCGCGGTTTCGTGCGCAACTATGCCCGTCTGTTGAAACTGGACGCGACGGCCTTGCTGCGGCAGTTGGAGGCCGCCTTGCCGAGCGGTCCGGCCGAGGTGCGGCCGCCCGACAACATGGGGGTGGCCAGCGAATCGCGCGGTCTGCGCGAATCCTCCCCGTTGCTGACCCTCTCGCTGGTGTTGCTGCTGGCGGCGCTGTTGCTGGCATTGTGGCATTTCTTCGGCCCGACGTCGCAACGTACGGGGACGGCAAGCGTCGAATCGACGCCCGGGGCGACGAGCAGCGCGATGCCCGTCATCCAGAATCCCGTTGTATCTTCCGTCGCCGCTGCCCCGGCCGAGAATGCCGTGATGCCGCCTCCGCCGCCCGCGCCCGAGGCGACGATGTCGACGGCATTGCATTTCAGCTTTGCCGACCGTTCCTGGGTCGAAGTCACCGATGCGAACAAGCGCATCCTCTACAGCGGCGAGAACCTCGCCGGCAGCCAATTGGATCTGAGCGGTCAGCCGCCGTTCGACATCGTCATCGGCAATGCCGGCAAGGTCTCCCTGAGCTATGGCGGCAAACCGGTCGATCTCGCGCCCTATACGCGTGCCGAAGTGGCGCGTCTGACGCTCGAATGACCACGACGACGAACCTCCCTCCGCGCCGGCCGACCCGTCTGGTGCGCATCGGCAAAATCGGCGTTGGCGGAGCGGCACCCGTGGTCATCCAGTCGATGACCAATACCGATACCGCCGACGTCTTTGCCACCGCACAGCAGGTGGCTGAACTCCATCGCGCCGGTTCGGAGATCGTGCGGGTCACCGTGAATACCCGCGAGGCCGCGGCCGCGGTGCCGAAGATCAAGGAACGTCTCGCGCAGCTCGGCCTCGACGTGCCTCTGGTCGGTGATTTCCATTTCAACGGCCACAAGCTGCTCGCCGAAGTACCGGAATGCGCCGAGGCGCTCGACAAGCTGCGCATCAACCCGGGCAATGTCGGCAAGGGTGCCAAGCGCGACGAACAGTTCGCGCAGATGATCGAATTCGCCTGCAAGTATGGCAAACCCGTGCGCATCGGCGTGAACTGGGGCAGCCTCGACCAGGACTTGCTGGCCCGCCTGATGGACGAGAACGCCAAGCGTCCCGAACCGAAGGACGCCACTGGCCTGATGCGCGAGGCGATGGTTGCTTCCGCCCTGGAATCCGCAGCGCAGGCCGAGAAGCTCGGCCTGCCCGGCGATGCCATCGTGCTCTCTTGCAAGGTGTCCGGCGTGCAGGACCTGATCGCGATTTATCGCGATCTGGCGGCGAAATGCGATTACCCGCTGCATCTGGGCCTGACCGAAGCCGGCATGGGCAGCAAAGGCATCGTCGCCTCGACGGCGGCGCTCGCGGTGCTGCTGCAGGAAGGCATCGGCGACACGATCCGTGTGTCCTTGACGCCCGAGCCGAATGAACCGCGCACCAAGGAGGTCGTCGTCGCCCAGGAGATCCTGCAGACGATGGGCCTGCGCGCCTTCGTGCCGATGGTCGTCGCCTGCCCCGGCTGCGGGCGCACCAGCAGCAGTTTCTTCCAGGAGCTCGCCCAGGACATCCAGAACTACGTGCGGGCGAAGATGCCGGAGTGGCGGCTCGTTCATCGCGGCGTCGAGGAGATGACCGTGGCCGTGATGGGCTGCGTGGTCAATGGTCCCGGCGAGAGCAAGCACGCCAACCTCGGCATCTCGCTACCCGGCACCGGCGAGGCGCCGGTCGCGCCGGTGTATGCCGATGGCGAGCGTATCGCCACCCTGCGTGGTGACGACATCGCCGCCGAATTCCGCAACATCATCGACCGCTACGTCGAGAGGAAATTTCCGCCTTCAACCGAGCGGCGTAAGGATGTCCGGTGATGACATACGCAACGGTGGCCGCGGAACACGATCTCATTCCACCGCACCCCAAGGAGGCTGCGCAACTTTCATTATTCGACCAACCGCACACGGATGATGAAGTAATGCGGCTTTTCTTCTCGGCGCGGCATGCTCCCTGTGTCATCGAGCGCGAGTTCTGGACGGCAAAACAAAGACAGGCTCATTCCTTGCATGAAATTTCCTATCGCGCCTGTTTCAAACCGCAACTGCCGGCCTATTTCATTGATCGGCTGACACAACCGCGAGACGTCGTGTACGACCCCTTTTCCGGACGCGGCACGACGGCCATCGAAGCCGCATTACGCGGGCGCATTCCCTACGCAAACGATATCAACCCATTGAGCGCGATTCTCTGCCGTCCTCGCATCGAACCGCCAGGTCTTGAAGCCGTTATTGGCCGCTTGGCGGAAATTCCCTTCGATGAGAAGCGCGAGGAGTGTGACATTGATTTGTCCGCGTTTTATCACCCTGTGACGGAAGGTGAAATACGCGCGCTGCGTCGTTACTTGATCGATCGCAGGGAAAGCGGTGCAGAAGATGATGTCGACCGGTGGATTCGGATGGTGGCGACCAACCGCCTGACCGGGCATTCGTCCGGTTTTTTCTCCGTCTATACATTGCCGCCGAACCAGGCGACGACCCCCGATCGCCAGGCCGAAATCAACCAACGTCTGGGCCAAACGCCACCATATCGCAACGTTGCCGCCCTGATCGTGAAAAAAAGCCGGCAGTTATTGAGCAGGCTGACGGATCGTCAAAGACGGACATTGAAGGAAGTGGCCAGCCATGCGCTTTTTTTGACCGGACGCGCCCAGCAGACGACGGCGATTCCGGATGAATCGGTAGCGCTGACGGTCACCTCTCCACCGTTTCTCGATGTCGTCCAGTACGCCGAAGACAACTGGCTGCGGTGTTGGTTCAATGCCATCGATGTCGAAGAAGTGGCTGCAAAGATGTCGGTTTCACGCTCCATCGACCAATGGTCGGCTGAAATGGAGGCGGCGCTCGTCGAGCTTTACCGAATCACGAGGCGGCAAGGCTTCGTTGCCTTCGAGGTTGGGGAGGTCAGGAATGGCAAATTGCTATTGGATGAGGTGATTGCGCCGATCGGAGAAAAGGCTGGCTTCTCCTGGCTGGGCACCTTGATCAATCGTCAGCAATTCACGAAAACTTCGAATATCTGGGGCGTGAAGAATAATCGGGGTGGCACCAACAGCAATCGCATCGTCATCTTGCGCAAGGATTGACCATGGATGCCGAACAACGTCGCCGTCAGTATGTGCGCCAGCTGGAGGCTGTGGTGCGGCAGATGCTGGTGCCGCTCAAGGGCGTTCCTTTCAACATGGTGATCGAGGCCATGACCGGCCATCGGGTCGTGGATTTCGATTCTGGCAATGGAGCTCATCGCAAGATTTTCGATGTGCTGGTGGAAGCTGGCCGGAAAAGCGTTTTCGCGATAAATGCTGCTGGCGGCATATCGAGCGCTCGTCCGAACGAGGTTGGCAATTATGTCGAGCCGTATGTCAAAGCAGCGCTCAATGCCCTGTCATCCGTGAGCGCGGATACGCCGACGACTGCATCGGGAAAGCGAAAGTCGACGGGCTATCCCGACATCGAGGCAAAAATCGATGAAACCGTCTTCTATGTCGAATGCAAGACCTACAACCGCAGGAATGTGAGTACCACGCAGAGAAGTTTTTATCTTTCACCCTCTGAAGAATTCAAGGTGACGTGTGATGCGCTGCACTTCCTTTTGGCATTCGAGATCGATGCCGCCAAAGCTGGCCGCTACAAGGCAAATGGGTTCAAGTTATTGACCCTTGACAACCTTTCTCTCGACGTCAAACACGAATTCAATTCGGACAACCGCCGCCTCTACTCAGGCACGGATGGGGCGCGGCTGCTTTACACCGAAACAGACATGTTGCAATGAGCCAGACCCTGCAAGCCATCCGCGGGATGAATGACATCCTGCCCAATGAGGCCGAGCGCTGGGAAGCCTTCGAGGAGACCGTGCGCGACTGGCTGTTTGCCTACGGCTACCGGCCGATCCGCATGCCGATCGTCGAGCCGACGCCCCTGTTCGCGCGTGCGATCGGCGCGGTGACCGACATCGTCGAGAAGGAGATGTATTCCTTCACGGATAGTCTCAACGGCGAGCAGCTGACGCTGCGGCCGGAGGGCACCGCCTCCTGCGTGCGTGCCGTGCTGCAGCACAATCTGCTCTACGACGGACCGAAGCGGCTGTGGTACATGGGGCCGATGTTCCGCCACGAGCGGCCGCAGAAAGGGCGTTACCGGCAGTTTCACCAAGTCGGCGTAGAGGCGCTCGGCCTGTCCGGCCCGGACATCGACGCCGAGCAGATCCTCATGTGTGCGCGGCTGTGGGACGATCTGGGCCTCGAAGGCATCCGTCTCGAGATCAACTCGCTCGGCCAGCCGGAAGAGCGCGCGAAGCATCGCGCCGATCTGATCGCCTATCTGGAAAAGCACATCGACCGGCTCGACGAGGACGGCAAGCGGCGCCTGCACACGAATCCCTTGCGTATCCTCGACACCAAGAATCCGGCCCTGCAGGAGATCGTCGAGGCGGCGCCGAAGCTGATCGGCTATCTGGGCGAAGCTTCGCTTGCGCACTTCGAGGGCGTGCAGCGGCTCCTCAAGGATGCCGGCATCCCCTACCGCATCAATCCGCGCCTGGTGCGCGGACTCGACTACTACAATCTGACCGTGTTCGAGTGGGTCACCGACCAGCTCGGCGCGCAGGGCACGGTCTGCGCCGGCGGGCGCTACGATGGGCTGATCGCCCAGTTGGGCGGCAAGCCGGCGCCTGCCTGCGGCTTCGCCATGGGCATCGAACGGCTGATGGCGCTCATCGAAGCGCAGGGCGAGCTGCCGGAGCCGCCTGCGCCCGACGTCTATGTCGTGCATCAAGGCGAGGTAGCAGAGCGGCTCGCCTTCCGTGCGGCGGAAGCCTTGCGCGACATCGGCTGCGCGGTGCTCACCCATATGGGCGGCGGCAGCTTCAAGTCGCAGATGAAGCGCGCCGATGCCTCCGGCGCGCAGCTGGCGCTGATCGTCGGCGACGACGAGGCGCAGAACGACGAAGTGAGCGTGAAGCCCTTGCGCATCGAAGCGGAACAACGGCGGGTGTCGCTCGAACGGCTGGCCGAGGTCGTCAGCGACTGGCTCTACGGCGCGGATGAAGAATTGAACGAGGACTGAATCATGGCAACCTACGATCTCGAAGAACAGGAACAGATAGAAGAGCTGAAGACCTGGTGGAAGATGCACGGCACGCTGATCACCACGGTGGTCGTCGCCTTCGCCGTGGCCGTGGTCGGCTGGCAGCTCTGGCAATGGTGGCAGCGCAACGAAGCCGCCAAGGCCGCCCAGCTTTTCGGCACCTTGCAGCAAGCCCTGATGCAGCAGGATGTCAAGCGCGTGCGCCTGCTGGCCGGCGAGCTCGTCGACAAGCATGCCGGCACGGCCTATGCCGGCATGGCGGCAATGGTCGCCGGCAAGGTGCTGGCCGAGACCGGGGATCTGAAATCGGCCCAGGCCCAGTATGGCTGGGCGGCCGAGCATGCGACGGATCAGGGTACCCGCGACCTCGCGCGGCTGCGCCAGGCCATCGTGCTGGCCGAGGAGAAGGCGTACGACGAGGCGCTCAAGCTCCTTGCCGTGCCACCAACGCCGAATCTGATGGCGCGTTTCCTCGAAGTGCGCGGCGACATCCTCGCCACTCAGGGAAAAGCCGCCGAGGCCCGCGCTGCCTTTGATGAAGCGATCAAGGCGCTGGAAGGCGACCGCAAGGCGGAAGGGCTGCCGCCCGGCCCGTATCTCGACATCCTGAAAGACAAACGCGACACGGCCGGAGTGTCGTCATGAAGCGGGCCGTCCTGCTGTTGTCCGGCGCAGCCCTGTTGTTCTCGGGCTGCGCGACGATCAGCGATGCCGTCGATGCACTCAATCCGTTCAGCAAGTCGGCGCCGAAGACCAAGCCTGCGCCGCTGCCGGCCATTCAGCCGCAGGGCGAGATCGCTCGTTTGTGGCAGGCGAATATCGGCAGTTCGGGAGAATATGTGCTGACGCCGGCCGTGGTCGGTGAAACCGTCTATGCCGCCGGCCGCGACGGCACGCTGGCGCGTTTCGACAACGGCCGCCAGATCTGGCGCATCGAAGCGGGCAAGCCGCTCTCCGGCGGCGTCGGCGCCAGCGACAATCTGGTGGTGGTGGGCACGCCGAAGGGCGAGGTGCTCGCCTTCCATGCGCAGGACGGCCGCCCGGCCTGGCAGGCGCGCGTCAGCTCGGAAGTCCTTGCCGCGCCGGCACTGGCAGGCGATCTCGTCGTCGTGCGCAGCAACGATGCGCGCATCTATGCCTTCGAGGCGGCCGATGGCAAGCGCCGCTGGGTGTATCAGCGACCCACTCCCGCGCTGGTGCTGCGTTCTCCGGCTGGCGTCGTGCTGACCGACAAGGCCATCTACGCCGGTTTCGCCGGTGGCAAGCTGGTGGCGATCGCGCGCAGCAATGGCGCGGCGCTGTGGGAATCCGCGGTGGCGCTCGCGCGCGGCACGACGGAGCTCGAGCGCATCGCCGATGTCGCCAGCGACCCGGTGGTCGAAGCGGGCACGGTGTGCGCCGTCGCCTATCAGGGGCGCCTGGCCTGTTTCGACAGCGACACCGGCCGCCAGCTGTGGACGCGTGACGTTTCCTCGGTGGCCGGTCTCGACATCGGCAACCGCGCCATCTTCGTCACCGACGAGAAGGGGGTCGTGCATGCCTTCGAGCGCAATGGCGGCGCCACGCTGTGGAAGCAGGACAAGCTGCGTCTGCGCGGCGTCGGGCGTCCGCTCGTCGTCGGGCGCAGGGTGGTGGTCGGCGATTTCGAGGGCTACGTGCATGCGTTGGCCGAGGATGACGGCAGTTTCATCGCGCGTCTGGCCACCGATGGTTCGGCGATCGTCGCCGCGCCGCAGCGCCAGAAGGGCAGCGATGACCGGCTGGTGGTGCAGACCCAGAAGGGCAGCGTGCTGGCCCTCTCGCTGCGCTAAATGATTCCGACGCTCGCCCTCGTCGGCCGCCCCAACGTCGGCAAATCGACGCTGTTCAACCGGCTGACCAAGTCGCGCGCGGCGCTGGTGGCCGATCAGCCTGGGCTGACGCGCGATCGCCACTACGGCCATGGCCGGCTCGGCAAGCGGCCCTTCCTGGTCATCGATACCGGCGGCTTCGAGCCGCAGGCGAAGGAAGGCATCGTCCATGAAATGGCGCGGCAGGCCGAGGCGGCGATCGCGGAAGCCGACGCGCTGCTGTTCCTCGTCGATGTCCGCAACGGCCTCACGCCTCAGGACAAGGTGATCGCCGAGCGGCTGCGCCGGTCGGGACGGCCGCTGTATCTGGTCGTCAACAAGGCCGAAGGCATGAACCGCGACGTCGTCGCGGCGGAGTTTCACGAACTCGGCTGTGGCCAGCCCTATGTCATTTCCGCCGCCCATGGCGAGGGGGTGCGCGAGCTCTTGGAACTCGTGCTGGCTCGTTTTCCCGAGGAAGCGGAAGAAGTTCCCGAGGAGGAGGGGCCGCGCGTGGCCATCGTCGGCCGGCCCAATGTCGGCAAGAGCACGCTCGTCAATACCCTGCTCGGCGAGGAACGCATGATCGCCTTTGATATGCCGGGCACGACGCGCGATGCGATCGCCACGCCGTTCGAGAAGAACGGCAAGCGCTACACGCTGATCGACACCGCGGGCCTGCGCCGCAAGGGGCGTGTTTTCGAGGCGGTCGAAAAGTTCTCGGTGGTGAAAACCTTGCAGGCCATCGAAGCGGCGAACGTCGTCGTGCTGATGGTCGATGCGAGCCAGGATATCTCCGACCAGGACGCACATATCGCCGGCTTTTGCATCGAGGCCGGCCGCGCGCTGGTGCTGGCGGTGAACAAGTGGGATGCGGTCGACGCCTATCGCCGCGAGCAGGTCAAGCAGGATATCCAGAGAAAACTGAACTTCCTCGGCTTCGCGCGCGTGCATTACATCTCGGCTCTCAAGGGGCAGGGCGTGGCGGGCGTGCTGCAGTCAGTCGACAAGGCCTACGCCGCCGCGATGGCCAAGCTGCCCACCCCGAAGCTGACCCGCGTCCTGCTCGATGCCGTGCAGAAGCAGGCGCCGCCGCGCCACGGCAACGTGCGCCCGAAGCTGCGCTATGCCCATCAGGGCGGCAGCAATCCGCCCGTCGTCGTCATCCACGGCAACGCGCTCGAGCACGTGCCGCCGGCCTACGTGCGCTATCTCGAACACGTCTTCGTCGAGGCGTTCAAATTGCAGGGCACGCCGCTACGCATCCAGTTCAAGAGCGCGAAGAATCCCTACGTCGACAAGCAATGAAACTCGGCGCTGGTAAGACGGCACCGCTTGGCTATACTGCTTGAAAATCCGAGGAGGGATCTGCAATGACCTATGTGGTGACCGAGAACTGCATCAAGTGCAAATACACCGATTGCGTCGATGTCTGCCCGGTCGATTGCTTCCGTGAAGGGCCGAACTTCCTCGTCATCGATCCGGACGAGTGCATCGACTGCACCTTGTGCGTGCCGGAATGCCCGGCCGAGGCGATCTTCGCCGAGGACGACGTACCGGAGGCGCAGCGCGAATTCATCGCCCTGAACGCCGAGCTGGCGAAACAGTGGCCGCCGATCGTCGAACGCAAGGCGCCGTTGCCGGATGCGGACGAATGGCGCGGCAAGCCCGGCAAGAGGTCGCTGCTCGAACGCTGCGGCTAAGTTACACTGTGGCCGATCCCTGATTCCTGATTCCTGATTCCTGATGTCCGGCAACACCTTCGGCACGCTGTTTACCGTCACTTCGTTCGGCGAATCGCATGGGCCGGCCATCGGCTGCGTCGTCGATGGCTGTCCGCCAGGGCTCGAACTCTCGGCCTCGGACATCCAGCTCGAGCTGGATCGCAGGAAGCCCGGCACCTCGCGCCATGTCACACAGCGGCGCGAAGCCGATGAGGTCGAGATTCTTTCCGGCGTCTTCGAAGGCAGGACGACCGGCACGCCGATCGCGCTTCTGATCCGCAATCTTGATCAGCGCAGCAAGGACTACGGCGAGATCGCGCGCACCTTTCGGCCCGGGCACGCCGACTACACCTACTGGCAGAAATACGGCATCCGCGACTACCGCGGCGGCGGGCGCTCCTCGGCGCGCGAGACGGCGGTGCGCGTCGCTGCCGGGGCGATCGCCCGGAAGTGGCTGCGCGAACGTTACGGCGTGACGATCCGCGGCTGGATGAGCCAGCTCGGTCCGATCGAGATCCCTTTCGTCGCTGCGGCCGAGATCGACCGCAACCCCTTCTTCGCCCCGAATGCCGCCCTCGTGCCCGAGCTCGAAGCCTTCATGGATCGGCTGCGCAAAGAGGGAGACTCGGTCGGCGCGCGGATCGAAGTGACCGCGACCGGCGTGCCGCCGGGGTGGGGCAATCCGGTCTATGGCCGGCTCGATGCCGAGATCGCCTATGCGATGATGGGCATCAATGCGGTCAAGGGCGTCGAGATCGGCGCCGGCTTCGCCTGCATCGCCCAGCGCGGCAGCGAGCACGGCGACGAGCTGACGCCGCAGGGGTTTGTCTCCAATCATGCCGGGGGGATACTCGGTGGCATTTCCTCGGGCCAGGCTATCCAGGTCTCGATCGCCATCAAGCCGACTTCGAGCATCCGCATTCCGCGCCGCTCGATCGATATCGACGGCCGGCCTGTGAGGGTGGCCACCGAAGGCCGTCATGACCCCTGTGTCGGCATTCGTGCCACGCCGATCGCCGAGGCGATGCTCGCGTTGGTACTGATGGACGCGGCGCTATTGCATCGGGCGCAATGCGCGGATGTGAGCTGTCCGACCGCCGCGATTCCCGCCCAGGCGCCCTCCGCCCTGGAGGGGCCAGCCTGATAGAATCCGAACGCTTTTCAGAACACAAACAGGGAAGAAAACAGCCATGCACGTCGACCATCACGATCTCTATACCGAATTTCCCGATCTGCGCGACGCCATCGACACGATGAAGGCCGAGAGTGGCTTCTTCGCCGCTCTCTTTGCGCGCTACAACCGGCTGACGGGCAAGGTCGAGGATCTCGAAGAGCACGACATGCCGGTTGCCGACTTCACGCTCGAGGACATGAAGAAGGCGCGCGTCAGGCTCAAGGACGAGATCTATCAATTGCTGATGGCTTATCGCATCGGCCAGAAACACTGCGCTTGACCGAGGCCACCCCTGGCCGGCCGCACGATCCCGACGGCAGGCAGCTGAAGCGGCTGGCCACCTGGTATTTTTTTTACTTCGCGTTCGTCGGCGCGTTTTCCCCCTATTTCACGCTCTATCTCCAGGACATAGGCCTGTCGGCCTGGGAGATCGGCGTGCTCATGTCCGTGCCGCAGGTGATGCGGCTGTTGGCGCCGAACCTCTGGGGCTGGCTGGCCGATCACCTCGGCAGGCGTGCCGCCGTCGTCAAGTTTGCCGCGCTCGGGGCGCTGGCCGGCTTCGGCGGCTTCTTCCTTTCCCGGGACCTGTGGGCGCTGTTCGCCGCGATGGCGCTGGTCTGGTTCTTCTGGAGCGCCGCGCTGCCGCTCGTCGAAGCGATGACCCTCGACCGGCTCGCCGGCGCAGCCGAACGTTACGGCCGCATCCGCTCCTGGGGTTCGATCGGTTTCATCTGCAGCGTGCTAGGCCTTGGAGCGTTGCTCGATCATCTGCCGATCGGCACAATCCTCTGGGCCTGCCTGGCGATCCTCGCCAGCGTGCTGCTCAGCGCCTTGTCGCTCGAAGAGACGAAAGTCGGCGCTGGCAGGACGGCACCTCCGATCGCAGGGCAGCTGCGCCGTCCCGCGGTGATGGCGCTCCTGGCGGCATGTTTTTTCATGTCGGTGGCGCATGGTCCGCTCTACGTGTTCTATTCGATCCATCTCGTCGCCCATGGCTATGACAAGCTGGCGGTAGGGATGCTCTGGTCGCTCGGCGTGGTCGCCGAGATCATCGTCTTCATGACCATGCCGCGCCTGATGCACCACGTTTCGCTGCGCGCCATCCTGCTGGCGAGCTTTGCGCTCGCGGTGCTGCGCTTCCTGTTGATCGGCTGGGCGGCGGATTTCCCAATCGCGCTCCTGTTCGCCCAGCTGCTCCACGGCGCCACCTTCGGCGCCTATCATGCCGCGGCGATGGCGGTGCTGATCCGCTGGTTCGAACCGGCCCAGCAGGCGCGCGTCCAAGGCGTTTATGGCAGTATTTCGTTCGGCGCCGGCGGCATGGTGGGCGGGTTGATCAGTGGCCAGGCGTGGGACGTTCTCGGCGCGGGTCTGACCTACACGCTCGCGGCGCTGTTCGCCGCCTGCGGCTGGCTGCTGATCTGGCGCGGCCTGTCAGCGCAATCACTCGCAACGCGTTGAGGGAAGCATGAGGACGAAAAAACATCTCCTGATGGCAGGCTTTGCGGCGCTGCTGCTGACCGCTTGCAGCACCGTGCCGGTCACCGGGCGCTCGCAGTTGCTGATGGTTTCGGAGCAGCAGGAGCTCCGCATGGGGCTGACGAGTTTCAAGGAGATACTGGAAAAGGAAAAGCTCAGCACCGACCCGGTCATCAACGAACGGGTACAGCGCATCGGCCGGCGCATCGCCGCCGCGACCGGGCGCAGCGACTACCAGTGGGAATTCAGGGTGATCGACAACGACAAGACCGTCAATGCCTTCTGCCTGCCCGGCGGCAAGGTGGCCGTCTATACCGGCCTGCTGCCGTTGACGCCCGACGATGCCAGTCTCGCGGCCGTGATTGCGCACGAAGTCGCGCATGCGATCGCGCGTCACGGCGGCGAACGGCTCAGCCAGGAAATGGTGGTCGCCGGCCTGACGGCCGCTACCGTGATGGCCACCAGCGACTCATCGCGCCGCGATCTCTATGCCGGCCTGCTCGGCGCGGGCGCGGCGGTCGGCTTCCTGCTGCCCTATTCGCGCCTGCACGAGGCGGAAGCCGATCGGATGGGGCTCATCTATATGGCCAAGGCGGGCTACGATCCGCGCGCGGCGCTCGCGTTGTGGCAGCGCATGGCGGCACAGTCGAAGGGCAAGGCGAAACCGCCGGAGTTCCTCTCGACCCACCCGGCCGATGAAACGCGCATCAAGGAAATCGAACGCTGGCTGCCGGAGGCGTTGAGTCACTATCACCCTGGCGCGCATTGAGGCTACAGGGCAACATAGTGTCATGGGAAGAGGCAAAAGCGCCGCGGTTTTCGGCGGTGCTATGCAATAATTTCTTTTTTTGGAGTGAATCATGAAAAAACTGCTTGGTTTGTGCGCCCTCATCGTGTTTCTCGCCGGATGCAATACCGTCCAGGGCATCGGCAAGGACATCGAAAAGGGCGGCGAGGCGATCCAGCGGGCTGTCAAATAATCTGCGCATCCAATGGGATCCCTGATGAAAATCCTCGTTTTGCCCGGTGATGGCATCGGACCGGAAATCACAGCCGAAGCCGTGCGCGTACTCAAGGCGCTCGATCTGTCGTTCGAGATGGAGGAGGCGCTGCTGGGTGGCTGTGCCGTCGATGCCACCGGCGATCCTTATCCCGAAGCGACACGGAAACTCGCACGCGAAGCCGATGCCGTGCTGCTCGGCGCCGTCGGCGGTCCCCAATGGGACAGTCACCCGCGTGAGCAGCGTCCCGAACGCGGCTTGCTCGGCATCCGCAAGGATCTCGGTCTGTTCGCCAACCTGCGGCCGGCCGTGCTCTATCCCGAACTCGCCAATGCTTCGACCCTCAAGCCGGAAGTGGTGGCAGGGCTCGACATCCTGATCGTACGCGAGCTGACCGGCGACATCTATTTCGGCCAGCCGCGCGGCATCGAAGTGCGCAACGGCGAGCGGGTCGGTTTCAACACGATGATCTATGCCGAGAGCGAAATCCGCCGCATCGCCCGGGTCGCCTTCGAGGCCGCACGCAAGCGCAACAGAAAAGTTTGCTCGGTCGACAAGATGAACGTCCTCGAATGCACTCAGCTGTGGCGCGACGTGGTGACCGAGACGGCGCGCGACTATCCGGACGTCGAGCTTTCGCACATGCTCGTCGACAATGCCGCGATGCAGCTCGTGCGCAATCCGAAGCAGTTCGATGTGGTTGTCACCGGCAACATGTTCGGCGACATCCTTTCGGACGAAGCCTCGATGCTGACCGGTTCGATCGGCATGCTGCCCTCGGCTTCGCTCGACGAAAAGAACAAGGGTCTCTATGAGCCGTGCCACGGCTCCGCACCGGACATCGCCGGCAAGGGCGTGGCCAACCCGCTGGCGACGATTCTCTCGGCGGCGATGATGCTGCGCTATACCTTCAACGATGAAGCCGCGGCGACGCGCATCGAGAATGCGGTCAAGAAGGTGCTGGCACAAGGCTTCCGCACCGGGGACATCTTCGAGCCGGGCATGAAGAAGGTCGGTACCCGGGAAATGGGCGACGCGGTGCTGGCGGCGCTGTAATTCACGATAGGAATGACGAACATGAAAAAAGTGGGTCTCGTCGGTTGGCGCGGCATGGTCGGCTCGGTGCTGATGCAGCGCATGCGCGAGGAGGGCGATTTCGCCCTGATCGAGCCGGTGTTCTTCACGACCTCCAACGTCGGCGGCCAAGGGCCGGCCGAGGCGGGCGGCGTGCCGCTCAAGGACGCGAAGGACATCGCGGCATTGAAGCAGATGGACGTGATCATCAGCTGCCAGGGCGGCGATTACACCAAGGAGGTGTTCGGCCCGCTGCGCACGGCGGGCTGGAATGGCTACTGGATCGATGCCGCCTCCACGCTGCGCATGGCCGATGATGCCATCATCATTCTGGACCCGGTCAACCTCGACGTCATCAAAGCGGGGCTGGCCAAGGGCGTCAAGAACTACATTGGCGGCAACTGCACGGTGTCGCTGATGCTGATGGGCCTGGGCGGCCTGTTTCACCATGATCTGGTCGAGTGGGTTTCGGCGATGACTTATCAGGCCGCCTCGGGGGCAGGCGCGCAGAACATGCGAGAACTGCTCGCGCAGATGGGCATGCTGCATGACGCGGTGAAGGCGGAGCTCGCCGATCCGGCCTCCGCGATCCTCGACATCGACCGCAAGGTCGCCGAAACGATGCGCTCGTCCGCGTTCCCGACCAAGAACTTCCGCGGCGTGCCGCTCGCCGGCAGCGTGATTCCCTGGATCGACGTGCCGGTCGAGCATGGCCAGTCGAAGGAAGAGTGGAAGGGTGGCGCCGAGTGCAACAAGATCCTCGGCAAGCCGGCGTTCCGCTCGCCCGGCAGTATCCCGATCGACGGCATCTGCGTGCGCGTCGGCGCGATGCGTTGCCATTCCCAAGGGCTGACCATCAAGCTGAAGAAAGACGTGCCGCTCGACGAGCTTTCCGGCATCATCGCCCAAGGCAATGACTGGGTGAAGGTGGTACCCAACGAGCGCGAAACTACCGAGCGCGAGTTGACACCCGCCGCGGTGACGGGAACGCTGACCGTGCCGGTCGGGCGTCTTCACAAGCTGGCGATGGGGCCCGAATATCTGGGCGCCTTCACCTGTGGCGATCAACTGCTCTGGGGGGCTGCCGAACCTTTGCGCAGGATGTTGCGGGTTTTGCTCGAATAATCGTATTCGGCATATAAAGCAAAAGTCGAGCTTGCGCCTTTAAGTGCATGATGTTATTTTGAATACCATGCTATCCATCCCGCGCGGGGTCAATCGTGAATAAATCACCCAAGTCGTCGATCTTCAAAGCGTCCCTGATGGCCATGCTCCTTGCCGGCGCATGCGGCGCGCAGGGAGCCGGATTGGGCACGCTCAGCGTCTTTTCCGGCATCGGCCAGCAGCTGAATGCCGAGGTCGCGTTGAATGCGACACCAGCCGAACTGGGAACGATTTCGGCCAAGCTCGCCTCACCCGAGGCCTTCAAGGAAGCGGGCATCGAATACATGCCTGTTTTGTCCGATCTGCGCATCAGGATCGAAAAGTCGGCGACGGGGCAACCGGTCCTCAAACTGACGACGGTGCGGCCGGTGACGGAGCCTTTCCTGCATTTTCTCGTCGAATTGAGTTGGGGCTCCGGCCGCGTGATCAGGGAATACACCTTCCTGCTCGACCCGCCGGAAATGCTGCAAGTAGCCAAGCCAGCATCGGTCGTGGCGCCTGCGGCACCGGCAATCAAACCTCTGTCGGCTCCGGCCGCAGCGAAAGCGGCGGCACCCGTGCCGTCCGTGACGAAGCCGGCGCCCCCGGTCGGGAGCGAATACCAGGTCAAGCCGGGGGATACGCTCGGCAAGATCGCGCGCGAAACGCGTCCGGACTCCGTCACGCTTGACCAGATGTTGGTAGCGTTGTTCGACAACAATCCGGACGCCTTTGCCGGCGGCAACATGAATCGCCTGCGGGCAGGCAAGATTCTGCGCATTCCGGCCGCCGAGGAAGCTGCCAAGGTCGATCCCGCTGCGGCGCGCAAACTGGTGATCCATCAGACCAGTGAATTCGCTGCTTACCGTCGCCGCCTCGCCGGCACCGTCGCGGCTGCGCCGGCCGTGACAGCCGTGCCGCAGCAGCAGGTATCGGGCGCGATCAAGCCGCGGATCGAGGACAAGACGCCGCCTCCGGAGGCGAAGGACAAGCTGGAGGTATCCCGCACGGAACCGGCGAAGGCCAAGCCAGCAACCACCGGGACCAGCAGTCTCGAAGAGGATCTGATCGCGCGCGACAAGGCGCTGCGCGAAGCCTCGGAACGCATCGCCCAGCTCGAAAAAAACATCGAGAATCTCAAGAAACTGGTCGAGATCAAGAGCCAGGCCGGTGCGGCGCTCCAGCAGCAGAGCGAAGCCACCCAGCCCGCGGCGGCTCCAGCCAAATCCGTGGAGCCCGCGAAGAGCGAAGCCCCCGCTGTCAAGGTCGAAGAACCCAAACCGGCCGCGCCTGCCGAACCGACTCCGGTGAAACCGCCTGAGCCGGCACCCGCCGCGCCGGCAGAAGCGCCCAGCCAGCCAGCCAAGCCCGCCGCGCCTGCGCCTGCAGCTGAGAAGAAGCCGGCAGTGCTGCCTCCACCGGAGCCCGAGGAGCCCAGCTTCATCGATGAAAACCCTGCCCTCGTCTATGGCGGGGGCGGTTTGATCGCCCTGCTGCTCGGCTACCTAGGGTATGCCTCCTGGCGGCGCAAGAAGGCAGCGGCCGAAAAAGCAACGCCAGCGCATGTTCCTGCTACACCAGCCGCTACGGCCCAGACGCCGCCGCCTGCTGGCGCGGCACCTGCTGGCCTGGAGAGCGGCGAAGTCTCGATCCAGGGCGAATTCAGCGAAGGCGGTTTGCTGACGAGCGAAGAAATCGTCGATCCGGTCGCGGAAGCCGAGGTGCTGATGGCCTATGGCCGTGACCGGCAGGCTGAAGAGGTGCTCCAGGCGGGGCTTGCCAAGGATCCCACCCGCTCGGCGATCCATCTGAAGCTGCTCGAGCTGTATGCCAAGCAGGAGAATCTCGCCCAGTTCGAAGCGATCGCCACGAAGCTCCATGAACTCGAGAAGGGGCGCGGTCCGGAGTGGGAGAAAGTCGTGGCCATGGCCCATTCACTGGGCCTGTTCGGCGGCATCTTCGCCGTGAGTGCGGCTGCCGAGGCCCTGAAGCCAGTCGCGGTGGCGGAGAAGAAGATCGAGCCGGCTCAGAGCGCCGGCCCTGTCCCGCCCGTTTCCCGAGCGGAAGCTGCCGTTTTGCCACAGCCAGCTGAGCCGGCAGTAGAGAAGGAGACCCCCTCCCTCGATTTCGATCTCGATTTGGGGTCTCCCGCCGTGCCAGCGCAGGCCGCGACCGAAACGGCTCAGGCTGGAGAGGCCGTAGCGACTGACCTGGCGCTCGATTTCGACTTCGAGCTCGGCTCTCCCGAAGCCGAAAAGGCTGTCGAAGCCGTGGTGGAGAAAGCCGAAACTACGGGAGAGAATCCGGCCGCGCTCGATTTCGACCTGGATTTGGGGTCGCCGGTCGAGGAAGTCACGGAAAAAATCGGCGAGGCCGCCGAAGAAAAACCACTCGACATCGATTTCGATTTCGATCTGAATCCGGCGACCGATACCGAATCGGGGGTGACGGCACAACCCGTCGGCGATTTGAAGCTCGATTTCGATCTCGATCTCGACGAGGCCCCGACCGACAAGCTCACGCTCGCTCCTGCGGCTGAGCCCCAGCAGGTGACGGCAACGCCTGAGCCTATCGCTTCGCAGGCGCTGGCCGGCCCCGACAATGCCGAGGCCGCGACGAAGCTCGAATTGGCGCAGGCCTATGAGGAAATGGGCGACATCGAGGGCGCTCGCGAGCTGCTCAATGAAGTTCTCAGCGAGGGGTCTGCTGCCCAGCAGGCGCAAGCGAAGGCCAAGCTGGAACAGCTGAGCGTATCCTGATCGGGCAGGGGCCGCGGCGTCGTCATCCTTTCTCTGCGGCGGCGGTTCGCCATGTTCCATCCCGCCTCGCTGTTGCTCGCCTGGCTGACTTTCGCGCTCGGCTTGCAGTGGCTGAGTGTTCTCTGGCTCCTTCCCGTCGCGGGGTTCTGTGTCGCGCTGGCTTTCGCGTTGGCGCCCGGACGCACACGGGGGTTGCTGCGCCGTTCGCGCTGGTTGCTGCTGTCGCTGGCGATCCTCTATTTATTTGCCACGCCCGGCGAATATCTGCCGGGTCTCGCCGGCACGCTCGGCCTCACCCAGGAGGGCCTTAGACAGGGCGCGGAGCAGATCGGCCGCCTGCTGGCGATGCTGGCGAGCCTCGCCCTGCTGCACCGGCAACTGGGCACGCCGGGCCTGCTCGCCGGGCTGCACTGGTGGTTGGGACCATTCGCCTGGCGTGACAAGACCGTGGTCAGGCTGATGCTCGTGCTGGAGACGGTAGAGCAGCAACGGAACATCCGCTGGCGGGAGTGGCTGGCACCTGCCACGTTTGAGGAAACCATGCTTCCCACCCGCCTGACATTGACGATGCCGCGCTTTTGCGCCGCCGACCTGGGATTGGCGCTGGTCCTGGCTGGCATTCTGCTCGCGCTGCTGTCCGCCGCATGAGGATCGCGCTTGGCCTCGAATATGACGGCGCCGGTTTTTCCGGCTGGCAGTCGCAGGCAGGCGGGAATACGGTCCAGGATGCGCTCGAAGCCGCGCTCACGGCCGTCGCCGGGCAGCCGGTACGGGTCGTCTGCGCAGGGCGCACCGATGCCGGTGTGCATGCAAGCGCGCAAGTGGTGCATTTCGACGTCGCGGTCTCGCGGCCCGTGACGGCCTGGGTGCGCGGCGCGAATGCGCATCTGCCGCGAACCGTCGCCGTGCGCTGGGCCGTGCCGGTGGCGGACGACTTTCATGCCCGCTTCTGCGCGCGTGCGCGCAGCTACCGATATCTGCTCCTCAATCGCCCCGAACGCCCCGGCCTGCTGGCGGGCCGGGTCGGCTGGTGCCACCGGCCTCTCGATCTGGCGGCGATGCAGGAAGCCGCCGCCTGTCTGCCGGGAGAGCATGATTTCTCGTCGTTTCGCGCCGCCGGCTGCCAGGCGAAAACGCCTATCAAGACCCTGTATCGCTTCGACATCGAGCGGCAGGGCGATCTGGTCGTGTTCGACTGCTGCGCGAATGCCTTCCTGCACCACATGGTGCGCAATCTGGTAGGCGCGCTGGTCTATGTCGGCATCGGCAGGATGCGGCCCGCTGAATTCGTGCGCCTGCTCGATGCGCGCGACCGGCGTCTGGGCGCGCCGACTTACGCTCCCGACGGCCTGTATCTGACCGGGGTCGAATATGGCGAGCAGTGGGCATTGCCGCAGCAGGGACGTATCATGGCGCTTCCCTGTCTGCCGATCGTTTGATCCCATGCAGCGAACGCGCGTCAAGATTTGCGGCATCACCCGCAGCGAGGATCTCGCCGCGGCGGTGACGGCGGGCGCCGATGCCATCGGCTTCGTGTTCTATCCGCCCAGCCCGCGCTTTTTGCCGGCCGAACAGGCAATCGGGCTGGCACGCCAGGTGCCGCCCTTCGTGACACGCGTCGGGCTGTTCGTGAATGCCGAACCCGCCTTCGTCCGCGAAACGCTCGCCCAGGTGCCGCTCGATCTCTTGCAGTTTCACGGCGATGAGGATGCGCGGTATTGCGAGCAGTTCGGCCGCGCCTATCTCAAGGCGGCCCGGGTGAAGCCGGGGGTCGATCTGCTAGAATTCGCCCGCGCTTTCCCGACTGCCCAGGGGCTGCTGCTCGATGCCTGGAGCACGGCCTATGGTGGGGCGGGACAAACCTTCGACTGGTCGCTGATCCCTGAGAGCCTGCCATTGCCGATGATCCTGTCGGGCGGGCTGCACGCGGGCAACGTCGTCGAGGCGGTGACGAGGATTCGCCCTTGGGCGGTGGATGTCAGCAGTGGGGTCGAACAGGCCAAGGGCATCAAGGATGCCACGAAGATCGCCGCCTTCATGGCGGCAGTGAGAATGGCAGATGACGCAAAACGACTATAGCTTGCCCGACGAGCGGGGCCATTTCGGCAGATACGGCGGCATTTTCGTCGCGGAGACGCTGCTGCCGGCGCTCGCCGGGCTGGCGGCGGCCTACGAGGAAGCGCGCAACGACCCGGCGTTCCGGGCCGAGTTCGAACAGGAGCTTGCGCATTACGTCGGCCGCCCCAGCCCGATCTATCACGCGAGACGCTGGTCGCAGGTGCTCGGCGGCGCGCAGATCTATCTGAAGCGCGAGGACCTCAATCATACCGGCGCGCACAAGATCAACAACGGCATTGGCCAGGCGCTCTTGGCGCGCCGCATGGGCAAGCGCCGCGTGATCGCGGAAACTGGGGCGGGCATGCATGGCGTCGCGACGGCTACCGTCGCCGCCCGCTATGGCATGGAATGCGTGGTGTACATGGGCAGCGAGGACGTCAAGCGCCAGTCGGCCAACGTCTACCGGATGAAGGTGCTCGGCGCCACGGTCGTGCCGGTCGAGTCCGGCTCGAAGACGCTCAAGGACGCATTGAACGAGGCGATGCGCGACTGGGTGACGAATGTGGAGAACACCTTCTACATCATCGGCACCGTCGCGGGCCCCCATCCGTATCCGATGATGGTGCGTGATTTCCAGTCGGTGATCGGCAAGGAATGCATCGCGCAAATGTCGGCGTTGGCGGGACGGCAGCCGGACCAGGTGATCGCCTGCGTCGGCGGCGGTTCCAATGCGATGGGCATCTTCTACGACTACATTCCCCATGAAAACGTCCGGCTGGTCGGTGTCGAGGCGGCCGGACTGGGCATCGAAACCGGCAAACACGCCGCTTCGCTGACCGCAGGTCGCCCCGGCGTGCTGCACGGCAACCGCACCTACCTGCTGCAGGACGAAAATGGCCAGATCATCGAGACGCATTCGATTTCCGCCGGTCTCGACTATCCGGGCGTCGGCCCCGAGCATGCGTGGCTCAAGGACAGCGGCCGCGCCGAGTATGTGACCGTCACCGACGAGGAGGCGCTGGCGGCCTTCCACGATCTGTGCCGCTTTGAGGGCATCATCCCGGCGCTGGAATCCAGCCATGCACTCGCCTACGCGGCGCGAACCGCGCGCGGCCTGCCGAAGGACCGCATCCTGCTCGTCAATCTGTCCGGCCGCGGCGACAAGGATCTGCACACCGTCGCCGAACGTGCCGGGATAAGGTTCTGACCATGTCGAGAATCGCCGCGAAGTTCGCCGCACTGCAGGGCCAGCGCCGCAAGGCGCTGATTCCCTTCATCACCGCGGGCGACCCCGAACCCGGCCTGACGCTGCCCTTGATGCACGCCCTGGTCGCCGGCGGCGCCGACATCATCGAACTCGGCGTGCCGTTTTCCGATCCGATGGCCGATGGGCCGACGATCCAGCGCGCCTCCGAACGCGCCCTATCCTTTGGTGTCAGCCTGCATCTCGTGCTCGGCATGGTGCATGAATTCCGCAAGCGCGATGCGACCACGCCGGTCGTGTTGATGGGCTATGCCAATCCGATCGAAGCCTATGGCCACGAGGCCTTCGTCCGCGATGCCCAGGCGGCGGGCGTCGATGGTGTGCTGACGGTCGATTATCCGCCCGAGGAATGCGCGGGCTTCGCCGATTCTTTGCAACAGCACGGCATCGATCCGATCTTCCTGCTGGCGCCGACCTCCGGCGAAAAACGCTTCACCGATGTCGCCGAGCTGGGTAGCGGCTACCTCTATTACGTGTCGCTCAAGGGCGTGACGGGATCGGCGGCGATCGATCTCGACGAGGTGGCCCGGCGCATTCCGCTGATCCGCGAGAAGGTGGGCATGCCGGTTGGCGTCGGCTTCGGCATCCGCGATGCGGCCTCCGCGGCGCGCATCGCGCGCGTCGCCGATGCGGTGGTGATCGGCAGCCGGATCATCGAGATCATCGAGCAGGGCCCGCCGCAAGAAGCGCCGGCGCGGGTGGCGGCCTTTCTGCGCGAAGTGCGCGCCGCGATGGATGCCACGAACGGGGAGACGCAAGGATGAGCTGGTTGCAAAAGCTGCTGCCGCCGAAGATCAAGCGCGCCGAGGGTGCGCGCCGCTCGATTCCCGAAGGCTTGTGGCGCAAGTGCGCCGCCTGCGAGGCGGTGCTGTATGCCACCGACCTCGAGCAGAATCTCAACGTCTGCCCGAAATGCGGCCATCATCATCGCCTCAGGGCGCGCGCGCGCCTCGATCTGCTGCTCGATCGCGAAGGGCGTTTCGAGATCGGCAGCGAGGTCGTGCCGCTCGACGTCTTGAAGTTCAAGGACAGCAAGCGTTACCCGGACCGGCTCGCCGCAGCGCACGAGGAGAGCGGCGAATCGGACGCGCTGGTGGTGATGCAGGGCGCGATCAAAACCCTGCCGCTGGTCGTCGCCTGCTTCGAGTTCGATTTCATGGGCGGCTCGATGGGCTCCGTGGTCGGCGAACGCTTCGTGCGTGGCGTGAATGCCGCGATCGAGCAGCAGCTGCCGTTCGTCTGCATCACCGCTTCGGGCGGCGCGCGCATGCAGGAGGGTCTGTTCTCGCTGATGCAGATGAGCAAGACCACCGCGGCGGTGACGCGTCTGGCGCGCCGGCAGCTGCCGTTCGTCACCATCCTCACCGATCCGACCATGGGCGGCGTGTCGGCGTCCTTCGCCTTCGTCGGCGACGTGGTGATGGCCGAGCCCGGCGCGCTGATCGGCTTCGCCGGCCCGCGCGTGATCGAGCAGACCGTGCGCGAGAAGCTGCCGGAAGGCTTCCAGCGCGCCGAGTTCCTGCTGGAAAAGGGGGCGATCGACATGATCGTCGATCGGCGGGAAATGCGCGACCGGCTGGCCTCGGTGCTCACCCTGCTGCAGAGGGTTCCCGCCGTCTGATGCGCGCCGGGCCCAAGGCCGGCCTGGCGGACTGGCTGGCGCATCTCGATCGGCTCCATCCGCGTGGCGAAGCGGGCATCGAGCTGGGGCTCGAGCGCGTCCGCCAAGTCTCTCGGGCGCTTGGCCAGCATCCGTTCTGTCCGGTGATCACCGTCGGCGGCACCAACGGCAAGGGTTCGACCTGCGCGCTGATCGAACGCATCCTGCGCTGTGCCGGCTATCGGGTCGGCGTGTATTCCTCGCCGCATCTGCTGGCCTACAACGAGCGGGTGCGCCTCGACGGCGTGCCGGCGGACGATGCTGCGTTCTGCGACGCGTTCGCACGCGTCGAGGCGGCGCGGCGCGACGTGCCGCTGACTTACTTCGAATTCGGCACCCTGGCGGCCTGGGAGATGTTCGTGGCCAGTCAGCCCGATGCGATCATCCTCGAAGTGGGTCTGGGCGGACGGCTCGACGCCACGAACATCTACGATGCCGACTGCGCGATCGTCACCTCCATCGCGCTCGATCACACCGACTATCTGGGCCCGACGCGCGAGCACATCGGCCGCGAGAAAGCCGGCATCTGCCGTCCGGGCCGGCCGCTGATCTGCGGCGATGCCGATCCGCCATTGGGTTTGATCGAAGCGTGCCGTGCCGCCAGCGCCGACTTTCGCTGTCTCGGCCGCGATTTCGGCTATGCGCGGCTGGAAAACCAATGGCAGTTTTGGAACCTCGCCGGGCGCCGGCTCGGCGGCCTGGCGCATCCCGCTCTGCGCGGCGAATGCCAGTTGGGGAACGCCGCCTGCGCGATCGCCGCGCTCGATGCGTTGCAGGAACGCCTGCCGGTCACCGCCCAGGACATCCGCCGCGGCCTGGCGGAAGTCGAGCTGGCGGGGCGCTGCCAGGTGCTGCCGGGACGGCCGCAGATCGTCCTCGATGTCGCGCACAATCCGCAGGCGGCAATGGAGCTGGCGCGCAACCTCGGCAACATGGGTTTCGCGCGCACCACCTGGGCCGTGTTCGGCATGATGGCCGACAAGGACATCCCTGGGGTGGTCGAGGCGATGCGCGAGCGGGTCGATCGCTGGCTGCCCTGCGACCTGCCCGGACCGCGCGCGGCGTCCGCCCTGCAGCTTGCCGGCATCATCGAAAAAATCGGCGCTGGCGGAACGGCACCGGCATTCACTTCTCCCGCGGCTGCTTTCCGCCACGCGCAGGAGAACGCAGGCGCCGATGATAGAATTTTGGCCTTCGGATCATTCCTGACGGTGGCGGGGGTGATGCGTTCACTGAATCGTGGCGATGGATGAGATGGCGCAAGAGGACAATCGGACAGGCCCAGACGCGCAGTCGGACGAGATCACGCAGTTGAAGAAGCGCGCGCGGCGGCGTCTGATCGGCGCCGTGGCGGTGGCGCTGTTCGCGGCCATCGTGTTGCCGATGGTGATGGATCATCAGCCGGCGCCCCCGCTTCGGGACATCCAGGTGCGCATCCCGAGCCCGGACGAGGGGGCCGATCACAAGGTGGCGGCAGTGGAAAAGCCCATCGCCAGGACGGATGCCAAGCCGATCGTCAAGACGGAGCCGAAGCCGGAGCCCAAAGCCGCAGCGGCGCCGGAAGGCAAGGCGGACGCAAAGTCGCAATCCGGCAGCGACGGCAAGCCGCCGGAAGCGAAAACCGATGCCCCGCCCGCGCCGGTCAACGAGCCAAAGCCGGCCGCCAAGGCCGAGCCGAAGGCTGAGCAAACCCCGTCAGCAGCCAATGAGGCCTGGGAGGTTCAATTGGGCGCCTATGCTGAACCCGGCCGCGTCAAGAATCTGCTGGGCAAGCTCAAGGAGCTGGGACTGCCCGCCTACACCGAAAAGGTCGAGACCCCGAATGGCGCGCGCACGCGCGTCCGCGTAGGGCCGTTTCCCAGTCGCGAGGCTGCCGAGAAGGCGCGCACGCGCATCAAGACGATCGGCGTCGATGGCCCGGTGGCCAAAAAGCCGTGAGCGCGCATTCCGTCGATGACGCTGTTCGATTATTGCGTGCTGGCCTTGATTGCCCTTTCCCTGCTGGTGGGCATCAGCCGCGGCGTGGTGAGCGAGCTGCTCGCCCTGACCGCTTGGGTGGTGGCCTTCTTCGCGGCGCGTCTGTGGGCGCAGCCGGTGGGCGACCATCTGCTGGCGGAACTGTCCGACCCGGTGTGGCGGCCTGTGGCGGGCTTCGTTGCCGTCTTCGTCGCCGTGCTGGTATCGTTTGCGTTGTTACGCTGGCTGATCGGTCTGCTGCTCAAGGCGGTCGGGCTGCGTCCGCTGGATCGCTTCCTGGGTGCGCTGTTCGGCATCGTGCGCGGGATGGCGATCCTGCTGCTGCTGGTGCTGCTCGCGGGCCTGACGCCCTTGCCGTGGCAGCCCTGGTGGCGGCAGGCGGTGTTCGCGCCGCCGCTGGAAACGGGGGTGCTGGCGGTCAAGCCCTGGCTGCCGCCGGAGCTGGCGAAACGAATCCACTATCGATAGGATGAAACGATGTGCGGCATTCTCGGCGTAGTCGCCACCACGCCCGTCAATCAACTGCTCTATGACGGCCTGCAGGTGCTGCAGCACCGCGGCCAGGATGCGGCCGGCATCGCCACCGCGGAAGGCGGGCGCTTCCATATGCACAAGGGGCCGGGTCTGGTGCGTGACGTGTTCCGCACCCGCAACATGCGCGATCTGACCGGCAACTGGGGCATCGCCCATTGCCGCTATCCGACCGCGGGCTCGGCCTACAACGCCGCCGAGTCGCAGCCGTTCTACGTCAACTCGCCGTTCGGCCTGATGCTCGCCCACAACGGCAACCTCACCAACGCCGAGCAGCTCAAGCGTGACATGTTCCTGCAGGACCTGCGCCACATCAACACCAACTCGGATTCCGAGGTGCTGCTGAATGTCTTGGCGCACGAATTGCAGGAAGCCTCGACGAAATACCAGGTCGATGCCGAGACGATCTTCAAGGCGGTGGCCGGTACGCACCGGCGCGTGCGCGGCGCCTATGCGGTGGTGGCGATGATCGCCGGCTACGGCCTCCTGGCCTTCCGCGATCCCTACGGCATTCGCCCGCTGGTAATCGGCCGGCACGAAACGCCGCAGGGCATGGAGTATCTGGTGGCCTCCGAGAGCGTGGCGATCGACACGCTCGGCTTCCAGTTCGTGCGCGATGTCGAGCCCGGCGAGGCGGTGCTGATCGACACGCGCGGCCAGTTCCTCAGCCGCCAGTGCGCGCAGAAGACCCTCCATGCGCCCTGCATGTTCGAATACGTCTATCTGGCGCGACCGGACTCGCTGATCGACGGCGTGTCGGTCTATGCAGCGCGGGTCAACATGGGGGTCTCGCTGGCCGACAAGATCCGTCACACGATGCCGCATCTGGCGATCGACGCGGTGATCCCAATCCCGGATTCGAGCCGCCCGGCGGCGCTCGAACTGGCCACGCGTCTGGGCGTGCCCTACCGCGAGGGCTTCGTCAAGAACCGTTACATCGGCCGCACCTTCATCATGCCGGGCCAGGCGACGCGCAAAAAGTCCGTGCGGCAGAAACTCAACGCCATCGCCTCGGAATTCCGCGGCAAGAACGTGCTGTTGGTCGATGATTCCATCGTGCGCGGCACCACCAGCCGCGAGATCATCCAGATGGCACGCGAGGCGGGGGCGAAGAAGGTCTATTTCGCCTCGGCCAGCCCGCCCGTGCGCTTCGCCAACGTCTATGGCATCGACATGCCCTCGCGCGCCGAGCTGATCGCTGCTTACCGCAACGACGAGGAAATCCGCCAGGAAATCGGTGCGGATGCCTTGATCTACCAGGATCTCGAGGCGCTGCGCGAGGCGGTCCGCTCATTGAATCCGGCGCTGACGCAGTTCGACACTTCCTGTTTCGACGGCCATTACATCACCGGCGACGTCAGTGCCGATTACCTCGACAGCATCGAGGCCGCGCGTGCCAGGCCCGTACGCGAGGAGGGTGGCGGCAGCCAGCTCGATCTGAATCTCGTCTCGCCGCCAGCGAATGATTGATTCCGACGCTTACCGTTTCGAAACCCTGGCGATCCGCACCGGCCAGGAGCGCAGCCAGTTCGGCGAGCATTCCGAAGCGCTGTATCTCACCTCCAGCTTCGTGTTTTCCAGCGCGGCCGAGGCGGCGGCGCTGTTTGCCGGCGAGCGGGAAGGCTTCATCTATTCGCGCTTCACCAACCCGACCGTCTCGCTGTTCCAGGAGCGTCTCGCCGCGCTGGAGGGCGCCGAAGCCTGCATCGCGACGGCCAGCGGCATGGCGGCGATCCTCGCCACGACCCTGGCGCTGCTCAAGAGCGGCGATCACATCGTCGCTGCGCGCGGCATCTTCGGCGCCAGCCAGACACTGTTCGCTACCATCCTGACGAAATTCGGCGTGACGACGACCTTCGTGTCCGGCTGTGAGCCTGCGGACTTCCGCGAAGCGCTCCAGTCGAACACCCGGCTCGTGTTCATCGAGACCCCGTCCAATCCGCTCACCGAGGTGCATGACATCGCGGCGCTGGCGGACATCACGCATGCCGCCGGTGCCTTGCTGGTCGTCGACAATTGTTTCTGCACGCCGGCTCTGCAGCGGCCGATCGAATTCGGCGCCGATCTGGTGATCCACTCCGCGACCAAGCACCTCGACGGCCAGGGCCGGGTGCTCGGCGGTGCGGTGTGCGGCGGCAAAGCGGTGATCGAAGAGATCTTCAAGTTCATGCGCACCGCCGGGCCGACGCTGTCGCCGTTCAATGCCTGGGTAATCCTCAAGGGACTGGAAACGCTCAAGCTGCGCATGCAGGCCCATGCCGCGAATGCGCTCGAACTGGCGCGGCGGCTGGAGGCCCACCCCGCGATCGAGCGCGTGTTCTACCCCGGCCTGCCTTCCCATCCGCAGCACGCGCTGGCGATGCGCCAGCAGTCGGCCGGCGGTGCGATCGTTTCCTTCGAGGTCAAGGGGGGACGGGAAGCCGCCTGGCGCGTGGTGGATCACTGCCGGCTGCTTTCGATCACCGCCAACCTTGGCGACGTCAAGACGACGATCACCCATCCGGCGAGCACGACGCACGGCCGCATCACGCCCGAGGCGCGCGCGGCCGCAGGCATCAGCGAAGGGCTGCTGCGCGTCGCGGTCGGGCTCGAAGCCATCGACGACATCGAACGCGATCTGCTGCGCGGTCTGAATGCGCGCTGAACACGGCGGATAGGGAAGGGTGCCGTCCCACCAGCGCCGACTTTCGCGCTGCCGCGGGACGAGGTGGTCCGAGCTGATAAAATCCCATCCCCCATTGCAGTCGCTGCTGCTGACCACCCCGATCGCCATGAAACGCTCCCGCTTTGCCCGCCGCACCAAGCAAACCCCCGACACCGAAGCGCTGATCCACTGCGCCACGCAACTGAGCCTGTCCGGCAGCCGGCTGGAGGACGCCTTCTGGGAGCGTCGTCTCTCGGGCATCATCGATCGCCTGTTGCGCGGTCAGGATGAGGCGGCGCTGAACGCCGCGCTCGATCATCTGTATGGCAGCGGCGGACGCGCCTATGATGAGCTCGCCGACCTGGTGGAAGGCTGCGCCGAGTCGCATCATCATCCGCAGGCCGGCAGCGGCGCCGGCCAGGACGTGCTGCTCTTCGCCGCGCCGGTGCTGGCCTGGTCACGCTATGCGATTCCCTCCGGAGCGATCAATGCCGAGACCTTGGCGATGTTGCGGGTGCAGCTGCAGGCCCATGTGTTCGCCGCCGAGGTGCGCTTCGGTCTGGCCGACTTCCTGTTCAGCCCCGATCAATTGCCGCAAAGTTATTGCGAAACCGCCGCCCTGCGGGAGAAGCTCGCCAAGGCGGCGCTGCATGGCCGCGATACCCGGCTCGATCCGGCGCAGATGCCCGAAACGATGAATTTCCTCTCCGACACCCGTTATCTGATCGGCGTCGTCTGCGTCGCCGCGGGGGCACCGCTGTTCCGCTGGCAGGAAGAGGATGGCAGCCGCAACGAGGCGCACAAGCAGTGGCGCCTGCAGGGAGGCGAAGTGCTGCGCGGCCTGCTGCCGGCCTGTGCCTTCGAGCCGCTGCTGCCGCAATCCTTCCATGCCGCGATCCGCGAAGCCGATCGCGCCTCGCGTCCCTATTCGCTGCGCTCGGCCGTCGCCTTCCTGCAGACGACGCTGAACGTGCCGGCGGCCAACCTGCGGGCGGTGGTGGCGCCGTACTACGACCGCCAGCTCGAAGAATACCGTGTGGGTTTCACTCTCGGCGAATCGACCGAGGTGATTCACGGCGTCGTCTGGCCGCTGCTGGAACATGAGGATGAAGCGGCCGATCTTCCCGGGCAGATCGAGTCGGTGCTGCGCGAGGCGGGAGTCCGCGAGGTGCAGGTGCTCGATCACCGCTTCCCGCTCGAATACTGCGACGACTGTGGGGCGCCCCTTTATCCGAACCCGGAAGGCGAGCCGGTGCATGCCGAACTGCCGGAGCAGGAAGAGGAAGCCATGCCGCGCCATCTGCATTGATTGCAGGCATGACGCTGCCGTCGTCCCTCGATGAGCTGGTCGCGGCGCTGCGCTGCCTTCCGGGCGTGGGGCCGAAATCCGCCCAGCGCATGGCCTATCACCTGCTGCAGCACGACCGGCGGGGCGCCGAGCGTCTCGCCGCGGCGCTCGCCCGCGCCTTGCAGACCCTTCACCCCTGCGCCCGCTGCAACAATTTCACCGAGGCGGAAATCTGCGAGCGCTGCCTTTCGCCGCAACGCGACGCGACACAGCTGTGCGTCGTCGAGATGCCGGCCGACGTCAATGTCGTGGAACAGACGCAGGCCTACAGGGGGCTGTATTATGTGCTGATGGGACGGCTCAGCCCGCTCGACGGCATTGGACCGCGGGAACTGGCCTTCGATCGCCTGCTGGCGCGGGCGAGCGACGGCGTGGTGAAAGAAGTGATCCTTGCCACGAACCTCACCCAGGAAGGCGAAGTGACCGCGCATTACCTGGCCGAGATGCTGCACGCGCGCGGCATCAAGGTCAGCCGCCTCGCCCGTGGCCTGCCGCTGGGCAGCGAGATCGAATACGCCGACGCCGCCAGCGTGGCGCAGGCCCTGCTCGATCGCCGCGATTATTGACCGGCGCGGGAAACGCCGAAGGGCTTTGAATTGCCTGCGGGCTTGAGTACAATTGTTGGGTTTTTTGCGTTTGCCAGAGAATGATAGGAAGCCACCATGAGTTGTGACGATAAAGTGGATTGTGGCAGGCGGCGCCTGCTGGTCGCCACGTCGGTTGCCGGCGGTGTGGCGGGTGTGGCTGCGGTCGTGCCGTTCGTCAGTTCGCTGGCGCCGTCCGAGCGTGCCAAGTCGGCCGGGGCACCGGTCGAGGTCGATATCAGCAAGCTGCAGCCAGGCGAAATGATGACCGTCGAGTGGCGTGGCAAGCCTGTCTGGATCATCCATCGCACCAAGGAAATGCTCGACAATCTCTCAAAGCACGACGACAAGCTGGCTGATCCGAAATCCGAACGGCATCAGCAACCGGATTACGCCAAGAACGAATACCGTTCGATCAAGCCCGAATATCTGGTCGCGATCGGCATCTGCACCCATCTCGGATGCTCGCCGACCGAGAAATTCAAGACGGGCGCCGAGTCGGGCATCGATGCCGACTGGCCGGGTGGGTTTCTCTGTCCCTGCCATGGCTCGACCTTCGATCTGGCGGGCCGCGTGTTCAAGAACAAGCCCGCTCCGGACAATCTCGAGATTCCGCCGCACTATTACCTGTCCGACGCCAAGATCCTGATTGGCGAAGACAAGAAGGGAGCCTAAGCCATGGCTGGCGCCAACGTCGAAAAGTACAAATCCGATGGCACGACCGCCGGCAACCTGCTGGAATGGCTCGATGCCCGTTTCCCGCTGATGGCATTGTGGAACGACCATCTCGCCAAATATTACGCGCCCAAGAATTTCAACTTCTGGTATTTCTTCGGTTCGCTCGCCTTGCTGGTGCTGGTGATGCAGATCGTCACCGGCGTCTTTCTGGTCATGCACTACAAGCCGGATGCCTCCCTCAATGCATCCGGCGTGCCCGTGGCCTTCGCCAGCGTCGAATACATCATGCGCGACGTGCCCTGGGGCTGGCTGATCCGCTACATGCATTCCACCGGCGCCTCGGCGTTCTTCATCGTCGTCTATCTGCACATGTTCCGCGGCATGCTCTACGGCTCCTATCGTCAGCCGCGCGAGCTGGTCTGGATCATCGGCGTGCTGATCTTCCTCGTCCTGATGGCCACAGCCTTCATGGGCTATCTGCTGCCATGGGGGCAGATGTCCTACTGGGGCGCCCAGGTGATCCTGAACCTGTTTACCGCGATTCCGCTGATCGGCAATGATCTCGGCGTGTGGATCCGTGGCGACTACGTGGTCGGCGACGCGACGCTGAACCGTCTGTTTTCGCTGCATTACCTGCTGCCGGTGCTGATCCTGCCCGCCCTGGTGGCCGTGCATCTGATCGCCCTGCACGAGGTCGGCTCCAACAACCCGGACGGGATCGAGATCAAAAAGAAGAAAGATCAAAACGGCGTGCCGCTGGACGGCATTCCGTTCCATCCCTATTACACGGTCAAGGACATCGTCGGCGTCGTGGTCTTCCTGATCGTGTTCTCGGCGGTGGTGTTCTTCATGCCGGAAGGCGGCGGCTATTTCCTCGAAGCCAACAACTTCTACCCTGCCGATCCTCTGGTGACCCCGCCGCACATCGCGCCCGTCTGGTATTTCGGCCCGTTCTATTCGATCCTGCGCGCCAACACGGTCAATTTCTTCTGGATCGACGCCAAGCTGTGGGGCGTGATCTTCATGGGGCTGGGCGTGATGGTATTTTTCTTCCTGCCCTGGCTGGATCGTAGCCCGGTCAAGTCGATCCGTTATCGCGGCCCGCTTTACAAGGGCGCCCTGACGATTTTCGTGATCAGCTTCGTCATCCTCGGTTATCTGGGCATGCTGGCGCCGACGCCGGGCCGCACGCTGGTGGCGCAAATCTGCACGATTCTCTACTTCGCGTTCTTTCTGCTGATGCCCATCTACACAGCGCTCGACAAATGCAAGCCCGAACCGGAAAGGGTGACCGGATGATGAAAAAGCTGTTGATTGCTTTCCTGTGCGTGCCGTGGCTCGCCTTCGCCAGTGGTGAGGCGCTTCATCTCGACAAGGCGCCGGACCGCAGCCACGATCTGCCAGCGCTGCAAAACGGCGCCAAGATCTTCATCAACTATTGCCTGAACTGCCATTCGGCTTCCTACATGCGCTACAACCGTTTGCGCGACATCGGTCTCACCGAGCAGCAGATCAGGGACAATCTCCTGTTTACTCAGGAGAAGGTGGGTGAGTTGATGACGATCGCGATGCGCCGCGCCGACGCCAAGCAATGGTTTGGCGCCGCGCCTCCCGATCTGACGGTGATCGCGCGGGCGCGGGCTTCCGAGTATGGCTCCGGTTCCGACTGGCTTTACACCTATTTGCGCAGCTTCTACCGCGACGACAGCCGGCCGAGCGGGTGGAACAACGTCGTCTTCTCCAACGTCGCGATGCCGCATGTGTTCTGGGAGCTGCAGGGAGAGCAGGTTCTCGGTCCGGATCACAAGCTGACGCTCGCCAAGCCGGGTCTGATGAAGCCAGAGGAATACGACGCCATGGTCGCCGATCTGGTCGGCTTTCTGAACTACATGGGCGAGCCGGTGCAAAATTACCGCAAGGAGCTGGGCGTCGTCGTGCTGATCGCCCTGGCCATCCTGTTCGTGCTTGCCTATGCGCTCAAGCGTGAATACTGGAAAGACGTTCATTAACCGAGCAACAAACCTGCCATGGGACACCGAGACATGAATCCACCCGTGCGCCGAGTGGTACGTGATTCCGATTATTCGTGGGGAACGAGCGCCATGATGAATCTGTACTCAGGGACCACCTGTCCGTATAGCCATCGTTGCCGCATCGTCCTCTACGAGAAGCAGATGGATTTCCAGGTCATCGACGTCGATCTGTTCAACAAGCCCGAGGACATCGCCGTCATCAATCCTTACAATCGCGTCCCGGTGCTGGTGGATCGCGACCTGGTCCTCTACGAAGCGAACATCATCAACGAGTACATCGACGAACGCTTCCCGCACCCGCAGCTGATGCCGCCGGATCCACAGACGCGTGCCAAGGCACGCCAGCTGCTCCATACGATGGAACAGGAACTGTTCGGCCATCACATCGATGCGCTGGAACGCAATCTGAAGACGGCCGAGAAGGCGCGTGCCCACATCCGCGACCGGCTCGTCGAGCTGGTGCCGCTGTTCGCCAAGCAGAAATACCTGCTGGGCGACGACTTTTCGATGCTCGACGTGGCGATCGCGCCGCTGTTGTGGCGTCTCGAACACTACGGCATCGAATTGCCGAAGTCGGCTGCGCCGGTGCTCAAATATGCCGAGCGGATCTTCGCCCGTCAGGGCTTCATCGATGCGCTGACGCCGTCGGAAAAGGTGATGCGGCGCTGAAGCGCTCGTTTTGGCGTGCGCCGTTGCTGCAATCGATGCCTTCGACCAAGCCTTATCTGATCCGCGCCATCCACGAGTGGTGCGTGGATAGTGGTTTCACGCCGTATCTGGTGGTGCAGGTGGATTCCCATACCCGTGTGCCACGCGAATATGTGCGCGATGGGCAGATCGTCCTCAACATCAGCCCGGAAGCCACCCATCAACTGGTGATGGGCAACGACGAGATCGCCTTCCAGACGCGTTTCGGCGGCGCGCCCTTCCAGGTCTATGTGCCCGTGGCGGCCGTTGCCGCGATCTATGCGCGCGAAAACGGCCAAGGCATGGCCTTCGAGGTGAGTGCGGACGAGGGAGCCGCTGAGGCGGAAAAAGTCGGCGCTGGCGAGACGGCACCCGCGGAAGGCGAACAAACCGCCGAGGCCATCGAGGAGCGGCCGGCGAAACGCGCTGCTCATCTGACCCGGATCAAATAGCCACAGACAGCCCCGCAGAGGGGAACATCTGGCGCCCAAGGCAGGAATCGAACCTGCGACCTACCGCTTAGGAGGCGGTCGCTCTATCCACTGAGCTACGAGGGCGAGGCGGCGCATTTTATCCGTTCGTCGCCGGCTTGTCCCCATCGGATGTAGCTGGAGGTAGATCGAGGCCGAGTTTGTGCATCAGGGTCTCGTGGCTGATGTGCAGCAGCTCTTCGATGGCCTTGTAGTCGTCGGGCAGGGCCGCATCGTCCCAGCCGTTCGCGGAATGGCGCGCCAGATCGACCGCGAGCTTGACGTTCCGGACGCGCGGATGCTCGGCGTTCTGCGGATCCATCAGGGTGATCAGGAGCTGCGGCAGATGCCAGCGTTGCGCCAGCGCCTGCTTGATCTGCCAGAGCGGGACGCCATACACCTCGGTCTGCACCGCGACCGAGCGCAAGGTGCGATCGGCCTTCTGGCGGTCGGCCACCTGCAAGGCCAGTCCCGGGGCGAAGCACCACATGAGGATTTCCGCGAAATCGTAGAGCAATGTCGCGACGGTGATCTCGTCGACGTCCAGATCATGACGATGGATCGCCCAGTCGCGTGCCCAGTGCGCGGCCTTGCGTGCGCGTCCGACGACCTTGAGCAGGCCGAGCAGGGCGCGTGGATGCCCCTTGAGATGGTCTTCCACCGTCGGCAGGTTCTCGAAATCGTTGAAGAACGGCTCCATGCCGATCATCATCAGTGAGCGCTCGATGGTGGTGATGTCAGTGAGCCGGGTCTTGCTGCGCTTGCTCTCGATGTAGGCGAGCACGCGAAGGGTCATCATCGGGTCCTGGAGGATGACCGAGGAGATCGTGCGGGCATTTGCATTCTGGGCACGCTCGCGCAGTTCCGCGAGCTGCTGCTCGGTATGGCGCAAGACGGGAATCGGCGCGGCGCTGAAGTAAGCGACCCAGCCTTCGAGATCGAGTCCGGCGGAAGTGGATTGGCCATTCATCTTAGGCATTATCGGCGAGATCGCCGCAGGCGTTAAAATCCGATAACGGCCGTTGTGTCCGGGAAAATCGCCTTGTATTTTCCGCTGGCGCCGGATAGAATTCGCAGCTTTTCAATCCTTGCTCCACTCGAAACGCATGCGAGGGGGCTCAACCGAACCAAAAGGAGAATTCATGCGCCATTACGAAATCGTTTTCATCGTGCATCCGGATCAGTCCGACCAGGTTCCGGCCATGATCGAGCGCTACAAGACGCTCGTCACCGGTAGTGGCGGCGCGATCCATCGTCTCGAAGACTGGGGACGGCGCCAGCTGGCCTATCCGATCCAGAAGGTGCACAAGGCCCATTACGTGCTCATGAACATCGAGTGCGGCAGCGACACGCTGGCGGAGCTCGAAAACGCCTTCAAGTTCAATGATGCCGTGTTGCGTCACTTGACGGTCAGGATGGATCACGCCGAGACCGCACCCTCGCCGATGATGAAGGAGGAAAAAGCGCGCTCGCTGACCACCCCGGGCCAAGGCGAAGAAAAAACCGCCGAGGAGGCCGCGGCTGCAGACTGAACCGGCAAGCGGCGCGACCGGACGGGAGAATCGCACCGAACTGGCGGGTATCCTGCAGGAGCGAGGCCCGCTGCGGCATACGCCGGCAGGGATTCCGGTCATCGAATTCCGGATCGCCCACGAATCGGAGCAGATCGAAGCCGGCGGCGTCCGCCGCGTCGAATGCGAGATCGACTGTATGGCGGTGGGGGTGATCGCCTTGCCGATCAAGGAAGCGGCGCCCGGCAGCGGGGTTCGGTTGAGCGGGTTCCTCGCCGCCCGCAGTCTGAAGCGGAAAACCCCGGTCCTCCATGTGACCCATATCGAATTCGTTGAAAATTTTGGAAGGGACATCGAAAATGGCTTTCAAACCCAGCAGCAAAAAGAAGGATGATCGCAGCAAGAGCCGCAACCTGTTCAAGCGGCGCAAGTTCTGCCGTTTCTCCGCCGAGAAGATTCCTTACGTCGACTACAAGGACGTCGATCTGCTGAAGGACTTCATCACCGAAACCGGCAAGGTGATGCCGGCGCGCATCACCGGCACCAAGAGCCGCTATCAGCGCCAGCTGTCGACCGCCATCAAGCGCGCGCGCTTCCTGGCGCTCTTGCCCTATACCGACCTGCACCGCTAAGCGAGGAGGCAAACCATGCAAGTGATTCTGATGGACAAGGTGGCGAACCTCGGCAATCTCGGCGATGTCGTCAAGGTCAAGGAAGGCTATGCGCGCAACTACCTGATCCCCAAGGGCTTCGCCAAGCGCGCGACTCCCGAGAACATCCAGGTGTTCGAAGCGCGTCGTGCCGAGCTCGAAAAGCTGGCCGCGGAAAAGCTCGCTGCGGCGCAGGCCATTGCCGCAAGACTCGAGGGCTTGCGGGTCGAGGTGGCGCGCAAGGCGGGTGTCGATGGCCGTCTGTTCGGTTCGGTGACGACGGTCGATGTCGTCGATGCGCTGGCCGCGCAGGGCATCAGCATCGAAAAGAGCGCGGTGCGCATGCCTCAGGGGCCGATCAAGACGATCGGTGAAGTCGTGCTGGAAATCGCCCCGCATGCCGATGTCGTGGCCAGCGTGACCGTCGCGGTCGTCGCCGAGCAGTAAGACTTCGTTACCCGCCAAAAGAGCCGCCCGTCGGGCGGCTCTTTTGCGTATACGCACAGCTCACAGCCCTTGCACAAGCTATGCACAGCTTGTGCACCGAAGTAGTGGCCCATTTCCACAACTTGTTCTCTCCCCGGCGATGAATGTCGCGGGTAGACTTGCGCATTCGGAGGAAAGACATGGCCCAGACCCAAATGGGACAACCCTACCTGCAAGCGGCGGCAAGCGATCCGCAAGTCGCCGCGCTGAAACTGCCACCGCATTCGATCGAAGCCGAGCAATCCCTGCTCGGCGGGCTGCTGCTCGACAACAGCGCCTGGGACCGGATCGCCGATGTCGTCTCGGAAGCCGATTTCTACCGCGACGATCACCGCCGCATCTTCGCGCACATCCGCAAGCTGATCGAGACCGGCCGTCCGGCGGACGTGGTGACCGTCTATGAGTCGATCGAGCATGCGAACCAGGTCGAGCAGACCGGCGGACTCGCCTATCTGGGCGAGATCGCCAATGCCACGCCCTCGGCCGCCAACATCCGCCGCTATGCCGAGATCGTGCGCGAGCGCGCGATCCTGCGTAAGCTGGTGACGGTGGGCGACGAAATCGCCGCCTCGGCACTGAATCCGGCCGGGCGGGACGTCAAGACCCTGCTCGATCAGGCGGAGCAGAAGGTCTTCGAAATCGCCGAAGCGGGCCACCGCGTCGGCCAGGGGTTCCAGGCCATCACGCCGCTGCTGGGCGAGGTAGTGGATCGCATCGAAAAGCTCTACAACCGCGAGAATCCCTCCGATATCACCGGCCTGGCGACCGGCTTCCACGACCTCGACCGCATCACCTCGGGATTCCAACCCGGCGACATGATCGTCGTCGCCGGACGTCCCTCGATGGGCAAGACCGCGTTCGCGCTCAACATCGCCGAGCACGTCGGCATGGAGCTGCGCCTGCCGGTGGCGATCTTCAGCCTGGAAATGTCCGGCCCACAGCTGGCGATGCGCTTCCTCTCCTCGGCCGGGCGTCTGGATCAGACGAAGATCCGCACCGGCAAGCTCTCCGACGAGGACTGGGAAAAGATGTCGGTGGCGCTGGGCAAGCTGCACGAGGCGCCGATCCACATCGACGAGACCGGCGCGATCAACGCCTCCGACCTGCGCGCGCGGGCGCGCCGCCTGCACCGGCAGTTCGGGCAACTCGGCCTGATCGTGATCGACTACATCCAGCTGATGACCTCGCTGAAGGACACCGAGAACCGCGCCACCGAAATCTCCGAGATCTCACGCTCGATCAAGGCGCTGGCGAAGGAACTGCAGGTGCCGGTGATCGCACTCTCGCAGCTGTCCCGCAAGGTCGAGGAACGCAACGACAAGCGGCCCTTGATGTCGGACCTGCGCGAATCGGGCGCCATCGAGCAGGATGCCGACATCATCCTGATGATGTACCGCGAGGAATACTACAAGCCGGACACGACCGAAAAGGGCGTCGCCGAGGTGATCATCGGCAAGCACCGCAACGGCCCGACCGGCACGGTGAAGCTCACCTTCCTCGGCGAGTACACCCGGTTTGAGAACTTCGCTGCGCCCGGCTCATATTGAGCGAAACTCGGCGCTGGCGGAACGGCACTACAGCACTTCGGCGGCGTGGTCGGCGAGCCGCGAACGCTCGCCGCGCTGCAGGGTGATGTGGCCGGCGTGCGGCCAGCCCTTGAAGCGGTCGACGACGTAGGTGAGACCCGACGAGCCTTCGGTGAGATAGGGCGTATCGATCTGCGCGATGTTGCCGAGGCAGACCACCTTGGTGCCGGGACCGGCGCGCGTGATCAGCGTCTTCATCTGCTTCGGCGTCAGGTTCTGCGCCTCGTCGATGATCAGGAACTTGTTCAGGAAGGTGCGGCCGCGCATGAAGTTCAAGGACTTGATCTTGATGCGGCTCCTGATCAGGTCCATCGTCGCGGCGCGTCCCCAATCGCCGGCATAGCCGCCCTTGTCGCCTTCATCGACCGGCTTGTTGAGCACGTCGAGATTGTCTTCGAGCGCGCCCATCCACGGCGTCATCTTCTCTTCCTCGGTGCCGGGCAGAAAGCCGATGTCCTCGCCGACCGGCACGGTGACGCGCGTGATGATGATCTCGGAAAAGCGCTTCTGTTCCAGCGTCTGCGTCAGCGCCGCGGCCAGCGTCAAGAGCGTCTTGCCGGTGCCGGCCTGCCCCAAGAGCGTGACGAAGTCGATGTCCGGATGCATCAAGAGGTTGAGCGCGAAGTTCTGCTCGCGGTTTCTGGCCACGATGCCCCACACCGCGTTCTTGCCGTGCGAGTAGTCGATCAGGGTTTCCAGTTCCACGGTCTTGCCCGAGCGGGCGCGCACCCAGGCCTGCAGCGGCTGTGGACCTTCCTGCCAGACGAATTCGTTGATCAGCAGGTCGGCGCTGAGCGGCCCGCTGATGCGGTAATAGGTGCGGCCGTCCTTTTTCCACGATTCCAGGCCCTGCGCGTGGGTTTCCCAGAAGTCGGCGGGCAGTTCGAGGCTGCCGGTGTAGAGCAGGTCGGTGTCTTCCAGCACCTTGTCGTTGAAATAGTCCTGCGCTTCGAGGCCCAGCGCGCGGGCCTTGATGCGCATGTTGATGTCCTTGGTGACCAGGATCACCGGGCGTTTCGGATGTTTCTGGCGCAGGTGCAGCGCGACGGCGATGATCTGGTTGTCGGCGCGCGAGGTCGGCAATGAAGCGGGCAAGAGGCCGTTGATCGCCTCGGTCTGCAGGAACAGCCGGCCGCTCGCCAGGCCGCGCGACGGTCCGGCGAGCTCGATGCCCTCCTGGATGTCCTCCTCGCTGCCGGTGACGATCTCGTCCAGCATGCGGCTTGCCTGGCGCGCATTGCGCGCCACTTCCGACATGCCTTTTTTGTTGGCGTCGAGCTCTTCCAGCGTCATCATCGGCACGAACAAGTCGTGTTCCTCGAAACGGAACAGACAGGTCGGATCGTGCATCAGCACGTTGGTATCGAGCACGAACAACTTGGTCGGCTTGGCGGAGCGGGTATGCTTGGCAGCGTGTTTGGCGTTCATCGGCTTCGGAGGGTGGGAGAGGGGATCAGAGCGATTTCACGGCGTCGAGCACGGCTGCCGCATGACCATCCGCCTTCACGCCGCGCCATTCCCGGACCAGGCGGCCGGCGGAATCGATCAGGAAGGTGCTGCGCTCGATGCCGCGCACCTGTTTGCCGTAGAGATTTTTCATTTTGATGACACCGAACAACTGGCAGGCCGTCTCTTCGGCGTCGGAGAGCAGCTCGAAGGGTAGCCCCAGCTTGGCCTTGAAGTTCTCGTGCGACTTCAGGCCGTCGCGGGAGATGCCCCAGACCGTGGCGCCGTTGGCGACGAATTCGCCGTGGAGATCGCGGAACTGGCCGGCCTCGGTGGTGCAGCCCGGCGTGCTGTCCTTCGGGTAGAAATAGAGCACGACGGACTGGCCGCGCAGATCGGCGAGGCGAAAGATCTGGCCGCCGGTGGCCGGCAGAGTGAAATCGGGCACTTGCTGGCCAACGCGCAGCGCAGAGGCGGGAGCTTCGTTCATGCCGGGGTTCTCCAGTGAGAGAGGAATTCATCCCCTTGAAGCAGCAGGGGACGGGGATGGCCAGGGACCGTGCCGATGACGATTTCATGGCGCGGTAGCCGCTCGATGCCGACTTCCGCCGCCAGCGCCTCGAGCGAAACGATCCGGTAGCCTTGCTCGCGCCAGCCGGCGAGCAGGCGCTCGAACTGCCCAGGCGCCTTGCCGAGCGCGCGGCTGGCCGTGAGGTTGAAGACATGGCCGGTGCGGGGAGGCGTGGCGGTCAGCGCCAGCAGGTCCTCGACCGCCGCCGCCTCGTCCTTGCCGGCCGCGGCAGTCAACTCGTCGAAGGTCGGCAGGGTGACGGGAAGCTGCGGGCAGCGCACGATCTCGCCGTTCCAGACGGGAATGAAGGGGTGACGGCCGCGGCTGTCGCTGGCGCAGGCGAAGCCGAGGCGCTGCGTCAGGCGCAGCGCATGCGGATTGCCCTGCCAGCCGGGAGCCGCCGTGAGTCGCGGCGCGCTGCCGAAGACCTTTTCGAACGCCGCGCATGAAAGCTCGTATTGCCGGGCGATCCAGCCGGCGGGCGCCGCGCTGGCGCGTTTGCTCCACTGCGCCGGCTGCCAGCCGAAAATACCGCTCTCGAAGCCGGCGGCGCGCACCTGTTCGAGCAGGCTGCGGGCATGGCGTGCCGGCGAGCGGCCGAGCCAGTCGTTACCCAGCCCGAACAGGAAGCTCGCGCCTGCTCCCTGGTTTCGCAGCAGATCGGTGAGCACCGGCAGCGCGGCGCAGGCGCGGTAAGCGGGAACCTCGATACGCAGCGCGATCGCGGGCCTCATGCGGCGTCTTTTTCGAGGATCAGCGCGGCCAGCGGCAGGCGCCCCTCGCCGACGAGGAGGTTGTAGGTGCGGCAGGCGGCCGCCGTATCCATGATCTCGAAGCCGCGTCCGGCCTCGACCAGCGGACGCATCAGCTCGGCGGCTGGAAAGCGCTGCCGGCGTCCGGTGCCGAGCAGTACCACGTCGCAGGAAAAGGCGGCGAGCTGCTGCAGATGGAGAAGGCTCAGATCGGCAAAAGCGTCCGGTCCCCATTGTGCATCGAGGCGATCGGGCAGCAACAGCAGGCTGCGCGTGTGCACACGGCCACCCACCGCGATCGAATCGTGGGTGTAGGCGGTGACGATGTTGTCGCTACTGCGCGGGTCGGGATGAAGCTTCAAGACGGGTCTGCCGGGGATGCTGCAAGGGGCTCTTGGCCTGCTTTGGATTTGCCGCGAAGCGGGTCATTCGGTAGGATTATAACCTTCCGCTTTCATGCTTTCCGACCGTCATGCAGCCCATCCTCAAATCCACCAAGCTCGCCAATGTTTGCTATGACATTCGTGGTCCGGTCCTGGCACGGGCCCGGCAGATGGAAGAGGAGGGGCATCGCGTCATCAAGCTCAACATCGGCAACCCGGCCGCCTTCGGCTTCGAGGCGCCGGAGGAGATCGTCGTCGATGTGATCCGCAACATCCGCGATGCCTCGGGCTATTCCGACTCGAAAGGCCTGTTCTCCGCCCGCAAGGCGGTGATGCACTACTGCCAGCAGAAGAAGATTCCGGGCGTGACGATCGACGACATCACGCTCGGCAATGGCGTCTCGGAGTTGATCGTGATGGCGATGCAGGGGTTGCTCAACAACGGCGACGAGGTGCTGGTGCCGGCGCCGGACTATCCGCTGTGGACCGCAGCGGTGAGCCTCTCCGGCGGCACGCCGCGCCATTACCTGTGCGACGAGGGCGCCGGCTGGCTGCCCGACCTCGCCGACATCCGCGCCAAGATCACGAAGGCGACGCGCGCGATCGTCGTCATCAATCCGAACAATCCGACCGGCGCGCTCTATCCCGACGACCTGCTCCAGGGCATCGTCGAGATCGCCCGCCAGCACGAGCTGATCGTCTTCGCCGACGAGATTTACGACAAGGTCCTCTATGACGGCCGCAAGCACACGTCGATCGCCAGCCTGGCCGACGACGTGCTGTTCATCACCTTCAACGGCCTGTCGAAGAACTATCGCGCCTGCGGTTTCCGCGCCGGCTGGATGATCGTCTCCGGCGAGAAGCGCCATGCCACCGACTACATCGAAGGCCTGAACATCCTCGCCTCGATGCGCCTATGCTCGAACGTGCCGGGCCAGCACGCGATCCAGACCGCGCTGGGCGGCTATCAGAGCATCGAGGACCTGGTCGCGCCGCAGGGGCGGCTGTGCAAGCAGCGCGATCTCGCCTGGGAGATGCTCTCGGCGATCCCCGGCGTGTCCTGCGTGCGTCCCCAGGCGGCGCTCTACTGCTTCCCGCGGCTCGATCCGAAGATGTATCCGATCAGCAACGACCAGCAATTCATCCTCGAACTGCTCGAGGAGGAAAAGGTCCTGCTGGTGCAGGGCAGCGGCTTCAACTGGCCCAATCCCGATCATTTCCGCGTCGTCTTCCTGCCCAACGTCGATGATCTCGCCGAGGCGATCGGCCGCATCGCGCGGTTCCTGGAAAGCTATCGCAAGCATCACGGCAGCTGATTTTTCTTCACCCTTCCTGATTGCGTATCCATGAAGCCCATCCAAGTCGGACTGCTCGGCATCGGCACCGTCGGTGGCGGCACCTTTACCGTCCTGTCCCGCAACGAGGCGGAAATCACCCGGCGTGCCGGACGGCCGATCCGCATCGTCCAGGTCGCCGACAAGAATCTGGAACTGGCCCGGCGCGTCACCGGCGGCACGGTCGCGCTGACCGACGATGCCTTCGCCGTCGTCAATGATCCCGAGATCGACATCGTCGTCGAGCTGATCGGTGGCTACGGCATTGCCAGGGAGCTGGTGCTCAAGGCGATCGAAAACGGCAAGCATGTCGTCACCGCCAACAAGGCGCTCTTGGCCGTGCATGGCAACGAGATATTCGCCGCCGCGCAGAAAAAAGGCGTGATGATCGGCTTCGAGGCGGCGGTCGCCGGCGGCATCCCGATCATCAAGGCGCTGCGCGAGGGACTGACCGCCAACCGCATCGAGTGGATCGCCGGCATCATCAACGGCACCACCAACTTCATCCTCTCCGAGATGCGCGACAAGGGCCTGCCGTTCGACACGGTGCTCAAGGAGGCGCAGCGGCTCGGATACGCCGAGGCCGACCCGACCTTCGACATCGAGGGCATCGATGCGGCGCACAAACTGACGATCATGGCGGCGATCGCCTTCGGCATTCCGATGCAATTCGACAAGGCCTACATCGAGGGCATCAGCAAGCTGCAGGCCGAGGACATCAAGTATGCCGAGCAGCTCGGCTATCGCATCAAGCTCTTGGGTATCACCAAGCGCAGGCAGCTCGACGGCAAGACCGCGATCGAGCTGCGCGTGCACCCGACGCTGATCCCCGCCAGGCGCCTGCTCGCCAACGTCGAGGGGGCGATGAACGCGGTGCTGGTGCAGGGCGACGCGGTCGGCGCGACGCTCTACTACGGCAAGGGCGCCGGCGCCGAGCCGACGGCTTCCGCGGTGATCGCCGATCTCGTCGATGTCACGCGCATGGCCACCGCCGATCCGGAAAACCGTGTGCCGCATCTCGCTTTCCAGCCCGACGCGGTGGCCGATCTGCCGATCCTGCCGATGGCCGAGGTGGAAAGCGGCTATTACCTGCGCATGCGCGTCGACGACAAGCCGGGCGTGCTCGCCGACATCACGCGCATCCTCGCCGACCAGGGGATTTCGATCGACGCGCTGGTGCAGCGCGAGCCGGCCGAAGGCGAGCAGCAGACCGACATCATCCTGCTGACGCACGTGGTGCGCGAAAAGCAGATCGACGCCGCAATCGCGCAGATCGAGGCGCTGCCGGTGGTAAGCGGCAAGATCGTGCGCCTGCGGCTCGAAGCGCTGAGCTGAACGACCGCGCGAATGCTGGTCTGGCTGGGCCTGTGCGCCGTCGCCGCCTTCCTGGCGGCGTTGGCCGCGGCCTTCGGTGCCGTTCCCATGGGGGAGCAAGCCGGCTTTGCCGTCCTGCTGGCGCCGACTTTGCACCTCATTTTCGCGCTCGGTGCCTTGCCGCTGATCTTCGGCGCCATCGGCCATTTCGTGCCGGTGCTGACGAAGAGCCGCGCCGCTGGCCCGGTAATCCATCATCTGCCGCTCGTCGTTCAGGCCGCCGGTCTGATCGTCCCCTTGGCTTTGCTGGGGTATCTGCCACAGTGGAGCCTGCATCTCGCGGCGACGGTCGATGCCGCCGCGGCGCTGCTGATGTTTTTCTGGGTTTCCCGCCGGCTGCGCGGCACGCTGGGCGCACCGCATCCGGGCGCGCACTGGTATGGCGCGGCGCTGCTCTGTCTCTTTTTCGCAGTGAGCCTCGTGCCGGTGTGGCTGGCGATGCCCGAATCGCGGCCGGCCTTGCGGCTCTTTCATCTGCATCTGAATACGCTCGGCTTCATCGGCCTGGCGGCGCTCGGCACGCTGCCGGTGCTGCTGCCGACCGCGCTGCGAGAGCCCGAGCCGACGGCGGCCATGCGCCTGCGCACCGATCTGGTGCCGGCGTTGGCGGGCACCCTGCTGGTCGCGGCTGGCGCGGCAACGGGATTCTGGCTGGCCGTTCCGGGCGCCTTGCTGCTCGCCTGGGTGATCGGGCGCGATCTCTTCGCCTGGGGGCGCGCGTATGGCCGCAAAGTCGGCGCTGGCGAGACGGCACCGCTCTCGATCGCGACCGTGGGGCTTTTGCTGCTCCTCTTGGCCGGCCTCGCGCATGGCGCGGGCTGGATGCCGGCACGAGCGGCGCTGACTGCCTACGTCGCACTCTTTCTGCTGCCGCTGGTCACCGGCGCGCTCGCGCAGCTGCTGCCGGTCTGGCGTTTCCCCGGCGCGGGCACACCGGCGCGGCAGACGATGCAGCGCCGCCTGGCGGGCGGCGGGCGCCTCCGTGCGGCGCTGTTCTTCAGCGCCGGTCTGGCCTTCCTGTTCGACGCCCCCTTCGCCGTGTTGCCGGCGGCGCTGGCGCTCGCCGACTTCGCGCTGCGCATCGGCCGTGCCTTCTATAATCCCCGGCAATCCTGATTTTTTCATCCATCCGCGCCATGAAATACCTCTCCACCCGCGGCAACGCCGCTCCGCAAGCCTTCTGCGACATCCTGCTCGGCGGCCTGGCGCCCGACGGCGGCCTGTATCTGCCCGAACATTATCCGCAGGTATCCAAGGCGGAACTCGCCGAATGGCGCGAGCTGCCCTACCCGGCATTGGCGCTGAGAATCTTTCAGAAATTCGTCGATGACATTCCGGCCTGCGAGCTGAAGTCGATCGTCGATCGCACCTACACCGCGCGCATCTACAAGTATTGCCGTCCGGGCCAGGAGGCGTCCGAGATCACGCCGCTCACCACGCTGGCGCCGGGTTTCCACCTCTTGGAGCTATCAAACGGACCGACGCTCGCCTTCAAGGACATGGCGATGCAGTTGCTCGGCAACCTGTTCGAATATGTGCTGGACAAGCGTGGCGAGACGATCAACATCCTCGGCGCGACCTCGGGTGATACCGGCTCGGCGGCCGAGTACGCGATGCGCGGCAAGAAGAACGTGCGCGTCTTCATGCTCTCGCCGCACGGCAAGATGTCGGCCTTCCAGCGCGCGCAGATGTATTCGCTGCCGGATCCGAACATCATCAACATCGCGATCCGCGGCATGTTCGACGACTGCCAGGACATCGTCAAGCAGGTCGCCAACGATGCCGGGTTCAAGGCGAAATACCGGATCGGCGCGGTGAATTCGATCAACTGGGCGCGCGTGATGGCGCAGATCGTCTATTACTTCAAGGGCTATTTCGCCGCGACGCAAAGCAACGACGAGGCAGTCGCCTTCGCGGTGCCCTCGGGGAACTTCGGCAACATCTGCGCCGGCCACATCGCGCGCATGATGGGACTGCCGGTGGCCCGGCTGGTGCTCGCCACCAACGAGAACGACGTGCTCGACGAATTCTTCCGCACCGGCCGCTACCGGCCGCGCGGCACCGCGGATACCTTCGTCACTTCCAGCCCGTCGATGGACATCTCGAAGGCCTCGAATTTCGAGCGCTTCGTCTTCGACCTGGTCGGCCGCGATCCGGCCGTGGTGCGCGAACTGTGGCGTAAGGTCGAAGCCGGGGAGGGTTTCGATCTCTCCGCCACGCCCTACATGACGAAACTGCCGGAGTTCCGCTTCGTCTCAGGCAAGAGCACGCACGCCGATCGTCTGGCGACGATCCGTGACGTCTGGGAAAAGCACCAGGTAATGATCGATCCGCATACCGCCGATGCGGTCAAGGTGGCCCGCGAGCACCTGCTGCCGGAAGTGCCGATGATCGCGCTGGAAACCGCCCAGCCGGTGAAGTTCGCCGATACGATCCGCGAGGCGCTGGGCATCGAGCCGGGGCGGCCGAAGGAGCTGGAGGGGCTCGAGGATCTGCCGCAGCGCGTCATCGTGATGGATGCGGATGCAGCAGCGGTGAAAAAGCTGATCGAAGAAGTCTGCGCTACAGGTAGATGACGGCCGGGAAGACGGTCACCGCCAGCACCAGCACCAGCCATTCGAGGTTGTGACGCGCCAGGAAACCGGTGAAGTGCAGTACCAGAATCGTGATGGCGACGATGTAGTAAAGAATGAAAAGCATCAAGCTAACCCCTCCTGTACTGCGCAGCACAATGAATATCTCAAGTTCATTATAGACATCTAATCCAGCCGGCATCGGCTTGCTGCGCGATTTGCCACAATCGTCGGCTGGAGGCAGGCAAATCCCCGTAATCCCCTTGACGTCGGGGCCGAATATCCAGTTAGAATCATCACGGCAATATGGCCATCCAACTTGAGGAGCAATTCAACATGAACAAAGGGGATCTCGTCGAAGTCGTCGCCAAGGGCGCCGACATCAGCAAGGCTGCCGCCGCCAAGGCCCTGGACGCGATGATCGACGCCGTCGTCAAGTCCGTCGCCAAGGGCAATGCGGTGACGCTGGTCGGCTTCGGTACCTTCAAGGCCGCCAAGCGCGCCGCGCGCACCGGCGTCAACCCGAAGACCGGTGAAAAGCTGAAGATCGCCGCCACCACGGTGCCGCGTTTTACCGCGGGCGCTGGCTTCAAGGCTGCCGTCGCAGGCAAGAAGAAGGCCGCCAAGAAGTAAGTCGCACGCCGAATCAGAGCGTTCGAGGGCACGGCAACGCCGTGCCCTCTTTCTTTCAACTTTGTTTCATGCGCCGCCGATAGGCCAGGCCGGCGCCGAAGGCCAGCAAGCCGCAGACGAACAGGGTCGGCCGGACGTCGAGGCGGGCGCTGACCATCCCTACCGTCAGACTGCCCAGCGGCGCGATGCCGAGGAAGGCCGTCGAGAAGATCGCCATCACTCGGCCGCGGAAATGCTCCTCGACTTCGAGCTGGATCAGCGTGTTGCTGCCGGCGGCCGTGATCACGACGGCGAAACCGAGCATCATCAGTAACGGATAGGCGAGCGCGATCGTCGGCACAAAGGCGAAAGCGGACAGCGCGATGCCGCCCGCCAGCGCCGTGCGGCCGACCAGCCGGTCGAGACCGTCGCCGGCCCGCTGGCCGCCTCGCCAGGCCAGCCAAAGCGCCGCACAAAGTGAACCGGCGCCCGCACTGCTGATCAAGAGGCCATAGGTGCGGGCATCGCCATGGAACAGGTCGCGGGCATAGACCGGCATCATCACCACGTAGGGGGTGACGAAAAAGCTGAAGCTGGCGATGAGCAGCAGCGTGAGGCGGATGCGCGGATGGCTCCTGGCGTAAGCAAGGCCGGCGCGCAGCGCCTCGCCGGGCGTTTGGCGCGCAGCCGGTTTTCCCGGCGCCGTGCGGATCGCCGCCAGCGCCGCGAGCACCGCCAGATAGGACAGGGCGTTCAACAGGAAGCAGGCGGCCTCGCCGGCATGGGCGACCACCAGGCCGGCGAGGGCCGGGCCGACGAAGCGCGAGCCGTTCATCAAGAAGGAGTTGAGGCCGATCGCGTTCGGCAGCGCGCGCTTGTCCGGCACCATCTGCGCGACGAAAGCCTGACGCGCGGGCAGATCCACCGCATTGATGCAGCCGAGCGTGAAGGCCAGCACGAGGAGCAGCAGCGGGGTGATCGTCTGCGTCGCGGTGAGTCCGGCGAGCAGCAGCGCCTGCAGCAGGGCGAGGAACTGGGTGAAGAGCAGCAGGCGGCGCCGGTCGAGGCGGTCGTTCCAGACGCCGGCGGGAATGGAGAACAGCAGGATCGGAATCTGGCTCGCAAAGCCGACCAGACCGAGCATCGCGGTCGAATCGGTGAGGCGGTAGGCGAGCCAGGTCATCGCGATCTGCTGCATCCAGGTGCCGATCAGCGAGACCAGCTGGCCGGTGAAGAACAAGCGGAAGTTGCGCGAGCGGAAGGCGGGGAAACGTGCGGACAGGGCTTGCATGGAACGATGTTACGGAATGCCGGCAGCGCCGCTCACGTTAAAATCCGCATTTTTTCCTGTCTATCCACCATGACCGTCCGCACCCGCTTCGCTCCCAGTCCGACCGGTTATTTGCACATCGGCGGCGCGCGCACCGCGCTGTTCGCCTGGGCCTATGCGCGCCATCATGGCGGGCAGTTCATCCTGCGCATCGAGGATACCGACATCGAGCGCTCGACGCCGGAAGCCGTGCAGGCAATCCTCGACGGCATGCGCTGGTTGCGCCTCACGCCTGACGAGGGACCGTTCTTCCAGACGCAGCGCATGATGCGCTACAAGGAAGTGATCCAGCAGATGCTCGCGGCGGGCACCGCCTATCGCTGCTACATGAGCAAGGAAGAGCTCGACGCCCTGCGTGCCGAGCAGGAAGCGCGCCACGAGAAGCCGCGCTACGACGGCCGCTGGCGACCCGAGCCGGGCAAGACGCTGCCCACGCCGCCGGCCGGGGTGCAGCCGGTGGTGCGTTTCAGGAACCCGACCGACGGGGTGGTCGCCTGGGACGATCTCGTCAAGGGGCGCATCGAGATCAGCAATGCCGAACTCGACGACTTCATCATCGCGCGCGCCGACGGCACGCCGACCTACAATTTCTGCGTCGTCGTCGATGACTGGGACATGCGGATCAGCCATGTGATCCGCGGCGACGATCACGTCAACAACACGCCGCGGCAGATCAATTTGTTGCGCGCGCTCGGCGCGCCGCTGCCGCGTTACGGCCATCTGTCGATGATCCTCGGCCCCGATGGCACCAAGCTCTCGAAACGTCACGGCGCGGTGTCGGTGATGCAATACGACGAGGACGGCTACCTGCCGGAAGCGGTGCTCAATTACCTGGCGCGGCTGGGCTGGTCGCACGGCGACGACGAGATCTTCAGCATGGAGCAGTTCGTGCAGTGGTTCGACCTCGACCACATCACGAGTTCCGCCGCGCAGTTCAACACCGAAAAGCTCAACTGGCTGAACGCCCACTACATCAAGCATTGCGACGATGCGCGCCTCGGCCAGGAGATTCGCCGCCGGCTGGCGCGCGAAGGCGTGACCGGGACGGCCTTCCCCGACCCCGCAGCGATCGCGGCGCTCTACAAGGACCGGGTGCAGAATCTGAACGAGCTCGCGGACGCCGCCCATCCGTTCTATGTCGCGCCGCACCCGCCGGCCGAACTGGCGACGCAGCATCTGACCGAGGCGGCGCGGGCCGCCTTGCGCGATCTGCGCTGCCGTCTCGCCAGCGCCGACTTTTCACCCGAAACCCTGGCGAAGGCATTGAAGGAGACGCTCGCGGCGACGGGACTCAAGATGCCGCAGGTGGCGATTCCGCTGCGCGTCGTGCTGCTCGGGCAGACGCAAAGCCCGTCCATCGACCGCGTGCTCGCGGTGATGGGACGGGAGGAAGTGCTGAAACGGCTTGATCGGGTGATGGGTTAATCGCGCACCAGCGTGCCATTCTCGATGCGCACCCGCTCGCCGATCTGCCAGCCGGGGATCATGTCCATCATCACCGAGCGCGTCGTGCCATCGTTCATACGCACGATGACTTCGTAGCGCGTCGTCTTGCGCTGCGATTTCTCGATCTGGTGGCCGGCATAGGCGCCGCCGGCCGCGCCGGCCACGGTGGCGAGCTTCTTGCCGGTGCCCCCGCCGATCTGGTGGCCGAGGATCGCGCCGACCACGCCGCCGGCCACCGCGCCCAGACCGGTGGCTTCGCCCGGCTGGGTGATCTCGCGGATGTTTTCGACCACGCCGCAGTTGCCGCACACCGGCGGGGCGGGTGGCGCGGCGACGGGCGCGAGAGGCGCCTGGGCGATTTCGGTCGGCGCCGGCTTCGCCGCGGGCCTGGACGCTGCCTTGACGACCGGTTTCGGCGTGCTTTGCTCGACTGAAGCCGTCTTGGCCGCTTCGCTCGGTTCTGTCACGGCAGGAGCCTTCTGCTCGCTGGCGGCGGCGTTGGCAACTGTGGCTGTCTCGGCGGAAGTGGCCTTGCCGCTGGGCAGCCAGCCATTGATCGCGGCGATACCGAACAGCGAGAAGACGGTGACGGAGATCGCCGCGATGGCGACGAGCGGATGCAGGCGGGGTTTGGCTTGCGGGTTCGGGACGGTAGTGGTCATTGGATTGCCTCCTGACGGTCGTTGGATATGGCAAGCATAACGCCAGATGGCCAAGACCGTGGGACAGCCGAAACAGACGGTTACATTTCCGCGTCTCGGCTTGCCTGAACGCCTTTCCACGCAAAGCGCGCCGGATCGACCGCGGCGGCGAGTTCATGACCGAGCGGCAAGGGCTCGCCGCAGATCTGGCTGGCGAGCAGCTCGGCCATCAGCGGCGCCCAGACGAAGCCGCGCGCGCCATAGCCGCTGGCGACGAACAGCCCCGGGAGCCGCGGCCATTCGACATGCGCGAGCGGGCGCGGCTCGCACGCCGGCAGCGGCAGGGCGCCAAGGAGCGGCAGCTTGTCCGGCGAGACCGGCCGCAGCCCGACGCGGCCGGTGAGGCTTGCTGCCGTGAAGCGGCTGCCCCAGCCGGGAAGCATCGCTGCGAGGCGAGCGAGATTCGCGGCATGTTCCTCGTTGCTCGGCGCAAGCTCGCGGCTGCGCTTGAAGCTCGCCCCCAGGCTGGCGATGCCGGCGAAGGGCGGGGCGAGATAGCCTTCGCGGCAGACGACGGCGCGCAGCGGCGCGGGAAGTTCCTCGGCCGGCAGATGCGTGGTCTGGCCGCGAAAGCAGAGGATCGGCATATGCGCCGCCTGCGCCAGCCGGGTGATGCCATGCGCATGGGCGAGGATGAGCGTCGGCCCTTCCCAGAGCGGCTGGCCTGCCTCGTCGAGGAGTTGCCAGCCGTTGTCCGTTTCAGCCAGGGCGGCCACGGCGGTGTCGGGGCAGAGGGTGAGGCGCGGGCCGGCCTTTGCCTGCAGCGCGGCGGCGAGGGAGGCCGGCGCGACCCAGCCGGCGCGGGGAAACCACCAGCCCGGGCCGGCGACGGCGGCGCCGACGAGACCCTCCGCCGTTGCCGCATCGAGGAACTGCACGAAGTCGTCCGGCAGGCCCTGCTCGGCGACGATGGTCGCCTGTTTCTTCGCATGCGCCGCGTCGCGGGCGATCTGGAATACGCCGCACAGCCCGCTGTCGACGGGATGGCCGCTGGCGGCGAGCTCGTCGAGACGCCGTAATGCATAGAGGAAGGCGACCTGGTTGAGCCGTGAGAGCCGCGTCGCATCGACGGCCAGCGCCGGCAGCAGGATCGCCTGATGATTGCCGGAGGTCTCTGCGGCGATGCGGTTGCGCCGCTCGAACAGCGTCACCTCGCAGCCGCGCGCCGCGAGCCGCTCGGCACAGGCCAGCCCCGCGATCCCCGCGCCGATCACTGCAATGGACTGATGGCTGAAAGTCGGCGCTGCCGGGACGGCACCCCCGGTGAATCGGCCGACGAGCCTCTCGCGCTTGGTGCCGAAGCCGGGTCGGCGCTCGACGGTGAAGCCCGCCGCGGCGAGGTTGCGCCGCACTTCGCCGGCGACGGTCCAGGTGGCGAGCGTCGCGCCGGGGGCGGCCAGCCAGGCGAGATCCTCGCAGACCTGGAGCGACCACATCTCGGGGTTCTTTGCCGGCGCGAAACCGTCGAGGTAGAAGGCATCGAAGCGGCCGGCGATGTCGGCAAGCACCGTCTGCGCCGCGCCGAAGATCAGCGTCAGCGTGACGGCGCCGTCTTCGAAGTGCAGCCGGTGAAAGCCCGGAATCAGGCTCGGCCAGGCATTGTGCAATCGCGCCGCGAGCGGCGCGAGCTCAGGGAAATTTTCGTGCAGTCGGGCGAGGTCGGCCCGCCGGAACGGGTGCCGCTCGACGGCGAAGTAATGCAGCCGGGCCGGACGCCGCGGCTCGTCGCGCCACGCCTGCCAGGTGGCGAGGAAATTGAGGCCAAGGCCGAAGCCGGTCTCGAGGATCGCGAAGCTCGTTCGGCCCCGCCAGCGGCTCTCTTCGCCGAGCAGATCGTTGCCGGCGAGGAACACATGACGCGCCTGGGCGAGCCCGCCGCTGGCGGAGTGGTAAATGTCGCCGAAGGCCGGGGAGAAGGGGTTGCCGTTCCCGTCGAAAGCGAGCTCGGCGGGAACGATCGGCGGGTGTCTCACTCAGGGCGCATTTGCGGAAACAGAATCACGTCGCGGATCGACGGCGAGTTGGTGAGCAGCATCACCAGCCGGTCGATGCCGACGCCGCAGCCGCCGGTGGGCGGCAGGCCGTATTCGAGCGCGCGGATGTAGTCGGCGTCGTAATACATCGCTTCCTCGTCGCCGGCCTCCTTGGCCTTCGCCTGTTCGAGGAAGCGCGCTGCCTGGTCTTCGGGATCGTTCAGTTCCGAGAAGCCGTTGGCGATCTCGCGGCCGACGATGAACAGCTCGAAGCGCTCGGTGACTTCCGGGTTCGTGTCGGAGCGGCGCGCCAGGGGCGAAACCTCGGTCGGGTAGTCGATGATGTAGGTGGGGTCCCAGAGCTCGGCCTCGGTGGTTTCCTCGAACAGTTGCATCTGCAAGGTGCCCAGGCCCGCATTGGGCTTCACCTCGACCTGCAGGTCGGCGAGCTTGTGTCTGAGCCAACCGGCATCATTGAGCATCGTCAAGCTGTAGCCCGGATGGTAGGCGTGGATCGCCTCGACGATGGTCATGCGGCGGAAGGGCTTGGAGAGATCGAGCGTGCGGCCCTGGTAGTCGAACACCTCGGTGCCGAGCGCTTCGCGCGCCGCGTGGCGGATCAAGCCCTCGGTGAAGTCCATCAGCGTCTTGTAGTCCGCGTAGGCTTCGTAGAACTCCATCATCGTGAATTCGGGGTTGTGGCGCGGTGAGAGGCCCTCGTTGCGGAAATTGCGATTGACCTCGAACACCTTCTCGAAGCCGCCGACGACCAGGCGCTTGAGATACAGCTCCGGCGCGATGCGCAGGAACAGATCCATGTCGAGCGCATTGTGGTGGGTGACGAAGGGTTTCGCCGCCGCGCCGCCGGGGATCGGATGCATCATCGGCGTCTCGACTTCGAGGAAGCCGTGATGCACCATGTAGTTGCGGATCGACTGGATCATCCGGCTTCTGGCGACGAAGGTGAAGCGCGATGCCTCGTTGGTGATCAGATCCAGATAGCGCTGGCGGTATTTCTGCTCGATGTCGGTCAGCCCGTGGAATTTTTCCGGCAGCGGGCGCAGGGCCTTGGCGAGCAGGCGGATTTCCGTGCATTGCACGGTGAGTTCCCCGGTCTTGGTCTTCATCAGCGTGCCGGCAGCCCCGACGATGTCGCCTAAGTCCCACTTCTTGAAATCCTCATAGGCCGCCTCGCCGACGTTGTCCTTCGTCACATAGAACTGGATGCGGCCGGAAAGGTCCTGCACGGTGATGAAGCTCGCCTTGCCCATCACGCGCTTGAGCATGATGCGGCCGGCGACCGTGACACTGACCGGCGTGGCTTCGAGCTCTTCCTTGGATTTCTCGCCGTAGAGCTCGTCGAGGCGCGCGGCGAGGTTCTCGCGGCGGAAGTCGTTCGGATAGGCGCGGCCGGTGGCGCGCCAGGCTTTGAGCTTCTCGCGGCGCTCGGCGATGATGTGGTTTTCGTCGGCGACGGGAACTTGGGTCGGTTCGGTCATGATGGGCTTTCAGTAGAAACGATGGACGGCGAAGCCAAGCGCCTCGGCGGCGTCGGCCTGAACCCGGTCGGAGGTGGCAAAGGCGGTGGCGTTACATGCGCGCGCGGCGGCAAGGTGCAAGGCATCGAGTGCCCGCAAGGCAACTGCGGGCACGATGGCGATCAGATCGCGTGCCGAGGCATAGTCCCCCACTGAGAGCGGCTGGATCTTCCAGGCGGCATCGCGCACATGGCCATCGAAGGCCGCGAGCGCGCGCTGCTCCAATACCGCATCGATCTGCCCGGCGCGTTTGCGCCGCGCCAGCAGGCAGCGGAATTCGACCAGCGTCAGGATCGCCGTCGTCGGCACGCCTTGCCGTTCCACCCAGTCGAGCACCTCGAGCGACCTGGGTTCGCGCACATAGCATTTCGCCAGGGCGCTGGTATCGATATACGCGGTCACCAGCGTTCTTCCCGGTCTTCGGCGAGCACGACTTCGCTGGGAATGGTCTGCATCGGCTGGCTGGCCAGAAAATCGCGCAAGGTGGACAAGCTGGGCTTCGCCGGCGCGATCGGCAGGATGCGCGCGATCGGCTCGCCACGACGCGTGACGATCACCTCGTCGCCATCGGCGAAGAGCTGCTCGGGATGCGAAAGGCCCTCGCGGGCCTGACGGATGGTGATGGTGCGCATGAGGGGATTCCTTGTGTCACGATGCGTTGCATTGTGTCACATTGGGTGCCGTTCCGCCAGCGCCGACTTTTATACGCCTTGCTTCAGGCTGGCTTCGATGAAGGGGTCGAGATCGCCGTCGAGTACCTTCTGGGTGTTGGAGATTTCGACGCCGGTGCGCAGATCCTTGATGCGCGACTGGTCCAGCACATAGGAGCGGATCTGGTGGCCCCAGCCGACGTCGGTCTTCTGCGCTTCGAGCTTGTCGGCTTCCTCGCGGCGCTTGCGCATTTCCAGCTCGTAGAGGCGGGATTTGAGCATCGCCATCGCCTCGGCGCGGTTCTTGTGCTGCGAGCGGTCGTTCTGGCACTGCACGACGATGCCGGTCGGGATGTGGGTGATGCGCACCGCCGAATCGGTCTTGTTGATGTGCTGGCCGCCGGCGCCGGAAGCGCGAAAGGTATCGACGCGCAGGTCGGCCGGATTGATCTCGACCTGGATCGAATCGTCGATCTCGGGATAGACGTAGATGCTGGCGAAGCTGGTGTGACGGCCGCCGGAGGAGTCGAAAGGCGATTTGCGCACCAGGCGATGCACGCCGGTCTCGGTGCGCAGGAAGCCGTAGGCGTAATCGCCCTCGACCTTGATCGTCGCGCTGCGGATGCCGGCGACTTCGCCGTCGGTCTGTTCGAGGATCTCGGCCTTGAAGCCCTTCTTCTCGCAGTATTTCAGATACTGGCGCAGCAGCATCGATGCCCAGTCGCAGGCTTCGGTGCCGCCGGCGCCGGCCTGGATGTCGATGAAGCAATTGTTCGGGTCGGCCGGGTTGTTGAACATGCGGCGGAATTCGAGGTCGGCCACCTTGGCCTCGACACCTGCGAGATCGGCCTCGACGGCGGCGAGCGTTTCCTCGTCGTCCTCGGCCTTGGCCATCTCGAGCAGCTCATGCGCATCGGCGAGCGCATGCTTGACGTTTTCCAGCGTGAGCACGACGGCTTCGAGGGATTTCTTTTCGCGGCCCAGGGCCTGGGCGCGCTCGGCATCGTTCCAGATGCCGGGGTCTTCCATCAGTTGATTGATTTCGGCGAGTTTCTCGGACTTCGCGTCGAAGTCAAAGATACCTCCGGAGCTGGTCGCCGCGGGCTTCGAGATCGGCGATGCGGTGGGCTAGGCTGTTTAAGCGTTCGGCTTCCATGGCGTGTTTCCAAAATCGGCAAAGGCGAATTATACCGGCGAGCTTTCGCTTCTCAGTGGATTTCCCGGGTTTCGAGGAAGCGGATGTCCGGGTGGCGCTCCACGGCCATCTGCAGGTTCACCCGGTTCGGAGCGAGATAGACGTAGTCGCCCGCGCCATCGACCGCGATATTGGCCGGCGCCTTGTCGATCAGCGCTTTCAGCGCGAGCTCGGTGCCGCGCAGCCAGCGCGCCGTGGCGACATTCACCGGCTCGAAGAAGCAATCGACGCCGTATTCGTGTTCGAGCCGATGCGCCACCACGTCGAATTGCAGGAGCCCCACCGCACCGAGGATCAGGTCGTTGCCGGAAAGCGGCTTGAACAATTGCGTCGCGCCTTCCTCGGCGAGCTGCTGCAGCCCTTTTTGCAGCTGCTTGATCTTCATCGGGTTCCTGATCTGCGCGCGGCGGAAGTGCTCCGGTGCGAAGCAGGGGATGCCGGTGAATTTGAGCTCCTCGCCTTCGGTGAAGGCATCGCCCAAGACGACGGTGCCATGATTCGGGATGCCGATGATGTCGCCCGGCCAGGCTTCGTCCGTGGTGTTGCGGTCCTGGGCCATGAAGGTGATCGCGTTATTGACGGCCAGCGTCTTGCCGGTGGAGAGCTGCTTCAACTTGATGCCGCGCGTGTAGTGGCCGGAACAGACGCGCACGAAGGCGATGCGGTCGCGGTGCTTCGGGTCCATGTTGGCCTGGATCTTGAAGACGAAGCCGGTGAATTTCGGCTCCATCGGCTCGACCATGCGCTCCACCCCATTGCTGAGCGCGGGGCGGTGCTGCGGCGGCGGCGAGAGATCGACGATCGCATCGAGCAGCGCTTGCACGCCGAAGTTGTTGATCGCCGAGCCGAAGAACACCGGCGTCTGCCGGCCGGCCAGATACGCCTCCTTGTCGAAGGGGTGCGAGGCCCCTTTCACCAGCTCGACCTCGGCGCGCAGTTCCTCGGCCTGGAGCCCGAGCAATTCGTCCAGCTTGGGATTGTCGAGCCGCTCGATGATGCGCGAAGTCCCTTTTTCCGCCTGCGGGTCGAAGAAGTAGACGCAATCGTCGTAAAGATCATAGACGCCGCGGAAGCTCTTGCCCATGCCGATCGGCCAGGTCATCGGCGCGCACTGGATCTTCAGCACGTCCTCGATCTCGTCGAGCAGGTCGATGGGGGCGCGGCCTTCGCGGTCGAGCTTGTTGATGAAGGTGAGGATCGGCGTGCTCCTCATGCGGCAGACGTTGAGGAGCTTGATCGTCTGCGCCTCGACGCCGTTGACCGAGTCGATCACCATCGTCGCCGAGTCGACGGCGGTGAGCGTGCGGTAGGTGTCTTCGGAAAAATCCTCGTGGCCCGGCGTGTCGAGCAGGTTGATCATGTGCTCGCGGTAGGGGAACTGCATCACCGAACTGGTGACCGAGATGCCGCGCTGCTTTTCGAGCTCCATCCAGTCCGAGGTCGCGTAGCGGGCGGCCTTCCGGGCGCGCACTTCGCCGGCGACCTGGATCGCGCCGCCGAACCACAGGAGCTTCTCGGTCAGCGTCGTCTTGCCCGCGTCCGGGTGGGAGATGATGGCGAAGGTGCGGCGGCGGGCGATCTCGTGGGCAAGTTTGGACACGGTGGCGGGTGAGGGTGCGGAAAAAGCCGCGCATTATAAAACTCGGCGCTGGTGAGACGGCACGGCACCGGCTCACGGATACAGCCCGCGCCGGTCGCGCGCTTCGAGCACCCGCGTGCAGGCGATGATGAAGGCCGCGGTGCGCAGCGACACCTTGCGCTCGGCGGCGAGCTCGGCCACCGTGCGCACGGCATTGGCCATGATGGTTTCGAGACGGGCGTTGATCTCGTCCTCGTTCCAGAAGAAGCTGGAGAAATCCTGCACCCACTCGAAATAGCTGACCGTCACGCCGCCGGCATTGGCGATCACGTCGGGCACGACGGTGATGCCGCGCTCGGCCAGGATGTCGTCGGCAGCGGGCGGAGTAGGGCCGTTGGCGCCTTCGACGACGATCTTCGTCTGCACGCGGTGGGCGCGTTCGCAGGTCAGCTGGCCTTCGAGCGCGGCCGGCACGAGGAACTCGCAGGGCATCTCCCAGAAAGCTTCGCCGTCGATGCGCTCGGCGCCTGGAAACTCGACGAGCCGACCTCCTGCGGCAACGTGCGCCAGCGCGGCGGCGACCTCGATGCCGGCGGGGTTGGCGATGCTGCCGCTCGCGTCCTGCAAGGCGACGACGCGGGCGCCGGCCTTGGCGAAACATTGCGCCGTCACCGAGCCGACGTTGCCGAAGCCCTGGATCGCGACGCGTGCGCCATTGATCTCGATGCCCTGGCGCCGGCCGGCTTCGCGCGCGGCGATGAACACGCCGCGGCCGGTCGCCTCGCGCCGTCCGAGGCTGCCGCCCAGGCAGATCGGCTTGCCGGTGACGACGCCGCTGACGGTCTCGCCCTGGTTGATCGAGAAGGTGTCCATCATCCAGGCCATGATCTGTTCGTCGGTGCCGACGTCCGGAGCGGGGATGTCGCGCGTCGGTCCCAGCAGGAGGCCGATCTCCGAGGTGTAGCGGCGCGTCACGCGCTCCAGCTCGGCGCGCGAGAGCGTGGCCGGATCGACGCGCACACCGCCCTTGGCGCCGCCATAGGGCAGGTTGAGCGCGGCGTTCTTGATCGTCATCCAGCCGGAGAGCGCCATCACCTCGTTGAGCGTCACACCGGGGTGGAAGCGCACGCCGCCCTTGCCCGGGCCGCGCGAGACGTTGTGCTGCACGCGATAGCCTTCGAAATGCGCCAGCGAGCCATCGTCGCGGTGGATCGGCACATCGACGACGAGGATGCGCTTGGGGCGCTTGAGCGTCTCGCTCCAATAACCGAGCCGGCCCAGATGAGGCACGACGCGGTCGATCTGTTCGAGGAAGCTGGCCCAGGGTTCGGGGCGGGCAGGGTCGAGGAAGGAGAGCATGTTCGGGACCTGTCTTGACTGCGGGTGCTCAACTATATGCCTGAAAATCGGCGCAGGCAGAACGGCACGCAGCGTGTTTCAAGCGATCAGCTTGGCCGCATGGCGCGCCAGCATCCATTCCTCGTTGGTCGGCAGGACGAGCACGGCCACCTTGCTGGCGGGCGTGCTGATGTGTTCCGCATGGGCGGCATTGGCCGCGGCATCGAGCTCCAGGCCCAGCCAGCCCAGTTGCCGGCAGACCTTTTCTCGCACCGGCGATGCATGCTCGCCGATGCCGCCGGTGAATACCAGCGCGTCGAGGCCGCCGAGCGCCGCGGCGAGCGAGCCGGCCTCGCGCACGATGCGGTAGCAGAACAGCTCGACGGCTTCCTTCGCTTCGGGGCGATCGGAAGCGAGCAGCACGCGCATGTCGGAAGAGATGCCGGAGACGCCCAGCAGGCCGGATTCCTTGTAGAGGAGGCGAGTGAGCGCTGCCGTGTCCATGCCGGCGTGATCCATGAGATACAGCAGCACGCCGGGATCGAGGCTGCCGGTGCGCGTGCCCATCATCAGGCCTTCGAGCGCGGTGAAGCCCATCGTCGTCACCTGGCTCTTGCGCCCGATCATGCCGCACATCGAGGCGCCGTTGCCCAGATGCGCGACGATGACGCGGCCATTGGCGCGCCCAGCGTCGAGATGCCGCGGCAGCACCTCGGCGATGTATTCGTAGGACAGGCCGTGGAAGCCGTAGCGGCGCACGCCCTGCGCGGTGAGGCGGCGTGGCAGCGCGAACATCTGCGCGATGGTCGGCTGGCTGCGGTGGAAGGCGGTATCGAAGCAGGCGATCTGCGGCACGCCGGGCAGGGCGGCTTGCATCGCCTCGATGCCGGCGAGGTTGTGCGGCTGGTGCAGCGGCGCGAGCGGGATGAATTGCCTGAGCCGCGCCAGATGCGCGTCATCGATCCTGATCGGGCGCGAGTAGGTTTCGCCGCCATGCACGACGCGATGGCCGACGGCGACGAGGGTCCGGTCGGCCGCCTGTTCGCGCACCCATTGCAACAGCCGCTCGATCGCGGCGCGATGCGCGCCGTCCGTGCCACCGACCTCGATCTGGCCGGCGAGCTCGGGTTGCGCCGGCAGCGGATCGGCGTGCCGGAACAGCGCGTATTTGATCGACGACGAACCGGCGTTGAGGGTCAGCAGCGCGGCGACCATGCCGCTCTCACTTGCAGGTGCCGCGCTTGCAGTGCGCCATCACGACGGCGATCGCGGTCGAGGCGGTGCGCGTCTGTGCCGAATCGGCGCGGCTGGTGAGCACGATCGGCACGCGCGCGCCGAGCACGATGCCGGCGGCGAGCGCATCGGCGAGATATTCGAGCTGCTTGGCGAGCATGTTGCCGGATTCGATGTCCGGCACCAGCAGGATGTCGGCCTGGCCCGCCACCGCCGACTTGATGCCCTTGGTGCGCGCGGCGACCACCGAAATCGCGTTGTCGAAGGCGAGCGGGCCATCGAGGATGCCGCCCTGGATCTGGCCGCGGTCGGCCATCTTGCACAGCGCCGCCGCATCCAGGGTGGCCGGCATCTTGGCATTGACCGTCTCCACCGCCGCGAGCAGCGCGACCTTCGGTTCGGCGATCTTCAGCATGCGCGCCAGATCGATCGCGTTTTGCACGATGTCGACCTTGGTCGGCAGATCGGGCGCGACATTGACGGCGGCATCGGTGATCAACAGCGGACGCGGGTAGGTCGGCACGTCCATCATGAAGACGTGGCTGATGCGCCGGTCGGTGCGCAGGCCCGTGGCCTTGTCGACGACCTCGCTCATCAGCTCGTCGGTGTGGAGCGAGCCTTTCATCAGCGCTTCGACGAGCCCCTCGCGCGCCAGCGCGACGCCCGATTCCGCGGCGGCATGGCTGTGGGGCACGTCGAGGAACTTGCAGCCGTAGAGACTGAGGCCGAGCTCCTCGGCCAGCGCGCGGATCCTTTTCTCCGGGCCGACCAGCGTCGGGTCGATCAGGCCGCGGTCGCGGGCGAGCAGCGCGCCTTTCAGCGATTCGGCGTCACAGGGGTGAACGACCGCCATCGCGATCGGGGCGAGGCCTGCGGTGATTTCGAGCAGATGTTCGTAACGCGCGGTCTTCGTCGCCGAGAGCTTGATTTCCGGCAGCGCGACCTTCATGCGCTTGATCTTTTCGGTGGGCGCGATCACCTCGGCCGTGCCGCTGATCACCAGCTCGCCATCCTGGTTCGTGCAGCGGCAGTCGAACAGGATGTGGTCGTTGTGGTCGAACTTGCGCGTGCAGGTGACGGTGGCGGTCAGCGTGTCGCCGATGCGCACGACGCGGTCGAAATGCAGGTTCTGGCCGACATAGACCGTGCCGGGACCGGGAAACTGCGTGCCGAGGATGTTCGAGAACAGCATCGCGCCCCACATGCCGTGGCCGACGACCTCGCGGAACTGCGACGAGCGCGCGTATTCCGGATCGACGTGGGTCGGATTCATGTCGCCGGAGATGATCGCGAACATCTGGATGTCCTCGGGACGCAGCGTGCGCGTCAGCGAGGCGCTGTCACCGACCTGGATCTCGTCGTAGGTGCGGTTCTCGATGGTGTCGAGGAATTCTTGGCTCATGATGGAATCGGACTGATAGTAGTGTGCGTATTCTGACTTCAGGTCTGTTGCATTGCAACAAGCCGATGGCCATCGTCCAGCGGATCCTGACGGTAGAAGAGGCGTAACTGCGCATACACGGCCGGATACTGCGCCATCAGCAGCTCGGGCGCTTCGAAGAACACTTCGCTCACGACGGCGAAGAATTCGCTCGGATGCTCGGCGGCATACGGATCGATCTGCGTCTCCTCGCCGGCATCGACGCGCCGGCAGAAATCCTCATAGGCGGGCTGGAAAGCGGCGCGCCAGTCTGCCGCGGACATGCCCGCATGCAGCCGTGGCATGCCATCGACCGCGCCGTTGGTCATGTCGAGCTTGTGGGCGAATTCGTGGATCACGATGCTGACGTCGCCGGGCTCGGCCGGGTCGTCGAACCAGGAGAGCAGCACCGGCCCGCCCTCCCAGGCTTCGCCGAGCACCGCGTCGTCGTATTCATGCACGACGCCGTCCTCATCGACGATCTGGCGCGGGATGACGAAATCGCCGGGATAGACGACGATGCCGACCCAGCCGTGATACCAGTCGAGACCCAGATCGAGGATCGGCAGACAGGCCTGCAAGGCGATCGAAATCTGTATGGCCGGCGTCAGGGTCAGGCCCGCCGCGGCGCTCCATTGCTTTTCGGCGATGAAGGCGCGGGCCAGCTCGCGCAGGCGCTGACGCTGCTCGCCGCTCAGCCGGTCGAGGAAGGGCAGGGCGTATTCCGCCTCACGCCATTGATCCTCGGTGATTTCGATACGCCGGGCGGCGCGCTCCCGCCGCCAGTTGCGCCAAGCCGACAGCATGGTGCCGTCTCGCCAGCGCCGACATTAATGCCGTGGAAGTGCTGAAGAAATCGTCGCGAGCGGGCGGAGGGCAAGGCGCACGGAGCGCAGGATGCGAGACATATCCGATAGATAGGCGAGCATCCGAGCACCGCGCAACAAAGCCATCCGCCCGCGCAGCAGATTTATTCAGCGCTTCCTTACTCGACCTTGGCCTTGGCGCGCAGATCGAGGATGTGCTTCTCGACCGCCTGCTGGCGCAGGCGCTGGACGATCTGCGGCTTGACCTCGTCGAGGGAGGGGGCCTTCAGCTCGCGCACGTCGTCGAGCTGGATCACATGCCAGCCGAAGTTGCTCTGCACCGGGGTTTCGGTGAATTTACCCTTGGCGAGCTTGACCATCGCGTCGGCGAACGGCGGCACGTAGCTGGCCTTGTTCGCCCAGCCGAGTTCACCGCCCTTGTCCTTCGAACCCGGGTCCTTCGAGAGCTTGGCCAGCTCCTCGAACTTCTGGCCGGCCTTGAGCTTGGCGATGATGTCCTTCGCCTCGTTCTCCGTATCGACGAGGATGTGGCGCGCCTTGTATTCCTTGTCGCCGAGCGCGTTCTTGATCGCGTCGTATTCCTTCTTGATGTCCTCGTCGCTGATCTTGACGGCCTTGGCGAAGTCGTTGAGATAGGCGCCGATCAGCACGCCCTGGCGGGCGAGATCGATCTGCGCCTGCACGTCGGGCTTCTTGTCGAGGCCCTTGGCCGTGGCGGCCTGCGCCAGCACTTCGCGGCGCACCAGTTCTTCCTTGACGGCCTTTTCGAGTTCGGGCGTCTTGGCCTGGCCCTGTGCCAGCTGGTGGGCGATCAGGACCTCGGCGCGACTGGCCGGGATGGCCTTGCCATTGACCTTGGCGATCGGTTCGGCGGCAAGGGCGGTGACGGAGGTGAAAGCGAATAGGGCGAGCGGCAGCAGGGAACGTTTCATGGGGTGGGTCCAGGCAGTGATGAGGAATGGGTCTCTTCGGGCGTCTTGGCGGTGATGCTCAACGCATGGATGCGATGCTGTGGCAGATCACCGATGGCATCATACACCAGCCGATGCCGCTCTAAGGTCGACAGGCCGGCGAAGCAGGGCGCGACGATGCGGATGGCGTAATGACCTCCTTCTTTGGCACCGGCGTGGCCGGCATGCTTCGCGCTGTCATCGCGAATGTCGAGTTCACTGGGCGCGAGCCCGGCGAGGCGGGCGCGGATCAGCTCGACGACGCTCATGGCAACACTTTCTTGAAGGGCTTCACCGTCACGTTGGCATAGACGCCGGCGGCGACGTAGGGGTCGGCCTGCGCCCAGGCCTGCGCATCGGCGAGCGAGGGGAACTCGGCGACGATCAGGCTGCCGGAAAAGCCCGCCGGGCCGGGGTCGGGGCTGTCGATGGCCGGGCATGGCCCGGCGAGGATCAGGCGGCCGGCGGCGAGCAGCGCCTGCAGGCGTTCGAGGTGGGCGGGGCGGGCGGCGAGGCGCTTGGCGAGCGAATCGGGCGCATCCTCGCCGAGGATCATGTAGAGCATCAGTGGGGTTCCTTCCCGGTTGGTTCGAGGTATTTGGCGAGCACGACGCCCTGCGCGACGACGAAGACGAGCATCAGGCCCATGCCGCCGAAGAGCTTGAAATCGACCCAGGCGTCTTCGCTATAGTGGTAGGCGACATAGAGGTTCAGCCCGCCCATCACAGCGAAGAAGCCGGCCCAGGCGAGATTGAGACGGTTCCAGATGTTGTCCGGCAAGCTCATCTGCTGGCCGAGCATGCCGCGGATCGGATTCTTGCCGAAGAGCCAGGCCGAGCCGAGCAGCGTCAGCGCGAAGAGCCAGTAGAGGATCGTCGGCTTCCATTTGATGAAGGTCGGGTCGTGAAGCAGCAGCGTCATGCCGCCGAAGACGACGATCAGCACCAGGCTCACCCAGAGCATCTTGTCGACCTTGCCATGGCGGAAATGCACCCAGACGATCTGCGCGAAGGTCGCGACGATCGCGGCGACGGTCGCGACATAGATGCCGGCGAACTTGTAGGCCGCGAAAAACAGGATGACCGGAAACAGGTCGAAGAGGAATTTCATGCCTGACTCATCAAACTGGCGTCAGGCAGCCCGAACGGCGAACTCCATCGTCGCGGGGTTGCTCACACGCCGGCTCGCATCGAGGATTTCCAGACCGATTACATTCCCCGCGGCATCGTAATCGAGAATGACCCCGGGCCTGATTTCGTCGGACTCATCGACGGGCGCGTCGTTAAAAACGACCGTCAGGATGTCGGCTTGGCTGTCGTAATCGGCCTTCATGTCTTGCTCCAGTATTTTTCGATCTTGCTGGTTCGATAAACGGTGACGACGAGCGGCGGCTGGCGCCAGTCTTCCACCACCAGGCGGACGAGATAAGCCCTGACCGCCGCGACGATCCGCGATTGGAATACTTTTCTCCCGTTTGCTCCGGGCACGATCTGTTCCGGGTTCGCCCATGATCGCCTCGATCCATTCTGGCCGAATATAACGCCGTTTGGCCTCGATTGCGGCGTGCCCGGTCATCAGGAAGTTCATGGCGATGCCTATAATCGTCGCGGAAGGGATGGATGATAACGAATGCGCATTGTAGTGCTGGGCGCCGGTTTGATCGGCGTCGCTTCCGCCTGGTTCCTCGCCGAGGCAGGCCATGAGGTAGTCGTCGTCGATCGCCAGCCGGAGCCGGCGCGCGAGACGAGCTTCGCCAACGGCGGCCAGATCTCGACCAGCCACGCCGAACCGTGGGCGAATCCCGCGACACCGCTGAAAATCCTTCGCTGGCTGGGGCGTGAGGATGCGCCGCTCCTGTGGCGGCTGCGCGCCGATACGGCGCAATGGGGCTGGGGGCTGGCTTTCCTGCGCGAATGCACGCCGGAGCGCACGCGTACCAACATCCGCGCGATCCTCGCGCTGGCGCTCGACAGCCGCGCGCGCCTCAAGGCGCTGCGGCGCGAACTGGGGCTCGAATACGACTGCCTGGAGCGCGGCATCCTTCACTATTACACCGATGCGGCGGAATTCGCACGCGCGGTTCCGCAGGCCGAATTCATGCAGCGTTTCGGCTGCGAGCGCATCGTCGAGTCGGCGGCCGAGTGCCTGGCGATCGAGCCGGCCCTGAAGGATTCGACCCTGCCGATCGTCGGCGGCACCTATACCCGCGAGGATGAATCGGGTGACGCGCACCGCTTCACCGTCGCATTGGCCGAGCATTGTATGCGCCGTGGCGTGGCCTTCCGCCACGGCAGCGTCGATGGCCTCGAAACCAGGGGTGGGCGCTTCGCCGCGGCCCGCCTGGCGAGTGGCGGAAGCATTGCCGCCGACGCCTGCGTCGTCGCCTTGGGCAGTTACTCGCCCTTGCTACTTCGGCCATTGGGGCTGCGCATCCCGGTCTATCCTGCCAAGGGATATTCGATCACGATCCCCCTCGCACCGGATGCGCCGGCGCCGAGCGTGAGCCTCACCGACGACGGCGCGAAGATCGTCATCTCGCGCCTCGGTCAGCGCCTGCGCGTGGCCGGCACCGCCGAGTTCACCGGCTACGACACGAGCATCAATCCGGCGCGTATCGCGCCGCTCGTTCGCCGCGTGCGGCAGATCTTTCCGCGTCTTGCGTTCCGCGACGAGGCCGTCGAACCCTGGGCGGGGCTGCGGCCGGCCACGCCGGGCAACGTGCCCCTGATCGGTCCGACACCGATCGGCGGCCTGTTCGTCAATACCGGCCATGGCACGCTGGGCTGGACGATGGCGGTCGGTTCCGGCCGCTTGCTGGCCGATCTCGTTTCGGGGAATCCGCCTGCCATCGATCCGGCGCCCTACCGGGTGGGCCGGATTCTGCGATAATGCGGAGCCGAGGCCCTGTGCGGCCCTTTCTTTTTTCCTGCCGAGGCGCAGGCTTCCCATGACCCATTCCATCGATTCCTTCGCGGCGCTCGCGTTGCCGCCCTTTCTGCTTTCCACGCTCGCCGAGGTCGGCTACGAAACGCCGTCGCCGATCCAGGCGGCCTGCATTCCCCATCTGCTCGCCGGCCGTGATCTGCTCGGCGAAGCCCAGACCGGCACCGGCAAGACCGCCGCCTTCGCGCTGCCGCTGCTGGCGCGTCTCGACCTCGCCAAGAAGATGCCACAGGCGCTGGTGCTCACCCCGACGCGTGAGCTGGCGATCCAGGTCGCCGAGGCGTTCCAGAAGTACGCGCACCACATGCCGGGTTTTCACGTGCTGCCGATCTACGGCGGCCAGAGCATGGTGATCCAGTTGCGGGCCCTGTCGCGCGGCGCTCATGTGATCGTCGGCACGCCGGGCCGCATCATGGATCATCTCGAGCGCAAGAGCCTCGACCTCACGCAGCTGAAAACGCTGGTGCTCGACGAGGCCGACGAGATGCTGCGCATGGGTTTCATCGACGACGTCGAATGGATCCTCGAACACACGCCGGATGAGCGCCAGACGGCGCTCTTCTCGGCGACGATGCCCGAGCCGATCCGCCGCATCGCAAGCCGCTACCTGAGGGAGCCCGAGCAGGTGAAGATCCGCGCCACGACGGCGACGGTCTCGACGATCAAGCAGAAATACTGGAAAGTCGCCGGCGCCGACAAGCTCGAAGCGCTCACGCGCATGCTCGAAGTCGAGGAGGATTTCGATGCGGCGATCGTCTTCGTGCGCACCAAGACCGCGACCGTCGAACTCGCCGAGCGGCTCGAAGCGCGCGGCTACGAGGCCGCGGCCTTGAACGGCGACATGACCCAGGGCCTGCGCGAGCAGGTGATCGAGCGCCTCAAGTCGGGCTCGCTCGACATCGTCGTCGCCACCGACGTCGCGGCGCGTGGGCTGGACGTGCCGCGCATTTCGCACGTCATCAACTACGACATCCCCTACGACACCGAAGCCTACGTGCATCGCATCGGCCGCACCGGCCGCGCCGGGAGGACGGGCGTGGCGATCCTGTTCGTCAGCCCGCGCGAAATGCGCATGCTCAAGGCGATCGAGCGTGCCACGCGCCAACCGATCGAACCGGTTGGCTTGCCGACGCGCGGCGAGGTGGCCGAGCGCCGCGTGCAGCAGTTCCGCCAGCAGATCCTCGACACGCTGGCCGAGGAGAACCTCGATTTCTTCTACGAGGTGGTGCGGCGCATCGAAAGCGAGGATGGCCTGGCGACGCGCCAGATCGCCGCGGCGCTGGCTTACCTCGTCCAGCGCGAGCGGCCGCTGCGGCCCGAGGGCTTCGAGGCACCGGTGGATGCCGTGTCGTCAGCGCCGAGTTTCGAAAAACACGAGCGCAAGCCGCGCGCGGCGCCGTCAGCGCAGCGCGACTTCGCCCGGGCGCCGATCGTCCGCTACCGCATCGAGGTGGGTAGGAGCCAGGGCGCGCTGCCGAAGGAGATCGTCGGCGCGATCGCCAACGAAGGTGGCATCGACGGCCGGCTGATCGGCCAGATCCACCTCTTCGACGACTACAGCACGGTCGAGCTACCCGAGCTGCCCCCCGAGATTCTCGAAACGCTCAAGCGCACGCGGGTGCGCCAGCAGCCGCTGAGGATCCGTCCCGCGAAGCCGGGTGAAGGCGAGAAACCGCGCGCCGCGCGTCGGCCGGCCGTGGCGAAAGACGAGAAGCCGCGCCGGCGCTGATCACTGGATCAGCGTCCAGCGCCCGTTCTTCACCGTCATCATCACGCGGGCACGCGCGTCCATGCCGTTGTGGTTCTGCGGCGTCATGTTGAACACGCCCTGCGCGCCGACCAGTTCGTGCGTCTGTTCCAGCGCGTCGCGCAAGGCGGCGCGGAATTCGACGCTGCCGGGCTGGGCCTTCTTCAGCGCGACGGGAATCGCCTTCTGCAGCAGCAGCCCGGCATCCCAGGTGTTGGCGCCGAAGGTCGAGGCCGTGCCGGCGCCGTATTTCGCTTCGTAGGCCTTGATGTAGCCCTGCGCGACGGCCTTGATCGGGTTGCTCGCCGGCAGGTCGTCGGCGACCAGCATCGGGCCGCCCGCCATCAGCGTGCCTTCGACCTTGGCGCCGCCGATGCGGATGAAATCGTTGGTGGCGACGCCGTGGGTCTGGTAGAGCTTGCCCTTGTAGCCCTTTTCGAGCAGCGCCGCCTGCGGCAGCACCGCCGGGCCGCCGGTGGCGGCGATGAACACGGCGTCGGGCTTCGCGGCGATGATCTTCAGCGCCTGGCCGGTCACCGATTGATCGGTGCGCATGAAACGTTCGTTGGCGATGATCTTGAGGCCGGCTTTCTCGGCCATCGGCGCGAAGACCTTGTACCAGTTCTCGCCATAAGGGTCATTGAAGCCGATGAAGCCGAGCGTCTTGACGCCGTTGGCGACCATGTGCTCGATCACCGCTTCGGCGATCAGGTCGTCGTTCTGCGTGGTCTTGAACACCCATTTCTTCTTCTCGTCCATCGGCAGCACGATGGAGGACGAGCCGACCGTCGTCACCAGCGGCACCTTCGCCTCGGCGACGAAATCGAGCATCGCCAGCGCCGCGGGCGTCGTCGTCGGACCGATCAGCGCATCGACCTTGTGCTCGGTCAAGAGCTTCTTGACGTTGGTGACGGCATGGGTCGGGTCGGAGGCATCGTCGAGCACGATGTACTCGATCTTCTGGCCGCCGATCTCGGTCGGCAGCAGCGCGACGGTATTCTTCTGCGGGATGCCGACCACGGCGGTGACCCCGGTCGAGGAGGCGATCACGCCGATCTTGACGTCGGCGAGGGCATTGAGGGAGAGGCAGCAGATCGCTGCGGCGAGAGCTTTGGTCAGGAAGCGGGACATGAGTGATTCTCTCCAGGTCAAGTGATGGTAAGCCAGCGCCAGCGGGCGGCGTCGCACAGCAGGGCATTGCCGCGGCCGGGATGCCAATCGCCGAGCACCCAGCGGGTGCGTCCGGCGTGATCGTATCGTCCTTGCCGGTGGGTATGCCCGTGAATCATGGCTTTGGCGTCGTGCTCGGCGAGCGCGGCGGCGACGGCAGCGGCATTCACGTCCATGATCGCTGCCGGTTTGTTTTGTTTTTCCTGCTCGCTTTGCGAGCGCAGCGCTTCGATTTCGCGCTTGCGGGAGGCCAGGGGCCGGGCGAGGAAGGCACTGCGCCAGGCCGGATCGCGCACCTGCGCGCGAAAGCGCTGGTAGTCGACATCGTCGGTACACAGCGCGTCGCCATGGGTGAGCAGCGTCCTGATGCCGCCGATCTCGCGCACGAGCGGGTCGGGCAGCAGGGTCAGCCCCGCGGCGGCGGCGAAGGTCTCGCCGATCAGGAAGTCGCGGTTGCCGGCCATGAATTCGAGCATCACCCCGCTGTCGGAGAGCGCGCGCAATGCATCGACGATGCGGGCGTTGAACGGGTCGGCGAGATCGTCGTCGCCGGCCCAGTAGTCGAACAGGTCGCCGAGGATCGTCAGGCGCGAGGCATCACGCGCCGGACCGGCGAGGAAGTCGAGGAAGGTCTGCACCGTCCCCGGCTCCAGCGGGGAGAGATGCAGGTCGGAGATGAACAGCTCGCTCAGACGACTTCCGCCTTCTCGATGATGACGTCCTCGACGGGCACGTCCTGGTGGAAGCCCTTGCTGCCGGTCTTCACGCCCTTGATCTTGTCGACGACGTCCATGCCTTCGACGACCCTGCCGAACACGCAATAGCCCCAGCCATTGCCCGATGGGGCGCGGAAGTCGAGGAAATCGTTGTCGGCGACATTGATGAAGAACTGCGCGGTCGCGGAGTGCGGGTCTGAGGTGCGCGCCATCGCGATCGTGCCGCGCACGTTTTTGAGCCCGTTCGCCGCTTCATTCTCGATCGGCGCCTTGGTCGGCTTCTGCTTCATGCCGGGTGTGAAGCCGCCGCCCTGGATCATGAAGCCGTTGATCACGCGGTGGAAGATCGTGCCATCGTAATGGCCGGCCTGGACGTAGTCGAGGAAGTTGGCGACGGTCTTCGGCGCCTTCTCGGCATCGAGTTCGAGGGTGATGGCGCCGAGGTTGGTGGTGAGCTTGATCATGTCGGGGGCCTTATTTTTTGTCGAGGATGCGTGCGGTTTCGATGACGACCGGGGTGAGCGGGACGTTCTGGTGGAAGCCGGCGTTGCCGGTCGGCACCTTGGCGATCTTCTGCACGACGTCCATGCCCTGCACGACCTGGCCGAACACCGCGTAGCCCCAGCCGTCCTGGCCCGGGTAGTCGAGGAAGGTGTTGTCCTTGACGTTGATGAAGAACTGCGCCGCGGCCGAGTGCGGATCGCGCGTCCGGGCCATTGCGATGCTGCCGGTGACGTTCTTGAGGCCGTTTTTCGCCTCGTTGGCGATCGGTGCGCGCGTCGGCTTTTCCTTCATGTCCGGCGTCATGCCGCCGCCCTGGATCATGAAGCCGTCGATCACGCGATGGAAGACCGTGCCGTTGTAGAAGCCATCCTTGACGTATTGCAGGAAGTTCTCGACGGTCTTCGGCGCCTTGTCGGCGGCCAGCTCGACGACGATCGTGCCGAGATTGGTCTTCAGCTCGACCTGGGGATTGGCCGCCAGCGCGGCCAGCGAGAAAAATAGGGCGGACGACAACGCCAACAGGTGCTTCATGGTGACTCCGTGATTGAACAAACGACGTATGATTCTAGCCTTTTGTTCGATGCAACCGGCTTCCCATGCTGAAAATCTTCAATTCGCTGACCCGCTCCGTGCAGGAGTTCGTGCCCATCGAGCCCGGCCGCGTGCGCCTCTACGTCTGCGGCATGACCGTCTATGACTATTGCCATCTCGGCCATGCGCGGGTGATGGTGGTCTTCGACATGGTGGTGCGCTGGCTCAAGGCCAGCGGCTATCAGGTCACCTATGTGCGCAACATCACCGATATCGACGACAAGATCATCAGGCGCGCGGCCGAGAACGGCGAGTCGATCCGCAGTCTCACCGACCGCTTCATCGCGGCGATGCACGAGGATGCCGACGCGCTCGGCGTCGCGCGCCCGGATTTCGAGCCGCGCGCCCCCGAATACGTGCCGGCGATGCTGGAGCTGATCGAACGACTGGAAAGGAACGGTTATGCCTATGTCGCCGCGAACGGCGACGTCTGCTACGCGGTGCGCAAGTTTCCGGGCTATGGCAGGCTCTCCGGCAAGTCGCTCGAAGACCTGCGCGCCGGCGAGCGGGTCGATGTGATGGAAGGCAAGCAGGATCCGCTCGACTTCGTGCTCTGGAAGCATGCCAAACCGGAGGACACCACCGAGGTCAGATGGGATTCGCCCTGGGGGCCGGGCCGTCCGGGCTGGCACATCGAATGCTCGGCGATGAGCTCGAAACTGCTCGGCGAACATTTCGACATCCACGGCGGCGGCCAGGACCTGCAGTTTCCGCATCACGAGAACGAGATCGCGCAGTCCGAAGGCGCGATGAACGCGAACGAGAGGCACCCCTTCGTTAATTACTGGATGCACAACGGCTTCGTGCGCGTCGATGACGAAAAGATGTCGAAATCGCTCGGCAACTTCTTCACCATCCGCGACGTGCTGAAGAAATATCACCCGGAAGTCGTGCGCTTCTTTATCCTGCGCGCGCACTACCGCAGCCCGCTGAACTATTCCGATGCCCATCTCGAGGATGCGAAGGCCGCGCTCACCCGGCTCTACACCGCGCTGAAAGGTTTCGACGTGCCGCCGCAGGTCGATTGGAACGAAGCCCATGCGCAGCGCTTCAAGGCGGCGATGGACGACGACTTTTCTACCCCGGAGGCGATCGCGGCGCTGTTCGACCTCGCCAACGAGGTGAATCGCAGCAAGGATGCCCGGCTGGCGGAACAGTTGAAAGGACTGGGCGGGGTACTGGGGCTCTTGCAACGCGATCCGCTCGAATTCCTGCAAGCCGGCCCGGCGGCCGGCGCAGGGTTGAGTGCAGAGGAGGTCGATGCCAAGGTCGCCGCGCGCACCGCGGCGAAGAAGGCGAGGAACTTTGCCGAGGCCGACCGTATCCGCGACGAACTGAAAGCCGCCGGCATCATCCTCGAAGACGGGCCGCAGGGCACCACCTGGCGCAGGGTGTGAAAGTCGGCGCTGGCGGAGCGGCACCTTCCAGTAGAATCCCCACCATGAAGACGACCTTTCTGGATTTCGAGCAGCCGATCGCCGAGCTCGAAGGGAAAATCGAGCAACTGCGCTACGTCCAGGACGATTCGGCAGTGGATATCTCCGACGAGATCGGCCGGCTGGAGAGCAAGAGCGCGGCGCTCGTCAAGGAAATCTACGCCAAGCTGACGCCGTGGCAGATCGCACAGGTGGCGCGCCATCCGCAGCGGCCCTATACGCTCGACTATATCGGCATGATCTTCAACGATTTCCTCGAGCTGCACGGCGATCGTGCCTTTGCCGACGACCCGGCGATCGTCGGCGGCCTGGCGCGCTTCAATGGCCAGTCCTGCGTGGTGATCGGTCATCAGAAGGGGCGCGACACCAAGGAGAAGATTCACCGCAATTTCGGCATGCCCCGTCCCGAAGGCTATCGCAAGGCGCTGCGGCTGATGCGTCTGGCGGAAAAGTTCGGCATGCCGGTATTCACCTTCGTCGACACGCCCGGGGCCTATCCCGGCATTGGCGCCGAGGAACGCGGCCAGTCCGAGGCGATCGGCCGCAATCTGTATGTGATGGCCGAACTGAAGGTGCCGGTGGTGTGCACGATCATCGGCGAGGGCGGCTCGGGCGGCGCGCTGGCCATCGCCGCCGGCGACGTGGTGATGATGCTGCAATACGCGACCTATTCGGTGATCTCGCCCGAAGGCTGCGCGTCGATTCTCTGGAAGAGCGCGGAGCGTGCCCCGGAGGCGGCCGAGACGCTGGGCATCACGGCGGCGCGCCTGAAGACGCTCGGCCTGATCGATCGCGTCATCAACGAACCGCTTGGCGGGGCGCACCGGGATCCGCGGGCCGCCGCCGCCGGGCTGAAGAAGGCCCTGCAGGATGCGCTGCGCGGCCTGCAGGGGCTTTCTGCCGACGAGCTCGTCGAGCGCCGCTACCAGCGCTTGATGAGTCATGGCAAATTCAAGGAACTCGCCCTCCACTGAGCGGTTGCCGGCGGTTCTGGCGGCCTGCCTGGCACGCCATGCGCCGCCCGGCTCGCGGCTGGTCGTCGGGTTGTCGGGCGGCATCGATTCCGTCGTCCTGTTGCATGTCCTGGCGGGGCTGCGCCCGGAGGGACTCGCCGCGCTGCACGTCCATCACGGCCTGAGTCCGCGTGCCGACGCCTGGGCGGATTTCTGCGCTGCTTTTGCCCGCTCCCTCGCGGTGCCGTTCGAATGCGTGCGTGTCGCGGTCGAACGTGACTCCCGGGACGGGCTCGAAGCGGCGGCGCGGCGCGCGCGTCATGCGGTGTTCGCGCGCACGGCGGCGGATTGGATCGTGCTCGCCCATCATCGCGACGATCAGGCCGAAACGCTGCTGTTCAACCTGCTGCGCGGCGCGGGGCTCGCGGGCGCGGCGGCGATGCAGGAGGCGAGCTGCCGGCTGCTGCGGCCGCTCTTGTCCATCGGCCGCGCGGAGATCGAGGCCTATGCCCAGGCGCATCGGTTGGCGTGGATCGAGGACGAGAGCAATGCGGACGTCCGTCACTCGCGCAATTTTCTGCGCCATCGCATCCTCGCGCCGCTGGCGCAGCGTTTCCCGGCGGCGGCACGCAATCTCGCCGCCGCGGCTGCGCGGTTCGGCGAGGCGCAGGCGCTACTCGACGATCTGGCGCGTCTCGACCTGGCCGGCAATGACGGCTTTCCGCTCGACCTCGCGCGGCTCGAAGCGCTTCCCGAGCCGCGCGCGCGCAATGCGCTGCGCTACCTGCTGGCGCAGGCACGGGTCGCGATCCCGAGCGAGGCGCGCCTGCGCGAGGCGCTCAGGCAGATGCTCGATGCCGCCGGCGACCGCCATCCGGCCGTAGAGCTCGGCACGCATCGCCTGCTGCGCCGTCGCGGTCGGCTCTATCTGGAGCCGGGCGGGCCGAGCAGCGAGAGCCGCTGAGCGAGTTCGACGGCCGAGCGCACGCCCATCTTCTCGAAGATATGGGCGCGGTGCACTTCGACGGTGCGCATCGCGATCGACAGCTCGTCGGCGATCACCTTGTTGAGCTTGCCGGCGAGGATGCGCTCCATCACTTCGCGTTCGCGCTCGGTGAGGGTGGCGAGCCGTTCCATCACGGCGGCTTTCATGCCGTCCTGCCAGCGCCGATTTTTTTCGTGCTGCAGCGCCTCGTGCACGCGGTCGACGAGCTCGTTGTCGTTGAACGGTTTTTCGATGAAGTCGAAGGCGCCGCGCTTCAGGGCTTTCACCGCCAGCGGCACGTCGCCGTGGCCGGTGAGGAAGATCACCGGCATCGCGCAGCCGCGCTCGAGCAAGCGCTCGTGGAGCTCGCTGCCGGTCATGCCGCTCATGCGCAGATCGAGGATCAGGCAACCGCTCATCTCGTCGTTGTAGTCGGCGAGGAAGGCCTCGGCCGATTCCCAGGCACGGCAAGGGATGCCGCGCGAGCGCAGCAGCCAGGGAATGGCGTCGCGCAGCGCGGCGTCGTCATCGACGAGATAGGCCATGCCGGGGGTCGTCATGTCGCCGGCAATGGTAGCGCGATATGGAAGATCGTGCCGCCGGCGGGATTCGCTTCGAACCAGAGGCGGCCGTGGTGGGCCTCGACGACCGAGCGGCAGATCTTGAGGCCGACGCCGAGCCCTTCCTGCTTGGTGGTGTAGAACGGCTCGAACAGCTGGGCGGCGGTCTCCGGCTCGATGCCGCAGCCACGATCGGCGACCGAGATCAGCACCTGCCCGTCATGCAAGGCGGCGCGCAAGGTGAGCTGGCGCGCCGCCTCGTCCGTCTGGCTCATCGCGTCGATGCCATTCTTCATCAGATTGAGGATGGCCTGGCCGAGCAGGATGCGGTCCGCCTGCAGGATCGGTAGATCCGGCGCGATGTCGCGCTGGAGGCGCACCCGCTGGCGGCGGGCCTCGCTCTCCAGCAAGGTGACCAGGTCGGCGAGCAGGATGCCGATGTCGCAGGGCTCGCTCTTCGGCTCCTGGCGCCGTACGAATTCATAGATGCGGCGGATGATGCGGCCGGCCCGCTGGGCCTGCTGCTGGCACTTGGCGATCGCGCCGTCGATCTCGCTTTGCGGCGCGCCGGCGGCGATCAGGTTGCGGCAGCCGGTGGCATAGCTGGAGATCGCCGCCAGCGGCTGGTTCAGCTCGTGGGCGAGGCTCGAAGCCATCTCCCCCATCGTGATCAGGCGGGCGCTCGCCTGCAGACGCTCTTCCTGCTGGCGCGCCAGTTCGGCGACCCGTTTCCGCTCGGTGATGTCGACCACCGAACCCATCCAGCCGGTATGCCGGCCCTGGCTGTCGATCAGCGGCGCCTCGATGATCAATGCATCGAAGATTTCGCCGTTGCGGCGCTTGAGCTTGATTTCGAAGCCTTCGCTGGGCGCCTCGCCGGCGAGCACCTTGGCGTGCATCGCGCGCGTTTCGTCGAGATACTCCTCGGCCCAGTAAGGCATTGGCGGCAGGCGGCCGATCAGTTCCTCGGGCGAGAAGCCGACCATGCGGCAGAACGCCGGATTGACGTAGGTGATGCGGCCGTCGAGATTGCGCGCGCGCAGCCCTGTCTGCACCGAATCCTCCATCGCCTTGCGGAAGGCGACTTCGTTTTGCAGCGCGCTTTCCGCCGCCAGCCGTCCCTGCACATGGCGGCGCAGCGTCCACAGGCTGAACAGCACCAGCGCCGCCAGAAAAGCCAGGCCCGTCATGATCACCCGGCCGGCCATCGGCGTGGCGCTGCGGTAGGGCGTGGCATGCAGGATCAGGCCATGGCCGGGGGGATCGAAGGGCATCTGATAATCGTTGTCCGTTTCCAGTTCCGCGATGTTGGAACGCTGACCGAGCCGCTGGCCCGACTGGTCGACGATCGCGATGCGGTAGCGTTCGGCGATCCACCACGGCACGGTATCTGCCAGCAGACGGCGGATCGAATAGACGCCGACGGCGATGCCGGCCAGTTCCCCGCTACGGAAGACCGGCACAAGGACGTCGAATTGCCAGTCGCTGCCGACGGGGTAGGGGGGGCCATAGACCGCATGGGCGACCGAACCGGCGAGTCGCTGCGTCGCCGCGCCTGTGGCGGGGGAAGCGACGGACGGGGCGTCGGCGACCGGCGGGTAGGCATCGAGCTTCTCGCCGGAGGGCGCCAGCCAGAGCACCTGGATCACACCGGAGTTGCTGGTGACGAGGGGGGCGGCGTGGGCCTCGAAGGTCTCGCGCCGGGCGATGCGCTGCGGATCGAAGCGTCCGAGCAGATCCTCGTTGTGATCGAGGACGAAGCGCAGGCTCTGCTCGAGCCAGAGCATGTCGCTGATCAGCGTCGCGCGCTGCTCTTCCCGGTCGCTGCGCTGGAGATACCAGAACAATGCGAAGATCCCGCTGACGAGCAGCAGAATCGAAACGCGCGGCAGCCACCACCATAGCTGTCCCGAGCTGGTGGCCGCTGGGCGAGGGACGGCCGGAACGGTCATTGAGTCAGCGCGGCAGGCGCAGCCAGGGGCGTGAAACGGGTTGCCGCCGTGACGGAATCAGGCGGGGCGGGGTTTGTTCGGCTGATGCTGCGGTTTGCCGCCGCCCGGGCGGTTGCCGCCGGGGCCGGGTTTGCCCTTCGCCTTGCCTTTCAAGCGGTGCTTGGCATGGAACGCGGGCTTGCCGCCATAGCTGGCCGGCGGCTGATTGCCGATGCGATTGCCCGGTGCGGTCTGGATTTCGAGCTCGTTCAATTCGTCCCATTCGGCATCGGTGCGGTCGCGCTCCGGAATCGCGAGCAATTCCCGGATGCGGCGGCGCGGATCGAATGCCGGAGGCGGTGGCGCACTGGCCACGACTGGCGCCGCGACGGCTGCGTCGGACGCGGCGACGGGAGAGGAAAGGTCTTCGTTCTCCAAGGGATTCCCGATCAATCAAAAAAATGAAAAATGGATAACCGGTATGTCTGCCATACCTGCTGCCGTCAGGAAAAGCCTGGCGAGACGGCGGGGGAGTGCAATGCATATTCCCCAATCAAACCGGCGCATGAGCGCGCTGGTGGGTGAATAATGTAACAGAATTTCCGGCCCGGGTGTCATCCCCGGGCCGGGATGAGCTCACCCGCAGCTGCCGACCGCGCCGCAGGCCGTGCAAAAATCGCACCCGTCCTTTCTGATCACGGTCATGTTGCCGCATTCCGGGCAGAGCGAGCCCTGCGTGACCTTGAGGTCGCCGCGTCGCTCGCTTGGCCGTTCGAGGATGCCCATCTCGCGGGTCGGGAAGCCCTGTTCGTCGAGGATGCCGAGCATCGCGTAGCGATGGATGATCAGCCGCGCGATGTAGGCGACCGTCGACGGCCAGTTCTGCTGCTTGTTCGAGCCGGGCACGCGCGCCATGAAGTCGCCCAGCGGCTCGGGATAGTTGAGGAGCTTCCTGAGCTTCATGCCGATCCAGGCCGGATCCATCACGCGCATGTCGAGCGAGAGCAGCTTGGTGAGCCCGTCGAGCGCGCGCGGATAGTTGCCGGAGAGCCAGCAGGAATAGGGGCGCGTGACGCCGTCGGGCAGCGTGATCTCCTTGAGACCCAGCACGAAATCCTCGCGCGAGGCCGGATTGACGATGTCGACGGTCCAGGAGAGCGTGCCGTCGGTGCCGGTCTTCGGCTCATCGCGGGAAAACATGCAGTCGAGCACCGGGGTCGCACCGTCGGTGACCAAGGCGCCGAGCTGCTCGCAGCGGTAGCGAATCACCTGCGCCAGCGCCGAAACGGCGCCGGGCATCAGCTTCAGCTCGCCATGCGGCGGAAAGGGCATCTCGAAGGGTTCGTCGCCGACCGTGCTGGCCAGCACGTCGAGCTTGAGTTTCAGCCAGGCCGGATCGTTGGCGCGCATGTCCATCGACAGGGTCTTGGCGACCGCGCCCAGGCCCCGCGGCTGTTCGGTGCCATTGACCCAGACTTCGAAAGGCACCTGCTGGCGCTTTTCGTTCTCGATCTGGCCGACGAACAGCGCGAATTCGCCATGCGGCGTCTCGATCATGTAAGTCCAGGCGGCGTTGCCGTCGGGCAGGCGCGGACGCCCCGGCCAGCGCAAGGAAGCCAGCACCGGCGCGGGCAGCGAGCCGATCGAGAGGCGGCGGTTCGCGCCGTCGATCGTGACGTCCTGCGGACGCGATGAGGTGTTCTGGGCCTGGGCCGACTGCTGCGGCTCGACCGACAGCACGCTGCCGAGCACCGCATTCGGCCGGTAGGTGGCCAGGCCCTTCAAGCCGGACTTCCAGGCGACCAGGTAGAGATCCTCGAATTCGGCGTAAGGGTAGTCGGCGGGGACATTCACCGTCTTCGAGATCGAGGTGTCGATGTAGGGCGCGACCGCGGCGACCATCTCCTCGTGGGCCTTGGCCGAAATCTCCAGCGCGGTGACGAAATAGTCGGGCAGCGCGTTCGTGTCGCCACCGAGATGCTTGTAGAGGCGCCAGGCGTAATCCTCGACGGCGTACTCCTTGTGGGTGCCGTCGGGCATGCGCTTCTTGCGCATGTAGGTCCAGGAGAAAGGCGGCTCGATGCCGTTGCTGGCATTGTCGGCGAAGGCCAGCGATATGGTGCCGGTCGGCGCGATCGACAAGAGATGCGAGTTGCGGATGCCGTGCTTGCGGATCGCGTCCTTGATGGGCTGCGGCAATCGCGAGGCGAAATTGCCGCCGGTCAGATACAGGTCGGCATTGAACAGCGGGAAGGGGCCGCGCTCCTTGGCGAGCTCGACCGAGGTCAGATAGGCGCGGTCACGCATGAACTCGGCGATCTTGGCGGCGGTCTTCCTCGCCTCGTGGGTGTCGTAGCGCAGGCCGAGCATGATCAATGCATCACCGAGGCCGGTGAAGCCCAGGCCGACGCGGCGCTTGGCCGCGGCTTCGGCCTGCTGCTGCGGCAGCGGCCAGTGGGTGACGTCGAGCACGTTGTCGAGCATGCGGATCGCGACCTCGATCACCTTGCCGAAGCCGGCGTAATCGAAGTCGGCGGTTTCCGAAAACGGCTGGCGCACGAACAGCGTCAGGTTGATCGAGCCGAGGCAGCAGCAGCCATAGGGCGGCAGCGGCTGTTCGGCGCAGGGGTTGGTGGCCTCGATCGTCTCGCAGTAGTTGAGGTTGTTGTCCTTGTTCATGCGGTCGATGAACAGGATGCCCGGCTCGGCATGGTCGTAGGTCGAGCGCATGATCTGGTCCCACAGCTCGCGGGCCGGCACCTTGCGATAGACCCACAGGCCATCGTCGCGCTGATAGGCGCCCGCCTGCTTCAACTCGTCGGTGGGCTCGGCGCGATGCACGAGCTCGACCTCGGTGCCGGCCTCGACGGCCTGCATGAAGGCGTCGGTGACGCCGACCGAGATGTTGAAGTTGGTCAGGTCGCCCTGGTCCTTGGCGTGGATGAAGGCTTCGATGTCGGGATGGTCGCAGCGCAGCACACCCATCTGCGCGCCGCGGCGCGCGCCGGCGGATTCGACGGTCTCGCAGGAGCGGTCGAAGACGCGCATGTAGGAGACCGGGCCGGAGGCACGCGAATGGGTGCCGCGGACGAAGGCGCCGACCGGGCGGATGCTGGAAAAGTCGTAGCCGACACCGCCGCCGCGACGCATCGTCTCCGCCGCCTGCGCCAGCGCCGTGTAGATGCCGGGGCGGCCATCGACCACTTCGGAGATCGAATCGCCGACCGGCTGCACGAAGCAGTTGATCAGCGTCGCGCACAGATCGGTGCCGGCGGCCGAATTGATGCGGCCGGCGGGGATGAAGCCGTTTTCCTGGGCGTCGAGGAAGCGTTCCTGCCAGAAGGCGCGCCGATCTTCCGCCTCGATGGAGGCCAGCGCGTGGGCGACACGGGCGCGCACGTCATGGACGTTGCGCTCGTTCCCCTTGGCATATTTTTCCAGCAACACCTCGCCGGAAATCTCCTGCGGCAGGAGCAGGCCGAGCTGCCCGGTGTGTTCCTGCGCCTCTCCAATGCTGTCTTGGTCGGTGGTCTGTTCGGTCATCATGGTCGGGTCACGAATCGGGTGGGTTGAGGGGAAGTCGGGCGAGGCCGAAGCTTAGCGAGAACCCGGAAAACGTCAAAGCAAAAAATTTTTGCTTTCCGGAAAATCAAAGCGTTACGTTTTTTTCTAGTGGCTGTCAAACTTTTTACCACTAGATCTAGTAGGTCGAGCGCGGAAAAAAGGATGCAAAAAATCAGTCTGTTGTATGGATTCGCGGGCGGCTCGGAATCCCGTCATCTTTGCTGCGCCGCATCATCAGCGCCCGGGGCGAGGGGCTTGACGAAAGTTCGAAACGCTCTCCATCCGCCTCTTTTCTGGTCGGAAAAAATCCTGCCATATCACTTTAGACGAGTTTCGAGGCTTTCCCAGCGCTCCAGCAGGGTGAGCAGTTCGTCGTCGATCGCGGCCAGCCGGCCCGCGACGGCCTGCGCCTGTCGTGGATCGTCATACAGCGTGGGGTCTTCGAGGCGGCGCGCCAGCTCGCGCTGTTCGGTTTCGAGCGCGCTGATGCGCTCGGGCAGGGCTTTAAGCTCCTGCTGCTCTTTCCAGCTGAGCCTGCCGGGGTTCGTCTTCGCTTCGTGCCGTGCCACCAGCGCCGACTTCGACAGCGGCGGCGCGTCGTGTTCGGCCTCCCGGCGTGCGCGCTGATGGGCCGCCCAGTCGCTGTAGCCGCCGGCATATTCGCGCCAGCGGCCTTCGCCTTCCGCGGCGATCGTTTGCGTCACGATCGCGTCGAGGAAGGCGCGGTCGTGGCTCACCAGGAACACCGTGCCGGGGTAGTCCTGCAGCAGGTCTTCGAGCAGGTCGAGCGTCTCGATGTCGAGGTCGTTGGTCGGCTCGTCGAGCACCAGCACGTTGGCCGGCCGCGCGAACAGCCGCGCCAGCAGCAGGCGGTTCTTCTCGCCGCCGGAGAGCGATTTCACCGGCGAGCGGGCGCGTTGCGGCGCGAACAGGAAATCGCCCAGGTAACCGACGACGTGCTTCTTCGTGCCGGCGATCTCGACCCACTCGGAGCCCGGCGAGATCACGTCGGCGAGCGTCGCTTCGGGGTCGAGCTGGGCGCGGAACTGGTCGAAATAGGCGATCTCCAGCTTCGTGCCGCGCTTCACCGTGCCGCCGTCGGGCGGCAGTTCGCCGAGGATGAGACGCAGCAATGTCGTCTTGCCGGCGCCATTGGGACCGATGATGCCGATGCGGTCGCCACGCAGGATGCGGCAGGAGAAGTCGCGCACGACGGGCTTGTCGCCGAAGACCTTGCTGACGTGGTCGAGCTCGGCCACCACCTGCCCGCTCTTTTCTCCGCCATCGAGGCGCAGCTTCGCCTCGCCGAGCCGTTCGCGCCGCGCGGCGCGTTCGGCGCGCAGCCGTTCGAGCCGCTGCACGCGGAACACGGCGCGCGTGCGGCGTGCCTCGACGCCCTGGCGGATCCAGGCTTCCTCTTCCTTGAGCAGCTTGTCGGCGCGCGCATTGGCCTTCGCCTCGTCGGCGAGTTCGCGTTCCTTGCGCTCGCGGTAGATCGCGAACCCGGCAGGGTAGCTCGCCAGCCGGCCGCGGTCGAGCTCGACGATGCGCGTTGCCAGGCGGTCGAGAAAGCGCCGGTCGTGCGTGACGAACAGCAGGGTGAGGCGGCTTTCGAGCAGGAAGTCCTCGAGCCATTCGATCGCGGCGATGTCGAGGTGGTTGGTCGGTTCGTCAAGCAGTAACAGGTCGGGGGCGACCGCCAGCGCCTGCGCCAGTGCCAGACGCTTCTTCTGGCCGCCGGAGAGCGTGCCGACCAGCGCGTCGGCGTCGAGGCCAAAACGCGTGACCACCTGTTCCACCCTGGTTTCGTAGGACCAGACGCCGAGGCGCTCCATCTCGTGCTGCAAGGCGTCCATACGCGCGAGCAGGCGGTCGTGATCCGCGGACGGCTCGCCGAGCCGCTGTGCGACCTCATGATATTCGGTGAGCAACCGGGCGGTCTCGCCCATGCCGGCGACGATGGTTGCGAAGACCGTCAGCGCGGGATCGAGCGGCGGCTCCTGGGGGACATACCCGATCCTGAGGCCGGGTTGCATCCACAGCGTGCCATCGTCGAGGTGCGCCTTGCCGGCCAGTACGGCGAGCAGCGAGGATTTGCCGCTGCCGTTCCTGCCGATCAGCGCGACGCGCTCGCCGGCGTCGAGCTGGAAATCCGCCGCGTCGAGCAGTGGGACATGGCCGTAGGCGAGATGGCCGTGGTCGAGTTTGAGGAGCGGCATTCAGAGAATCTTGCAAACCTCGTCGAAGCTCGGGCGCGGGCTGCGCGGGAACAGCCCGGCCGGATCGCCGTAGCCGAGGCTGCAGATGAAGTTGGACTTGACCGTCGTGCCGGCGAAGAACTCGGCATCGACCGCTGCATTGTCGAAGCCGGACATCGGGCCGCAGTCGAGGCCCAGCGCTCGCGCGGCGAGCATGAAGTAGGCGCCTTGCAGGCTGGAGTTGCGGAACGCGGTGGCCTCGATCAGCGCCGGATTGCCGGCGAACCAGGAACGGGCGTCGGTATGCGGAAACAGCTTCGGCAGCTGCTCGTAGAAAGCCATGTCCATGCCGAGGATCGCGGTCACCGGCGCGGCCCGCACCTTGGCGCGGTTGCCTTCCATCAGCAGCGGGATCAGACGCTCCTTGGCTTGCGCCGATTTCACATAGACCACGCGCAAGGGCCAGCAGTTGGCGCTGGTCGGGCCCCATTTCATCAGCTCGTGGAGCTCGCGGAGCAAGGTGTCGGGCACCGGCTTGTCCTGCCAGGCGTTGTGGGTGCGCGCGGTGCGGAACAGCTGGTCGAGCGCGGCATCGTCGAGTTTCATGGCGTATCCTTTCATCGTTGGGAGGGCGAGAGTATATGGAACGTATCACCATTTCATTGGACGAGGCGCTGGCGCGCGAGTTCGATGCGCTGATCGGACAACGCGGTTACCGCAATCGCTCCGAAGCGGTTCGTGACCTGTTGCGCGAGTGGCTCGAAAGCGCGCGCCAGGAGGCTGGAACGGGGCATTGCGTCGCCAACCTGTCCTATGTCTATGACCACCACGCGCGTGACTTGGCCGAGCGGCTGACGGAGCTGCAGCATGCCCACCACGATCTGACGGTGGCGACGATGCACGCGCATCTCGATCACGACAACTGCCTGGAGAGCGTGATCCTGCGCGGCCCGACCGCGAGCGTGCGCGCCTTCGCCGACGCCTTGACGGCGGAGCGCGGCGTGCGCCATGGGCAGATCAACATCATTTCGGTGGAAGTCGAAAACAGCGCGCATGCCCACGGCTATCGGCCGCGCGGTCCGCTGAAGCATCCGCATCTGCGCCCGAGAGCTTGAAGATCAGGCGATCAGGTCGGGGCCGAGCATCCGCTCCACCGCCGCGATGCGGTCCTTGAGCAGCAGCTTGCGCTTCTTCAGACGGCGCAGCAGCAGCTCGTCGTGCGGCGGATTCTCTTCCAGCCGGGTAATGCTGGCGTCGAGATCGCGGTGCTCGATCTTCATTTCGTCCAGCAGCGCCTGCAGGGCTTGCGGATCGTCGGGCAGGGTCATGCCGGCCATCCTATGCCGGATGCCGGGGTTTGGCAATCGGGCCGGTAAAATGCGCAAAAAAATCGGCTCTGGTGAGACGGCACCCCGACCATGAACAAGGCTTTCGTCAAGGAAACCGACCACGAAGACGACGAGGACGACCTTTCCGGTCAGCCCGCGTTGCCCGCCGGCACCAAGAACTACATGACGCCGGCCGGCCATCGCGCGATGCGCGAGGAGTTCGAGCGGCTCGTCAAGGTCGAGCGCCCGCACCTCACGCAGGTCGTCGCCTGGGCCGCTTCCAACGGCGACCGTTCGGAAAACGGCGATTACATCTACGGCAAGAAGAGGCTCAGGGAGATGGACCGGCGCATCCGCTACCTGCAAAAGCGGCTCGACAATGCCGAGGTGGTCGATCCGGCGCTGCAGACCAACCTGGAGCAGGTGTTCTTCGGCGCCACCGTGACCGTCGCCTATCTCGATGCCGATGATGCGGCGCCGGTCACCTACCAGATCGTCGGTATCGACGAGGCCGACCCGGCCAACGGCAGGATCAGCTGGATCTCGCCGCTGGCGCGGGCGCTGATGAAGGCGCGCGAGGGCGATATCGTCAAGTTCCAGAGCCCGGCCGGACCGCGCGAAATCGAGATCCTCGAAATCCGCTACGCTTGAAATCGGCCCGCGTCGCCCTCACATCGTCGGGGTCTTTTCCGGAGGAATCCGCAATGACTACCGCGACTGCAGACAAGGAAACCCTGGGCTTCCAGGCCGAGGTGAAGCAGCTGCTCCACCTGATGATCCACTCGCTCTACAGCAACCGCGAGATCTTCCTGCGCGAGCTGATCTCGAACGCGTCGGATGCCTGCGACAAGCTGCGCTTCGAGGCGTTGCACAATGCCGCCTTGCTCGAAGGCGGCGGCGACTTCAGGATCCGCGTCGATTACGACAAGGAGGCGCGCACGATCACGGTGGCCGACAACGGCATCGGCATGAACCGCGACGAGGTGATCGCGAACTTGGGCACCATCGCCAAGTCCGGCACGCGCGAATTCTTCGCCAGGCTCACCGGCGATCAGCAGAAGGACGCGCATCTGATCGGCCAGTTCGGCGTCGGCTTCTACTCGTCGTTCATCGTCGCCGACAAGGTCACGGTGAAGACGCGCCGCGCCGGCGAGAAACCCGACCAGGGCGTCGAATGGAGCTCGGACGGCGGCGGCGAATTCACCGTCGCGATGATCGAGCGCCCCGAGCATGGCACCGAGATCACGCTGCATCTCCGGGAGGGGCAGGACGACCTGCTCTCCGCCTGGAAGCTGAAATCCATCATCCGCAAGTATTCCGACCACATCGTCCAGCCGATCCTGATGAGGAAGGAAGAGTGGAAGGACGGCAAGGAGGTCAAACTCGATGAATGGGAGACCGTGAATCAGGCCTCCGCGCTGTGGGCCAAGCCGAAGAACGAGATTGCGGAAGACGACTACAAGGCCTTCTACAAGCATGTCGCCCACGATTACGACGACCCGCTCGCCTGGGTGCATGCGAAGGTCGAGGGCAAGCAGGAATACACGCTGCTGCTCTACCTCCCCGCCCATGCCCCCTTCGACCTGTGGGATCGCCATGCCCGTCACGGCGTCAAGCTCTATGTGCGGCGCGTGTTCATCATGGACGACGCCGAGCAGCTGATGCCGCTCTACCTGCGTTTCGTGCGTGGCGTGGTCGATTCCGCCGACCTGCCCTTGAACGTCTCGCGCGAGATCCTGCAGGAATCGAAGGACATCGAGACGATCAGGAAGGGCTGTACCGCCAAGGTGCTGGGCCTCTTGGCTGACATGGCCGAGAACGACAAGGAGAAATACGCGAAGTTCTGGAATGAATTCGGCCGCGTGCTCAAGGAGGGCGTCGGCGAGGACTTCGCCAACCAGGAGAAGATCGCGAAGCTTTTGCGCTTCGCTTCGACGCATGCCGACACCGCCGACGAGACCGTGTCGCTGGCCGATTACGTCGGCCGCATGAAGGAAGGCCAGGAGAAGATCTACTACGTCACCGCCGAGAGCTTCAACGCGGCGAAGAACAGCCCGCATCTCGAAATCTTCCGCAAGAAGGGCATCGAGGTGTTGCTGCTCTCCGACCGCGTCGATGAATGGGTGGTCTCGCATCTGACCGAGTTCGAGGGCAAGCCGCTGGTTTCCGTCGCCAAGGGCGGTCTGGATCTGGGCAAGCTCGAAGACGAGGCGGAGAAGAAAGAGCACGAAAAGGAGGCCGGCGAATTCAAGGAGCTCACCGAGAAGATCGCCAAGAGCCTCGGCGAGCGCGTCAAGGAAGTGCGTGTCACGCACCGGCTCACCGACAGCCCGGCCTGCCTGGTGGCGGACGAGCACGACGTTTCCGGCAACCTCGCGCGCATCCTCAAGGCGGCTGGCCAGAAGGCACCGGTCTCCAAGCCGATCCTCGAGATCAACCCGAAGCATCCGGCGGTGCTGCGCCTGAAGAACGAAGAGGCGAAGTTCGACGACTGGGCGGCAGTGCTGTTCGACCAGGCGCTCCTGGCCGAAGGTGGCCAGCTCGACGATCCGGCCACCTTCGTCAAGCGCATCAACGACCTGATGCTGTCGATGAGCCTCGGGGGCAAGTGACACTCCTTCAGGGATTGCCCCCGATCATCGACGAACGAGCCCGGGTGCTGATCCTGGGCTCGTTCCCATCCGAGGCGTCTCTGGCCGCCGCGCAGTATTACGCGCATCCGCGCAACCAGTTCTGGAAAATCCTCGGCGAGATCCTCGGCCTGCCGCTGACGGACATGGACTATGCCGCGAAGCAGGCGGCCGTCAAGGCGGCGGGGCTGGCGATCTGGGATGTCTATCGAAGCTGCGAGCGGCTCGGCAGCCTCGATGCCGCGATCAGGAACGGCGTGCCGAACGATTTCGCGTCACTCACAAAGTCGGCGCTGGCGGGACGGCACCCCCTGCGGCGCGTCTGCTTCAATGGCCGCACCGCGGGACGCTTCGCGCCCCGGCTCGCGGCGCTGGGCTTCGAGACGCTGATCCTGCCCTCGACCAGCCCGGCGAACGCGGGCTGGAGCTATGCCGACAAGCTCGCCGCGTGGCGAGCCGCATTGACTTGAACGCGGCAGTCGAGCGCAGCTCGCCATGAGTCTCCCCCCCCGCGAGGGCGGGGCGGGGGGGCGCGCGTTCATGAA